>CAWFIG010000001.1:0-105789 GCA_963815695.1 uncultured Planctomycetia bacterium
TGCCGCGATGGCAAGATCAGCAAACGGGAGTTGTTTGCAGCCATCAATGCTCGACACCCCGGTGCGCGGCCGGAAGGCCCCGGCGGCCTGACCAAGCTCGGTCGCGGAACGCTGACCCTCACGGGCAGCAACACGTACAGAGGGAAGACAAATGTGGCCGGAGGAACGCTTCGGATTGAAGGCCGCGGCCCTCGACCGAATGTTCATTCCCCGATGGCGAAGGGCGTTTGTCCGATGGCAAAACGGCCTTGCCCAATGGCAAAAGGCCCTGGACCAATGGGGAAGGGGCCTCGTCCGGCTCAGGCGGGCACGGTGGTCGTTAACGGCAATCTGATCGTCAACGGCGGAACCGTAATCATCAACGGCGGCACGCTGGTCGTCAACCGTCCGGCCGGGGCTTCGAAGGGCGCGGCTCTGCAAGGTCGCCGCGTGGGCAAGCCCGTGGGCAGAGCCGCGGTGCCTCCCATGTTCAACCCGAGAGTGCTCTTCCAGCGTCTCGACACAAACAAGGACGGCAAGCTGAGCTTCGATGAGTTTACGGTTGGCGTGCGCCACCTGCAAAGGTTTCTGGCGACAAGGTTCGGTGAGCTGAAGCGGCCGCTGTCGGACGGGGTGCGGGCTGTCCGCGCGAAAATGGGCCAATTCCGCGGCCAATCCGGCCGTCCCGGCATGGGGCCGATGGGGCAGCATCCCGGCAAGGGACTTGGCATGGGGCCGATGGGGCAGCATCCCGGCAAGGGACTTGGCATGGGGCCGATGGGGCAGCATCCCGGCATGGGCCCGATGGGTCAGCATCCCGGCATGGGCCCGATGGGTCCACATCCCGGCATGGGATTCGGCATGGGGCCGATGGGTCCGCATCCCGGCATGGGGCCGATGGGAATGGCGGGGGCGGGGATGTTCGGCGGTCACAGAGGCCCCCCCGACGGTAAAGTGCGCGTCTGGGTTTCCAGCACGGGTTTCGATGGCGGCAAGTCGGGCATGAGGAAGCCAGCGGCCGTGGCGTGCCCCAAATGTGGAGCGAAGACTCCTGCGGCCTGCACGTGCGGGAAGAAGCACCAGGTCAAGAAGTGCGAGGTCAAAAAGCACGAAGCCAAGAAGTGCGAGGCCAAGAAGCCGGCCGCCGGCCATCGATCGATCGAGGCCCGCTTGACCGCGCTCGAAACGCAGCAGGCGGAAATCCTGAGACTGCTGCGGTCGGCAACCAAGCCGGAACACCGTGGCGGAGGTGAAAGAGGTTTCCACCACGGAGAACGTTAAGCTCGTGTTAAGGGTGGCAGTTGCACTGCTACCTCTGGGTGCGGCAGTGCACCTACCGCGGGTACGACACGTTTCGTCCATTTTCTAGCAGAACGCCCGGCGAGGGGAAGGATCCTCTTACCGGGCCTGTCTGCACCGTGGCGGCAGGCTTTTTCGAACCGTGCCGGACGATCCTCCGTAGTAGAAACTGAGGAGGGGAGGGGATCAGTCCATGAGCCACAGCAAGCCGATTGGCGGCGAAGACGTGTTGATCGGCCGCAACCATTGGGACGTGCCCGTGCGCGTTGAGTTGCGGGCGTACTTGCGTTTCGGTCGGCGAATGGATCATCAGTTGCGCCGGCTGGTTCTTCGTTGGGGTCGTGCGGCCGCCCCCCATTCACGCGCAGCGCAGACCCAGCCCCTTGAGACTCACGATAAGGAGTGACGTTTTCAGTCCCACTTCAGCACCGCGCCGGTGTCGGCGCTGGTGGCCATCGCGGCGTACTTGGCCAGGCAGCCGGTCTTGAAGCGGGGCGGGCGGGGCTTCCACTGCTTCGCCCGGCGGGCGAGCTCCTCGTCGCTGAGCCGCACGTTGAGCGTGTGGGCGGGGATGTCGATCTCGATGACGTCGCCCGGCTGCAGCAGGCCGATCGGGCCGCCGGCGGCGGCCTCGGGGCTGACGTGGCCGATGCAGGCGCCGGCCGTGCCGCCGGAGAAGCGGCCGTCGGTGATCAGGGCGACCGAGTCGTCCAGCCCCACGCCCTTGATGGCGGTGGTCGGGGCGAGCATCTCCTGCATGCCCGGTCCGCCGCGGGGGCCTTCGTAGCGGATGACCACCACGTCGCCCGCCTTGACCTTGCCGCCGACGATGCCCGTCGTAGGCGTCGGTCTCGGACTCGAAGATCACGGCCGGGCCGGAGTGCTGCAGCATTTCGGGCCGCACGCCGGCGGCCTTGACCACCGGCCCCTTCGGGGCCAGGTTGCCGTAGAGGATCACCAGCCCGCCCTCCTGGCTGTAGGCGTTTTCGACCTCGCGGATGCAGTCGGACGGGTCGAAGCCGAGGTCGGCCGGGCGTCAGGTCGCGGATCGAGTCGGCCCGGCGCGGCGACGCTCATCCCCTCGGACGTTCCGCACGCCGGCGGCCGTGACGGCGGCCAGCTCCAGCGCTTCCTCCTTGACACGTCTTCGCCGCGGAGGTCGTACTCGGCGATGTTCTCGCCCAGCGTCTTGCCGGTGACGGTGGGGCAGTCGAGGTTCAGCAGGCCCGGCCGCCCGCGGGCGACGCTGCCGAGGATGGTGTGAATGCCGCCGGCGTTGTGGACGTCCTCGACGTGGTAGTGGCTGCTGGGGGCGACCTTGCAGACGTTCGGCGTCTGCTGGCTCAGCTCGTTGATCCGCTCCATGTCGTAGGCGACGCCGGCCTCGTGGGCGATGGCCAGCATGTGCAGCACCGTGTTGGTGCTGCCGCCCATGGCCATGTCGAGCACCATCGAGTTGTCGATCGAGTCGGCCGTGACGATCTCGCGGGGCAGCAGGCCGTGGCCCTCGCCGAGCTTCTCGAACTCGCAGCACCATCTGCGACGATCCGCTCGGCGGCGCGCTGGTAGAGCTTCTTTCGCTCGGCGCTGGTGGCCAGCAGCGTGCCGTTGGTGGGCAGGGCCATGCCCAGGGCCTCGCACAGGCAGTTCATGCTGTTGGCGGTGAACATGCCCGAGCAGGAGCCGCAGGTGGGGCAGCCGGCCTGCTCCAGCGCCAGCAGCTCCTCGGCCGAGATCTTGCCGTCCTGCTTGGCCGCGGCGGCGACGAAGACGTCGATCAGGTCGACCGTCTTGCCGTCGGGCGTCCGGCCGGCCTCCATCGGCCCGCCGCTGACGAAGATCGTGGGGATGTTGCACCGCATCGGCGCCCATCAACATGCCGGGCACGATCTTGTCGCAGTTGGGGATGCAGATCATGCCGTCGAAGCAGTGGGCCTGGATCATCGTCTCGACCGCAGTCGGCGATCAGCTCGCGGCTGGGCAGCGAGTACTTCATGCCCGCGTGGCCCATGGCGATGCCGTCGTCGACGCCGATCGTGTTGAACACGAACGGCACGCCGCCGGCCTCGCGCACGCACTGCTTGACGTACTGCCCGACCTTGTCCAGGTGGACGTGGCCGGGGATGATGTCGACGTGGCTGTTGCAGATGGCGATGAACGGCTTGCCGAAGTCGTCCTCGCCGACGCCGGTGGCGCGGAGCAGGCTTCGATGGGGGGCTCGGGCGTCGCCCAGCTTGATAGTGTCGGATCGCATAAAACTGGCTCCGGGAATGGGGAAAAACACTATCCCATTGTAAGTCGCATGGGCGACGAGGCAAAGTGGGGCGGTTCAGCCGCGCCCACGCGGCGAGCGTCTCGGTGAGGACGACGGGGCTAAACGATATGTTCGGAACCTGCTATCCTATTCTTACATGAGCAAAGAATTCCGCCAGACCGTTTGGGACGATCGACTCGAAAAGGACTGCACCGCCATTCTGCGCCTGGCATTGGCCGAGGACTTGGGCGACTTCGGCGACTGCACGACGCTGGCACTGGTGGGCGAAGGTGTTTTGGGCCGGGCGGCCGTCGTGGCTCGCCAGCCGGGGGTCGTGGCGGGGCTGCCGGGCGTCCAGACGACCTTTGCGCTGCTGGATCCCCGGCTGCAATGGTCGCCGAAAGCCGAGGATGGCCGGCGGATCGAGAAACGCGTTTGCGTCGGAACCGTCGAAGGCCCCGCACGCGGTCTGCTGGCCGCCGAACGGACGCTGCTGAATCTGCTGGGGCGGCTCTCCGGCATCGCCACGTTGACGCGGCAGTACGTCGATCTGGTGGCCGGCACGAAGGCCCGCATCTACGACACCCGCAAGACCACGCCCGGCTGGCGGCGGCTGGAAAAATACGCCGTGCGCTGCGGCGGCGGCTGGAACCATCGCGGTGGACTGGACGAAGCCGTGCTGATCAAGGACAACCACCTCGCTCTCGGCGCCCAGGGGACTGTCCCGATTTTCGCGGGGACTGTCCCAATTTTCGTATCAGCGAAAATGGGACTGTCCCCCTCTCGCTGCCAATTCACGCCCGCCGACGCCGTCTTGCGGGCGAGGCGATTTGCCGATCGAGCGCGGCGATCCCGAGATGGTGATCGAGATCGAGGTCGACACGCTCGAGCAACTCGATGCGGTGTTGCCCGCCCGGCCCGACGTCGTGTTGTTGGACAACATGAGCCCCGCGCAACTCCGCGAAGCGGTCGCGCAGGCGCGACGCCTTCGATGCGACAATCGAGCTTGAAGCCTCCGGCGGGGTCGATCTGGAGACCGTGCGAGCTATTGCCGAAAGCGGCGTAGAGCGGATCAGCGTCGGGGCGCTGACGCATTCCGCCGTCGCGGTGGATTTCGGGCTGGATTGGACCGCAACGTGAACGCGACAGGGGACGGCGGAGGTTGTCGGAAAGAACCTACCCGCCATATTGACGCTGTTCCGACAACCTCCTCCGTCCCACTCGACGATCTACTCCGTCCGGTCGCATAGTTCGAGCGAGCGGGCCAACTCGCGGTTGGCGAAATACCACTCGACCGACCGGCGGAGGCCCTCGTCGATGTCGACCTCCGGCCGCCAACCGAGCAGGCGGGCGGCTTTCGAGACGTCGGCCCGCGTGCTGGGAACGTCGGCCGGATGGGCAGGACGATATTCGATCGACACCTTCTTTCCGAGCAGCCGGGCGATTTCGTCGATTACTGCCGACAGCTTCACTTCGTTGTCGCCGCCGAGATTGATGATTTCGTAGCCCAGCGGCGCAGCGCGGCGACGGTGCCGCGGGCGATGTCGTCGACGAAGGTGAAATCGCGGCTCTGCGTGCCGTCGCCGAACACGGTGATCGACTCCCCCTCGGCAATCCGCCGAATGAAGCGGAACACGCTCATGTCGGGCCTGCCCGCCGGCCCGTAGACGGTGAAATAGCGGAGAACCGTAACGTCCAGGCCGTGCAGGTGATGGTAGCTGTAGGCGATCGCCTCGGCGGCCTTCTTCGACGCCGCGTAGGGGGACAAGCGGGCGATTGGTGTCGGCATCCTCGCGGTACGGTGCGACGTTGTGCAGGCCGTAGAGGCTCGAAGTCGACGCCAGCACGAACTTGCGGACGCCCGAGCGGCGGCAGAGGTCCAAGCAGGTTCAGCGTGCCTTCGCAGTTGGCCTGGAAGTAGACCCAGGGATTGACGACCGAGGTGCCGCACGCCGGCCCTGGCGGCCAGGTTGACGACGGCGGCGAAGGGGGCTTGGCTTCCCGCCGAGGCGAACAACGGCTCGACGGCCGCGAGATCGCTGATGTCGAGGTGGTGGAATTGGAAGTTGTCGCGGGCCAGCAACTGCGCCAACCGCCATTGTTTCAGCCGCGGATCGTAAGCGTCGTTGAGATTATCGACGCCCAGCACGGCATGGCCTGCCGCAGGAGCAAGTCGGCGACGTTCGAGGCGATGAAACCGGCGCACCCGGTAACCAAGTATCGTTCAGGCATAAGGAACGTCCATTTCTGCAATTGCTCTGGGGGCGAGGGGGACGGAGGAGGTTGTCGGAACGTTGCCCCACATAACGGACAGGGTTCTCCCGACAACCTCCTCCATCCGCTTTCGTTCTGTCATTCGAGTGGTTCCAGGAGGAAGTCATCGATTTCGACCGAGGCGCCCTTCTGGAGGAAATTGATGGCGACCAGGAGTCGCGTCTCGCCGCGGCGTTTCAGCACGGTTCCTTCCAACCCGGCAAATGCCCCCTGCCGCACCCTCACGCTTCGCCCCGGCGCCAGGCGAGCTTCGATCGTCAGCGGCGCGCCTGCGGCGATCAATTGGCAAAACTGCCGCAGATCGAAGACAAGCTGCTCCGGTTGCTCGACGGTGAGGACACGAGATATGCGGTTGGTGGCGAGACACCGCACGCGCTCCTCCTCGGCCGCGAAGAGAAAGACATATCCGCCGAATAACGGGTTCAGCGAGACCCTTCTGCGGCCGCGCGAGACGTTGGTCTTCCTTACCAGCGGCAAATAGAAGGGGATGCGCTGTTTGAGCAATTCTCGCGCCAGAGATTTCTCCTGGCGGGCTTTCGTGTACAACGCGAGCCAGCGGCGGCCCGAAACGTCACCGGGCGGTTCGTCCAGCAGCGTCTCGGGATAGAGGCTGGGCTCCTCTTTCAGGATCGGCATGGCAACATTGCTCTTACTGGTTGAGCCCCCGGCCGAGAAAAACCGATTATAGCCTATGTGGAGGCCGTTGGGCAATTGCCTGGGCCTTCCCGCGGTGAGGCGGCCATTGATCTGCCGCCTGTGGGGTAGCGGTGTAACCGTCCCCCCAACGATTACCCCGACGGAAACGCGACTTGCCGGGAATTCCAGAGATATGATGCTTGACATGTTTTGAATTTAGATTCTAATAGAAGAGGTTTCGTTGCCGGTGGCGGCAACGGCATTATCCCTATTTTCATGTCTGGAGCCTTAGGAGGGTATTTTATGTACCACAGAAGAGGTGCGCGACCCGGTTTCACACTAGTGGAGTTGTTGGTGGTTATTACCATCATCGGCATTCTGATTGCGCTGCTGTTGCCGGCTGTGCAGGCGGCACGCGAGGCAGCCCGTCGTATCGCTTGCAATAATAATCTCAAGCAGATCGGATTGGCTCTGCACAACTACGGAGCGTCGACCAAGGTGTTCCCGCCCGGAATCGTGATGGGGAACGCCAATTCAACCACCGTCGATCCGTACATCACGGCCCATTCTTACGCTCAACCTTGGGACGAGGCGGCGCAGACCGGGGCCAACGCGAACGGATTCAATCACGGCACGAGTTGGATCTTGCGGATCATGCCTTTCATCGAAGGCGGCGCCACGGCCAAGGCTTGGAACTACCAGTATCCCGTCTGCAACGGCACTTTGGCTGCCGGGACGGTCACTGGCACGGGCAACGTGGCGTTGGCCAGCATGGACGTCAAGGGGCTCTATTGCCCCACGCGGCGCAACCAGATTCGCCCGGGCATTGATGACCCGATGTTGATGACTGCGCCCGGTCTGTGGACGGGCGGCGGAACCGACTACGGCGGATGCATGGGGCGTTTTGTCAGCGGGACCATCCCCAAACATTACTTCCCGCTTCCCAAGACCGCTGGCACACTCAGAATCATTTTCCAACCGGGGGTGACCGTCGCGAACAGTGTCTACGTGGTTCCAAGCGATATCAGCGGAAACTGCAAAACGATAGCGGGACTCGGCATTTTCGGGCAACTGAACCAGAGCACCAGCTTCGCCGCGATCCGAGACGGCTTGTCCAACACGATTATGGCGGGCGAGTTGCAACGGATCATAACCCTTCAGCCAACAGGTCCGTATAACGCGAGTACGGGCTCCTCCACCAACGCCGCCTCCGACTATAGTCACGACGGTTGGGCAATCGGCGGAGACTCGACGCTGTTTACGACTGGGAATACTGGCGAGAGTTCTTCGCAGTTGATGAATAACGGCGTGTATTGGGCGCCCGGCAGCGAGCATTCCAACGGCGCCAATTATGGCATGGCCGATGGCTCGGTGCGGTACATCAACACCACGGTGGATCCCAACGTCTTCTGCTTGATGGGCAGCATGGCCGACGGAGTGCCCGCCTCAATTACAGAGTAGCAGTCTTGCGAGAAAATATCGCGAACTGGGGCGGCAGGTCGATCTGCCGCCCCTTTTTGCGATATTGCTTGACATGGGTGCGACTTATGGTCTAATAGTAGTTGTTGTGTCGCTCGACATTGGCGACGGTATTATCCCTACTTTAAGGCGTCGAAACCAGGAGACGAGGCTATGTGCCCCAAACGAGGCGTGCGGACGGCTTTTACGCTGGTCGAGTTGTTAGTAGTCATCACCATCATCGGGATATTGATCGCGTTGTTGCTGCCTGCGGTGCAGATGGCCCGCGAAGCAGCCCGACGCGCTCAGTGCAACAACAATCTGAAGCAGATCGGACTGGCCTTGCACAACTACAGCGAGGCGAATCACTCAACCTTTCCGCAAGGGACGGTGATGGGCACGCCCGGCACTACGGACCCCAATTTTGCCGGCGATCCCAATCCGGCCAACGTGTGGGCCGAGGCCGCTGGCGGATCGGTCACCCTTCAGCACGGCACGGGGTGGATCCTGCCTGTCCTCCCCTATTTGGAGAAAGAGTCGCTTGTGTGGGATTATCATGTTAACGTGTCGGGCAACGCCGTGCCCAACCCGACCGCCGATCCGGCCACTGGCAACTACGGCAATAAGAGAGGCACGGCGGCAAGGGACGTTAAGGGCCTCGTATTGCCCGACTCGCCGCGACCACATTCGCCCGAACACCGATAACCCCATGCTGATGGTAGTCGCAGGCGCTGTCGTGACGGGTGGGGGAACCGACTACGGCGGATGCGCGGGCCGACAAATCTTCTGTAGTGCGAGCGGGAATGCCTCTTCGACGGTTCAGTACCCGCAGAGCAGCACGTGGGGCGTCCCGACGGATGCCGAGGCCTACCACACCCCGAACCAACATCGAGATCCGAGTGGCAACCTGACGTACCAGTTTTACAATACCGTCGCCAATTCCTGGGGCATCTTGGGCGGGATCAATAAGAGTACGACCTTCGCCCAGATCCGCGACGGAACGTCGAACACCATTATGACGGGCGAAATGCAGCGAATTGTCACCATCGCGAGCTCGGCAAACCCGTGCAGTGCAAGTGCGGGCCCGGTGTATAGCCGGGACGGTTGGGCCATCGGCGGTCAGGCCTCGACCTTCTCGACGGGTGTGGCCTACCAGGGTTACGTAACGGTTCCCGCACCGCTGGCGACCCAGTCCCCGTTACTCGTCTGCGATGGTGGTGGGGCACCCGCAGATGAACAACGGCTATTTCTGCTCGCCCGGCAGTGAGCAGTCCAGCGGCGCCAATTTCGGCTTGGCCGATGGCTCCGTGCGATACATCAACCAGTCGGTCGATGGACACACTTTGCCTTGATGGGCAGCATGGCCGACGACGTGCCGTTGGGGGCGGCGCCAACGGGCTTGACCTTTAGTCGAACGGCGACTCGGCGCGACCTTCTCAGGGCGGCAGCAATCCTGCCGCCTATTCTTTGCGCCCGGTTGGAGTTCTCGCCGGCGGGGCGGAAATTCGTGCTGCCAAGGGTGCGGCCTTTCTTCCGCCAGACGGGAATATTTGCCCCGCTGCTATCGATACCAATATACCTCGTAGGACGGATTTCTAAATCCGTCCAGAAAGCCGGACGGATTCGGAAATCCGTCCCACAACGTTGCCGCGTAGCCTTGGCTTTCCGGCCGGGCCGTAGTACCATTGAAGTGGTTGGACTATTGTGATGCAAACAATCTACGGAGTTTGAAATACCGATGGCTATCACATTGACGGAGACGGCGGCCGGAGAAATCAAACGCTACATGGAGACGCAGAAGGTCGACGAGGGGACCGTGCTTCGCGTGGGCGTTGCCGGCGGAGGTTGTTCCGGCCTGCAATATACCTTGGGCTTTGAAACCGACTTCGATCCCGCGGTCGATGCGAGTTATCCGCAACACGGCGTCCGCGTGGTTGCTACGAAGAAGATGGCGCTGCACTTGGACGGCACGACGATCGATTTTCAGGACGGGCCGATGGGACGGGGATTCTCGATCGAGAATCCGAACGTCCCCCGCGGCGGCGGCTGTCCCGGCTGCGGACATCACTAGGGGATTGCCACAGTTGGATTGGCAGGCGATTGCGGCTGCAGTCATCCGGCTAGGTCCCGTCTGCCGGGCGGAGCCGTCTGACGGCGGAACTGTCGGGTAGAAGTGCCGACCCGGCAGGCGGGACCTCCTACGAGATGGGAGAACTGCGAAGCGGTGTCGGAACAGACCACGGCAACAGCGCGAAATCCACTACGCCGGCAGCGTGCAAGGCGTCGGGTTTCGCTATACGGTTCGGTCGCTGGCGGCTCGGTTCGACGTGACCGGTTTCGTGCGGAATCTGCCGGACGGGCGGGTGCAACTGGTGGTCGAAGGCGCCGCCGGCGAGATCGGCGATTTCCTCGATGCCGTCAAGGCGGAAATGACGACCTATATTCGAGACGTTCAGGAAACGACCCGGCCCGCCACCGGACGGTTCCCTGCATTTGAAATCCGGCATTGAATCCTAGCGAGGAATCGTCAACGTGGAAGCAAGTCATCTGATGCTGTTCGGAATGTCGTCGGCCTGGCTCCATCCGCTCTGGTGGATGGCCGTCGGCGTTGTGGTCGCCGTGGCCGTGCTGGTGGTCGATCGGCGGGCTGTTCGCGGCTGCTCATGCCCAAGGTGGCCGCCATCGCGCGGACCACCGCCAAGGAGGCCATGTCGCAGCCGTTGTTCTACGTGCTGCTGGCCATCGGCGTCTTCGGCCTGATCCTCTTCCCCTTCATCCCCTACAACACGCTGGGCGAAGACATCAAGATGGTCAAGGACGAGGGGCTGACCTTGATCATGGTGTTGTCGATCATCATGGCCCTGTGGACGGCCAGCGTCTCGATCGCCGACGAGATCGAAGGCCGCACGGCGCTGACGCTGCTGTCGAAGCCCGTCGGCCGGCGGCAGTTCATCCTCGGCAAGTTCCTGGGCATTCTCGTGCCCGTGGCGATCATGTTCATCGTCCTCGGCGCGGTGTTCCTGGCGAGCGTCTCGTTCAAGGTGGTGTACGAGCCGCGCGAAACGGGCGCGCCCGATGCCACGGCCGCGCGAGTGCCAGGCGGAAATGGTGCAAATCGCCCCCGGCCTGGCCCTGGCGCTCATGGAGACGATGGTGTTGACGGCCATCAGCGTGGCCATCTCGACGCGGCTGCCGATGATGGCCAACCTGGTCATTTGTGCGGCGATCTACGTGCTCGGCCACCTCGTGCCCATCCTGGCCGATTCGGCCGTGGGCAAGAGCGAATTCGTGCGGTTCGTGGCCGATTTGCTGTCGGCGATCTTGCCGGTGCTGGACCATTTCAACATCTCGGCCGGCATCTCGGCCGGCCAGCAAGTGCCGCTGGGCCTACATCGGCGTGGGACGGCCTGTATTGCCTGCTCTACAGCACGCGTGGCGATGCTGGTGGCGCTGCTGCTGTTCGAGGACCGCGATCTGGCGTAGCCGCGGCGTATCAACAACCGCTTGCAGCTTCGCACTGTGGGACTGAGAGACTCGCAACATCCATGCGCTCACAGCGGATCGAGCGGATAGGTGCTGGCGTGCTCGCCCGCGCCGATTTGGGCGGCCACGATCGCTCCGATCATCAACGTCATCCCGAGCATCTGGACTCCGCCGAGTCGTTCTCCTAGCAGAACGCAGCCGAACAGTGTGGCGAACACCGGCTCGGCCGAGAGAATCAGCGTTGACGTGATTGCGGGCAAGCGTTGCTGCACGTAGGTTTGGATGGCGAAGCAGGCGGCCGTGGCCAGCACGCCCGTGATCGCCAGGTCGCGCCAGACGGGCAGGCTCGGCCATCGCAGCGGGTCGCTCAGCGGCCAGAGGGCGAAAAACAGCACGGCGGTCATGGCGGTTTGGGCGAAGGCCAGCGCCAACGAATGATGCTCCTTGGCATAGCGATCCAACAGCGCGATGTGCAGTCCGTAGAAGACTGCGGCGGCCAGCGTGAGCAAATCGCCCACGTTCAGCCGCGAGGGACCGGCGTCTGTCAGCAGATACAGACCGATGAAACTGACGGCGACCGCCAGCCAGAATCTCGGCCGTATCTTCACCCTGAAGAAGAGCCGATTGATCAACGGCGTCGTCACGACGAACAGCCCGGTGATGAATCCGCTGTTGGTAACGCTCGTGAATCGCAGGCCGAGCGTTTGGCAGTAGTAGCCGAACGCCAGCGGAACGCCGATGCCGACGCCGACCAGCAACGTGCGACGGCGGAAGTGGCGAATCGCCGGCACGCCGAGGCATGTTGAACCGATGGCGAAGCGAATCGCCAGAAAGGCGATGACCCCATAGGCGGCCACCGCGTCTTTGACGACAACGAACGTCCAGCCCCAAACGGCCGTGGCCGCCAATAACATCGCAACAAGCCCGAGACGCCTCACGGTCTACGGCTCCCTTCGGATTCGCACCCGGCGGCCTTCGACCGTCACCCGGCCGGCGGCGATCAGCCGCAGCGCCTCGGGATACGCCTCGCACTCGGCCTCGAACACCCGGGCGGCCAGCGTCTCGGGCGTGTCGTCGTCCAGCACCGGCACCGCCCGCTGCAGGATCACCGGGCCGTGGTCGTACTGGTTGTCGGCGAAGTGGACCGTGCAGCCGCTGAGCTTCGCCCCGTACTCCAGCACCGCCTCGTGGACGCGGTGGCCATAAAATCCCTCGCCGCAGAACGCCGGCACCAGCGCCGGATGGATGTTGACCACGCGGTTGGCGAAATCGTCGGGAATGGTGACCCGCTTGAGAAACCCGCCCATCACGACCAGATCGGCCTCCGCGCGGCGGCAGCGGTCGAAGATCGCCCGGCTGAAGTCGTCCTGCGCGGCGAACGCCTTTCGCTCGACGCACCGCGCTGGGAATGCCGGCGTCGGCGGCGAATTGCAGTCCCCGCGCCGTTGGGCTGCTGGAGATGACCAGCGCAATCTCGACCGGCAACTGGCCCGGCGCGCGATCTTCTCGATCAGGTTCCGCAGCGTCGTGCCGCCGCCGGAGATCAGACACGGCGATGCGAAACGGATTGCCACAAGGCGATCGCTATGAGTCATGACATCGTCGAGACCTTCACATTAACGTACTAGCGTTCTACACATGATCGCCAATCTGTCGCTTCCGAGCGGCTCAGCTACCGCGCAGGGCGACTGACGACGCAAGTTGACCGCCAGCGTTTCGCCGCGAATGTAGTCGGCGAACTGCTCGATCGCCGCAGCCAACTCGGCCGACTCGGTCACGATGCCCACCGCGATCCGGTCGGTGAACTGGCAGCCCATCTCCTTGCGGCGGTCTTGGATGGTGCGGACCAACTCGCGGGCAAGCCCTTCGCGGATCAGCTCGTCGGTCAACTCGGTGGCCAGCACCACCACCACCGCGTGGCCCTGGGCGGCCGCCCAGCCCTCCTTGGCCTGAAGCCGGACTTGGATGTCGTCGGAGTCGAGCGTCGACCGGCCCGTCGGGCAGCGACAGCGTGATGCTGCCCGTCGGCCTCCAACTCGGCCGAGCAGCCGGCCGCCGTCGGCCTCGGCCAGCAGCTTCTCGCACCGCCGGCAGACGCTTGCCCAGCCGCGGGCCGAGCCGCTTCAGGTCGGGCAAGACCTGTAGGTGATGTATTGCTCGGCCTTCTCGATGAACTCCACCCGCTTGACGTTCAATTCGTCGCAGATCAGCGAGGCGTGCTCTTCGAGCCACGCCTGATGGCGTGTGGTCGGCCAGCACGACCTCGACCTGCTGAGCGGCTGGCGGACCTTGAGCTTGGCGCCCATCCGTGCGCTGCGGCCCAGCGAGACGATCTCGCGCATCAGCGCCATCCGCTCGGAAAGCTCCTCGTCGATCGCCGCCGGATCGCCGGTGGGATAATCGCACAGATGAACGCTTTCGACCGGCTCTGCATCCGAGGCGCTGGCCGTCGAATGCCGCCACGGCCAGATTCTGCCACAGCGCCTCGGCCAGAAACGGCACGAACGGGGCGATCAGCTTGCAGGTCGTCAGCAGGCATTCGTAGAGCGTCCAATAGGCGTCGCTCTTGTCGGTCGAATCCTCGACCTTCCGCTGCTCCAAAAGCGGTCGCGGCTGCGGCGGACGTACCAGTTGCTCAGGGCGTCGACAAACTCGGTCAGCCGCGCGCAGGCGGCGAAATTGTCGTAGGCGTCCATCCGCTCGACCACCGCCGCGGCCGTGCGATTCAGCTCGCTGAGGATCCAGCGGTCCAACTCGCCGCGCTCGGCCACGGGGCGATAGCCCTTGGCTTGGGCCAGGACGTCCGGGCCAAGCTGTGCCGGCGAAACGCCGGCACCGCGAAGGGCGGCCGCCGGATCGAAGCCGTCGATGTTGGCGTAGATCACGAAGAAACTGTAGACGTTCCACAGCCGCAGCAGGAACTCGGGAATGCAGTCCTTGATGGCCTGCTCGCTGTAGCGGATCGAGGTCCACGGCGGCTGGTTGGCGAAGAAGTACCACCGCAGGGCGTCGGCCCCGTAGCGGTCGAAAATCTCGTTCGGCTCGCGGTAGTTCCGCTTGCTCTTCGACATCTTGCCGCCGTCCTCGCCCAGCATCAGCCCCAGCACGATGCAGTTGCGGAACGGATGCGGAAAGGAAGGGAAGAGGGAGAGGGAGAGGGGAGACGGGGGATTAGGGATTGGGGATTGGGGATTAGAGGTTTCGCACTGCGACTGCCGACTGCCACTGCCGACTCCACCGGTCACTGAAGTGTCCGGCCCTCGCCCCTCTCCGCTCTCCTCTCTCCCCTCTTCTCCAAACAACAGCGTGCTGATCGCCAACAGACTGTAAAACCAGCCGCGGGTCTGGTCGAGGGCCTCGCTGATGAAGTCGGCGGGAAACTGGTCGCGGAACTGCTCCGCCGAGCCGGGCTGGTGCGGATATCCCCATTGGGCGAACGGCATCGCCCCGGAGTCGAACCAGCAGTCGATCACCTCCGACACCCGCCGCATCCGCGCCCGGCGGCCTTGGGCGAATCGTAGGTGATCGCGTCGATGTATGGTTTGTGGACCCTCAGATCGTCGGGCAGTTCGGGGTTCTCCGCCTTTGCCTTCTCCCAGACCTCGGTGCCGCTGACGCCCGGCTTGGCCAGCAACTCGGCGTAGCTGCCGACGGCCTCGGTGTAGCCGGTCTTCTCGCAGACCCAGATCGGCAGCGGCGTGCCCCAGTAGCGCTCGCGCGACAGGGCCCAATCGACGTTCGTTTCCAGGAAATTGCCAAAACGCCCGTCGCTTGATGTGTTCCGGCAGCCAGTTGATGCGGCTGTTGTTGGCCAGCATCTTGTCCTTGAAGGCCGTGGTGCGGATGAACCAACTCTTGCGCGGATACTGGATCAGCGGGTCTTCTTCCGCCCGCCAGCAGAACGGATAGTCGTGCACGTATTGCTCCTGATGGAAGAGCAAGCCTTCGGCCTTCAGTTGGCGGATGATGTCGCGGTCGCAGTCTTTGACCCAGCGGCCCTGGTACTCGGGCGTTTCGGCGGTGAAGGTGCCGTCGGGGGCCACGGGGCAGATCAGGTCGGGCCCTGTCCGTCGGCGAACCGCAACCGCTCGGCGAGCAGGAGATCGAAGTCGACCTCGCCAAACGCCGGGGCCTGGTGAACGATGCCCGTGCCTGTGTCGGTGGTGACAAAATCCGCCGGCACGACCGCGCCAGCCTTGGTACTCGGCTTGGCCACTCTCAAGGATGCCTAGGACATTCCACCAGTTAAACCGCTGGTCTCTGTCGGTCCGAACTGGCGTGTCCGTTCGATAGCAGTCGAACGGCGGCAGGTAGCGAAGGCCGATGAGGTCTTCGCCGGGCAGCGTCGCTTCGACGGTGAACTTCTTGCCGGACTTTGGCCGAGACCGCTTCGACCAACGCCGAGGCCAGAATCAGCTTCCGCGTTTCGCCCTCGACCGAGACGACCGAGTATTCCAGGTCGGGCTTGACGGCGGCGAACTGGTTGCTCGGCAGCGTCCAGGGGGTGGTGGTCCAGACGAGCAGATCGGCGTTGTGGAACAGTCCTCGCGAAGCCGCAAGCGGCGTCACCTCTCCCTTCTCCTCTCTCCCCTCTCCCCTCTCCTCGACCAATGGGAACCGCACATACACGCTCGGGTCGGCCACTTCGCGGTAGCCTTGGCCGACTTCGCCGGAACTCAGCGCCGTGCCGCCTTGGGCCCACCACCAGACGATCTTGTGGCCCTGGTAGAGCAGGCCGCGGTCGAACAGCGGTCTTCAGCGCCCACCAGACGCTCTCGACGTAGCTCTGGTGGAACGTGACGTAGGCCTCGTCGAGATGAATCCAGAAGCCCAGCCGCTCGGTAAGTTGCTCCCATTGCTGCGTATAGCGGAACACGCTCTCGACGCACTTGCGGATAAACGGCTCGACGCCGAAGGCCTCGATCTCTTCTTTCGAGTGGATGCCCAGCTCCTTGCAGACCTCGACCTCGACGGGCAGGCCGTGGGTGTCCCAGCCGGCCTTGCGGCGGCAAAGGTAGCCACGCATGGTCTTGTAGCGGGGAAACAGGTCTTTGATCGAGCGGGTGAGGCAGTGGCCGGGATGGGGCAGGCCGTTGGCCGTCGGCGGGCCTTCGTAGAAGACGAACTGGCCGTCGGGGCATCGGCCCGGGCGGCCAGCGATTTCTCGTAGATTCCCCGCTCCTTCCAGAATCGGGAGATCTCTTCTTCGAGTTTGGGGAAGGAAACGGAGCTTTCGACAGGTTGGAACATTGTCACAGCCAGATGGGGGGTAACCGGCGATGGGCGAAACCATCAGTAAACCACTCCCCACGGGCCGACGCAATGGGGATGGACCAGTTCCGTCGTCAGCGCCAACATAACCCCCAGTATGGAGGCGCGAGAGGAGCGTTAGCTCTACTACAATGACCGGACCGCACCGGCGTTACGCCCCGGCCTCTTGGGCCAACACGCCCAGGACGATCTTCCGCAGCTTCGGCTCGGCTTCGTTGGCGGTGGCGATGATCTCTTCGATATTGGCCGGCTTCAGTGAATCGGGGAAGCAGACGTCGGTGACGATCGAGAGGCCCAAGACCCGCATCCCGGCGTGAACGGCCACGAGCACCTCGGGCACGGTGGACATGCCGACCACGTCGGCGCCGATCGCGCGGAGGAAGCGGTACTCGGCGCGGGTTTCCAGGTTGGGCCCCGTCACGCCGACGTAGACGCCGCGATGGGCCACGAAGTTCTCGCGGCGGGCGATCTCCAACGCGCGGCGGATCAGAATCGGATCGTACGGGCGGCTCATGTCGGGAAACCGCGGCCCCAGAGCGTCGTCGTTCACGCCGATCAGCGGATTGTCGCCCATCAGGTTGATGTGGTCGTCGATCACCACGATGTCGCCCTGCGAATAGTGCGGATTCATGCCGCCGCAGGCGTTGGAGACGACCAGCAACTCGGCGCCAGAGCCCGCATCACGCGGACGGGGAACGTGATCTGCCGCTGACTATAGCCCTCGTAGGCGTGGAAGCGGCCTTCCATCGCCACGACCGGCAACCCTTGCAGCACGCCGCAGACGAGTTGGCCGGCATGGCTAACGGAAGTGGAGCGCGGAAAGTGAGGGATCGCGGCGTAATCGAGGGTTGCTTCGGTCTCGATTTGCCCGGCCACGCTCCCGAGGCCCGTGCCGAGGATGATTCCGGCTCGGGCTTGGCCGCCCCAATGGGCGCGGATTACATCGGTAGCCTCGGCGATCTGTGCGGCTAGCTCTCGCATGAAGCACGCCTCCGGTGGAAAGATGACGGTGACTGATGCGGCTTGCGGGAAGTCCGTGCCACCGCGAAACGCCCCCCCATTGCGATGCGGGGGCTTTAGAAAGCGGCAAGGGTCTGCTTGAAAACATGCTGCTAGGCGTCGTCTCCCTCAAAGTCTTCCTCCTCAAAGTCCTCCTCGTCGTCGTCTTCGTCGTCGTCTTCGTCGAGGTCATCCTCGTCGTCGAAGTCGTCGTCAAAGTCTTCTTCAAAATCATCGTCGAAGTCGTCGTCGAAGTCGTCGTCATCGAAATCGTCCTCGTCTTCCTTGGCGGCGAAAGCAACACAAGCGCCGCACCGCGGAGAACGATCGCCGATAGGGGCGAGTTCGAGGTCGGTCAATGGCCACCGCAGGGGTTCTGCTTCCCGCAACATGGTTTGATCCTCGGTCATTGAGATGGCAGGGCTGGTTGCCCATGAAAGGATGTGAACGCTGACTTGCCGGCCGCAAGTGAGGCCGACGTCGAATTGTGAACCAACATTTGCGGCCTGTCAACCATTTTTTGCGTGCCACTACCGTTCTACCCTTGCCGTGGGGCATTGTACCGCAACGGCGATTCCGCTAGACTTTCCGGAGTGTGGCGGACGCGGCAGCAGTGTTGTGGGACGCGGTGACACATGGTCCGTAGTCCCGCCTTCTGGCGGAAACTCCGGTCCGGCTCAAACCAGGGCAACAATCCGGTGAGGACTCTGCGGGGAACGGGCTCCGCCCCGTTCCTTGGTCCCTTGCTCCCGGAACGCCACAGAGGGCGTTCCCTGCAAAGCGTTGCGGCGGTGGCCAAACTGGCACCCCACGGGTGGCGAATTGAACCAATCGGAAATTCCGCCCGGCAAGACCGGCTGAAGCCGGACCTACGAGCGACCTTACACGATGCAAACGCCGGCCAGAGCGTTTACGCTCGTCGAATTGCTGGTGGTCGTCACGATCGTCGGCGTGCTGATCGCACTACTGTTGCCCGCGGTTCAAGCGGCACGCGAGGCGGCCCGGCGGGCGCAGTGCGGCAACAACGTCAAGCAGATCGGTCTGGCCCTGCACAACTACCATCAGGCCGAGAGCCGCTTTCCGCCCGGCTGCATCGTGAGCATGGGAACGCCCCCGGGCTGGCAGCCCTGGCAGGAGGCAAAAGCCGCCAGCGGCCAGAATCTGCACGGCACGGGTTGGCTGCTCCAGGTCCTGCCCTACTTGGAGCGTCAGAACCTTTACGATCAATGGGACTTCACCACCAACGTGATGGGCAACGCCCTGTTGGCCGAGCGCGACATCCCGATCCTCTACTGCCCGAGCCGGCGCAACGGGATTCGCTCGGAAGACCAGGCGCATCTGCCGGCGCGGTCCTGGAGGGCCGGCGGGAACGACTACGGCGGCTGCATCGGCTCGGGCAACGGTTGGACCAACAACTCGTACCGGTATTTCACCGCCATCGAGCCCCATAACGAATCCGAGCATTGGCAGTATCCGCTCCGCCAGGGGATCTTCCTGCCGAACACGTCGGCGCGTTTCGCCGACGTTCACGACGGGGCAAGCTGCACGATCATGATCGGCGAGTTGCAGCGGCTCGTCTCGCCCCCCTCCGGCGTCTCCAGCGTCGACGGCTGGGCAGCGGGCGGTGTGGCAACCTTGTTCACTACCAACAACCACGAGCAATCGGGCATCTACCAGACCGGCGGCATGAACAACCTGTTCTTCGAATCGGCCGGCAGCGAACACGCCGGCGGCGCCTATTTCGGCATGGCCGACGGCTCGGTGCATTTTATCGCGCAGACCATCGATCTGATCGTCTATGCAGACTTGGGAAGCATGGCCGACGGGCGAGTGGCCCGATTGCCGTGAGCGGACGAGCCTGTCACACTGCTCGCGATTAGCAGTCGGAGAGCGTCTCTGCTACGTCGGCGCGAATCGCCATTTGCAGGCCGCGATCGACAGGCTGCACCATGCCCGTCCGCTCCGCGGCTTTCGTGTCGAAGTGGTATCTCGTCGCCCACACCGTCCACAGCCAATAGATACTCGTCATCAGCACCGCGATAGCACAGGCGAGGAAGACGACGTAGACGGTGTTTGTCTTGCGACCCAACCAAAGCAGCAACGGGATGAAGGTCAGGCCGGCAAAGTAGACGGCGGTCGAAGTGTTCCAAAACCCTGCCCAGGCGAGAACCAAGAGAACCACCGCCAGGCCGAACACGCCTGCGACCACTAAGAAGGGCGTCATGTCGGTCTTCTTCTCGTCGGCAAACAGATCGACCGGTTTCCTGGTCTCCTTGACCTCTTCGGGGACGTCGGTCTCCTTGGCCTCTTCGGGAGCATCAGGCTCTTCCGCCGGCGTGGACGTCTCGTCCGCGGGAATCCCCTCGCCCGAATCGACAGCATCATCTTCGACCTTATCCACGACTAACCCTCCAGACTGTGTATCTCGCCGACACTGCGCGTCTGCTAGACATTATAATTGCAGCCCTGTCGATCTGCCACCGACTAGGGGCCGAAATTCCTTCTCTCCCCTTGCGGAGATGCATGCAACCCAATCATGGCGGTCATTTGGGTCAGCCGGTCGACGTTGCCCCGTGCGACATTGACGTTCTTTGCAGAAGGAGGTACAATGTAATTACCTGGATGGGACCTGGAACGTCGGAATGCAAAAGGGGTGACGGGATGAGTAACGCGATGAAGTCGCATTTGGTTCGAATCGGAAACTCCCGCGGCGTGCGGATTCCCAAGCTTTGGCTGGAGCAACTTGGGCTCAGCGATGAGGTAGAGATGGCCGTCCAGGCCGACCAACTGGTGATCCGCTCGGCACACCGTCCTCGCCAGGGTTGGGAAGACCAGTTTCGCCTTATGCACGAGCGCGGCGACGACCGCCCGGTCGAAGAATTTCCCGCTTCCGCTTGGGATCAGCACGAGTGGGAGTGGTGATGAACCGATTTGACGTTTACTTGGCGGCTCTCGATCCGACCTTGGGCAGCGAGATCAAGAAAACCCGCCCTTGCCTGATCGTCTCGCCCGACGAGGCCAACCGGCATCTGGCCACCGTGATTGTCGCCCCCATGACGACCAAAGGGCACAACTACCCATCTCGTGTTCCCTGCACGTTCCAGGGGAAGAGCGGGCAAATCGTTCTCGACCAATTGCGAACGGTGGACAAAGTACGCTTGGTGAAGCGCCTTGGCCGAATCAACTCGCCGGCTCAAAGCTCCGTTCTGGCGACGTTGGCCGAGATGTTTTCGGAATAATTCAGGGTAACCCGGTGGCAAAGTCTCATTCCAGCCGGTATCATAAAATCGGGTGGTTGGCCGTCTGTTGACGAGGAGTCGAAGCATGACAGCAAGCAATGTCGGGTTTCAAGAAGTCGTGGAATGGGCATCGCATCTGTCGCCTGAGGAGAGGTTGCGATTGGTAGCGTGCATTGGAGCGGGACTGAACGCCGCGCACGCCGAATCGATGAACAGCGAGACGCCTGCCGGCTCGGCGGCGGCGGTTCTCCAAGCCATGCGCGAACCACCTCATCTTTCCGCTGATGACGTGGGCGAACTAGAGCAGGCGATCGCGGCGGGTAAGCAGGCCGTTCGGCACGAGGGAATCTTCGACACCGGAGACGCGAAGCGATCTTCTCCTTGGACGAGAACGATCTCTGGATCGCCGCCACGGTGTTGTCTCTCGGGGCGACACTGGTGAGCCGCGACAGCGACTTCCACCGAGTGGACGGACTCGCTCTTGCCAACTGGTCACAGTAGCTGACGGTAAGGTGCGCCCCCACCGTTGGCGACCGTCTGTCATCCGACGGAGCGCTTCCGGCCCACTTTTCCTCCGCCCCGCCTCGTCTTACAATGGTTCCTTCCATTGGACGGAACTTCTACCAGGACGGCATCCATAATGAGTAAGCATATTTTCGTGACCGGCGGCGTGGTCAGCTCGCTCGGCAAAGGACTGACCAGCGCCTCGATCGGCATGTTGTTGGAGCAGCGCGGGCTATCGGTCCGCATGCAGAAGCTCGATCCGTACATCAACGTCGATCCGGGCACGATGAGCCCCTACCAGCACGGCGAAGTCTACGTGCTGGACGACGGCAGCGAAACCGACCTCGATCTGGGCCACTACGAACGCTTCACCAATAGCCCGTTGAACCGCGACTCGAATTACACCACCGGCCAGATCTATCTCTCGGTGATCGAGAAGGAGCGGCGGGGCGAGTTCCTGGGGAAGACCGTGCAGGTCATTCCCCACATCACCAACGAGATCAAGGCGGCGCTGAGCAAGCCGGACGGGCCCGAGGTGGACGTGGTCATCAGCGAAATCGGCGGCACGGTGGGCGACATCGAAAGCCAGCCGTTCCTCGAAGCCATCCGCCAGTTCGCGCTCGACGTGGGCAAGGAAAACTGCCTCTACATCCATCTGACGTTGGTTCCATACCTGAAGGCGGCCGCCGAATTGAAGACGAAGCCGACGCAGCAGTCGGTCGGCCTGCTGCGGCAGATCGGCGTTCAGCCCGACATCCTCGTCTGCCGCACCGAGCGGTCGCTGAGCGAAGACGACCGGGGCAAGATCGCCCTGTTCTGCAACGTGCCGATCGAGGCCGTGATCGAGGAGAAAGACAAGGACTTCTCGGTCTACGAGGTGCCGATGAGCCTGGTGGAGCACGGCATGGACGAGTTGATCGTCCGCAAATTGGGCCTCAAGGCCGGACCGCTGGACCTCGACAAGTGGCGCGACCTGCTGCACCGGCTCCGCAACCCGGAGCACGAAATCACCATCGCCGTGGTAGGCAAGTATGCCGAGCACCGCGACGCCTACAAGTCGATCTACGAGGCGATCGATCATGCCGGCATCCACCACCGCACGCGAATCCGCGTCCAACGCATCCACAGCGAGGCCGTCGAGCGCGAAGGCGTCGAGCAACTCTTAGCGGGCGTGGACGGGATCCTCGTGCCCGGCGGGTTCGGCGAGCGGGGCATCGAGGGCAAGGTCGACGCCGTCCGCTTCGCCCGGCAACGCGGCATCCCCTTCTTCGGCATCTGCCTGGGGATGCAGTGCGCCGTGGCCGAGTTCGCCCGAAACGTCGTCGGGCTGGAGAGGGCCAATTCGAGCGAGTTCGACCCGGAGACGCCCCATCCGGTGATCTGCTTGTTGGACGAGCAGAAGACGATTACTGACAAGGGGGGCACGATGCGGCTGGGAACGCAGCCGACCCGGCTCGCCCCCGACAGCAAGGCGGCCGCCGCCTATGGCGCCACCGACGTCTCCGAGCGGCATCGCCATCGCTACGAGTTCAACAACGCCTATCGCCAGCAGTTTGCCGACGCCGGAATGCGGTTCGCCGGCACCAGCCCCGATGGCTCGCTGGTCGAGGTCGTCGAGCTTCCCGACCATCCGTGGTTTGTCGGCGTGCAGTATCATCCCGAGTTCAAGTCGCAGCCGACCCGCTCGCACCCCTTGTTTGCCGGCTTCGTCGGCGCGGCGCTGCGCATCACACTCGGAAGTAAACCACGATTGTCCGTTGTAGGAGGCGTCTCCTGACGCCGATTGCACGTGGAAATCGCTGGAGGTTGGCGTCGGGAGACGCCTCCTGCAGCTTCGCACACCGGAGGATTCGCCATGAGCACCGACCCAAATCCCGAGAAGAAGCTGGTCATCGACGAGGACTGGAAGAGCCAGGTTGAAGCGGAGAAGGAGGCGGCCCGGCAGGCCGGAGCAGTCGAAATCGAGCGAGCCGTCGGCCGAGCCGCCTGCCGGCGAGCGTCCTCCGCTGCCGCCGGCAGACCTCGCCTTCCTGATCGGCACCTTGTACATCCAGGGAGCGATGGCCCTGGGGCTATTGCTCAACCCCGTGACGAAGAAGGCCGACGTTCAACTCGACCAGGCGAAGCACTCGATCGACTTGCTGGCGGTCTTCAGCGGAAGACCGAGGGCAATCGCACGCCGGAAGAGACCGGCGAACTGGACGCCGTTCTGCACGAGTTGCGGATGGCCTATGTCGCCGTGCAGCAGAAAGTAGAATCCACGCCTGACAGAATGGGACGGAGGAGGTTCTCGGAAGAGCGCACCCGCAGCCGGAAGACTTTTCCGACAACCTCCTCCGTCCCCCTCTTCTTCCAGACGTCATAGATAGAATCCATGCCCGGCCCGGGCGGAATGGGGCGGGTGCGTGTGCATCCCGAAGAACACCCATCCCGGGTGACTTGCAGCTCCAGCCGGGTGACACCGCCTTGGCACTGACGTTGGGAACTCCACCGGACCGGGCATGGAAAGGTTCGCTTGAATTTCTACTTTGACAGGCGATCGGCAAAGAAGGGGACGGCGGAGGTTGCCGAAAGAATTCCCGAACAAGCGGGAACACTGTCCCGACAACCTCCTCTGCCCCCCTCCCGTTGTGAACGGCTGTCTACTTCGACAGTCGATCGAAGAGACGCCGGAAGCGAGGCATGCGGACTTCGAGGTATTTCAGCCACGCCGCGGGGCTCCATACCTCGACGCAGACGGCCGCGCCGATAATCTGTACCTCGCCACCGGGCTCCACCGCCAAAAACTCCCGAAAACCTTCGGGAATCACCAACCGCCCGCGGCCGGCCAATTGAACCGGCCGGTGGCGGGTCGAGAGGAGGCGGCCGAAGAGTTGAACCTCGGCGATTTGCTCCCCCAGCTTGCCTGCTCGCATTTTCTGCTTCACCAGCGCGACCCCCTCGTCCAATCGGGCCTGCCAGACCGGCGGCCTCCAAAGGCTCAGGCAGCCGGGGCGTTCCTTGGCCAAGATGCAGTCGGGCGAGGCGGCCGCCAACACCTCCGCCAATTCGCCGGGGATCGACACTCGATACCGTTGGTCGAGGCTTCTTCGGAACTCGCCGAGGAGGAATTGTTCGCCGTCGGGCATGGCAACTCGCCGGGGGCTTCCCGCTCTTCGCGCCTGGGAAAGCGGCACTGTCGCCCTCGCCGCCTCGCAGCGAGGGAAGACGCCGCACCAAGCATGGCTTGCCGCTGCCTGCTGCCCCTCGGCAATGGGGCGATGCTTGATGAGGGCGCCAGTCCCGCCGGACTTGTACCAGCCTAGCGTATGGGCCGAATTCCCGCAAATTCTTTGTCACTGCCTACTCCATTGGGCAGGTAACCCACGTATCGAATGGCGTGAGTTTAACGGTTACGCAGATTCTGACAAGCCCCCCGGCGAAAATTTCGCCAAAGCTCGTTCCGATTCACCGTAAGGCGTTGACAGCACTGCCAATAACGCGACTGGAGTTCGGCCGGAAGTTGCCCCGGTTCAAACCAGGGTAACACGCCGGCAACGAAACTGTGGGGAACGGGCTTCCGTCCCGTTCCTTGGCCCCGGAACGCCATCGGAACGCCGCAGGAACGCCACAGAGGGCATTCGCTACAGAGCGTCGCGGCGGTGGCTAAACCGCCGCCCCAACTTCGGGTAATCTACGTGTATGAGCGTAGCAGCGATTTCCCAATCCGTCGCCGGAATTCGGCCTTGCGGCATCCCACGGTTCCGGCTATTCTTCGACCCCTCTTCATCAGATTCCCTTGGCAAATACGGACGAGACTAGACGAACGACGCTCTCCCGCTGCAACCGTTTTTGGCTGGCGGCCGCGGGGGTCGGACTTCTCGGGCTGCTGGCGGCCGCGGCGGTGCTCCGGCCGGACCCGTCGGGACACGGCACTCATCAACAGTTGGGACTTCCACCATGCACGTTTTTGACGTTGTTCCATCGGCGTTGTCCCACGTGTGGAATGACGACCGCCTGGGCTCATCTGATGAGGGGAGAGTGGCTTGACGCGTGTCGAGCGAACGCGGGCGGAACACTGCTGGGAGTATTGGCGATGGTCGCCGCGCCCTGGTTGTTGGGCTCCGCGATTCGCGGTAAGTGGTTGATCGCCGCCCCGAGCGAGCGTGCGGCCGCCTGGCTTTCCGCAATCGTCTTGCTGGTGACATTGATCGACTGGGCCATCCGACTGCTGGCCCGCTGACTATATCCTCTAACGAACACATCAGACACGAGGTGTTGCGATGAATCGTCCCCTGGTTCGGCGTGGAACTGTCCTGATGCTGATGTTGCTGATCGTGGCGCTGCCGGCCGTCGGCTGCCGAAACGCATTGTTCACCGCAACGTACCTATTCAAGGGGATGAACGTCGATCCCGATTTCAAGGATTTGAAGGGCAAGAAGGTGGCGGTGGTCTGCCGTCCGGTGGTGTCGCTGCAATACGCCAACTCGAACGTCGGCCGCGAACTGGCAGAGCGGATCTCGCTGTTGCTTCAAGAGCAGGTGCCGAAGATCAAGGTCATCGACCAGCGGAAGATCGCCAAGTGGACCGACGAGAACGCCTGGGACGAGTATCCCGAGGTCGGAAAAGCGATGAAGGCCGACATGGTCGTGGCCGTCGATCTGGAAGGTTTCAGTCTGTACCAAGGGCAGACGCTCTACCAGGGCAAGGCCAACGCGACGATCCGCGTGTTCGACTGCAAGAAGGGCGGCAAGGAGGTGTTCCGCAAGAGCATTCCGCAGTGCGCCTATCCGCCGAGCGCTCCCATGCCCGCCTCCGAGCGAACCGAGCCGGAATTCCGCAACGAATTCGTGGCCGTGCTGGCCAACCAGATCGCGCGGCATTTCTTCGCCCACGATCCGTACGCCGACTTCGGCCAAGACGCCGACACCCTGAGATAGCGCTCGCGCCCGTGCCGTCGGGGCGTGACGCACAAGGTTGACTCGGGGCCGCCGCGCATCTACTATTAACTGCGCAAGGTCAGGCGTCGGTTATGCTATGGCGTAACGATAGGCGCCGTGCGCAGCAGTGTTATCGTGTTGTGCTGACGCATAACCTACAGGTCGCCCGCCGATTCGGGTCGTGCGAAGCATTGGCCGGCTCTTTGCAGGGGCGTAGATCATGCAATTCACACTATGTGCTTCGTCCGGCGACGGGCGCCTTCGCGGCGGGCTATGGCGTTGCCTAGCGTTGGCGGTCGTGCTCGCCGTTGCTGCTGGCATGGCGTTTTCGTCGAGCGCCTCGGCACAAGAGAAGAAGCCCGACGCAAGCAGCGGCAAGGCGCGTTCGCCGGCGAAACTCGAGGACGACCTCATGCTTCGCACCCGCGACGGCCTTCAACTGGTGCTCACGTACTACCCCGGCGCCGTCGGCAATGAACTCGAAGCAGGAAAAGGCAAGAAGACCATTCCGATCGTGCTGCTGCACGGCTTGAAACAGAGCCGAAGCACTATACGGATCTTGCCCGCGCTTTGCAGAAGGTCCGGCTACGCGGTGATCGTGCCCGACCTGCGCGGGCACGGCGGCAGCACCCGGCGAATCGGCTACAGCCGCGACGAAACCCTCGACGCCGCCAGAATGACGCCCAATCAGTTCGGACTGATGGTGACGCAGGACATGCGGGCGGTCAAGGATTTCCTCTGGCAAAAGAACAACGCCGGCGAGTTGAACATCGACAAGCTCTGCGTCGTCGGCTCTGAGATGGGGGCGGCGGTGGCCCTGAATTTCGCCCTGCTCGACGCCGTGGATCAAGAACGCAATCCGGTACGGCGGCCCGACTATAAGATCGGCAGCTTCGTTAAAGCCCTGGTGCTGATCTCGCCGGAACTCTCGTTCCGCGGTTTGCCGGCCCGCAAGGCCGCCGCCTATCCCCACGTCCAACGCGACATCGCCGTCATGATTCTCGTCGGCAAGCAGGACGCCAAGAGCATCGTCGGAAGCCAGGCGGCTCTACGGCATCTTTGCGAAGTCGCATTCCGAGTCCGTCGGCGACGGCAAACTCGATAGGCAGATGCTCGTCCTCCACGAACTCGACACGAAGCTGCAAGGCACGAAACTGCTCGACCCGAAGTTCAACCTGCCGGCGGTAATCGCCGACTTCGTCGAGCGTCGGCTGGTCAAGAGCGACGCCGCCAAAGACTGGACGTGGAGAGAGCGAAAAGTTCCATACGAATAGACCAGCAAGGGGACGGAGGCGGTTGTCAGAAAACGCTTTTGCAGCACCAAAACGCTCTCCCGACAACCTCCTCCGTCCCCCTATCCCTAGGGAGGATGACGATCATGTCTAGTTCGATCGAATCGCTGTTGGCGACGGGCACGAAACTCTGGCTCGACTCGATCGACCCCGACCTTGTTCGTTCCAATCGAGCGGCGGGCGCCACGGGGGCCACTTCCAACCCGATCATCGTCACCGATCTGATCGCCACCGGACGGTTCGACGCGGAACTCGACCGGCTGGCCGGGCAGGGGCTCGACGACGGCGCAATCGCCTGGCGAGTGACCGACATGCTGGTCCGCGACGCGCAAAAGGTCTTCCTGCCCGTGTGGCAGGACGACCCGCGGCGACGACGGTTACGTCAGTTTCGAGGTCGATCCGCTCTTGGAAGACCCGGAGTTGAATCTGCCGCACGCGAAGCGGGTGACCGAGTATGTGCGGCTCGGGCAGCAGTGGTCGGCCGGTCATCAGAATCGGATGATCAAGGTGCCCGCCACGCCCGCCGGGCTCGACGCCTTGGAGGAACTGGTGGCCGCCGGCGTCACGGTCAACGTGACGCTGATCTTTTCGTCGCGTCAGTACCGGCAGGCCCGCGAGGCCACCTGGCGTGGGGCGCAGCGCCGCAAGAGCCTCGACAGCTTCAAGAGCGTCTACAGCATCTTCGTCTCGCGGCTGGACGTCTACACCGAGAAGGCCGTGCCGCAGCTTTCGCCGCAGGCCCAAGGCATGGTCGGCATTCTCAACGCCAAGCGAATTTGGGCCGACAACCAGCAGTTCTGGGCCGAGCACGCCACGCCCTTGCGGCAGGAGATCGTCTTCGCCAGTACCGGCACGAAGAAGCCCTCCGATCCGCCGTGGAAGTACGTCGAGGCCTTCGCCGGCAGCGACATCCAGACCAATCCGCCCGCTACCAATGACGCCGTGGCCAAGAGCGGCCGCACCTTCACTCGCCGGATCGATCAGCTTCCGCCGGCCGCGGTCGTCGAGGAGATCGACCGCCTGGTCGACATGGAGAAGCTCGAAACCACGCTGATGGCCGAGGGAATCGCCAAGTTCGCCAACCCGCAGAAGAAGCTGCTGGCAATGGTCGCGAAGAAACGAGCCAGGGCGCAGTAAGTACGAAGCGGTCAAGATGGGCGACTTCTGTTCTCGCGCTGCCGTTTAGCCGCGCTCCGAAGGGAAGCGCTCGCGAGCCGGCGCCCGTTGTCGCGATGTTCGCTCTGCCGCGACACTCACGTTAGGGGCGATTCCCTGGTATCCGCCGCACGGGAAGATATTTCTCCGAAAACCTCCTCCGTCCCCTTCCCGCCCAGCGAACGGTTAACCGGAAGGCAACCGGACGTCAAGGGGCCGTTGACAGGACCGCTGTTTTCCCGTACAAAAACGGCAATGGTATTTCGAGGGCATAGTATACGGAGGTTCATTTCCGACTGTCGATCCGGTGGTTGCGGGTTCGGTTCCCGTCGCCCTCGCTTGATAAGCCTCGACTCCGAAACGAGTTAGAGCTTTCTCGCTTGCTGTCGTTGCTTCCCTCCCGGTTTTCCAGCGAGAATGGCCCCGTGGCTGCCTTCTCGGATTCCACCTCTTGCCCCGCGGATAACATAGACTGACGGGCTGCCGATAGATTGCGCTTGGGCAGGACGTCTTCGCGGGTAAGGGTTTCCTTATGGCGAACCACAGGCTGCGGCCAGACACGAGCTACTGGAGACTACCATGAACCGGTATGTTGCATCCCTTCTGTTCACTGCGGCCGTCGTCATGCCGGCCGTGGCCGGCGCCGACCCGGCCGAGCGGATCGAATACCCGCAGACCCGCCGCGTCGACCATGTTGACACCTACTTCGGCGTCAAGGTGCCCGACCCGTATCGCTGGCTGGAGGCCGACGTGCGGCACGACAAGGCCGTTGCCGCTTGGGTGGCGGCCGAGAACAAGGTGACGGCCAGGTACTTGCAGTCGATCCCCGAGCGCGAGACGATCCGCCGCCGGCTGACCGAGTTGTGGAACTTCCCACACTACGGCGGCGCCTTCAAGGCCGGGGGGCGATACTACTTGCTGAAGAACAACGGGCTGCAAAACCAGTCGGTGCTCTACGTGATGGACACGCCGGAAGCCCAGCCGCGGCCGCTGATCGACCCGAACACGTGGTCGGCCGACGGCACGATTGCCCTGGGCGGGTTGGCGTTCACCCAGGACGGCCGCTACCTGGCCTATTCCCGCGCCGAGGCCGGCTCCGATTGGCAGATTTGGCACGTCATGGAGATCGCTTCCGGCAAGATCCTGCCCGACCGGCTGCGATGGACCAAGTCCGGCCAGGCCGCGTGGACGAACGACGACAAGGGCTTCTTCTATAGCCGTTATGAAGAACCGAAAAAGGGGGCCGAGTTTCAGTCGCTCAATTTCAACAGCAAGATCTTCTACCATCGCCTCGGCGATCCGCAGTCCAAAGACGTTGTGACGTACTATCGGCCGGAACATCCCGACTGGGAGTACGAGGCAAAAGTGACCGAAGACGGACGCTGGTTGGTGATCGTCACGCACTTGGGAACCGACGAGCGCAACCGGGTCACGATTATCGACCTTACGAAGCCCGGAACGAATCGGCTGGAGTTGATCGACAATTTCGACCACGAGTACACGTTCGTGGGCAACGCCGGGACGGAGTTTTACTTCAAGACCGACCTGGCCGCCCCGCGGCGGCGCCTGGTGGCTATCGACGTCAGCAAAGCCACAGAGCCGAGGACTTGGAAGGAGATCATCCCGCAGGCCGGGCCGACGCTGATCCACATCGGCTTCGTCGGCGATCGGTTCATCGCGTCGTACCTGAAAGACGTGAAGCCGCAGGTCCGCGTGTTCGAGCGGGACGGCACGCACGTCCGCGACGTGCAGTTTCCCGGCATCGGCACGGCGGTCGGCTTCGGCGGCCAACGGACCGACAAGGCGACGTTCTACACGTTCTCCAGCTTCGCCACGCCGCCGAGCATCTACCGTTATGAAGTCGCCGGCGGCCAAAGCACGCTCTTCCGCCGGCCGGAGTTGAAGTTCAACCCGGACGATTTCGAGGTAAAGCAAGTTTTCTATCACAGCAAGGACGGCACGCGCGTGCCGATGTTCGTCGTCAATAAGAGAGGGATCAAGCTGGACGGCTCGAATCCGACGCTGCTGTACGGCTACGGCGGGTTCAACATTTCGCTGTTGCCGGGCTTCTCGCCGGCGCGATTGGCGTGGCTGGAGATGGGGGGCGTCTATGCCCAGCCGAATCTCCGCGGCGGCGGCGAGTACGGCGAGGCCTGGCACAAGGCGGGCATCAAGCTGCACAAGCAAAACGTCTTCGACGACTTCATCGCGGCCGCCGAGTGGCTGATCGCCAACAAGTACACGCGAACCGGCAAGCTGGCGATCCAAGGGGGCAGCAACGGCGGGCTGCTGGTCGGCGCGGTGATGACCGCAGCGGCCCGACCTGTTCGGCGCCTGCCTGCCCGCAGTGGGCGTGATGGACATGTTGCGGTTCCAGAAGTTTACCGAGGGACGCACGTGGACCGACGACTACGGCTCGTCCGACAACGAGGCGGAATTCAAAGCGATCCTGAAGTATTCGCCGTACCAGAACGTCAAGCCCGGCGTCTGTTATCCGGCGACACTGGTCACGACGGCCGACACCGACGATCGCGTGGTGCCGGGCCATAGCTTCAAGTTTGCGGCGGCTCTACAATACGCGCAGGCTTGCGACAAGCCCGTGCTGATTCGCATCGAAAGCCGCGCCGGCCACGGTGGCGGAAAACCCACCAGCAAGCGGATCGCCGAAGCTACCGACCTTTGGGCGTTTCTGGTGAAGAATTTGGGGATGAAAGTGCAGCATTAAGCACACGCCGAAGCAGCGCATCCCCTGCGAGCACTTATTGTAGGAGGCGACTCCCGTCGCCGATTGCCCGCCGAAAATGCCGACAATCGGCGACAGGAGTCGCCTCCTACAGAAGCGTGCGACTCTCGGCGTGTGCCGGAAATCGGGTCCCCTTTACCCTGGCAACCATTTCGGGTTACAATACGCTATTGGGATTCGCTCCGCAGGGACCCGAGAGAGCTGCTCGTGCCAGAAGCCCCGCAAAAAAACGATTCGCCCGCCATCGACCTGAAAGACCCGATCTTGGCCGCGCTGTTGGCGTGGCTCATTCCCGGGCTGGGCCATTGGTATCAGGGGCGGAGGGCGAAGGCGGTCCTGTTTTTTGTCTGCATCATGGGGCTTTTCGGCTACGGCGTCTATCTCGGCGGCGGCTACCGTGAAGATCCGAGCGGCAACAAACGTTTCCTGGGCTATGGCCGGGCGGTCTACATCTCGGTGGAAAAGGGGGACATGCGGCTGTACTACCTGAGCCAGATCGGCGTCGGGCTGCCCGCCTTTCCCGCCCTGTTTCAGGCTTACCAGATGAGCCACAATCGGAAGGTGATTTTGTGGGGATTCATGGCGCCGCCGCGACCGGTCGGGCCGCCGTTCGACGATCCGACGAGTCCCAACTATGGCCAGCCCACCGCCCACGACCTGAACTACCTGCTGAATCGCACCTTGGAGTTGGCGACGATATTCACCGCCGTGGCCGGGTTGTTGAACGTGTTGGTGATCTACGACGCGTGGGCGGGGCCGGTCGTGATGCAGCCCCCCGCGAAAAAAGAGGACAAGGAAGAAGAGGAACCCGCCTAACGAACCGATGTTGGGATGGCAGTTGCACTGCCGACCCGGGATGGTAGTGCAACTGCCATCCCAACCGAAGGAAGAGGAACCCGCCTAGCCCATGTTTAACCTGCTTTTCGCCGAGCACTCGAAAATCTGGAGCAACGATCTCTGGTACGCCGTGCCGATCGTGATCGCCGTCAGCCTGGTCTACGCGGCCACGCGGCACGAGCAGATGCGTCCGATCCTCGCCCATGCCGGCCGGGTGGCGGTGTGGATCGCCAGTTTCATGTTGGCGGTGTTTGTTGTGGTCGAGATCGTCTGCTGGTTCATCTGACAGCGATCGTAGTGCCGCCGTCATTGGGGTGACAGCGGAACCGCCGCCCCAGCGTTCCCGCCCGGCACAAGTGCCGGGGCTAGACAATCGAGTTTTTTTCTTTCCGCCGTATCTGCAAGAGTACGCTCTCCGACTCGGTGCCCGGCAGCGGATACGACGTCAGTTTCCGCAGCGACAGATCGTGCATCAGGCCGTAATGGCGTGCCTCGCCCCGCTCGTCGATCCACGCGGGCCCCTTGAGCACCAGCAGCCGGTCGAACGAGTCCCAATGCGGCCGAAGCCACTCGAGCAGCTTCCGCAGCCGCGCCACCGCCCGAACCACCAGCGTGTCGAATCGCCGCTGGGTCAAGACGTCCTCGACGCGGCCGTTGAACACGGGCGTCGGCAGGCCGAGTTGCTCGACTATGTCGGCCACGGCCTTGGCCTTCTTACCGACCGATTCGGCCAGCGACACTTTCAGGTCGTCGCGGACGATGGCCAGCACCACACCCGGTACGCCTCCCCCGGTCCCCACGTCGAGCACCTCTTCGTTCGGCTCCAGAAACCGGGCGAACGCCAAACTGTCGACCAGATCGCGGGTAACGAACTTCTCGTAGTCGGTGTGCCGCGTCAGGTTGATCTTCGTGTTCCAGTCCCAAAGCAGCTCGCAGTACCGCGCGAGCAAAGCGACCTGCGCCGTCGGCAGTTCGATCTGATAGTTGGCGACAGCGGCGGACAGCGATTGCTCGGGGGAGTTCAAGGGTGGACCAATGCGGGTTAGAATGAAATTGTTGAGTGCCGATTGCTGATTGTAGGTATGCGGCTGGCAATCGGCAATGGCGGGCGGAACGCCTGTACGCCGTTGGGTGTGGTATAATTCGTCCGAGAGGGAGCCTCATGCTGCTGGATCGCGAAGAATACGTCGAACAGGCATACTTCTTTCGGACGCTGCGCGAACGGATGCAGCACAGCATGTCGACGCAGGATTTGCTCGACGCGGTTCGGCAGGAGATTCTGGCGACGACGATGCTGCCGTTCGCCGTCGACTTCATGGCCGGCGAACTGCGGCTGACCGGCGGGTTCGCCACGGCGATGGCCCGGTTGCCCCACTACTTTACGCCGTTCCAGAGCTACGTGGTGGCCGAGGCCGAAAAGGCCGAGGGGCGGTTCGACTTCCGCGTCGCCCTGGAAATCCTCGAACGCGAGGCCGAATACCGGGCGAAAGGGGCCTCGCCGCAGGGCATCTTCCTCTTCCAGTTCGAGACGCTCTGCCGCAACCGCCTCGGCTACGACCGCGGGCTCGACGCCGTGGCCGCCGATCCGAGTCTACGACGACGCCTGGCGGGAGTGGATCATCACCGTCCGCCGCCAGGTCGGGCTGGTCGATTTCGCCGACATGATCTACGTCCGTAGCGAACTGTATCGCAAGACGCGGGAGAAGCAGGAGAAGCCGGTCCTCTTCGGCGAGAAGGAGGGGCGGATCGCGATGGCCAACCGCCGCAAGGATCCGCTCTATCTGTTCTCGGCGTTGCAGCGGCACCTGGGCTATCCGGCGGTGCCGCAACCGCGGCCGGAAGATACGCAACGCTATCGGCTGCCCGCCCTTCAGCGCCGCATCGAACGCCTCGAAACCCGCATGGGCCTCTTGGAGGAAGAGCAGCGCGGCGGCATCAACCTGCCGCGGTTTTACGCCGACAAGGAAGGGAAGTGACCTTCACGGCAGCCGTAGAGGCGGCGTCTCGCCGCTTCCTGCGGATGCACCGGTCAAATCCGTCTTAACAACGCGGCGAGACGCCGCGGCTACCTGCGGCCGGGCAACTGCCGCAACGTGGGTAGTTCAGCGGTGGCCGCCCTCCTCGACGGCCGGGGCGAATGGCTGGTGTTGGCCAGATAGTTGTCGATCGTGGCCGCCTCCTTCATCGCCTCGAATCGCTCGGTCATCGCCACCTGGAGCTTCTTTTGGTAGATGTCGCGGTAGATTTCATCGCGGACGTCGTTGAAGTTCTTTACAACCGGCTTGGTGCGTCCCTGGCAGCGGAGGATGACAAACTTGTCATCGACCGAGATGATGCCCGATAGCTCGCCGGACTGAAGTTTGAAGGCTTCCTCTTCCAGTACGGGCTGGCCGCCGAACCGTCGGATGGGCGGCACCTCACCCTGCAACGCCTGGCTGCCCGGCTCGACCGAGTACTGGGCCGCGAGCTTGCCGAAATACTCCGGCGTGTTGTGCTTTCTGGCCATCTCGAAGACCTGCTCGGCGTGGCGTTGATCGTTCAGCACGATCGCCAGGCATCGCACCCGCTCGCCGAAATTGGCTTCGTAGCCCCGCTTGAGGTCCTCATCGGTCACCTTGACCCGGTCGGCGACAAGCTTCTTCATGGCCACGGTCGGCCAAACGGCGTCGTGGCGATAGACGTCGGGGGTGACGCCCTGTTTGGCCATCAGGGCGAGCCAGGCATTCACGTCGGGGGAGCCGTCGCTCTTGGTTTTGACGTTCGCGGCCGCCACCCGCTCGATTTCGCGGTTGACGTCCTCCTCCGTTATGGCGATGCCCTGTTTCTTGCATTCCAAGTCGATCAACGTGCGGTTGATCGTGCCTTCGAGGACTTCGCGTCCGTGGCGTGCGATGCACTGCTCGGCCAGTTCTCGCATGGTGATCGGGTCGTCGTAGACGGTGGCGGCCACGCCCGGCATCTTCCGCCGTTGTACGGGGTCGTCCCACACGTTTCGCACGGCGTGCTCCTTCTTCGCCCGGTCTTGCACGGTGCGGAAGACTTCCTGGGCGACGGCGCGCGTCTTGCGATCGCGGATGAAACCCCGCAACTTCTGGGCGACGTCTTGGTACGACACGTTGCGGGGCGGGATCGCCTGCTCGCGTTTGAGAATCAAGTATTGCCCGGCCGCGTGGATCACCGGCGAGATCTCGCCGTCGCGCATGTTGAAGACGGCGTCCTCGATCGCCTTGTAGCTTCCGTGACGGCGGATGGGGTTAATCACTCCCATGACGGCCGCGCTGGCGGCGTCCTCCGACTGATCCTTGGCGAGATTGCCGAAATCGTCCGGGTTGGCCACGGCTTTCGCCCGCAATTGCTGCGCCTTCTCCGGGCTGCCCGCCTCGATCAGCCGGACCTTGATCTGTTCACCGTACTGCGTCTCGAATTCCGACCGTATCTCTTGCTCGCTCACGGTGATTCGCTTGCCGGCCAATTTGCGCAGTGCGATCGTCGGCCAGATAATGTCGTCGGCGTATTGCTCGGGCGAGATGTGCCGTTCCCGCCTGATCATTCGCAACCACTGGTCGACCGGGATGTTGAAGCGGTCGGCCATGTCCTGGATCTCCTGGTTCACCTCGCGGCGGGTGACCTTGACGCCGCCGCGCTGGCATTCCAGCATAATCAATCGCTTGTTGACCATGCTTTCCAGCACCTCGTTGCCGAAGTGGCGAAGGCAATCGCGGGCGAGGTCCTCGCGGGTGATCCGCCGGCTGTTCACCGTGGCCACGATCTTTGGAATCGAACCGTCCGAACGATCCCGAGCGTTCGCGGGTCGGGCCGGCGGCTCGGACCGGCGGGACTCGGCGTCGTTCGACGTATGCGACGGCCGGTCGGAAAGGCTGGTGTCAGCGTCGGTTCGGCCCGACGGATCGGCGTTGGCAGGCGAGGAGCCCCAGTAATAGCGAGCCACGCCGCACAGGGCGATCAGCACGACGCCAAGCAGGATTTTCGGCCATTTTGCGGCGGTTTTCGTCCGGTTTGCACCGGTCTTCGCCTCGCGGCCAGCCGGGGCTGCGTGTTTGGAAGCATCCTGGGTCATTTGCGGTTCCTCCTTAAACCTTTATTTCACACAGTCTTATGAGCGCCCACCTCCCAGGCGCCTAGATCGACGGGTGCAGCAGTATAGACATCCCTTCCCCCCCGGAGCAAGCCCGAAATTTGCGAAGGGCAAAATCGCAAAATCCGCCACCCGCGTTCCCGACCCGCTCCTGTCCTCCGAAGTCCGTTCCTGCACCCACTCGCTTACGGTCGTTTACGACCGTTTCCGCCCAAGGCGGTCGCAGGCCCGGCGTGGACGCTGAGACTAAATGAACGTCTACTATCCGTGCGGCGCCGCCGGCTGCAAGAGCGGCTTGAGATCCAGGCGATGAAGCGGCCTGGCCGACGTGGGGCCGGGGCCGATGCTCAGGTGCAGGACCAAAATGGCCGGCTCGAAGACCATCGTCTGGATCGTGTGGCTCCCCTGGTTCACCGCGTGCAGCAGCCGGGCGACGTCGGCGACGCCAAGCCGCTTGATTTTGTGGCTGGTGGCCAGCGTTTCGTAGCGCCGGCACTTCGGGTGCGGAAAGGCCATCGGGGCCAGCCGGTAGTGGTTCGTGCAATAGACCAGCCCCTCGTCGGGCTCGCGGACGCCGATGTTCTTTGTGGTGATTTCATACACGCACTGCTTCTTCTCGTCACAAGCCAGCAGCAGCCCGTGGCCGGTGCGGGTGTGTCCGCGAATCCAGCGGTCGAAATCGTCGACCGAGCCGCACGTCTCCATCACCTCGCGGGCCGCGACCGAATAGGGCAGGCCGGCGGGATTGAAGCCGGGCACGCCGTCGGCCGACCTGGTGACCGTGTTGGCCCCCATCGTCAGGCCGTCCTGGTTCATCCCGCAATTCGACGCCAGAACGCCCGGAAACGTGACCATCGCAAACGCTTTTCTGCCCGTCGGGCGATACACGATTACCAGACTGTACTGTTCGATTATGTCCTTGAACGGGAAATCGCAGTTCCGGCCGTAGAGCGTCCCGCCGGTTGCGCTGCGGCTCGGACTGACGATGATCCCGGAGCAGCCCAGCAGCAGTTGCTCCAGGTCGAACGCTGTGTTGCCCAGAATAGCCAGATTGCGGTCGGCGCCGGAGGTCTTGACCATCGCCTCCAACTCGCGGCGGTATCGCTCGGGAAAGCGCTGGTAGAGAGCCTCCGAGGCGGCGTAGACGATCGCAGAATATCTTGTCGAGGCCCTTCTTCTTGAGAAAGTCCTGAAAGTGCGCGACCAGCGGCAGCGACGGCTTCAGCGCCAACGCCCCGATCTGCGAGCCGATCTCTTCCGGCGAACCGACGGCCGTCAGCACCGGCAATCCGTTGATGTAACGCAGTTCCCCCTTGCCGTAGCGTCCTTCGGGAAAGCGGAACAGTTCGGCCGCCGAAGCGGTCAACGTGCCAAGACAGAGGATTGCGAGACAGGCGAGAGACAATCGATACGGCTTCATAAGCATTTCCCGATTCTGGCTCGCACGCGCTGCGTGGGGGCCGGAAAAGTCACATTGACGATGTCCCAATAGATGGGGATGAAAGCCTGTTGCTCCAATCTGGTATAACCAAAACCAGATTGGAAACCAATTTTGGCGCCCCAGAAGGAGCACCAGACATAAGTAAGGTAACATTTTTCGCGGGTTTGGACTACCACCAGGATTCGGTATAGGTGTGCGTCATGGATCGCTCGGGGGCGTTGTTGACGAATCGATCGTGTCCCAATTCTTGGAAGATGATCCGCAATGTCGCAGGTCGGGGTGGCCGCGCGGTGCATGCGGCGATCGAGGCCTGTAGCGGAGCCGCGGAGTTGGCTGACGAGTTGCTCAGTCGGGCGGGGTGGTCGGTTGATTTGGCCCATCCCGGGACGGGAATCTCACGCTTCCCGGACGAGTACCTCGACAAGACGCTGGGGCTGGTACAACTCCCGGTGCGGACGCGCAACTTCCCATGGGCGACAACGTGAGTCCTTGTCCGAGAGCCGCATGCCGGGAAATTCGCAAGTCCGCTTCGATGAGCAGGGTGTGGAGACGGAGCATGGCAAAGATAATGAGACGCCAGCAGACGAAGGGGCCGGAAACAGATAGGCTTCGCCTAAATCACCGCGCCACACCTCGACTCTACTGACGCGATACCAACCAGCGAGTCCCTTTGAGCACGTCCTTCTTCAATCCATCCTTGGTCATTCGGCACATCTCCCGCCGCAAGTCCGAAAGCTCCTCGTTGAACAGCTTCATGACGTGAAAGCGGTCGAACACCAACACGCCCTCGGGGAGATGGGTCATCACGGCGTCGACGTAGGCCGGCGACATATCGGTGGCCACGGCCTCGATTTTCACACCACCGCGGCGGAGACGTTTCCAGAAATTCAGCAAGGCATTTCGGCCTTTTCCATGCCCTACGTACACCAACATCCCTGTTTCGAGATCCAAGACAACGGTCAACTAGCGATGCCCTTTGCCGATGGAAATCTCGTCGATGGCGATCTGCCGCAAGTCTTTGAGCTTGGGCCGGGAGAATCACTTTTGCAGGTCGTCCTTGACGATCTCCTTGACCAAATCCCAACTGACGCCCAAATGCAAGGCGACATCCCGAATGGTCATCAACCGCACCAGCCATCCGTTCTACTTCAACCGCGACCGCGAGCCGCCGGACGTGGAGGCGGAGTACACGCTGTGTATGTATGAAGACTTGAAGGCGATCCGGCAAGGCTGTGAGCAACTCGGCCTCGATCGCAGCGACATCGATGCTGTGTTCCACAATGCCTTGCGCCTGATCGACCTTGTCCAGAGCCGCAATTCATAAACATAATTGACGGGGATGTCCGCGGGGAATAGAATGCCAGCTAAGGGTGATCAATGGCTCGTCGAGGTGAACCATGAATCGCAAGCTAACGGTGGCGTACGATCTTCCCGAAGAAGTCTGCGTCATCCTCGAGAAGGGGGCGACGGCCGAGGGACGGCGTCTGGAAGAAGCGGTTGCGGAGCACGTTGCCCAGCATAATTCGAATCGCCGATCGCTATCTGCCGACGAGACTCGTCGTCGCGTTGCGGCCTTTGATCGCTTCATCGGCTCATTCGACAGCGGCGACCCGCAATTTTCCGAGAACGAACGGATCGACGCCGAATTGGCGAGAGAATACGGACGCCATGACGGACGTGACAGATGATATTCCTCGACACTTCGGGCTTGCTGTGTCTTTGTAGTGCCCGCGACGCGCTTCATAAGGTTGCCGCTCGCAAATTTCGCCGTGACCGGCTTTTGACGCACAATTACGTGCTTGATGAGTTGGTGGCGTTGGCCAACGTCCGAAATCTGCCACGACGCTATTCGCTCGATTATATTTGGAGTCTGCTGGACCATCCATTGATTGAGATCCTTTGGGGCGACGAAGCGTTTCACCGCGCCGGCATGGATTTATTGTCCCGGCGTCTCGATAAGGACTATTCGTTATGCGATGCCGTCAGTTTTTTGGTAAGCGTTCACAGGCCGGAAACAGAGGGGGACGGAGGAGGTTTTCGGCGAGAGTATCCGCCGCAGGAGAAGATATTTCTCCGAAAACCTCCTCCGTCCCCTTGCCGCCCAGTGAACGGTTACGTTTTTTGTAAATGCAGGGGAGAGGCATCGTCGAAGCGTTGACCACCAACCGCCATTTTGAGCAAGAGGGACTGGTACGACTGATTAAAACCCGGTAGAGAGGCAGGTTCTCTCGGCGAAGTGATCCAATGAAGAAACTGGAAAGCCAACTGGAATACGAAGTGACGTGCGAAAAGCTGTTGGAGCTTGGGCAGTTTCGCAAACAGGCGCGAGAGCGGCAATCCGAGAATTCTGATGTGAAAAAGTTGACGTTGCGCTCGCTCGGCCGGCTCACCAAGCAACTGCAAGAAGAGAAGATTTGGTATGAATGCCACGCTGGCATCCGCAAGCCGGGCGGCCCCGCCGTGACATCGACGCCGAACGCTGGAGAGACATCTTCGCCGTGTACGAACTAAGCCGAACAGAGAGCGTTGTCAGCGAGGCGGCCGTCCTGGTGGGCGTGTTCCTGCCGAATCGAGGTCGCGGCCGGCGCGCCGCTTGAGGAATTGGAAGGGCTCGCCGAGACGGCGGGCGTGCGGGTCGTCGGACGGCTTACGCAGCGGCGCGAGGCCCCCGATGCCACGACGTATCTGGGCAAGGGCAAAGTCGACGAACTGAAGACGTTGGCCGCCGCCAAGGACGCCGATCTGGTGGTATTCGACAACGATCTGAGCCCCGGCCAGACCCGCAACCTCGAAGAAGCGATCGGGCTGAAGGTGCTCGATCGCACGGAGTTGATCCTAGACATTTTCGCCAGCCGGGCACAACCGCGCAGGCGCGGCTGGCGGTTGAATTGGCGCAGTTGGAATACTCGATGCCGCGGCTGAAGCGGATGTGGACGCACCTCTCGCGGCAGAAGAAGGGCGTCGGCTTACGCGGACCGGGCGAAACCCAGTTGGAAGAGGATCGGCGGCTGGTCGAAAACAAGATCAAGGACTTGCGGCGGCAGTTGGAGGCGATCGAACGGCGAAAGCAGCGGGAGGTGGCCGCCCGGCGCGAGTTGATGACGGTTTCGCTGGTCGGCTACACGAACGCCGGCAAGAGCACGCTGCTGAACGTGTTGACCGGGGCGGACGTGTTCGTGCAAGACGCGCTGTTCGCCACGCTCGACACCCGCACGCGCCGCTGGCAGTTGCCCGGCTGGGGACCGGTGCTGCTGAGCGACACGGTCGGGTTCATCCGCGATTTGCCGCACCACCTGATCGAGAGCTTCAAGGCCACGTTGGAAGAAGCCCGGCAGGCGGACCTGCTGCTGCACGTGGCCGATGCGTCGAATCCGGCGGTCTACGATCAGATTGCCGCGGCCTACAGCGTGCTGGAGGAGATCGGGATCGAGGAGAAGGACACGCTGCTGGTGGTCAACAAGGTGGACGCCCTGCCCGACCGGATTCGCCTTGACGGGCTGCTGGGGCGGTATCCGAACGCGGTGCCGATCAGCGCGCAGACGGGTTTCGGGCTGGCCAACCTGGCGGCGTCGGTCAGCGAGGCGCTGAGCCGGCAGTTTTCTCGACGTGGACGTCGAGGTGGGCGTCGAGAACGGGCGGGCGCTGGCCTATCTGGCCGCCCACGGCGAAGTGCTCTCGCAGCAGTTTCACGACAGCCGCGTGACGGTCCACTGCCGCATGCCGAAGGAGCATCTCGACCGCATCCACAACGATCTGCTCGCCGTCCGTCCACACAGCCAACAGCCGCTTGGCGGCTCTCGCAAGAAACGAGCGAACATGAGACGCGATCTTCGCAATAGTCGAGCGATCGTCACCGGCGCGTCGAGCGGCATCGGCCGCGCGGTGGCGATGGAGTTGGCACGCCACGGCGTCGGGCTTGTCGTCGCCGCCCGGCGCGAGGAACGGTTACGCGAGTTGACTGCGGAGATCATCGCTGCAAAGCCGCAAGCGGTTGTGGAGATCGTGGTGGGGGACATCACTGATCCCGCCACGCGGCAGCGGGCGATCGACGCGGCGCAAGCGAAACTCGGCGGACTGGACATTCTGGTCAACAACGCCGGCGTCGGCGCGATGGGGCTCTTCGTCGATGCCGTCCCGGAACGGGTGCGGCGGGTGATGGAGCCCAACTTCTTCTCGCTGGTCGAAATGACCCGGCTCGCGCTGCCGCTGCTGAAACAGGGCATCCGGCCGATCCTGGTCAACGTCAGTTCGATCCTCGGGCATCGCGGCGTGCCGTACAGCAGCGAGTACAGCGCCAGCAAGTTCGCCGTGCAGGGTTTTAGCGAGTCGATTCGCGCCGAGTTCACGAAACTGGGGATCGACGTGCTGGTCGTAAGCCCCGGCACGACGGAGACCGAGTTTTTCGAGCGGCGTGATCGACAGCACGGCGCGAGCCGAAGTGGCCGAAGCATAAGCCGGTCAGCGCGGCCGAAGTCGCCCGGCAAATCGTGCGTGGCGATTCGCCGCGGCCGGCACGAGATCATTCCGTACCGTCGGGGCCGCGTCCTCTGCTGGCTCAATCGCCTCTCGCCGCGGCTGGTCGACGGGTTGATGGCCCGGTATGTTTAGGACATGGAACCGGGATTTCAGATACTTTTCGAGGAAGGTCCTTGCCTGGCGGTGTGCAAGCCGCCGGGGCTGCCGACGCAGGCGCCGCCGGGGATCGACAGCCTGGAGGTTCGTATCCGGGCGTTTCTGCAAGAGCGAGATTGTCCGGCAAACGGCGTCTATCTCGGAATTCCGCACCGGCTGGATCGGCCGGCGTCGGGGGCGATGATTTTTGCCACGCGGCGACGAGCAGCACACAAGTTGTCGCAGCAGTTCGAGCGCCGGTTGGTGAAGAAGCTCTATTGGGCCTGCGTCGAGGGGCGCGTCGATCCGGCGGAGGGGACATGGCAGGATTTCGTTCGCAAGGTGTACGGCAAGCCGCTGGCGGAAGTTGTTCCGCCCGAGCATCCCGAGGCGAAGTCGGCCGTGCTGCGCTATCGGACGCTCGCGTCGGCCGAGTGGGGCTCTTGGTTGGAGATACAACTGGAGACGGGGCGGACTCATCAGATTCGCATCCAGGCGGCCTCGCGCGGACATCCGGTCTTGGGCGACTATCAGTATGGAGCGAAGACGCCATTCGGTCCGCAATACGAGGACGAGCGTCTGTTGGCAATCGCCTTGCACGCGCGAATGCTTGAATTCGAGCATCCGAAGAGCAAAGAGCGAGTGACGGTCACGGCTCCGGCGCCGGAGTTCTGGCCGCGATAGGAGAACCGCTTGCGGCTTCGCAACCTTTGCGGTCCAATACTGCGAAGCCGCAAGTGGCTATGGAGGGACAAATGCCAAAACCGATCATTATCGCCCACCATCTTATTTGGACCGCCTATGGATACTGGCTCCCTAACGATCCGCGTGGGAGTATGTCGAAGACCATCGCCTGTGACGTGATTGCGGAACTCGGCAAGTTGCACTATGGAAGGAAGGAGGTGCAGCCATCCGCTCGCGACATTCGGGAATTCCACAATCAGTCGCGGTCGGTGTTGAAATACGCTCTGCTCGATTTTCAAGTGAGCGACTTCCCCGTCGTCGCTGATGCGTTGGCGGAGACGATTCGCCAACAGAAATATACATGCTATGCCTGTGCAATCATGCCGGATCACATCCACATCTTGATTCGCAAACACAAGCACTTAGCCGAGGACATGCTCGACAGTTTCCAACAAACTAGCCGCTTGCGACTTCGCAATCTCGGATTGCGTTCCAACGAGCATCCCGTCTGGGGCGGTCCCGGCTGGAAGGTCTTTCTCGACACCCCGACTGACATCCGGCGGACGATCCAGTATATTGATGGGAACCCGGTGAAGTGGGGGTTGCCGGAGCAGCACTGGCCGTTTGTCAAAGCGTACGACGGTTGGCCGCTGCATCCGGGACACAGCCCCAATTCGCCGTACGCAAAACGATTGCGAACCTACGCCGAATAGCCGCTTGCGGCTTCGCAACGACCGCTATTCCCATTCTTGCGAAGCCGCAAGCGGCTGGAGGAATTTATGCACGATCCGTTTCACGCCCGCGATACGATCCATGCCGGTGGTGGAGACGTGGGGATTTATCGTTTGACGAAGCTGGAGGACGCCGGATTGGCGCGGATTGCGGCGCTGCCGTATTCGATCCGCGTGTTGCTGGAATCGGTGTTGCGAAACTGCGACGGCTACCAGGTGACCGAGAACGACGTCTGCCGACTGGCGGGCTGGCAGCCGGTGCGGCATGAGCCGATCGAGGTGCCGCTGAAGCCGGCCCGGGTGCTGTTGCAAGACTTCACCGGAGTGCCGGCCGTGGTCGATCTGGCGGCGATGCGAAGCGCGATGCGGCGGCTCGGCGGCGATCCGGCCCGCATCAATCCGCTGGTGCCGGTCGATCTGGTGATCGACCATTCGGTGCAGGTCGACCGGTTTGGCTCGGCCGAGGCGATGGCCGAGAACCTGGCGATCGAGTTTCAGCGGAACCGCGAGCGGTACGAGTTCCTGCACTGGGGGCAGCGAGCGTTTCGCAACTTCCGTGTCGTGCCGCCGGGGCTGGGAATCTGCCATCAGGTCAATTTGGAGTTTCTGGCGAAATGCGTGGTGTTGCGGCAGGACGCGGCGGGGCCGGTGGCGCTGCCCGACACGCTGGTGGGCACCGACAGCCATACGACGATGATCAACGGTCTGGGCGTGGTCGGCTGGGGCGTCGGCGGCATCGAGGCCGAGGCGATCATGCTCGGCCAGCCGCTGTACATGCTCGCCCCCGAGGTCGTCGGCTTCGAGCTTAGCGGCCAACTTCGCGCCGGGGGCCACCGCTACCGATCTGGTGCTCACCGTGACGCAAGTTCTCCGCAACGAAGGGGTGGTCGACAAGTTCGTGGAGTTCTTCGGATCGGCCTTGGCGAGTTTGAAAGTGGCCGACCGCGCCTTGGTGGCCAACATGTCGCCCGAGTACGGCGCCACGATGGGCTTCTTTCCTATCGACGAGCAGACGCTCGCTTACCTTCGCGAAACCGGCCGCACCGACGCCGAAGTCGATCTGGTCGAGCGCTACACGAAAGAGCAGCAGCTCTTTCGGTCGATCGCTGCGACGGCCCAGGGCGCTGCGCATCCGCACTACAGCAAGGTGCTGCACCTCGATCTGGCGACGGTCGAAACGAGCCTGGCGGGCCCCAAACGGCCGCAAGACCGGGTTACGTTGGGCGATATGAAACGCGCGTTCCAACAGGCGCTGCGGCTTCCGCCGAAGCAGCGCGGCTTCGGGCTTGCCGATGAGCAAATTGCACAGACGGCCGAGCTGGAGGGCGATGGCCGGATCGGGCACGGCGCCGTGGTGATCGCCTCGATCACTAGTTGCACGAACACGAGCAATCCCGACGTGATGGTCGCCGCCGGGCTGCTGGCCCGCAAGGCGGTCGAGCGGGGCTTGAAGGTCAAGCCACACGTGAAGACGAGTCTCGCCCCCGGCAGCCGCGTGGTGACCGATTATCTGCATCAGGCGGGGCTCGACAAGCCGTTGGAACATTGGGATTCCACAACGTCGGCTACGGCTGCATGACGTGCATCGGCAACAGCGGTCCGCTGCCGCCGGCAGTGGCGAATGCGATCGGCGAAGGCTCGTTGGTGGCCGCAGCCGTGTCTGAGCGGCAACCGCAACTTCGAGGGGCGGATCCATCCCTTGACGAAGGCCAGCTACCTGGCCAGCCCGCCGCTGGTTGTGGCATACGCTCTGGCGGGCACGGTCGATATCGATTTGACGGCCGAGCCGCTCGGCACCGGCAGCGATGGCCGGCCGGTCTACTTCGAGAGACGTTTGGCCCAGCCAGGCCGAAATCGCCGAGGCTGGTTTCGCGGTCGGTTCGGCCCGAGATGTTCCAGCCGGCGATACGCGGACGTGTTCGAGGCAAACGAAACGTGGAACCGGATCGAGGTTTCCGAGAGCGAGCTATTCCCGTGGGATCCGGGCAGCACGTACATCCAGGAGCCGCCGTTCCTGACCGACATTGCCGCCGAGCCGGGGGCGATTCGGCCGATCCGCGGCGCACGGGTGCTGGCGATGTTCGGCGATTCGGTCACAACCGACCACATTTCGCCGGCCGGTTCGATCGCCGCGACGAGTCCGGCGGGCAAGTACTTGCAGGAGCGGGGCGTCACGCCGGCCGATTTCAACAGCTACGGATCGCGGCGAGGCAACGATCGGGTGATGTCGCGGGGCACGTTCGCCAACATCCGCATCCGCAATCTGTTGGCCCCGGCACGGAAGGGGGCGTGACTCGGCATTTGCCCGACGGCCAGGTGATGCCGATCTTCGACGCGGCGATGAAATACAGGGCCGAGGGCGTGCCGCTGCTGATCCTTGCCGGGGCGGAATACGGCACGGGCAGCAGCCGCGATTGGGCTGCCAAGGGGCCGTTCCTGTTGGGCGTCGGCGCGGTCGTCGCTTCGAGCTTCGAGCGGATCCACCGCAGCAACCTGGTGGGCATGGGCATCCTGCCGCTGCAACTGGCCGTCGGCCAATCGTGGGAATCGCTGGGCCTCAACGGCGAGGAGCTTTTCGACATCGCCGAGCTGGGCGATGCGATCGAGCCCGGCTGCCAACTGACGGTTCGCACCACCGCGGCCGATGGCGGCACTCAGCGAGTTCGCGGTCGAAGGTTCGCATCGACACGCCGGTCGAGTTGGAATACTATCGCAACGGCGGAATCTTGCAGACAGTGCTGCGCAAGCTTGCCCAAAGTGATCGCCTGTCTCCCCTCTCACTTTGGGAGAGAGGCAGGCGGGTGAGGGCTGCGTAGATTTTCCGACTGCAAACGTCCGCCCTCGCCTGTCAAGCTGGCCCTGCGTGACCCTGGCCTGCTCTCCCCAGTGGGAGAGCGGGCCGACGGACCGATCGATCAACTTCGATGTGCGAACTCTTCGTCAACGAATTCGAGATCGTTGTGGAAACGTTGCACCGCCTCGCTAGGGCTAAGATTGAGAATCGCCCGGCCGTCAGTCTCCCAGTGATCGCGATCGAAGCGGAAGACTGCGGTGCCGGCCTGGAGATTGCCGACCGAGTCGGACGTGCTGCCCGCGTGGGACGTGCCGGCGGACGTCCTCGGCGTTTCCGAGGCGATGGTCACGGCGACGAACGCCGAAAGCTCGCCGGTGGTTCGGCTGCGGACGTAAGCAACGTCGTCGTCGAAAATGCAGTCGGCCCATTGCGGGGTGTCAGGCGAAGCGTGGGTGGAGGCCAACTGAATGAACTTCGCCTCGAGCCGCTCGCGCTGAACGTGGAAGCGGTGCTTCGCCTGGGTCAACGACGTCGTTCGCCGAACGCCTCGCCGGGTTAACCATGCGAGACCGCAAGGCCCAGCAAGACCGCAACGACGATCGGAGAGCCACCAGAGCAACGACATTGGCGTACCCTCGCAGGGAGACCAGAACGAGCGGGCGACGTGCCTCCTCAGCTATTGTATACGATAACCGCCAGGAATTGCAAATGGGGTTCTTGTTGTTGTCTCATATCCCCCTCGTTTTTGTGCCTTCCTTTGGTACCGTGGCGAGATGGCCATTCTCGGCGCCCACCGATCCATTGCCGGCGGTTTCGATAAAGCGGTCGAGCGTGCCCGGTTGTGCGGCTGCGACTGCCTGCAATTGTTCACCAAAAACAACAACCAGTGGGCGGGCGGCGACATAGCCGCCGACGAGGCCCGGCGATTCTCGCGAGGCATGGACACGTTCGGAGGTAACCACCCGCTGGCCCACGACTCCTATCTGATCAACCTGGCGAGTCCGGCCCCCCTGCTGTGGCGAAAATCGGTCGATGCGTTTGTTGCGGAATTGCATCGTGCCGAGATTCTCGGGATTCCCTACGTTGTCACACATCCCGGCGCATTCACGACCGCCACGAGGAGACGGGCTTGCGGAACATCGTCCAGGGCGTTGGACGAAGTGGCGGATCGGACGAGCGACCTGAAGGCCCGCTGCCTGCTGGAAACGACGGCGGGCCAGGGCACGGCGCTCGGTTGGCGGTTCGAGCATTTCGCCGCGATTCTCGATGGCGTTCGAAGCAGCCCGACCGCTTGGGGTTCTGCTTCGACACCTGCCACGTCTTCGCCGCCGGCTACCCGATGGGGACGTCGGAGGAGTACCAGGCGACGATGGCGGCGTTCGACCGGTTGCGTCGGCGTCGATCGGATCAAGGCGTTCCATCTGAACGACAGCCGCCGCGAGTTGGGCAGCCGGATCGACCGTCACGAGCACATCGGCCGCGGCCGGATGGGGCTCGAACCGTTCCGGCTGCTGTTGGCCGATCCGCGATTCCGCGAGACGCCGATGTATTTGGAGACTCCCAAGGGGGAGGAGAATGGGGAAGAGATGGACGTCATCAATCTCCGCGTGCTGCGAGGCTGCATCGATAGGTAGCATCGCCTCGAAACCGCTCGCGGCTTCGCAAGGGGCATGGCCAAAGAAATGGCGACTTCAGACGGGGTCAGCGGTCAAACTGCTCCAGCATCTCTGCCAGCAGTTCCATGGGGAGGCCGACGACGTTCGACTCGCTCCCTTCGATGATGTGGACCCAATCGAGGCCGTCCTGATAGCCGAACGCGCCGGCCTTGCCCCGCCAGTGGCCGCCGGCGAGGTACGCATTGAGCAACTCGGGCGCGAGCGGGTCCATTTGCAGGGTGGTGACGGCTGCTCGCACGGCCGGCCCGCCGTCGGGCAGCGGCCAGAGACACAGACCGCTGTAGACGCGATGCTCTTGCCCGGCCAACAGCGTCAACATCGCCCTGGCGTCTTCCCGATCGGCCGGCTTTCCGAGAATCCTGCCGCCGCACTCCGCCACGGTGTCGCAAGCGAGAATTAGTCTTGCGGACGACTGGCCAGGAATCCTATGGGCAACGTCGGCGGCTTTCTGGCGTGCCAGACGGACGACAAGCTCCTCGGGCGTCTCGTCGCGCGATGTTTCGCTCTCGGCCTCATCCGAAGGGGGAAAGACTTCAAAATCGTAGCCGGCAGTCGCCAGCAATTCGCGCCGCCGCGGCGAACGGCTCGCCAAGATCAGTTTCGGAAGATGCTTCGTCATGCGGCTCGTCGAAGGAGGCCATACTTGGTAGACTGGGAAAGGGGACGGAGGAGGTGATCGGAAAACGGTTGTACTAAGGCGAAGACGTCTTCCGACCACCTCCTCCGTCCCCGTTGTGATCTGGTTGTGGCACTAATTTACGCTGTTTTTCGTCGCTGATGAATCCCCCCCCGTTGCACGTCCTCTATGAGGACAATCACCTGCTGGCTGTGGTCAAGCCGGCCGGTCTGCCCACGATGGGTACGCCGGAGGGTCGGCCGACGCTGCTCACGTTGGCGAAGGAGTACGTGAAGCGGCGTTATCAGAAGCCTGGCAACGTGTATCTGGGCGTCGTCAGCCGGCTCGACGCGCCGGTGACGGGGGTGGTGCTGCTAGCCCGAACCTCGAAGGCTGCCGCGCGGCTGACCGAGCAGTTTCGCAGCCGCGGCGTGGAAAAGACCTATTGGGCCATCGCCGAGGGGATCGTCGAGCCGGCCGACGGCCGACTGGTCGATTGGCTCGCCGAGGACGAGCGCCACCGGCGGATGCACATTGTCGGCCCCACCATGCCGGGGGCGAAAGAAGCACGGCTGGCGTACCGCCGGCTGTCAATCGTCGTCGGCAACTGCTGGCTGGAAGTGGAACTGGAGACGGGGCGGAAACACCAGATTCGCCTGCAACTGGCACATCATGGGCACCCGGTCGTCGGCGATCGGAAGTACGGCGGCCGCGTGCCGTTTTCGCACGGCATCGCGTTGCACGCCCGTCGGCTGGTGGTCTCGCATCCCACGACGGGCGAGCCGGTCGATCTGGAGGCCCCGCTGCCGCCGGCCTGGCGGCGCTTCGGCGTCACGTGCCGGTAAGGACTCGCGTCAGAATAGGACGGGTCTTGTAAGACGGATTTCCAAATCCGTGCCAATCCTGTTCGGCCCGATTATTGCACACGGGTCGGATAATGCCAAGCCGGGCGTGGCATGAGAACGAGGAGAGCGGGAAAGGGTACAGCGAGAGGAATGCCCAGGCAACGAGAAGGCGATGTCCGCGCAGGTAAGCGTTCACAGGCCGGAAACAGAGGGGGACGGAGGAGGTTTTCGGCGACAGTATCCGCCGCAGGAGAAGATATTTCTCCGAAAACCTCCTCCGTCCCCTTGCCGCCCAGTGAACGGTTACCCGCGCAGCAGCGAATTCCGTCGCGGTCGTGAAAACAGGGAACCGCGCGTGAAGTCTAGGCGTCTTGTTTTTTCAGCCTGGCCAAGTGGGCCAGCAGTTCATCCTCCTCCGCCAAACCCGTGAAGTAGTAGCAGATCATCTCGTACGTTCGTAGCGTCGGCTTGCGGCCCGTCCACAGGCTGATGAGCATGCAGGCGATGATCGCGCAGTAGGTTTGGATCTCGATGCCCACCGGATCGTGGCTCAGCAAATGCCGGCAACCCAGCATATGCTTGAAAAAGCGAAAGAAGATTTCGATGGTCCAGCGATAGCGGTAAATCAGCGCGATGATCCAGGCCGGCAAATCGAGCAGGTTGGTGGCGATCAGCAGCTGCCCGCTGTTGCCGGTCCGGCCGAACCGCCGCCGGTCTGCCGCGTTTCTCGTGCGGCGTGGTCTTCACGACGACCAAGCGCATGGGATGGTCGGGCCGCTGTCCCTGGCCTTCTTCGTGGATCGCCCAAGCAGCACGACGGCGTCGAGGACTACTGCCCGCTTCCCGGTCGTCTTCGGAAAGCGTTCGTGGCTCGCCGATCTCGTAACGGCTGTTGTCGCGAAGACGGCAGACGTAACTGCTGTCGGCGGCCACGATTTCGTTGAACAGCTTGAATTTCGCATAGCCGCGATCCTTCACGTAGCAGCGGCCGGATTCCAATGCCTTGGCCAGCACGGCCCGCTCGTCGGCCTCGCCGCGACCGATGCCCTCGGTCACGTCGATGCGAATCGGCACGCCGCGTTCCAGATCGAACTGGGTGTGCAGGCGGAACTTCGCCTGATGCTTTGCCGCCCGCGGATCGCACAGCGCGGCTTGGACCAGCACGGGCAAGCCCTTCAGCAACGTGCCATCGACCAGCGTCAGCGTGTGCTGCACGTCTTTCAGCCGCGGATCGCGGGCGATCGGTTGCAGTTGGTCGCCCAGTTCGGCGATGATTTCCTTCAGCCGTTCGGGCTGGAAGACATCGGTGGCTTCGCTCAGCGAGCCCAGCGAAGCGCGCTGACAACCGAGCTTGCGTTGGACCTTCCGCAGTTCGCTGGCTTGCTCGATGGCCCGCAAGGAGCGAACCACGGGATTGAACAGGAACAGCAGCACGAGCATGCAATACTGGTCGAAATGCAACGTGCGGTTGCCGGCTTTGTCGCGTTGGCAGCCCACGTCGTGCAGACGTGCCGGAGGGAGCGAGCTTGTCGAAGTACTTCAAGCCCGTCACGTCCTCTTCGCGTACGTCTTCGCGCGTTTCGCCAGCCATGCCGGAGATTATGCGCGCGAAGCGAACGAGCGCAATACCACCTTCGTGGGGTTGTGTGAATGCGCAAATCTCGTGCCGAACAGGATTGGGACGGATTTGGAAATCGGTCCTACATGTAATCCACCAAGTTGTTCTTATACACGCCCTAACGACAGATCCCCCGCGGCGCCGCTCAGCGGCAGAGCAGCCGCACGCCGTAGCAGTGAACGCAGAACCACGGCGGCAGGCAGTAGCGATAGGCGGAGCGGCAGTAGGGGGCCGGATCGCTCCACGAGCCGCCGCGGAGCACTCGCGACGTGACCGCCGTCGGCCCCCGCGGATCAACCGCGGGCGAACGCTTGTAGTAACCGCCGTCGTACCAGTCGGCGCACCACTCCCAGACGTTGCCGTGCATGTCGTACAGTCCCCAGGCGTTCGGCCTCTTCTGGCCCACCGGATGCGTTTTGCCCGCCGCGTTTCCCTCGAACCAACCGTACTCGGCAAGCTCGGCCTCGCTGTCGCCGAAGCAATATCGCGAGGTTGAGCCCGCGCGGCAGGCGTATTCCCACTCCGCTTCGGTCGGCAGGGCGAAAGTGACGTTGTTATGGGCGAACTTTTCGTTGAGCTTCTTGATAAACGCCTGGCAAGCCACCCAACTGACACGATCGACCGGATTCTTCGCGGCTTTGAAGCGGCTCGGATTGCCGCCCATCACGGCTTGCCACTGCTCTTGGGTCACCTCGAACTTGCCCATATAGAAAGGCTTGCTGACGGTAACCCCGTGGACCGGTTTCTCCGCGTCGTCTCCTCTTTTGTCGCCCATCATGAACGACCCTGACGAGATCAGCACAAAATCCATTTTGACGCCGCGGCCCAGATCGAAGCTGATCTCCTTCTTGTCTTTCAGGTTCCCCTTGACGGCCTTCCGCCGTTCGGCCCGCGCCGTATTTTGCCCGCCGGCGGTCTTGGTCGCACTTTGTATCGCGATGAGAAATGCGAATCCAAGGAGGACAATCTCAATCAATGGAACCTTCCGGTGCATGGCGACTGTCCTCATCGACTCAGGGTGACGATTCGCGGGGCGACGGCAACGCTCGGCACGACGTCTTGTGCGTCAGAACTTGCTGTGAACCGCTTGCTGGCCGTAGAGCGGCATGTAGCGATAGTAGACCTCGAGGATCATTAGCGCCATCGCGGTGTTGTAGAGGCGACCGCCGCGGTCGCCCATGGGGTCGGGGAAATACCAACTGCCGTTTTCGTGGCTCTCGCTGGCTTGCGTGGCGACGAGGTAATCGCGCATGTAGTTTGTTCCACCTCTGCCATTCGGGCCCTTCCCAATTGTGCAAGACCTGCGTGGCATAGTAATCGTAGTACATGTTGGTTTGGGACGGACCCCAATGGCTCAGATGGGCCACTCCGCGGTAAAGCGCCGGGCGGTCGCGGTGCCAGCCCATGTACATGCGGCAGAGCAAGCCGACGGCCGTGGTGGCTTCCTGGACCGGCGCCCGCATGTGCGGACTCAGGTATCCGTACCGCGAGCCTTTGTCGAACTGCACGCTGTTGAGAAACCGCTCGGCGCGGCTGATCGTCGGCGAAGGGATTTCCAGGTGTGCCATCTGCCCGCTCTTCAAACACATCAATTGCCAGCCGGTGACGGTCGTGTCGCCGGGCATGCCGGGCATGTAACGCCAGCCGCCGCCCCGCAGATCCTGCGCATAGACGATGAAGCGGATCGCTCCCTGGGCAATGTCCTTGAGCGACTCGTCCTTCGTCATCCCATAAGCTTCGCACAGGGCGAGCGTGGCGATTCCGTGGGCGTACATGTTGCCGCCGTCGCAGAGGTCGATGCCGTGCGGGGTGATCTTGGCGCGGGTTTTCAAGTAATAGACGCCCTTCTTCACGACGGCCTGGTGTTTGCCCTGCCTGTGCGTGTATCCGGCGCCGAGAAACGGCAGCAGGGCCAGGCCGGTGGCCGCAGTGGTGCTGGGCTCGCTGCCAGAGTTGCGGCACAGTCCGTGGCCGGGGGTCTTTTCCAGATCGAAGCACCAACTGCCGTCTTCGCGTTGGTGGGCGACGAGCCATTGCAGCCCGCGTTCGACGGCTGCTTCGCTCTGCCTGCTGCCGCCGCCGCTGGCGGTCAGTCTGGCACGCGCGGCGGCAGTTCGGCCTTCCCAGCCGCCGCCGTTGGGGATCAGGGACGGTTTTCCGCGGCCACCGAGCCTTGGCGGGCCGCCACCGCCATTGCCCGTGCCGTTTCCCACTCCCGCGCCGTCCCGGCGCCCGCTCCGGCCGCCTTGGGCCGGTTGATGTGGATTTTCGACGGGCCGTCGACCGGCAAGATGACCTTCGTGGTTTCGGCGGGAAGATCGAGGGGCCCGGCCGCAATGACCGCATCCTTCGGCGAGTTGACGACGGGGCCGTCGGGCGCGATGATCGCCGGCTGTTGATCGAGGTCGCCCGGCGCCGAGGCGGCGTCGCTGGAGTTGCCGTCGCCGGTCCAGGCGAGCAAGCCCAGCGACTTCCCGCCCGAATGGGCGCTGAGCGTGATCAGACCGAGCAAGAACAGAGCGACGGCATGGACGACAAAGCTCACCAACCAAGCCGACGATCTGGCGGCGCCCTCGTCCGACCACCAGCTCGGCGCGTGGGCGGGCGAGGGCTCGGCGGCCGTTTCGGGCGGCAACGGGGGCGGCGCCGCGGCCTTCGGCGGCGGCGGAAGCTCGCGCACCTCGTGCGGCGCGGCGGCCTCCGCCCGGTCGCGCGGCCCGACGATCGGCAGCGGCGGGGCGACCGCCCTGTCACCCTCGGGAGGGCACGGAGGTAGTGGGGGGGATTGCGCCACAGAAACGCCTCTCACCGGTCCAGTAGCTATTATAGCCCGCCGCCGGCTTTCTTGAAAGCAAGCGTTCCCGCTGTAGGAGGCGACTTTTGTCGCCGATTCTCTGAAACAGCCGCCGAATCGGCGACGGGAGTCGCCTCCTGCAAGAAACGGACGGGCCCCGTTCCTCCCGAGAATTCAAGCAATCGGCCCCGCGACGTTTCGGCTCAGTCGGGGAAGTCCTGTTCGACGCTTTGCAGGCGGTAGATGGGCATGTAGCGATAATAGACTTCGAGGATCATGGCGGCCATGGCGGTACAGTAGAGACGTCCGCCGGGGCCTGCGCCCATGTCGCCGCTGCCGGTGTACCAGCTTCCCTCTTCGTGGCCTTGCTTCGCTTGCGAATGGATCAACTGGTCGCGCATCTGCTGATTCCAGATTTTCCATTCCTCGCCCTCCCAGTGACGCATGACTTGGGTGGCATAGTAGTTGTAGTACATGTTGCCGGCGGAGGGGCCGCGCTTGCTCAGCCAGTGCACGCCGCGCCGCAACGCCGGGTTGTCTCTCTTCCAGCCGAGATACATGCGGGAGAGCAGCCCGATCGCCACGGTGGCGTCGCTGCCCGTGTCCGGGCGCCTGATAGCCGTACAGTGCGCCGCCGTCGCTTTGCACGCTATCGAGAAATCGCGACGCCTTCTGACGGAAGTTCCGCGGGATGGCGAGATTGGCCATCAGGCCGCTCTTCAACGCCATCAATTCCCAACCGAGCACCGAAGTGTCCCCCTTTTCGCGAGGCTGATAGCGCCAGCCGCCGCCGTCGGGATCTTGCGCGTAAGCCAGGAACTTCAGGGCCGCCTTGGCGGGAAGCAGCAGCTTCCTGTCTTTCGTCATGGCGTAGGCCTCGCAGATCGCAATCGTGGCGATGCCGTGCGAGTACATGTTGCCGCCCGCCTCGTTCAGCGCGCCGCCTTGTGGACCCATCTGCATGCGGTTGACCAGGAACTTCAGGCCGTCACGGATCGTGGTCTCGTATTTCTTGCTGGTCTTTGTGCGTATATCCGCTGCCAAGGAACGGCAGAAGGGCCAAGCCGGTGGCCGCATTGCGGGCTTGTCCCAACTTTCCCGAGTCACGGCATTGACCGCGGCACGAGGGGCATGCCGTAAGGTCGAAGCTCCAGCCGCCGTCGGGCATCTGGTGACTGGCCAGCCATTTCAGCGCGTTGATGACGCATCTTTCGCTTGCCTCGCTGCCCCCCTCTCGCTTGATATCCTGCACGTTTCCCGACATGCCGCGATCGGAATAGGCGTTTCCATAAACGTGCATCATAGCCAGGGCGTCGATCTCGGGCACGGAATCCTGGTCCGGCGACCTCCTCTCCATCGCCGCCGGCGTCCCCAGCGAATCATCGCTTAGGTCGAGGGCAGCCGCCTCTTGCCCAACATTCGAGTCGAGCGAATCGAATGCCACGATCTCGGCCTCGGAGGTGTCGTCGAGCGTCAGCGGTTGCTTATCGGAAAAATCCTGGACCTCCTCGACCTGCTGCTGCTCCGGCGGGGCCACGATGATGTGCTTTGTCTTGCTCGGGACGGTGTCAGGTATGGCAACCATCGCCATCGTCACCAGCGTCACCATGTGAACGACCATGCTCAGCCCCCAAGCCGGCGCCTCTTGCACCGCCACCTGGGACATGCAGACGAGAACAGCCACCAGCCCATGCGTCCCAAGGAGCTTGGTGCGACTGGACCGCCGCCTTGGCCTCTGGGGAATCAGCGATGCGGGAAGGTCGGGCTCGGTGAACGACGAGAAATCGGCAGCCGCAGAGGCCGTAGCGATGGCGCCGGACGCGGGCGTTGCTTGCCGGAGCGGCGGACCGGCTGGCGGCGCGGGCCACCTGACCGCCTTCAGCCGTCTTCTGACCCGCGGCACGTTAAGCATGCGTTCGCCCCCGAAATGGCCGAGCATAGCAGCAAACTCCAGCCTAGCCGGATCTTGCACAAAACGCAACGACGCAACAATCCACTCCCCCTGAGCGGAGAATCCCCCGCAGCCGGCGCACGGATCGATCAACGGAGAACCGTCGAGGAATCGTCCACCATGCGCCGTGCCAATCCAAACAACCCACCTTATTCTAACTTTGCAGCACAAATAACACTACCCTTCCGTATCGGGGGGCCGGAGTGAGAGGATGAGGGGAAAAGGGCGACACGAGAGGGCTCGTGGCTGTAGAAAAACCTGTAGGGAACGGGCTCCCTCCCGTTCCTTGGGCCGGGAAACGCCACCGAGGGCGTTCCCTACACAGCGTTGCGGCGTGCTGTGGGATCGGACGACGAACTGAGCCACGCCGACCGCTGCCATTCCCAACCGTGCAAATTTCAGTACAATGAAACGTTTGGGCCCGCTGGCGGGTTGAACAGTTCGGTTGTTTGGGGAGTTGCGAATGGCGAAAAGCAAGAAAAAGGCGGAAACCGTGTTTTTGGTCTGCAAGGAGACGGGCGACTACAACTACACCCTGCGGCGAAAGCCGGGCGGGGAGAAGTTGACTCTGAAAAAATACTGCCCCCGCCTGCGAAAACACACGGAACACACCGAAAAGAAGAAATAGTGATGGCCGACCATGGCGAAGCGTTGGCGCATCCATCCGCACGATCCGGCTCGCATCGCGGCCCTGCAACGCGCCGCGGCGATCCCGGCGGTCGTGGCCGAGTTGCTCGTCTGCCGCGGCGTGACCGACCCGGCCATCGCTCGCGATTTTCTTGACCCGAAGCTCTCCGCTCTGCGTGAGCCCGGACTGTTGCCCGGTTGTCAGGTTGCCGCCGAGGCGCGTGCATGCCGCCGTCGCGGCCGGAAAGCGCATCCTTATCTACGGCGATTACGACGTCGACGGCATGACCGCAACGGCAATCCTCTGGCTTTGCCTGAGACTGCTCGGCGGCGAGGTCGGCTACCGCATTCCCCATCGCGTCGATGAGGGCTACGGGCTCAGCGGTGAAGCGATCCGCACGCTGGCGGCCGACAAGTGGCAAGTGCTGGTGACCGTCGATTGCGGCATCGGCGGCGTCGACGAGGCACGCGTCGCAAAGGAGTTGGGCGTCGAACTGATCGTCACCGACCACCACGAGCCCGGCGTACGATTGCCCGACGCGGCGGCGATTGTCCATCCGCGGCTGCCCGGCAGCAACTATCCGTTCGGCGGTCTGAGCGGCTCGGGCGTGGCGATGAAGCTGGCGTGGGCGCTCTGCCAGCAAGCCAGCGGGGCGAAGCGCGTCGCACCGCGAATGAAAGAGTTCCTCGTTCAGGCCGTCGGGTTGGCCGCCCTGGGCACGGTAGCCGACGTTGTGCCGCTGGTCGATGAAAACCGGGTGCTGGTCCGTCATGGACTGGAGAGCCTGGCCAGTGCGCCGACGCTCGGGCTGGCCGCCTTGATGGACGTCGCCAAAGTCACCGCCCGAAAGCACCCCGACGGAAAGATGCGGCTGGGGGCCGAGGATCTCGGTTTTCAGATTGCCCCGCGGCTGAACGCAGCCGGACGGCTCGGCCAGCCGCAGTTGGCGGTAGAGTTGCTGGTGACCGACCGGCCGGAGCGGGCGAAGGAGCTCGCACAGTACATCAATGGGCTGAACGCCACGCGGCAGACCATCGAGCGGAGCATCCAGCTTGGCCGCCTCGAAGCAGGCCGGCGAGCAATTCGACCCGATCGGCGACGCCGCGCTGGTCTTGGCCGAGCGAGGCTGGCATCCCGGCGTGATCGGCATCGTGGCCGGTCGTTTGGCCGACAAGTTTCACCGCCCGGTGGTGATGATCTCGTGGGACAAGGCGGGCTTGCGTCCGGGGATCGGCTCGGCGCGGAGCGTGCCCGGCTTCAACCTGCACGCGGCGTTGGCCGAGTGCGACGAGTTTCTGTTGGCCCACGGCGGCCATGCGGCGGCGGCGGGCCTGAAGATCGAGGAGCATCAGCTCGACGGCTTTCGCGGGGCCTTTTGCGAAGTGGCCGCAACGCAGATTTCGCCCGCCGAACGCGAGGCGGAGCTTTTTATCGACGTCGAGGCCCCCTTCAGCGCGTTCACGCTGGAAACGGCGCAGCAAATCGAGCGGATGGCGCCGTTCGGCCAGGGCAATTGCCGCCCTTTGCTCTGCACCACCGAAGTGACGCTTCAGGGCCCGCCCAAGCCCTTGGGGAGCAGCGGGCGACACATCTCCATGATGCTCTCGCAACATGGCGTGACCCTGCGGGCGGTGGCCTTCGGCGGCAGCGAATGGGCCGACGATCTGGCCGCGATCGACGGACCCTTCGACGTCGCCTTCCGCCCGGTCATCAACGACTTTCGCGGCCGCCGCAGCGTCGAGCTGCACCTCGTCGATTGGCGTCCCACCCAAGAGACGAAATCGCTTATAATGAGCGGAAGCTGCTAACAGTTTTCTCACGTCCTTCAATCCCACCTCACTTCCTCTCAATCCGCAATGGAGATCGACCATGAGCCAGAGTAAACGCACGCGTCGTGATTTTCTGAAGACCAGCGCCGGTGCAACGGCGGCGGGCATGGCCGCGCCCTATTTCTTTACCACCGCCGCGGCCAGCGGCGACGAGCCGAAAGCCGACAAGCTCGTCGTGGCCTCGATCGGCGTCGGCGGACGCGGCACCGAAATCGGCAAACAGGCGGCAGGCCTGGGCAACATGGTCGCCTGCGCCGACGTCCACCTGGGCAACGCCCACAACTTCGCCAGGGAGGTCGGCGGCAAGTGCCAGGTCTACCAGGACTATCGCAAGGTGCTCGACCGCAAGGACGTGGAGGCGGTCACCATCGGCACGCCCGACCACTGGCACGTCAAGATCGCCATCGACGCGCTGGCGGCCGGCAAGGACGTCTACTGCGAGAAGCCGCTGACGCTGACGATCGACGAGAGCCGCATGATCTGCAAGGCGGTGAAGGCGTCCGACCGCGTGTTCCAGGTGGGCACGCAGCAGCGGAGCGAGTTCGGCCGCGCGTTTCTCGAAGCCGTGGCCATCGCCCGCAGCGGCCGGCTGGGCAAGAAGCTCGACGGCCAAGGCGTCGATCGGCACCGGCCACTTCGGGCGGGCCGTTCCAGAACGCCGAGCCGCCCAAGGAACTCGACTTGGACTTCTGGCTCGGCCAGGCCCCCAAGGTTCCCTTCTGTCCCAATCGCATCGGCTGGGATTTCCGCTGGTGGCTCGAATACTCCGGCGGCCAGGTGACCGACTGGGGCGTCCACCATACCGACATCGCCCTGTGGGCACTCGGCGGCGAAAAGACCGGCGTGGTCGAGGTCGAGGGCAAGGGCGAGTTCCCGCTGGGACGCCAGTTGATGCTCGACTATCTGCTCGGCAAGAAACCGGTCGCCGACCTGCCCAACAGTTTCAACGTGGCCCAGTCGTTCGACTGCAACATGCGATTGCCCAACGGCAATACGATCAACCTCAACAGCGTGGGCAACGATCATACTCATCAGCGGCGAGAAGGGCCATCTGGCCGTCAACCGCGGCGGCATCCGCGGCAAGTTCGTCGAGGAGTTGAAGAGCAATCCGGCCGACAAGGCCTGGCTCGACGCCGAAGTGGCCAAGCTCTACAGCGGCAAGCCGATCCACGGCCACATGGCCAATTTCTTCGATTGCGTCAAGGACCGTTCGCAGCCCATCTCCGACGTCTATACGCACTGCAACTCCGTGAACGCCTGCCACATGGCCAACATCGCCATGTTGTTGGGTCGCAAGGTCAAGTGGGATCCGGCGAAATACGAGTTCATCGGCGACGACGAGGCAAACCACCTGACCCGCCGCAAGCAACGCGAGCCGTATACGATCGAGATATAAGCCTCGCACACGGATTCCGCTTGCGGCTTCGCGTGCACCCCCCTTGCGCGAAGCCGCAAGCGGCGTTATCCTATTGGCATGGATTATTGGCGGAACAAAGTCGCACTGGTCACCGGCGGCTCCAGCGGCTTGGGGCGCGATCATCGCCGACGCATTCGCCGCCGCCGGGGCCAAGGTGGCCATCGTCGGACTCGAGGCCGACGCCGTCCAGCGAGTCGCCGCCGACATGCAGGCGGCGGGACGCGACGTGCTGGGCCTTCAGGCCGACATTACCCGCCAGGAAGACGTCGACCGCCTCTTCGCCGCGACGTTGGAGCGGTTCGGCCGGCTCGACGTGCTGGTGAACAACGCCGGGCCGCTCGATGCGCGGCAAAGTCCTCGACACCACGCCCGAGCAGTTCCGCGATCTGATGGAGCTGAACCTGATCGCGCTGGTGCGATGCACGCGGGCGGCCGTGCCGCATCTGCTCCGGCAGCGCGGCCACGTGGTGAACATCGGCTCGCTGGCCGGCAAGTCGGCCGTGCGCTGGGTCGGCGCCTATCCGGCCACGAAACACGCGGTGGCCGCCTACAGCCAGCAGTTGCGGCTGGAGCTCGGCCCGCAAGGGCTGCACGTGCTGCTGGTTTGCCCCGGTCCGATCCGCCGCCGCGACGCGCGGCTGTATCCGCTGGCGGGCTTGGAGGACGTGCCGGAGAGCGCCCGCGGCCCGGGCGCCGGCGTTCACGTGCCCGACGTTCGCCCCGAGCGGCTTGCCCGCGCGATTCTCACAGCGTGCCGGCGCCGCCGTCCCGAACTGGTGATCCCCGCGCAGGGCCCGCATCCTCTTCGCTCTTTCTCAACTCTGGCCGAGCGTGGGCGATTGGATCCTGCGGTGGGAGACGAGTTGACCTTTCAAAAGGGGACGGAGGAGATTGCCGGGAAGGGCGTTTTGACTTTACCGTCTTTCTTGGCGGCAATTTCCTCTGTCCCCCTCAATGCCGCGACGGTGCAGTCCGTCTGACCCGAGCCGGGGTCATTTCTCGCCGGCGGCGGCCCTGGCGTCGCGCAGTTCACGGTCCAGGTCGTCGATGGTTTGCGGATCGAGCCACTTATCGATCAATTTCCGCGTGTCGTCCATCAGCATGTCGATCTTCTTCTGAATAATTGGATCGCTGGTGGCGAGCCTCTCTCGTTCGGCCACCAGCCGCAGGTCCAATTGCTGCGCCGTGGGCAAACGGCGGAGCTCGTCAATCAGATCCGCGGCGCTGCCGAACTGCTTTGCATTGATGCGTTTCTCGACCATCGCGGCAAGGATCTTTTCGCGGGCGACAAGGTCGAACAACTCCTCTTGCAGGCCGGTGATGAAGCCTTCAGCCCCGAGACGCTGGTCGTCGTTGGGAACCGGGGCGACGATCCGGCGCTGCAGCCCCGGCACGATCGGCAGCTTGGCCAACAGGGCGCTGCCGTCCTGGATCAGCAGGACCCGCATCAGCGTGCCCGGAAGCGACGGGACCAACAGGCGACCCTGACGGTCGGTCTTGCCGACCAGCGCCGCCGCGCTTTCTTGCCTGGGGGATAGGCGAACAGGTCGCAGCCGGCCAGCGGTTTTTTCGGCGCGGCTCGCGATTGCAGCACGACCTCGGTCGAGCCGCCGGGGGATTGCACGCGCAGGGCCAGCGACTCGGCCCGGCCCTTGCCCCTGGTCGGTATTTCCGAACGCATCCCCGTGTAGATGCGGCAGAGGACTTCTTCGGGGGTGATCTTTTCGACGACGCACAGCGACCAGTGGGCCCGTGTCGCCTTGCGGAACCTGCCCTCGCGGTTATTGTAGCGCATCAGCGGCCGGAACACGTCGCCGAGGCGAAGGAACTTCAGGTTTGGGTCGCGTATCTGACACCCGGCGCCCTTCACCCGCAGCACGGCGACGGCGTCCTTCTTATTTTTCGCGTCGACTTCGACCCGTTCGATGCGACCCAGCGGAGCGAAGGCCGTAAGCAGCGCGTCCATCGTGGCGTCGCACAACGAACCGATCTGCCAGACCTGGCGGGTGACGGGGTAGCCGAGCTCGCGAGCGTGGACGTCGAAGTCGCGGACCGTCACCGTCAAGCCGCCGGGTACGACGGTCACCGCCACGAGCATGATCTTGTCGGGCTCGGGCGACGGGATGGGAATGTCCTTCTCCGGCAAGGCATCGAGGCCGTGAAGCATGTCGCGACGCAGGCGCGGAAGGCGGCGCCGCCGCCGTGACGTCCCACGGCGGTCCGACCACGCCCTCGATCCGCGCCGCCATCGTCTCCAACAAGTCGGCCTCCAGCCTCGGCGTCAGCGGGGCCTGGCGATCCACGGCCACCAGCACGCCGCACCTTGTAGGGCATCAACGGCCAGACCGACAGATCGGCGGCCCCCGCCGCCGTGGGCCAGAGCAAAACGATCGCAGCGAGCAATTTCGGCAATCTTGTCAACACGTTCATCTGTCCGCCGGGTATTGGAAGGGCGGCCGCCATTGTTCTACGTTCTGGTAAAGCGATACGGGCCGGGGGTCCACGCCCTTGATGCCGTCGCGGTAGGCGAAGTACTCGACCAGTTGCCAAAGGGGAATAATCGCCGCATCGTCGAAGGAAATCCGATGCACGGTGTGCAGACATTCCCGCGCCTGCCTCCAATCGACGGCCTCGTCGAGTTGCCGCAAGGCAAGCGTCATGTACGGACTGCACCCGCCCGCAATCCCCTGCTCGCCGAGCACGCGGCGGGCATCGATCAGCGGCTCCCACATCGGCAGTTCGGCATAGAGCAGATCGACGTCGTCGGGGATTCGCGCGGGCATCGGCCCGTCCAACGGCTTCAACTTGATCGTGATGTCCACCAGTTTCAACTGCTTCTGGATGGAGGCGCACGCCGCGGCGGCGATCTCATCGCGTGGATAGGCCAGCACCAGCGGCGGCAGCGCCTCTTTTCCGCTTTCTTGCCGGTCCCTTTCTTGCCGGCCTCCTTCTTGGCCGTGTCCTTCGCGGTTGTGTCCTGCTTGGCCGCTCCCTGCTTGGCCTTGTTGGCCGGACCTTTCTTCCGCCGCCCTGTTGGGCGTCGAGGTAGTTCTTCAGTGTGACGTTCGCCAGGGCAATCGTCAGACGCGGCCGGTAGGGACGCGGCTCGATGCTGTCGTCCGAAGCGTAGCCCATCGGATCGCTCGGATCGATGCCCAACGGGAAGGGACTGCTGGTTACCATGCAGCCGGGTATGTCGACCCCGCCGGTCATCTGCTGCAAAATCCCCTGGCGGTAAATCCCGTAGACCAGCGCCCGCCGGAAGGTCCGGTCCGACACGATCGGCCGGTGGAGGTTCGGGATCAAGCAATGAACCAAGGGGCAGGCGTAGGACTGGACGATCAGATGGGGGTCGGAGCGAAGCTTTTCCAGCTTCCAGGGATCGAGGCGATCGAGCACCTGAATCTCACCCCGCTTCAGCGCCTCGACGGCCTTGGCGACCGTAGAATAGTGGCGTTCGACGATCTCCTTGGGCTGGCCCGGCACTGCGGCGAAATAATGCCGATTGGCGACAAAGACGGTTTCGTCCGGCGTTCGCGACTGGACCGTAAACGGCCCGTTGGTCGGCGGCAGTTCGCCGGGCATCAGCGACGCTCCGCGCGGCGTCAGCACGATCTGCAACATCGCTTCGGGACGAACGTGGGGACGCCGCAGGTCCACTTCGAGATTGTAGACGCCGTGGTCTGAAACGGCCATCATCAGATCCGCCCAATCGATGCGATAATCGCTATTCTTCGGATCGGTCATGGCCAGAAGTCGTCGGGCCACGCCGGAGTTGGTCAACGTGGCGTTGCCCCGGGCCCAACCGGTGTTGGGTTTCAACTGGATCAACAGCCGCCGGCCCTGACCGGCGGTGGAGATCTCGCCGACCGGGCAATCGTACTTCCCACCCTCCGTACTGGCGCCGGCGAACTCGGTGAGCGTGCGAAACAGCAGCCGGCTGGTGCGGCGGACGGTCCAGTCGTCAAGCCGCTCGGGGGCGACGTCGGAGGAGAGCCTTCCCACGCCCACCACCACCCGCGGATACTTGCGGTGAACGATCAGGGCCAGTTCGCGGGCGCCGGGCAGTGGCGGCCAGATGTCGGCGACTTGGCGAGTCAGCGCGGCCGCCTTCGACCATTGCCCCGCATCGGCCGCCTTGTTTGCCTCGGCCAGGAACGGCGCCGCTTGCTCGGCCAGACGGTTTCGCCACTTGGCGACGACCGGATTCTCGGGATAGTCGTCCGCCAGATTGCGCAACAAGACCCGAACCGCCGGGTAATTGCGTTGCTTCTCATAGTCAGCGGCGAGCTTGTCGGTCATTAGACCCACGGCCTTGTCCAAACCCGGCCAGCGGCGATCGCGGGTGTGCAACTCTCGCAGCAAGGCCAGGGCGGCGTCGTACTGTCCCTTGAGCTTGCACACCCCGGCCTCGCGGTAGAGATTCGCGTCGATGGACTTTTCCAGGCCGCTCAGGTTGGACTGGTTCGTTTCGAGGTACACGAAGTAGTCGTATGCGGTCTCAAAGTCGTGCGCGGCGCCAAGCTCGTTGGCCTTTTTGAGAATCAACTGGTCGAACGACTCGTACTTGACGATATTGCGCCAGGCCACCTCGTATTCCTTATCCGGCTTATCGAGGCGGCGAACTCTCAGCTTATCGGTCGGCCGGCCGCGCCGCGGCGGCAGGCCATCCGGCGAGCTGAGCGGTTTGATCTTGATTACGTCATTGTGGTTCGCCGCATCGAGCGTGATCTGATCGTAGGGCTCTTGCTCGTAGAGCGGCTGCTCGGCGCGGACCATCGCCAGACACGACAGCCAAAACACGCCGGCGGCTAGGATTGCGAATCTGCTCATGGCTGCCGTACTTCGTAGAGTGTGCCGTCGTGACCGCCGACCAACAGTTTCCGCCCGCAGAGGACCGGGCCGGTCGCCAGCGGATAGCCCGCATCGACCTTCGCCAACTCCTTGCCGCTGGCGGCTTCCGCCCGCCAGACGACGCCGCTCTGCGAGGCCAGCAGCAGTTGCGAGCCGACGCGCAGCGGACTGCCGGCCAAGGGGCCATGTTCGAGCGGGATCCGCCACAGGCGGGTTCCTTTCGAGTCGAAGCACAACAATTGGCCGTCGTCGGTGGAGACCAGAACGTTGTCGCCGACGCGGCCGGGCCCCCAGGCGCACCGCCCGCCGAGAGCCGCTTCCTTGCCGCGGGCCAGGCCCGGCAGCGCGAACACGCCCAGCCCGCCGCCGGTATCGACCGTGAAAACGGTCTGCCCGAGGACGACCGGCGGCGCTGCGAGCGGTTTCGGCAAGCTTGCCTGCTTCAACCCCGCCAGATAGCGTTTTGGCTGATCCTTCACGCCGAGAAGGTACATCGACATTTTCCCGTCGCACAGAACCGCCTGCGTGTCGCTAACGGTCGCGGGCATCAGCCAGTTGATCTCGACTCCGGGCTCGATCCGCGGCTGGAACGGCTCGGCCAACTGCTCGTCGCTCTGATTCGGGTCCGTGTTGAGCCAGTAGACCTGGCCGGCCTTGCACGGGGCCAACAGCCCGTGGCCGAAGGGGATCGGCGGGCAGGCGAGCACGCCGGGCACTTTCAAGTCGCAGCTTCAGCGGCGTATCGCTTGCCGGTTGGAACAGCCCGATGTACTCGTCCCCCTTGCCGCCGCTGACGGCCAACATCCCCCCGGGCAGCCGGCCGACGTAGGTGAATGGGTGCTTGTAGGTGAAAGGATCGAACGCCACGATCGGCTCGTTGACCGCCGCCGAGCCCTTCTGCTCCGCATCGACCGCAAAAGCGCCGCCGTTGGCAGTGACGGCGACCAGCTTGCCGCCGTTTTTGCCGGCCGCGTCCATGACCACCGGCTCGCCGGCCAGCGGCGAGGCAATTCGCGTTTCCCAGTAGAAGGTATTGGCTCCCTGCATCGAGAGGGCCGACACGATGGCGCCCGGCATGGCGACCTTGCCCGTCTTGTCCAGCTTGCGCCGCACCGACACGACCGCTTGGCCCAGCGCCACCGGCGGCTGGAGGAAGGCGCTGTCGACACAGTCGATCGACTTGGGCATTAGCCGGCCGCGCGCCGCCTGCACGTCATAACTGGTCAGCCGGTTGTCGGCGATCCAGAATCGTCCGTTCCGCATCAGGGCGAATCGCGTGAGATTTCCGCCGCCTTCGATGGGCGTCTTGGCGACGTCGCGCAGCGGGTGCTTCACGTCGGTGGCGCTGAGCTCGAAAACCCGCACCGTACCGGAATTCGTGGTGACCAGCACGCGTTGTCCCTCGACCAGCGGCGACATTTGCAGGTGCCCGTCCAACGGAATCTCCTGCACGAGCTTGAGCCAGGGGTCGGGCTTGTCCGAGCGGTTCGGCTCGATCGTGTACACCCGCAGCATCGCGTCGCGGGCGCCGCCGTTGATCGAGACCAGCAGGTACTCGCCGAACATCACCGGCGTGGTGGTAATGCTCGCCGTCTCATGGCCGATGTAGCCGACGTGCTTGCACACGCCCTGATCGAGCGAAAGGATGAAAAGGTTGGTGTGCGAGGCGACCTGGTAGATCAACGAGCGGCGGGCATCGACGACCGGAGCGACGTCGAGTTTCTGCGGGAAGTGAATGTAGCCCTTCGATTCGCCCGAGGCGGCGTCGATCGTGATCAACTTGCCGCTGGGGGTGGCGACCAGGATCTTGTCGCCGGCAATGACGGGATTGGCGTCGAAGGGCTCGCCGACGGGGTAGCGCCACTTCACGCGGCCCGTGGCCCCTTCCAGCCGCAATATCTCGTTGTGGGCTGTGGCCACCACCAGCACGTCGCTGCCCGGCTCCGGTGACAGCGGCGTCGGCGGGAAGGCGGCCGCCTGCGGATTGACGTCGAAGCCGACCATCCGCCGCCAAAGCACGCGGCCGCTGGCGGCGTCCAGCCCGTAGACGGCGCCGTCCACCGCCGCCAGCGCGATTTGCCCCTCGGCCTCCGGCACTTTGCCCTTGGCGTCGCATTGGGCCAACGTGACGCTGCGGACAACGGCCGTGCTCCGCGTTCGTCCGTGGCCGCGTGCTTCACCTCCGCGACGTTCTTCACCAAGACTTGCTGCGCCGCCGACACCGCCAGCAACATCTTTTTCAGCCGCGGGTTGTCGGTCATGTCGGGATACTGGTGCAGCAAGACGCCGCACGCCGCGTAGGCCTCGGCGGTCTTCAACGCTTTGGTCGCCTTTTGCATGGCGGCCAGCGCCTTGTCGAGCTCATCGCCGCGGGCCAGGTCGTGTCGGGCGATGGCAAGCGACGCCCTCGCATTCGCCAGCTTGCTCTCGGGCGGCAGGTCTTTGGGCACGTATCGCAGATTCTCGGCCATGGCCAGGGCCTGGCTCGCCTTGTCGACCAGGTCCTTCGTCGGCTTCTTGCGAGCTTCGGCAATCAGGTTCTCGGCGATCCTCGTCAACAGCGACGCCAAATCGGAATGGGCGTCCTTGAAGGCGGTTTCCACCGTCATCTGCTTCAATTGTTCCTGGGCCGCGTCCAGCGCCGCCGGCCAATTCGCGCCGTTGGGCGTCGCCTGCCATAGTCTTGCCAGGCCGATGCGAACGCGGGCGAGGCTCGCCCGGTCGTCCGAAGGAAAATCCACGGCAAACTTCTGGTACTTGACGATTGCCTGCATGTACGATCCGCTACGGTAGTCCTCGTCGGCGGCGTTGAACAGCTTGTCCTTGTCGGTGCGCAACATGATGAAGATGAACAGCCCGATGAGGAGCACGAAGACCACGAAGGCGCCGCCGCCCATGACCATCAGACCGCCGCCCCACTTCTCTTCGTCGCTCTTCTTCGCGCCGCGGGGTTTTCGTTTGAAGAGGCTCCAAAAACTTCTCCGCGGCGCGGCGGCGGACAAGACGCCGGTTGCAGCCGCATCGGCCATCAGACCGCCGAGCGGTTCGGACGGGGCCAGACCGACCGCCGACTGCGGCGCCTCTTCATCGAGCAAAGAGCCGGTCGGAGCGGCCGCCGGTCGGGCCACCGCTCTGGCTGTCGGCTTGCCCGTCGGTTTGGCTGACGGCTGCTTCGCCGCAACATACTTCTTTCCACGCGCTTTGGCGGCGCGGTCTTCGGACGGTTCACCCTCGATGGGGGCGAAACCGAGATCGTCGCCGCGCTTCGGCTTCGGTTTGGCGACCGCCGCTTTCGGTGAAGCCTCTCGCTCCTCCGCCAGCAGCCGTTTCGCTTGGGATTGCGTAAGCCGCCCGTGCTTGATCAACCGCTTGGCCAACGCCGCGGCGGTGATCGGCTCGGCCGACTTGGCAATCTGCTCGCGGAGGCTCGCCACCGTGCGCGGCGACAACAGGTCTTTCTCTTCGAGAAGCGTAAGGAATCGTTCGGGAGAAATCATGGGTATACCTGCCGCATCGCGGCCTTGGTGCGGCAGTTTAGTTGGGGCGGCAGTTCAACTGCCACCCCAACGCCGTTTGACTGCCGCTGCAACGGTGTTTGCGAATCGTTTAGCGCTTTCTGACCTGCTCGATCACGTAGAACTTGAATCCGCTCCCGTCCGGCAGGACGCCAAAACGCGTTTTCTTAATGTCCTTCGGCGTGAGGTTGCGGTACGATCTTTCCAGCCCCATCAAGTTGAGTTCAACCTCCTTGGGAAGGAACTTCAAGATCAGATGACGTCCGGGGTCGATCCCGGCCTTGGCGAGCAAGTCACGATCCGCCTGCTGCATTTCGCCGTTGCGCCACGTAAGATAATAGCGTCTTTCATTCTTTGCGGGATTGGTGACGACGCGGGTTTCCGGCCTGGATTTGGAAAGATGGAACGCATAGATGATCTTGTTGTCCGGCTGCAGGACGCCCAATTCGATATGAAAAAAGTCGAGTTGCTTGGCGTAGGTGTTCAGGGTGGCCTTGGAGAACATGACTTCCCAATTCCTGGGCCAGCCCGGCTTACCGGGCCCGTGCCCCATGCCTCGGCCGTCGCCGAAGCCGCCGTAGATTCCGCCGCCCGAGCCGAAGCTGCCGTGGTGGGTGGGGGCGACCAGATCGGGATCGTCCAACGCGGCCGCTTTCGTAGCAACGGTCGTGTCGAGCATCTGGAGGTCTTGCTGCACGTCGACGTTCTCTTGGTCGTTTCCGACGAAGGGTTCGTCGGAGGGGGTGTCGAGCTGCGATCCGCCGGCCGGTCGCCCGTCGCCGCCCCCCTCGCCCTCCGGGTTGACCTCGGTGATCTCGACCGGAACCGCCACCTGGGGCACGAGTACGTGTTGGCCCAACCAGAGGATGAACAAAACCGTCGCCGCCAGCCCGCTGGTCAACAGCAGAGCCAACAACATGCTGGAAGCGCGATCGTAGAGCGAGACCTGCATCCGGCGTCCCGCAACGACAACGGCTTTGGCTTTTGATGACACGGTCGGGTTCGCAAAAAGTGGTTTTCTCTCGGCTGTAGGAGGCGACTCCCGTCGCCGATTGACGTCTGTCGCGGTTATCGGCGAAGGGGGTCGCCTCCGACAGGGTTACGATTCGTCGTCCAGGGCCAATTGCACCTGTTCCATGCCCACGTCGCTGCCGGCATCGAGCACTTCGACGACTCTTCCGTTGGTGGCCTGGCCGTTGCCGAGCACGAGCATTCGGTTGGGCGGCGAGTTGCTCTGCCGGATTTCCCGCAGCCGAACCAGAAGCTCCTGCTGGCTAGTGACTTCGGTATCGTTGAGCCAGATCGTGTTGTCCTTATCGATCCGCACGATCACGTAGTCCTTGTCGCTCTCGAAGTCGGAGACGTTTCGCGTCCCGGACGTCGTCGTCTTCTGCGAGTCGGGCGAGGGCAAATCGATCGACGAGTAGACGCCCTCCATGGAAGTCACCATGAAGAAAATCAACACGAAGAAGACGATGTCGACCATCGCCGTCATGTCGACCAGGTCTTCAACCGCGATTTTCTTGGCGCCGGCCATGGGAATCCCTCCCTATCTCTTCTCGATGACAGCCAACATCAGTTTCGTTCCTTTGACCGCGGTGGCGACGCTGGCGACGTGGACCACGTCGCGCAGCAGCACATCTTTTTCAGCTTTGATCAGGACAATGTCCCTGTCTTCGCGCAGGCCCTCCTCGACCGCAGTCGTGACGCGCTGGTCGATTTCGCCGGTGCTTAGCTGGCGGCCGCTGGTTCCGTCGCCGATGTAGAAGGCCGGCGTCCCCTTTACCGCGACGATGGTGAAGACGATCGATTTGTCCTTCTCGGCGGCGGCGCAGTGCCGGGCGGTGGGCAGAGCGATCTCCGCCCTGGCCATCTCGGCCCAAGTCACCAGGAAGAAGATGTTCATCATGAACACGAGGTCGACCATCGCCGTGACGTCGAAGCGGGCGTCGTCCACCAACGACTTCTTGGGAACCAGCATCTCCTCGTCGAACGGCGACGGAGCGGAATTGGCGGCGGGAGCGGGACCGGCGTCCATCTTCTCTTCTCCTTCTTTCTATTCCTATACGTATTTGGCCGTCACGGTCTTGAAGTGCTCCAGGAACCGCGTCATCCCGGAACTGAGCGAGTCCTGCAAGTTGCGGACGCGGATGCTCAAGTTCGCCAGCAAGAAGGTGAAGGGGATGGCGGTCATCAGCCCCATCGCCGTGCAGATCAGCGCGATACTGATGTCGAAAGCGATCTGCTCGGCCTTGATCTTCTCGCCGGTGCCGATCCGCCCGAACGCCGCCATCATCCCCAAGACCGTGCCGAACAATCCCAACAACGGGCCGCTCTTGATGACCGTGGCGATCCAACTGAGCCGCGATTCGAGGTCGGCGAATATCTTCCGCTGCATCAGTTCGGCGATCAACTGCCGCAGTTGCGATTCGTTCAATTCGCGGTTTTCGATGGCGGCCAAGGTCAACTGCGGCAATGCCCGCTCTTGCGACTGGCAGACTTCGGCGGCGGCGTCGAAATCCCCGTCTTCCAGATGGGTCTGCACCTCGTTAAGGAATTGCGCTTGTGCCTGCTCGGTGGAAAACCGCAACGCCAGCACGCGACGCCACAACAAGATTACGCAAAAAAGACCCCAGAGAAAATTGCAGGCCAAAAACACGTAGCAGAAGTTGCCAAGGCTCGCGGCCAGATCATTGATGTTGTGCATGACGGTCTATCACCTCTCGGATTAGTGCAGGGCGCAAAAACGCCGATCAATACTTGACTTCCGCGCTCGGCCGGATCGACTGATACCAGGCCTTCCATTTTTCCACCAGGAGACGGCGGTCCTCCTCGTTAAAACTGTCGGGGAGCGCAACGACCGCCGGATCACGCCGTATCCGAAGCAAACCGTCGTTGGCGGCGCGAACGACCCGATAATCGGGATCGGTCAGCGCGTAGATCAGCGTCTCGGCGTTGTCGAGATCGCGGGTTTTCGCCAGGGCCTTGACCGCCGCCAGCCGGGCCGCCGGCGACTTGCTGCCGACCAGCCCGCGAATCTTGTCGCCGTACTTGGCCGCCAGCCGCTCAACCTGGTCCGACGGCAAGTCCGCCAACAGCTCGACGTTGTCGAAATCGCGGGTATCCGCCTTGTCGAGCGCGGCCAGCAGCTTTTCCGCCGGCCCCAACAACGGACGGGCCACGATGTTGCCGTTGCGCAGCTCGATCTTGTCGGTGTCCTTGGGAATGCCGCGCCCGCCGATCATCGTGCCCTGGTTGTACGTCTTGACGACTCCGATCGCCTTCTGCGTGGAGCGCATCAGGAAGAGGACGGAAAACGCGGTGTCGGGCACCAGCCCGCACTGGCTGTTCCAGCTTCCGTTTGTCGCCTGGCTCTTGATCAGGAATTCGGCCCCATCGTTGTACCACTCGGGTTCCTTTTCGGCCGTGCCGTCGTACAACTCCCGGAAGCTCATACAGCGTTCCAGGGCGTAGAGATAATAGTGGACCCACATCGAGACGTCCTTGACCTTCGAGTGGGCGTCCATCCATTTCTTCGCACGGTCTTCCGTTTCCCGCACCAAACGCGGGTCGATGTGCGATGCGACGCGGGCTTTGGCCGGTTCTTTCTTCTTGATTTCTTTCAAGGCAGAAGGAAGCTTGTCCTCCTTTTGCTCTCTCTTGTTAATCAAGCCTAAGAGGCTGGCGCAGATATAGAGGCTGCCGGAAGCGGCGGCGGTCATGCTCGGCCGAATTTCGCTCTGCGGCGCCAGGGTGGCGCCGGTGGCGATGTTCCCTTGATAGCCGAATGCGCCGCTGGGGTCTTGCGTCTTCAGCAGCCAATTGGTCACCTTCTCGATCGACTCGTTGGAAACACTGAACCCCGCCTTCTTCGCCACCCATGAACTGAGCACGCCGTACTGGGTCATCGAGGTGTCGCCGGTCGGCTTCTCGGGATAGCCCCAGCCGCCGTGATCCTTCTGGCGGCCGCGAAGATACTTCAACAAGCGTTCGATGTCGTCGTGGTACTTGTGCGGGTCGAGATCGGTGAGGAAGATGATTGCCAACCCGGTGCTGTAGATGTCCCATCCGTTCTTTTGCAGTTCGGCGGGATCGTCCGTTCCCAGCGCCTTTTCGATTCTCTCAACGGCGGCGGTGACCTTGGCATGCGGGCGCTCGGCGCCGTTGTACATGTCGTATACGAGCAGGGCGTAGCCTTGCAGGGCCTGGGCGCCGATTCTATCGTCGTTGGTGCGGTCGGACTCGAGAAACGCGATGCCCTTGTCGATCGCCGCCCTCACCTCGGGGCTGTTGGGCGTCAGCGCAAAGGCCTTTTCGCTGGTCACGGCGAGGAACATCGCGGCCAGCCCGATCCCATAGGCCAATATCGCCATTCGTCCGTGTCGACAGACCGGATTGAGCATGCCAAGTCTCTGTCTGGTAGAACCTTGTTCCGGCAAGGCCCGCCCTCTGCCCAAACCGATCCAGGAGAGGGGGGTGAGGTGGAAGTCCGCACAAACACTGATAATAAAGTGTCGCACACCCGGTTGTCAAGTGACCGGCTGGTGAAGGGTAGCGAAATTGCAGCGCCCTTCGTGGTTCCGGCTCCAGTCGGTTCTTCCCGCCGAATCTCCGCCTGAAAGCGGAACTACCGGCGATGGCGCGACACCTATCGGCCGGCCGCGGGTTTATTACGTTGGACGCTTCGGCGTGCCGGCTGCCCTGCCGCGGCGTTTTGCACCATACGAAACGACCTGGCACGATCCTGGGAAAAAGGGGACAGGTCCAATTTGTGCGAAGCACCCTCCGGGCCGTTCCGGCAAATTGGACCTGTCCCCTTTTTCCCTGCCCCGGCGACTATCGGGCCAGCCTTTGCTGGCAAACCCCTCGGCAGGGAGGTACAATAGAATCGTGCGGGTAGCTCGCGGTTTCATCGGGGTCTTTCAGCCGTCCTGTTGGGGACCGGATATGTCGAAGCACTTTCTCTGCAATTTCAGTTCAACCCTCGCGGCGATCCTTGTGGCCGTCGGGCTCCTCTCGACGACCGTTGCTTACGCCGCCGAAACGCCTGCCAAAAACAACCCGCCGCCGAAGGCCGTCGACGAGGCGAAGCGGGCAACCGCGAGGCCCTCGGTCGAGCCGGCGGCGCATCCGGCAGTCGCGCCGGCCAAAGAGCCGGCGGCGGACAGCTCTCCGCCGAAACCGCAGAAGCTCCGCTTCCAGTTCCGTTTCCAGCCCTGGAAGGACGTGCTCGATTGGTTCGCGAAGCAGGCCGACCTCTCGCTGGTGATGGACGCCCCGCCGCCGGGCACCTTCAACTACACCGACACGCACGAATACACTCCCGCGGAAGCCATCGACCTGTTGAATAGCGTCCTGTTGACGAAGGGTTATACGCTCATTCGCCGCAACCGCATGTTGATGCTGGTCAACCTCGAAGACGGCATTCCGCGACAATCTGGTCTCGACCGTCCCGGTGAATTCGCTCGACAAGCAGGGGCGAATTCGAGGTGGTCCGCGTCATTTTCGACCTGGAGAAGCTCAAGCCGGAAGAGGTCGCACCGGAGATCAAGAAGCTCCTCGGTCCCCAAGGCAAGGTCGTCTCGTTGGGCAGATCGCGGCAGATCGCCGTGACGGAAACCGCCGGCCGCCTGCGGGCGATCCGGACGATGTTGGCCCGAATGGAAGGGGGCGACGGCGCGATGCCGGGCGGCCTGCGGGCCATCGAGTTGAAGTTCGCCCGCGCCGAAGACGTACTGCCCATCCTGCGGCAAATGCTCGAAATCCCGGACGACAAGAACGTCTCGGCCGACGGTTCGATCCGCATCGCCCAGGAGGCGGGCGGGGGGCGATTGTTCATCAGCGGCCAGCCGGAGAAGGTCGCCCGCGCCGCCGACGATCATCAAGGGGCTCGACGTGCCGACGCCCGGCAGGGACGCCGTCAGTCGGATCGCCGGGACGCCGCAGATCGAGGTCTACCCGGTTCCGAACGCCGACGCGCAAGCGGCGATGTCGGTGTTGCAGACGCTTCTGGCCGGCCAACCCGACGTGCGTCTGATGGTCGATCCAAAGTCGAACAATCTGGTCGCCCTGGCCCGCCCCGCTCAGCAAGCGACGATCCGCGCCACGCTGGCGCAGTTGCAGCGCGAGGGGCAGCGGGTGGACGTGATTCGACTGACGCGTCTCGACCCCGAACCGTGCTGGCGTCGATCAACAAGCTCTTCCCCTCCGGCGATGCCAGCAAAGGGACGGCTCCGCTGGTCGATGCGGACCCGTCCAGCCGGCAATTGATGATCCGCGGCACGGAAGTCGCAGATTTCGCAGATTCGCAGCATGTTGGCGAAGATGGGAGAATCGTTGCCGGGCGAGGGTGAATCGGTCGAGCGCGGTCAAGTGCGGACTTTGACCCTTAGCGATTCCGACGCTCGTTCCGCCTTGGAGAAGATTCAGGAAATCTGGCCGACGCTGCGGCCGAACAAAATTCACATCGTCACCCCGTCGGCGGGCATTGACGAACGGCCGGGAAACGAGAACCTGCGTGAGAATCTGCCGCCGGCCTTGCTCGAACGCCTCCGCGACTTGAGGCGGCCGAGCAACGCCGCCGCCGAAGAGCGCCCCGCTGCCCGACGAAACGCCGTCCGACGACAACCGGACGTCTCCGCGGCGATCCACGTCGTCGCCCGCCGAGCACTCGGCCCAGTTCTCCTACGCCGCTCCGATCGTGTACGTCGCCGAGCACGCGGCAACGAGTCCGCCCGCGAAATCCAAGTCGCCGGCGCCGATCGTCGTCATGCCCGGGCCGCACGGCTTGATCATCGCCTCGGACGACACCGAAGCGCTCGACGAATTCGAGCACCTTCTCGACCTGCTGGCCGGCAGCGGCGGGAACGGTCGCAAGGTCAGCGTGTTCTACCTGAAGTACGCCAAGGCCACGGACGTGACCGAGACGCTCGGACAGATCATGGCCGGCTCCACGACGACCAGCCCCGCCTCGTCGCAATCCGACGGCGGAGGCGGAAACCCGATGATGGCTATGTTCGGCGGACAATTCGGCGGTTTCGGTGGACGGTTTGGCGGCGGTGGGCGGCGCGGTCGAAACAACGCCGCTGCACCCTCGAACACCGAAGGCGCCACGACCGCCACGATACCCACTCCGGCCGGCCGCACCGGGCTGGCCACCGGCCCGATCAAGATCACCGCCGATCAGCGACTCAACGCCCTCTTGGTCCGCGCGAACCGCGCCGACCTCGACACCATCGAAGAACTGCTGAAAGTGCTCGACCAAAAGGATAGTCCCGAGGACATCTCCGTTGCCACCAAGCCGCGGTTAATCGCCGTGGAAAATTACGCCGCCCAAGAGATCGCCGACATCGTCAAGCAAGTCTATGCCGACCGGCTGGTCGATAACCCGTCGGCCAACCCGCGGGGAAGGTTCTTTGCCATGATGGCGTCACGGATGGGCGGGCAGAGCAACCAATCCGGAGCGGACGTCCCCAAAATGTCGATCAGCGTCGATACCCGAACCAACTCGCTGATCGTCGCCGCCCCGGACGCCCTGTTTGAGGAGGTCAAGCAACTGGTCGCCCAACTCGACACGGCCGCGGGCGACCAGAACCAGACCATGCGCGTCGTTACCCTGCACCGCACCAGTTCCTCGGCCATCGAGGAGGCGCTGGCGGCCATCGCCGGCGATTCGGTGCAAATGAGCCGGACAGGGGGTCTGCCGGCAACGCTGGATCACGAGGGCACCCTCCCGGTCCTACGGCAACCGGCAGCAATCCGGCAATTACTCCCGCCGAGGCCAGTATGGACAGAGGCAATATGGGCAACAACAGTCCGGGCAACAGCAATAGGGCAGCGGCAGAATGGACAGCGGCAGTATGGACAGCGGCAGAAGGACAGGGGCGATATGGACAGGGCCAACCCGGTGGGGGGTCTTTCCAATCACGAGGGGCAAACGGCTCCTACAACCGGTCCCAGCAGGGAGGTGGTCGTGGGGGGAGAGGGCGTCCCGGCCAATTCTCGCCGCAAGGGGGGCGATAGACCAGCCCCCGCTCGAACCGCCGTAGGTTATGCTTCAGCATAACGAAGGCTTTTCCGGGCCATACTGTTATGCTGAAGCATAACCTACGGCCATCCAAGAATGGGGCCACTGCGCCGTTCCAATCTTTTCTCAGGCGGAACGAAATAGACTCGTTGAACGTCTTATTATCTGCGGTCCGATCCGTCTCGACCGGGGTTAAATTGTGAGGGTAGGGATGTGCGCGGCCATCGTCGGCGCGAACTTGATAATTCCGCGCGACCGCAGTATGATAGGACTCGCTATCCCCCCGAAGAAGAGGAATCGAACATGTTGCGATCCCGCAATCGCCGCCGAAAGGCGGCTTCACCCTGATTGAAGTCTTGTTGGTCCTGACGATTTTGGTGATCTTGGCCTCCTTTGCGGTCGTGCAGTTCTCCGGCGTGCAGCGGGCGCAAACATCAAGGCGGCCCAGGCGCAAGTTAGTCTGTGTGAGACGGCGTGCAGATCAGTATCGAGGCTATCTGAGCGGCAGTTATCCGTCTTCGGCGCAGGGATTGCAGGCGGTTGCGCACATCGCCGCAGGATCTGCCCGAATCCAACCAAGTGGGGCGGTCCCTATCTGAACAACGACATGCCGGAGGATCCCTGGGGCAATCCCTATCAGTACGTCTGTCCCGGGCAACGCACAACCCCGATAGTTCGACGTCTGGTCTTTCGGACCTGACGGCGTCAACGGCACGCCGGATGACATCGGAAATTGGAGTAAGGAGACGACGCGTGAGGATCACCAGCCATGTATTACATCCACACTCGTTCCCGCCCTCCGTATGAGAACGCCCCCGAGAATCTTTGGAGCAACAGCGGTTCCCACGCGGAGCGTGGGAACCGGAATGCAACGCGACCGTCAGGGACTGACCTTGATGGAGGTTCTGTTGGTGCTGGCGATTGTGGCGATTACCGCCGCGCTGACGTGGCCGGCGCTTGAGAAGCCGATGGCCTATCACCGCCTGCATTCGGCGGCCGACGAAGTGCGCACGGAATGGTGCCAGGCCCGCATCGAGGCGATGCGATCCGGCCGCACCTACGCCTTTCGCTACGAAGTCGGCGGCGACCGGTTCTACACGCGAGCCGCAAGACGGGTCGAACGCCAACGCGTTGGCCGGCCGCCTTCCTGCCGGTCGCCAATCGGATGCCAACGGCATCGCAATCCGGCCCGTCGACCGACGCCGCCGCGGCCAGCGGAAGACAAAACGCTGCCGAAGGGCATCACGTTCCTCGCCGGACAGAGGCCGAGTCCGGGCATGACGCCGGTGTCGTCGGCCGCGCAACGCCGTCGCAAGATCAGCCGGCGGACGGCTGGTCCGATCCGATCTTCTTCTATCCGGACGGAACCGCCTCGGACGTTCAGTTGGTCTTGACCTGCAACCAAAGCTGCGCAGTTACGCGTTATGTTGCGAGGGAGCACGGCCACGGCAACGGTTGCTGATGCGGGCTCCGACCCTGGAGTAGCCGCCATGCGAAAAGGCGGGATTCTCCCTGCTGGAGGTGATTTTGGCCCTGGCCATTCTCGCCGGCTCTATCGCCGTGCTGGGCGAAGCAAGTCGCCTGGCGCTGAGAAACGCCGAGAGTCGCGCGCGATCTGGCCCAGCGCCCAATTGCTTTGCGAAAGCAAGTTGGCCGAAATCGTGACCGGCATTACTCCCGCCGAGACTGTCGGCAACGCGCCGTTCGACTCCACGATGACCGCTTCGCTCGATCCGAGCCGCAGCGGCGTGGCTGTATTCGATCGAGACGCAGACGACCGACGAGGACCGGTCTGATCGCCGTGCGCGTCACGGTGACCCGCGATCTTCCGGCGGCGAAGCATCCGGTCAGTTTCTCGCTGGTTCGCTGGATTCCCGATCCCAACGCGACGTCTTCGAGCGGGAGCGGCCAGGATATCGGTTCCGACAGCAATCCCTCACCGTAAGGACAGCAGGTCGGTGGAAGTCTACAATCGTAACGAATTTCTGTGCCCTGGAAATATGCCCAGCGGGCGCATCGATCGCCCCGAAGGGGCATCGTTCGCCCAGCCCGGGGCAACGCCCTGGGGATGCGTGGAATCGGTATCCCTTTGGCGGCCCAACGGGCCAACCGTTCACCGAACGGTCGGCCCGTTGGGCCGACGAGGTTGCGCGGCCCGGGCCACCGTTCCCAGGGCGTTGCCCTGGGCTGGGCGAACGGCGGGGCCTTCGGCCCGCCTGCCGAACGCCGCGACCGGCCACGGCCGCTATGCCGTCACGCCGCGGTGTTCCGCCTACACGCTGCTCGAGGTGATTCTGGCCTTGGCGTTGACCACGGTGATTCTTGCGCTGGTCAGCATGGCCATGTACATTCATTTTGGCGTGGCCGAGAAGAGCAGGGGGCAAGTCGAAGAGGCCCGGCTGGCACGGACGCTGCTGCAACACATCGCCGACGATCTCCGCAACAGCATCCCCTTCACGCCGACGGCCGGCACGTCGACCACGGCGTCGGGAACGAACACGACATCCGCTTCCGTGACATCGACGACGTCCGATTCCGGGCAGGTGATTCCCGCCGGAATCTGCGGCACCGCCCAATGCTTGCAGATGGACACCACCCGCCGCGTGCGGCCGGTCGGAATGCCGAAGCCGCTGATGGGCGACTATGCAAACTGTATCCCGCTTGCCGACGTCAAAACCGTCACGTACAGCCTGGGCAACTCGGGCGCCGCCACGCCGGGCGGTAGCGGCGACGTAGCGACCGCTGCGCAATACGGATTGTATCGCCGCGAGGTAGATCGCCCCGCCTACGTCGCTGCGATGCAGCAGGGACAATCGAATGTCTTGAGCCAGGCCACTACCGTGCTCGCGCCCGAAGTGGTCAACGTGCAGTTCACCTACTACGACGGCACGAGCACGTACGACCAATGGGATTCCAATACCCAAGGCAAATTGCCCATCGCGATACGGGTGGCCATTATGATACGACATGCCACGGTAAAGTCGCCAAACGCCAGTGCGACCGCCACGGCCGACAATTCGTCGTTCGGCATCTACGACATGCTCGTCGCCCTGCCGAACGCGGAGGTGCAGCCCAGCCAGGGCGGCGAACAGAGTTCAGGATCGCCCTCATCCGCCGGCGCGGGCGGTGGCGGAAGCGGAGGGAGCAGCGGCGGTGTGAGCGAGGGTGGCAGCAGCGGAGGAGGCAGCGGCGGTGGCGGCGGTGGGCCCAACCGCTAGCAAGCTGAAGCACAGCCGGCCGGGAGAATCCCGTTAGGTACGCAAGCCATGAACACAAACCGACGCGGCGTTGTCTTGCTGCTGGTGCTGGTGGTCGTCGCCATGTTGGCGCTGGCCAGCATGACCTTCTGCGAGCTGATGCTGAACGAGCGGCGGGCAGCCGAAACCGCGGGCCGGCAGGCCAGGGCAAGGGCCCTGGCCCAGTCGGGCGTCGAACTGGCTCGACTGGTTTCTCGACAGGACGCCCAGGACCAACTCGACGAGGGCGGCGTCTACGACAATCCGCAGCGGTTCGCCAACGTGTTGGTCGCCGACGACCCCACGCCCGCAGGAACGCGGCTACTTCACGCTCGTCGCCCCCAAGTACGAAAACAACGTCATCACCGGCGTCCGCTACGGCCTGCAAGACGAGTCGACGCGGATCAACGTGAATACGCTGCTGCAAATGAAGAGCGATCCGACGGCAAAGACAAGGCAAAGGACGTCTTGATGGCGCTGCCGAGCATGACCGACGAGATCGCCGACGCGATCCTCGATTGGCTCGACCCCGACGACACGCCCCGCGACAACGGCGCCGAGGCCGAGTATTACGGTTCGCTCCGCCGCCTTACGCCCCGCGGAACGGTCCGATCCAGTCGATCGAAGAGCTGTCTGCTGGTCCGCGGGGTGACGCCGCAGTTGTTGTTCGGGTTGGATGCGGCCCCGATGGGCTTGATCGAGGCTTCGCCGGACGAAAGCCCTCGACGGGCGTCGACAACTCCGACGGCTCGATGGACCACGGCTGGGCCGCCTACCTCACCATCTACAGCGCCGAATCGACCCTCAAACCCGACGGCACCGCCGAAGATCAACCTCAACGGCAACGATCTGCAAAAACTGTACAACGATTTGAAAGACGCGCTCGATGAGAACTCGGCGAAGTTCATCGTCCTTGTATCGGGCAGGGCGGCAAGCCAGCGCCCGACAGCGCAAACGGCCAGCCCGCGGGCAGGCGCTGTCAGCGTGAGCAACATAGGCGAGCCTGTCGACGTCTCCAAATTGAAGGCCAGCGTCCAATTGAAGAGCGTGCTGGACTTGATCGGCGCCACCGCGGACTGTATGCAAGGAGACAACCGAGACTGCAAGGGGGCCACACAAGGACGACGGAGACCACCATCCCCGTTGCGTCCCCCTTTACCGAATGCTCGATGTCCACCGATCTGCCGAAGCTGATGGAGAACACAACCACGAGCACCGAGGAGACGATTCAGGGCCGGATCAACATCAACCAGGCCCCGCGGGCGGTCCTGCTGTGCATTCCGGGCATGACCAGCCGACATCGCCGATCAGATCATCGCCGATCGAATCGAGGACCCCAAGAACGACAGCGAGGACCACCGTTACGAGACATGGCCCCTATGCGAGGGGATCGTGCCGCTCAAGACGATGAAAAGCCTGCTGCCGTTCATTACGGCCGGCGGCAGCGTCTATCGGGCTCAAATCCTGGGCACTTTCGAGGGTGGGGGGCCCACGGCGCGGCTGGAAGTTATCCTTGATGCTGGCAAATCGCCCACCAAGCTATTATTCTGGAAAGATATGAGCCGCTTGCCGAACGGCTTCCCCGTGGAGACCGCCGCGCAGCAGGCCGCGGCGAACAACCCGTGAAGACCATCGTTGGGGCGTGCAGTTTTAGCTTACACTGTCGCCCCTGTATTGGCGGCTTCGCTGGGGTGGCAGTACAACTGCCACCCCAACAAACGCAACCAACGTTGACGAACAACCCGTGAGCCCGACGCATGTCCCAACTCCTCGCTCTGGAATGGAACAGCCATGAGATTCGCGTGGCGGTGGCCTCGGCCCACGGCAGCCGGATCGTGATCGAACATGCCTTCCTGATCCCCTGGAACGAGGACGGCTCGAAGGCCGATCGCAGCCGGACGCAGCAGCAGCAGTCGGCCAGCGAATTGCCGAGGAACTGGACGCCCGCGGAATTGGACGTCCGCCGACGTTGGTGGCGGTGGGGCGCGGCAGCATCGAATTGCGTCAGCTTCAGCTTCCGCCCGCCCCCGACGAAGAACTGCCGGACATGGTTCATTTCCAGGCCGCGCAGGGAGTTCAACGAGTTGGACGAGAACTGGCTGTTGGATTTCGTGCCGATCGACGAGGGGGCCGACGGTCCGCGGACGGTGCTGGCAATGGCCATCGCCCCGGCGGTGATCCGGCAGATCGAAGGGGTCTGCGAACAGGCGGGCCTGAAGATGCAGCGGCTGCTGCTGCGGCCCTGCGCCGCGGCGTCGCTGTTGACCGGCGACGTGGCCGGGGCAAAGGGCGAGTTGCGGCTGCTGGTCGATCTGCTCTCCGACGAGGCCGATCTGACGGTCGGTCTGCGACGGCAAAGCGGTGTTCCTGCGGACGATGCGGGTGGGCGGCGGTTCGCCTCCGCTGCCGGCGCTGCTGGCCGAAATCCGCCTGACGATGGCCGCCGTGCAGAGCCAGTTGGCCGGGCGAAAGGTCGAAGCGATCGTGTTCTGCGGCCAGGACGACGTCAACGCCGATTTGGCGCGGAGCGTCAAAGCCGAGCTGGCGATGCCGGTGCACCTGTTCGATCCGTTCGGCGGATTCGAGCGCGGCGCCGCGCCTGCGCGATCGGCCGTTGGAGCATCCCGGGCGTTTTGCCCCCTTGCTGGGCATGTGCCAGGCGGAATTGCGGCAAGAGGGCCACGCCGTCGATTTTCTCCATCCTCGCCGCCGTGCCGAAGCACCAGCAAACGGCGGAAATGGATCATGGCCGGCTCGGCCGCGGCGGCTGCTGCTGCTGGCATACGTCGGTCTATGCCCGCATCGAGCACTACCTGCTGGCCTGCGAAGTTGAAGGCATGCAAGAGCCAGCTCGCAGCAACTCGATGACTTCACATCGAAGCCCGAGGCGAAGACGACTCGCGCCGCCGCCGCCGCGATCGCCAAGTGGGCGGACGGACGAAACCGATTGGCTCGACAAGCTCGCTCGCGCTAAGCGGAGGTTTTCCGCCCGCCAAAGACGCGATTCTGCACGAGTTGACGATTCATCGTCCGGCCGAAGGACGTCCAGATCGACCTGAAGGGCTCGGCCCGCGCCGTCCAAGTCATCGCGAAGATGGAAGAGCAGATGCGCGCCCGCGTTGGCCGCATCGCCAGCAAGAGCAGCCGCGAAGACCCGTCGAACAAAGACTACTCGTGGCGGTTCGATCATACCGTGAAGTTGGAACCGGGGCGGAAGCCATGAAGATGCAACGCCGCGAAAAGATCTCTGGTGTACGCCACCGGCGGACTGCTGGTCGTCCTGGCTCGGATACTTCCTTCTGTTTGGCGGCGAGAGCCGTTCCACCGACGGAGCTTCTGGCCGATCAGCACCAACTTGGACAAAGAGCTTATCGTCAAGCGGGCAGCTGGCGAGCGGAAGACGACCGCGACGACAAATTGATGGCGGAGTGGCGCAAGCGGGCGTTGCCTTCGGACAAGATCACCGCCCGAACGCTCTACCAGACCTGGCTGCGCGGCTTGGCCGATCGATGCCACTTCCACCCGCTGACCGTCGAATCGAGGGAGATGGAGACTCGCGCCGGCATGTACACGCGGATGTCGTTCACGGTTCGCGGTCACGTGTCGCTGGCCGACCTGACGCAGTTTCTCTACGACTTCTACAGTGCCGGCCACCTCCAGCAGATTCGCCAGATGACCGTGAGGTCGCTGGAGCACTCGAAGGAGCTGGACGGTGACAGTGGGGATCGAGGCCCTTTCGCTGCCGAACGCCGACCGCAAAGACCAGCTTAGCAAAGAGAAGGGCAACAAGCTTCGGCTGGCCAAACTCGACGATTATCGCGACCCGATCGTGAAGCGAAATCTCTTCGCCCCTACACGCCGCCCGCTGCGGTCGTGGTCGGAGCGGAAGAAGCCCGAAAAACCAAAGGAACCGGTCGACACGGCCCAGTTTACCTTCGTGACGGGGTTTACCGAGGTTGACGGCCTCCGGCAGGTGTGGATTCAGGATCGGATCGCCGGCAAGGTGTGGCGGTTGAAGGAGGGGGGCGAGTTCAAGGTCGGCGAACGCAGCGGCAAGGTGCTGAAGATTGCCCCCAACCGCGAAGTCACGCTCGATTTCGACGGCCATCGCCGCCGGCTTCACGACGGCGACAACCTTCGCGGCGGCATCGAGGTTGACGGGTACGGCAAGAATTGACGATTTCGTGGAAACGGTGTACGATACTGTAATTGTTGGGACAAGCGGCCCAAGGCGTTAAGGAGACCCGATCATGCGATGGACCCTTGCAATTTCGGCAATACTGTTGGCCGCCGTGGCCGGTGAGCCTGGGACGGCCTTGGGACAGTCGAGGGGCACATCGGGCATGGGCAGTCTCGGCAGCCGCATGGGCTCGGGATTCTCGGGTGGAATGGGCAGCTTCGGCAGCTCGATGGGTTCCTTTGGTTCCAGCCTCGGGAGCATGGGTGGAATCGGCATGGGTGGAATCGGCGGCATGTCGAGCGGCATGGGCGGCCTTGGCTCGCAAATGGGCATGGGATCGCTCGGCTCCGGCTATGGCGGACAATCCTCGTTTATCGGCGTCAACCAGCAACAGCTTACCGGACGCGGCTTCGTCGGCGCCAGCCAACTCACCGGCAACGGCATGAATCAAGGTATGCCGGGAATGGGCGGCGGCATGCAGGGGGGCGGACTGTCCGGAATGCAGGGGCTTGCAGGCGGCACGCAGCGGTTTGGCAACCAGATGTCCTCGATGTACCCGAATGGCTCCAGGCAGAATCCCAACGGCCAGGGCAACATGCAAGGCAACGGCTATGGCAGCTCTACGATCCGCACCACCTTGACCATCGGCTTCCCAACTCCCTCGACAGCCGCGCCGCAGTTCAATTCCCTGGTGGCGAAGCATTTGGCTGGTTTGCCGGGCATCCATTGGCGCAGTCCGGCCCGGGTTGAGATGAGGGGAAGTACGGCGATCCTTCGTGGCGTTGTGGCCACGCAGCACGATCGCGACTTAGCGGAGCGAGTGGCTCGCCTAGAGGCCTCTGTCGACCAAGTGGAAAACCAATTGGTGGTGGCGCCGAGTTCGACCACCCCGGCAGAGCCGTCGGGCGCGGCGGCTGCTCGGGCAACCTCTGCGGCTGCTGCGGCGGCGGGTAGGCCGGCCGCATCCCACTAGGCGGCTGCCGATTCCACCAACCCGGCGGCGGCAAGTAGGATGGGGCCGCCGGCTGCTGCCAATTCCTGCGTCGGCACTTCCGCGGCCACCGGCCGACGATGCCATGCCGGGCGGAAGTGGGATGGTCGAAGTGGCAGTCCGCGTTCGACGCCCGCCGTCATTCTGTCCCATTGTCCCGGCGGGGGGCATTGCGGCTTCATAGGAGGTGCGTTGCACGCCGCCGTCGCCCGTCGCAACCGAACCACCCGTCCGAAAACGTGCCGCGGCTGGCAGCGCCTGCGTCGGCGGCGCTGGCTGAGGCGTCGTCCCCGGCAGCAGCAGCCGATGTTGCTCGCCCACGATCGGCCGGCCGTTCTTTGGTTCGAACCGCACGATCAGCGAGATATCCTTCTGCACCCCCCCCACTTCATCCCACGGAATCCACACGCTGTACGAATGACCGATCTTCGACTTGCTGTAATGGGCGGGGAGTTGTTCCAGCGTGATGACGTATTTCCGGTCGGGCCGAGCGCTGTTCGGATCGCGGCCCGTTCTCGTCGAAAGCATAGACGACCAGCGTGCCTTCGACCTTGATCGGTTTCTCGTTCTTCCCTTCGTAGAACATCAGCCGTCCACCGAAACCTCGGACCGGCGGCGAGTCGCTCCGGGTCAACACCGTGTCGGTCCACAAGGCGATGACCCTGTCGGGCTTGCAGGGTTTGTCTTCGCCAAACGGCCACGGCCGCCACGGCTCGCCCGCTGCGGCCGACGCCGCCAGCCATCCCAGCAACAACAGGCACCGACGGCTTTGTGGATCTTCGGAAGAGCGAACCGCCCTGATTTCACGAATCCTTCCAACATGAGACGTCCCTTTGCGATACTGACGGACTGTTACCGAACAACGTGACGAAGTGCCGTAGGACGGATTTCCAAATCCGTCCAGGCCGTCGGTGACGGATTTGGAAATCCGTCCGACGTTCAGGCCTAGGGATTCCAACGAGAACCCTGATTCGGTTGCTGCGCCGCGGCCGGCTGCTGATAAGTGGCCGGCTGGGCGGCGTTTTGACTGGCCGGCTGCTGATAGATCGCCGGCTGAATCGCCCCCTGGGACGCGGGCTGAACCGTTGGCCCGGTATTGGGTCTGCTGCTCAACCCATCGGCGGCGCAATTCCGCCTCGGGGCGAACTCGGCCCCGAATCGCCGTTCGACGGCGCGAATGGGGCGAATCGCGGCGGAACCGGGTGCGATCACCGCCGGGCCGGCGCGACGGCGGCGGGCCCGGCGGATTGGCCGACGGCGGCGCCAGCGATGGGCGGTTTGACGTGCCGGCCGGCGTCGGGACCGCCTCGGCGTCGTTTTCCGTGGGCAGCGAGCCCGGCTCGTATTTCAGGTCGGGATAGATCACCTTGGTTTCCGCGTCGGACCAGTTGTCGGTTCGTTTTCGCAGGCCGGCTTCGCCGTAGACTGCGGTCACGTCGCAGAGGCACCAACTCATCCGAGCCGCTTCCACCCGCTTGATCGCGTCGGCGTCCGACTGCGTTCTTGACGATGTGCGGCGTCATGATAATCAGCAGCTCGGTCCTGGCGTTCGAGGTGCTGTCGTAACGGAAGAGGTGGCCCAGCAGCGGCACGTCGCCCAAAAGCGGCACCTTGCGGTGCGACTCGTTCTTGGTCTTCGAGATCAGTCCGCCGAGCACCACCGTCTGCTCGCTCATGGCGCTGACGGTCGTTTGCGCCATGGTCGATGTCGATGATCGGCGAGCGGATAACCTGTCCGCCGGTGGAGGCGTAGATCGGGATGCCGTTGGCCTCGGGCTCCAGCGCCGATTTCTGGGCGTCGATTTGCATGACGACCAAGCCGTCGGGGCTGATCCGCGGCGTCACCAAAAGGATCAGGCCGACGTTCTGCGGCTGCACGCCGTTGGTGATGCCGGTGGTCGTGGTGCTGACATTGGTGATGGTCGGCACGCTCTGGCCGACCTGAATATAGGCCGGCTGGTTGTCCAGCGTCATGACCTGCGGCCGTTGCAGGACTTCGACGCGATGGTTTTCGGCCAGCGCGCGGAGCAACATGCTGATGTTTTCGCTGGCCAATGAGAGAACCAGGCCGCCATAGCCGAGTTGGCCGTCCTGACGCCCGACGGCGAAATTCGACAGGCCCTGCCCGCCGACGATGCTGGGCAGAAGGTTGCCGCTGGAGTTGTTGCCCAACGGATTGGCGTTGTTGAAGTTGAAGCCGGGATCGCGATCGGCGGAGATGACGCTGGAAGTGGTCGTCCCGTTCGGCAGCGTTGTCGATGAGGTTTGAATGTTGCTCAACGTGCTGCGGTCGAACAGCACCGAGTCTTGCAACCCGAGCTCGATGCCGAACTCGTTGGTGTTGCCCAGGTCGACCTGGGCGATCAACACCTGGATCATCACCATCGGCGGCCGGGCGTCGAGCTGGTCGATGATCGCTTTGACTTCGTCGAAGAATCTCGGCGTGGCGCTGAGGATCAAGCTGTTGCTGACCACCTCCGGCACCACGACCACCTCGCGCTCGATCTGCTCGAAGGCGCTGGTCATGCCGGGAACCTGCTCGACTTGGCGCTCGCTGGTAAGGAACTGGTTGACCGCCTGCGACACGTAGGAGGCCGGTGCGTTCTTCAGGCGAATCACCACGCTCCGGCGGTTTCGCACATTGTCGTCCAAGCGGGTGATGATCGCTTCGACCACCTCCAGATCGGACTTTGAGCCGCAGGCGATAATGCTGTTGGTGCGGGTATCGATGGCGAATCGCAAAGGCACCAGCGTGCCTCCCGCTGCCCGCGGCAGTCGTCTGCATCGTCGGCTGCTGTTGTCCCCCGCTCTGCGTCATTTGAAAGAAGAGCATGTTCAGCGTGGACTGCAAGCTGTTGGCGTCGCCGTTTTTGATGGTGAACACCTTGATCTGCGCCTCGGCGGCCGGCAGGTTGTCGAGGCGGCGGATGATCGCTTCCAGCAAATCCAGATTTTCCGGCGGCGCGGAGACGACCAGCGCGTTCGAGTGTACGTCGGCGGTGATGTGGACATCGCTGAGAATGCCGGACTTCAGAATCCTCCGCTCCTCGGCGTCCACGGTAAGAAAGCGAAGCATCGCCGAACGCTGCTCGCTCTGCTGTCGGTTGGCCTGGCCCGGGCTGCGCCGAGCGGCGGGGCGCCTGCTCCGCCTTGCTGGCCCGCACTGCCGGTCGACGCCCCGATCGCCTCCTGCAAAATGTCGCGGATGTCCGTCGCCTGCGAATGCTTCAATTGAATGATGCGAACCTCGTTCACCGCGGCGCTGGTGGCCGTGTCGAGGCGGTGGATTAGGTCGGCCACCTCGGCCATGTCCCGCGGCGCCGCCTGAACGATCAAGGCGTTCGAACGGGCGTCATAGGTCACGCGAACCGCCGGTCCCAGCGTTCCCTGCGGCTGCCGGTCGGCGTAAAAGTCCTGGATCGTCCCTTGTACCGTGCCGGCCGAAGCGTACTTGAGATGGAACACCTGGAATTGCGTGTCGGGGGCCACCGGTTGGTCCAGACGCGCGATGAGATCGGTCACGGTCCGCACGTTCTCGGGCTTGCCGACGATCAACATGGAATTCGGCTTGACCAGCGGCGTGATGCTGACGCTGCCTTGCCGCGACAGAAAGACGTCGTTGTAGATCTGCTGCACCAGCGCGGCCATTGCCTGGCAATCGACGTGGTGCAGCGGCAGGACCTCGACCTTGGGCTTCGTCTCGGCGCTGAGCCGCTCGATCTGATTGATGATCTCCATCACCTGCTCGACGTCCTGCGCGTTGCCGCGGAGCACGAGAACGTCGAGGCCGTCGAGCATTTCAATCTGCACCGGGCCGAGCAGCCCTCCGCGTCCCTTGCCCTGCCCCGGCCTTTCGGCGGGGACGGTGACGACGGCGGGCGGCGTGGCGGGCGCCTTCGGTTGCTGCGCCGCCGCGCCCTCCTTCGGCTGGTAAAGCATCGCCGCCAACGGCTCGGCGGCAGGCTGCGAACCGCCAGAACTGCGAACTACCTCGGCCACCTGCTGGATACTTGGCGACGGCGATGACTTCAGGGCGAGCAGACGAATGTCTCTGCCGCCGGCGCCGCTCGGGCTGTCGAGCACTTGGACCAATCGGACAAACGCGCCCAACAGCGCGACCGGGCCTTCCGCAGTCACCTTCGAGGTCGCCGGATCGACCGTCACCTCGATCTCGCCGCCGGAGAGCGCCAAACGGTATTGTTTCGCGGGCGGCCGCTCGGCCCGCATTGCGGTCAGTCGACTGCCCAGGATGTTCGACAGAGCACGCTCGACCTGCGGCGCCGTCGCGTTGCGGAGCGTGATGCTGCGCGATTGAGGCGCGGCGGTCGAGGCTTCTCGGTTGCCCGGCTGTCGCGCCGCAGCCGCGGGCGTGACCGCCGCCAATCGTCGGCCGACGCGCGACTGGATCTCCGCCGGGGCTTGCACGATGACCTGCGACGTCCGTTCGTCGGCCGCGATTCGCACTCCGGTGAAGACGCCGAACTCTGTGCGCAGCCGGTCCGCCGTCGCCGGCGCTTGGCCGCTCAGGCACGAATAGACTCGGACAGTCAGATCGTTCTGTGCCGAGGCAGAACACGCGGTGAGGGACAGATTCACCAACAGCCCAAGAGCCACGTACAGCACTGGTCGGGAGGGGCGCCGGCAAGTGCTTTCTTTGAGTCCTGTATTCACTTGGAGTTGTTCCTTGTTGATCGGCCGATCGCTCGGAACTTTGACAACCCCCCCCGGCGCAACCCATGCGCAACGCTATTACCTTCGCAGGACGGATAATCGGCAAACTTTGCGCAGTTCTCCAAGGGAAACAGAGAAACGGCGATTTTTTTGACCTCAAATTGCCCAGCCTGTGCTTTCTGCCAAAATCGAGAGAGAATATCGTCTAGGTGGCGGGCTCGCTCGCCGCGTTTTCGGCATTCGGTGTGATGCGCAGGCTCGCGGCGCAATGGTCACATGCCTTAGCGGACAAGCTTGCCGGCCAAACGCTGCATGTCGCGCCACGGCGCGTAAAGTCCGAGGGGCTTGCGCACAGATAAGCCCGCCTCGGAATCGACGCGGGCTTGCTCTTGCCACTTCTTGACTGGGCTAGACGGTTTTCCGCCGCCGCGAGCCGATCGCGATACCAACGGCGCCGAGCAGCGCCCAAACGATGATAGCGGTCGGTTCCGGCACATCGGACGCCACGTATCGGTAGCCCCACCACTCTCCACCATAGAGGGTAATCGCATTGTTTGTGACACCATGTTCGTCTGTCGTTGTCGTGAGATCGGCGATCACCACTTGAAATTGCACGTCGGCCACGGGATTCGTCTCCAGGGCTTCGGTCTCCAATTTTCCAGGGACGGTCGGCGAAAAACCCTCCCCCTCCTGCGAGCGTGCCCGCCGCGCCGCCGTCATCGTAGAAGGGCGTTCCGTGGGCAAAGGGGTTGTCCAAGCGTGTCTGAAAGTTCCCAGGAACGTAGGCACCGTAATCATCGTAGTACGCGTAAAGCGCCTGAATCCAGTGAAGATTCGAAATCGCTGGCGCACCCGCCTGCGGCGTGTACTTCAAATTGATGACGGCGCCGCCAACGTCATTCACGTTGTCGTTGCTGTTCTGCAGGGTTGTTGGCACCCCGTAGGTATTGCCGTCGGCATCGGTGAATGTCGGTGCGCTTACCACCCACGCATAATAGTCAAGCACGCTGATCCCTGCTTCCACCTTTGCCATCTGATCCTGCGGAGCCCAGGTGTAACTCCACGTGACAGTGTCGTTGCTGTTGGCGACATCAAACGCATCCAAAGCCGTGTTGATCCACGGGCATTGGGAATTGATGAGCCCGCTTACCGCGATCATCGGACTTGGATTCAGATTGCTGGTGTTCGAGTCATCGATTCCCCAGTTGGGTCCAGCCGTAGTTGGGGTAATAGCGCCAAGAGCGGCGATCGGCGAAAGCACCGCAATGGCAGCGAGGAATAGCAGGCGCCTAGTGAAGGAAATCATCGAGCGTGGATCCAAAACGGCGGAACGGGCAATATTGGTCTGTGGTTTCATTTTTCCTCCTTTTCAACTGCGGTTTGGCAGGTGAATGCGAGACATACCGACGTGACAACCTCTTAACTAGCTATAGACGGCCGGCACGCGATTCCTGACGAGCGTTTCGCCCCCCCGGCTCCGAATTCAGCCTCCCGCCTACCGCGTCGGAGGGGGGCGCTAGTCAGTGCCGTCGGGCACCCGTTGGATGGTCCGTGTCGAGGTTGCGACGCGCCGTGCAAGAGAAGCAATTGGCGACAACTTACACCATTCCGCTCATCTTGATTACCGGCACTAGCAGAGCGATCACCAGCATGAGGATCACTCCGGCCAGGATTAGCAGCAGAATGGGCTCGATCAGACGCACGGTCAGGTCGAGGCGGCGCCAGGTGCGGCGCTCCATCGAATCGGCAACCGAGAGCAGCACGTTCTCCAGGTTATTGGCCTGTTCGGCCACGGCGATCATTTCGACCACCACGGGGGGGAATTGTCCGCTGGCGGCCAACGGCGCGGCCAGAGACTGGCCGGCCGAGATGTTCTCGGTGGCGTCGCCGATGGCGGCGGCCAGGACGCGGTTGCCCGTGGCGTCACTGGAAATCTCCAGCGACCGAAGGATCGGGACGCCGTTGTGCAGCAGCGTTCCCAGCACGCGGCAGAAGCGGGCGACCGCCAGCCCGAGAAAGACCGGGCCGAGCAACGGCAGCCGAAGCCGAATGCGATCTTGCCACCAACGGCCCGGTTCGGTCTTCAGCCAGCGCCGCATCCACCAGGTTCCGGCGGCAATCACTGCCAGCAGCAACAGGCCCCAATGCCGCAAGCCGGCACTGACCGCCAACAGCGCCTTGGTCAACCAAGGCAACTCGCCGCGCTCCTCCAGTCGTGCGAACAATTCGCCGAACTTCGGCACGAAGAAGATAATCAATACGGCGACGATAATTGTGCCGGCCACCGCGAGGAACGCCGGATAGACAATGGCGCCGATCGTGCGTTTTTTCAGATCGTCCTGGGATTCCGTGAATTCGGCCACCCGCGCGAGGGCTTCTTCGAGAAATCCGCCTTCGCCGCCGGCGCGGACCATGCTGACGGCCATCTCGCCGAGGACCGGCTGGAAATTGGCCATGGCATCGGCCAGCGTGCTGCCGTCCTCGACCTGCCGCCGGATTTCGTCCACAATCGACTTCAACCCTGCATGGGACGTCTGCTTCTGGATCACCTCCAGCGCTCGCAACAGCGGGACGCCGCTGCGGAGCAGATCGGCCATTTGGGCGTAGGTGATCGCCAGCAGTTGCGTCGGCACGCGACGGACCCGCAGCGGGCTTACCGCGTGCGACACGTCGTCGATTTGCAGGGGAAAGATCTGCTGCGAGGCCAGTGCGGCAACCGCTTCGCCGCGACTGGCTGCCGCGATCGTGCCGTTCAGTCGCTTGCCGGTCTGGTCGCGGCCGATGTAGCGGAAGTCGGGCATGGCGGATCCTATATTCCCTCGACTTTCCCTTTTGTCACGCGCAGCACTTCATCGACGGTGGTGCGTCCGGCGAGGACTTTTGTCCAACCGTCCTCGCGAAGCGTGTGCATCCCCTGGCGAACGGCCGCCTGCTGAATGGTCCAACTGCTGACGCGATCGTGCGACAACTGCCGGATTTCTTGGGTGGTCACCAGCAGTTCGTAGAGCCCGACACGGCCGCGATAGCCCACGTTGCCGGCATTCGCGGCAGCCGACCGGCCGATATAGCGGCGTGCCCGCCGGAAGTTTATCTCGCGGGAAATCGGCGGGCAAGTCGCCGTTCTGCGGTTGATAGCGCTTGTTTGCAGTGAGGGCAAAGCGTGCGGACCAGCCGCTGGGCCATGACGGCCTCGACCGTGCTCGACACCAGGAACGGCTCCAAGCCCATGTCGACCAGCCGCGTATAGGCCCCGGCGGCGTCGTTGGTGTGCAGCGTGCTGAAAACGAGGTGGCCGGTCAGCGACGCCTGGATCGCGTTTTCCGCCGTCTCCAGGTCGCGGATTTCGCCGACGAGGATGATGTCGGGGTCGTGACGCAGAATGCTTCGCAGCGAATTGCCGAACGTCAGTCCGATCTTCGGATGCACCTGGATCTGGTTGATGCCGTCCAATTGGTACTCGACCGGGTCTTCGGTGGTGATGATCTTGGTTTCGTCGCTCTTGATCTCCAGCAGCGCGCTGTAGAGCGTGGTGCTCTTGCCCGAGCCGGTCGGGCCGGTCACGAGAATGATGCCGTGCGGCAGGCGGATGAGCTCCTGGAACTTGGCATGAAGGTCGTTCTCCATGCCGAGATTGCCTAGCGAGAACTCCATCGCCCCCTTGTCCAACAACCGCAGCACGAGCCCTTCGCCGTGGATCATGGGGATCACCGAAACGCGGATATCGACCTCGCGGCCGCCGGTGCGCAATTGGATGCGGCCGTCTTGCGGCAGGCGGCGCTCGGCGATGTTCAGCCGCGACATGATCTTCAGGCGGCTGATGATCGCCGCCTGGAAGCGGTGGATTTCGGGGGGCATCGGCTGGAGCGTGCAGCACGCCGTCGATGCGGTAACGCACCCGCAGGCCCGTCGATTGCGTCTCGATGTGCACGTCGCTCGCGCGAAGCTCGATGGCCTCCAACAGGATCTCGTTGACCAGCCGCACGACCGAGGGCTCTTGCGCCAGCGCCGACAGTTCATTGTCGGCCTGCGAGCCCTCGGGCAGTTCGATGCGCTCGTCGCCGTTTTGCGCCAACAACAGATCGATGGTCTCGCTGCCCACGCCGAGGTGCGTCTTGATCCGCTTGGCGATCTCCTCATGGGTGGCCAGCACGGGAACGACCGTCAGGCCCGTGGCGATGCTCAACTCGTCGAGCGGATAGAGGTTGAACGGATTGCTGGTGGCCACCACCAGCGTGCCGTTCGAGCGGCGGATGGGAAACAGCGCCTCGCGATGGATGAACTTCGAGGGGAAGTCGTGCAGCAGGCTGAGATCGATCTCGGCGTCGACCAGATCGACGAACTCCAGCCCGACCTCTTCGCCCAGCGTCCGCAGCGCCGCCTCTTCGGTGAGGAAGCCCAATTGGACCGCCGCCTCATCGAGCCGCGTCCCCTCGGTCTGCGCAGTCGCGCCAGTTGGAGCTGCCGCTCGTCGAGGAGCCCCTTGCGGAGAAGCATTTCGCCAACGTCCATCGGATGCCTCGTCTGCCCTGTTCGGAAATGGAAGGACTCCTCGCCGGTGTCTTCACGGGTCCTTCGTTCGCGCGCCTCTACGCGCATACCACCGTCTATTATAGCCCAGCAGGGCTCCTATAGTACAAACACCGGGTCGGCGCCAAAGTGTCGCCGCGTGGCGGCCCGCCATGACGTACGCTGCTGATTCTTGTAGGACGGATTTCCAAATCCGTCTCGGAAAACTGGACGGATTTGGAAATCCGTCCTACGGCAAGCTGCGGAGTGTGTTTTGCCGCGCCCGCATAGAGCACGGCGCCGGGGATTCGTCCTGTCTTGGGTGGCCCCACGCTACTCGGCGTGGGAAGCATGAGCCGCGGCTCCCCTCCCCGACGCTTTCGAGCCTCGTTTCGCGCCCGGCTGGTGCGGCGGCGTGGCGGCCGGTCCGCCGGTTGAACGTTGACCCTGAATGGCGTCGATGATCTCGCGCAACCGCTCGGGGGTAACGCCGTGGCCGACCTTCAACACCCGCACGGTGTTGTTCGCCTCTGCTGCCTTGTCGAGATCCTTGATCATTTTGCTTATGTCCCGAAAGACGTATGCCGGGGCCGAAACCACCAGCGTGTTCGACGTTTCGTCGACCCCGATCGACAGCGATCCCTTGAACTTGGGGATCTTTTGCCGGTCTTGCCGTCGCCTCCCGATTCGTCGAAGCCAAAGAAAGAGAACCTTCGCCTCTCGCGTCTGATTCTGGTTGTTGGCCAGCGCCTTGTCGTTCTCGCTCAGCAAATCGCGGTAGACCTCCTTGATGGTGTTGTCAACGGCCTTGGCCTTCGCATGATGCAGATAGAAGATCTCGGTCTGACGGGACAATTCCGAGTCGGTCGGCGGCGGCTGGTCGTAAAGCTTGATCAACTCGTCGATCGTCTTCAATTGTGCAGCAGTCGGCGCCGGAGACCAGGATGATGTTGGCGTCGGAATCGGCAAGGAACTTGAGTTTGCGGCGTTTCGACAGTCCCTGACCCTCATCGCCGCTACTCTGCAAGTCGCTGTCTTCGATGCCGTACTCATCACGTATGTACCGGGCAAGCCGAGATTTCGTCTTCTTCGGCTCCTCCTTGAAGAAATCCTCCAGATTCAACGATGACGGTGAAGGCCGAGGCGTGGTGCAAATGGAATACCGTGTACTCCTTGCGCGGCGTGCGCCAAGTCGGCAGCCAATTCCTCGAAAAGATCGAGGGCCTGCGCATCCTTCGAAGAGACGATCAGTTTCCCGTCGGGCCCGATGCGCACCTCCACCGGGTCGGCGGTTGTGACGCCGGCTGCTTCTCCACCGTGGCGACGCCTGCTTCCGCCGTCGCGTCGCGGTGCAGGTCCGTCAATCGCACCATCGTTCCCCTCGACGGCGCGGCGGTGGTCTTCGACGGCGCGGGCAAATCCGCCTCGGGATTCGATCGCGGCGTTTCGGCCTTCTGCTTGTTCGAGGCCGGCAGCGGAGTGGAGAGCGGATTCGGCGCCAGCAGCGGCCATTCGGCGCGGATCTTCCTCAGCAAATCCGCCGTCTCCTGCGGGTCGCCCCCGTCGATCGTCAATCGTTTGATCCTGTCGCCGCTGCCCTTCGCCGGCAACTCGCCCAGTTTCGCCAGCAGGTCATTCACCTGCTGATATTCGACCTGGTTGCACCAGAGCAGCAGCTTGTTGTGTTCTATGTCGGCGGTGACGCGGAAATCCTTGCTCTTGTTGTTGGCATTCGAGGAAGAATCGTCATCCCACGGGCTCCACCAACGATGGCTATTCGGTCTGCTTCTTCTTGGTATCGATCCCCATCATGAACTCGATGCTGGCGGCGACGGAATCGGCTCGCAGCCGCCGCAGGCGAATCACCTCGAAACCGCGGTCGCTGCCGCTGAGTTTTTCAACCAGCCCGCGAATCGTCGCGTGGTCGGCCGGCGAGGCGTCGGCGATGATGTAGACTGTTCTTCTTGTCCGCCTCGAGGTGTGCAGTGGGGCTGAGATTGCAGGTCTCCTCCAGCGTCTTCTTCACCGCCTCCGGATCGACGCCGGTGAGCCGATAGATCTGCGTTCGGCTGCCGCCGCCCTCCGACAAATCGTTATCCGTCGGCACGTCGATGGCCTTGATCACCTGGGCGATGATCGCCATCTTATCCAGCGGCGCGATCGCCAGGATGCTGTTCTCGCGCTGGTTGACGACGAAGGCGGTGGGAATTGGCGAGGCGGCGGGCATACCGGGCGGCTTCCCCGTGTGCGCTGCCTGCTGCTGTTGTTGGTGTTGCTGTTGCTGCATCGCCCGCATCATCGCCATCTGTTGCGCCTGCTGCGGGTTCTGCGGCGGACGTGCCGCAGCCGGCTTGGCCTCGCCCCCCACCAGTGTTTGCAGTTCTTCGAGGACGTCGTCGGCGCGAGCGTGAACGAAGCTTGAATTTCCGCACCGATCGCCGTTGGTTCTCCACCGACTGCTCTTGCTCCAATGCCGAGTACATCTCGCGCAGGTTGGCCACGGTGTCCATAGCCTCGACGCGATTGGCATCGACCATGGGGGTGAGCTTGCCGTTGCTGCCCTTCATCGGCTCGAGTTCGCGCGCGGCTGTTTCGGCCGAGAGGCATTTTCAAGGCGAACGACACTTTGACAAACTCGTAGGGGTCCCGCTTGCTAAGGTCCTCCGGCTCGACTCGCGGCACCAGCGCGGTGTCAAGCTTCTTGATATTCACGACCGTCATCGATTCGCCGTCGCAAAGCAGCGTGTATCCGCGGTCGAGCAGGCGCCGGTTGATCAGGTCCCGCACCTCGCGGATCGTGTAACTGCGTTGCGTTCTGAGATTGAGATAGTCGCCGGGAAGCTCCTGCCAGTCGAGACTCATCTTGGAATGATCGGCCAACCATTGCAGCACCGGAAGCCACGGCTGGCCGTTGAAACTGAGCTTGTACAGGCCCTTTTTGTCCGGGCCAACCTTCAGTTCGTTCGGGTCGGGGGGCGTCTCGGGCTTGGCGGGGCGGCGAGATTGGCTTGATGCCTTGGTCCGGCTTGGCGGCGCCTCCCGGCTTGCCGGGCGGTGTGCCCGGCGGTCCGCCCGGTTTGCTCGGCATCCCCGGCGGCATGTGGGGTGGCCTCGGCCCGCCGGGACCATGTCCCGGTGGAACACTGAGCTTTGCACCGGATGGCGCTGCCACTGCTGGCGTCGCCGACGGTGTCGACACCGCAGGTTGGCTGCTCACGGGACCTTGAACGACATCCGCCGCCTGCGCAACCGCCAGGTGCAGGCAGAAAACCATCGACACACCCGGCAGAAATGATCGACAGAATGTCAGTGTAGTGGCGATCATAGGGCCTCTTTCATCCCGGCAGGCAGATGCTTGGCGAACGTGGTTGTCGCCAACCACCAAACATGACTACCTGAGTATGATTTGTCGGAATAAAAATTTCAACCCGTCGTCCGTGGCACCGCGACTGTTTGGACGCATCCGTGGGCGGAAATGTTCCCACCAAATCCCATATACCTCAATTGTGGTATTCTACGCTCATTCGCCGACAATAGTTCGGCTGATCGCGGCGATTTGGCCGGATCGCGTTCGCACAACGGCACCTTTCGCCTAAAGCGGGGTTTTTACACTAATAGATGTTCGACGTTACAATAAGATAATTGGCCGCGTTTTGGAGCGGAGAGCAGGGGATGACAACGACCCGAAAACTCTTCATTGTCTTGACGATCCTGCTGTGGGCGGGCGCCGCCTTCGGCCAGGACAGTCGCGGCAGCCGCAGCCGACATCACGGCGCCCAGCGCGCTTCGGCCAACGGTTCCTCGCATCGCGCCGATCAGCAAACCGCGGCTTTCCTGCAAAGAGCCGACACAAACCACAACGGAATGATCGATGAGGATGATTTGAGCGGCTGCGCCAAGACGATTGTCGAAGGGATCTTGACGCGGCTGGGAATCGAGCTGAAATACCCGATTCCGCTGAGCAAGATCGTTGTGACGGCCGGTGGTGACCAGCACCGCGGAAGCCGCGACGATAGTGCCACCGAGTCATCGTCCCAGGGCGAGTCTTCTTCTGGCGACTCGCACGCCGCAGCGACCATCAGGGGGTTTGGCGCGGCGAAGCCGGCGTCGCCGGCCGTGCCGGGCTTTGGCCAAGCCGGCGCGAAGCCAAAGGGGGGCGAGGCCAAGTCCGCCGCCCCTTCTACTCCGGCCTCCACCGCGTCGGCCGTCCAAGCACGCCGGGTCTGCAAAAACCGGCCATCTGCCCTCGAGTGGCGCTCTTACCGATTCCGACCCGCCCGCCGATCCGCCAAAACGAACCGGCCCCAAGTCCGGGCGATTCCTTACATCGCAGGAACGGCTCCCGAAGGATCTGCCGGAGTGGTTCCGCGAGAAGGATGCCAATCGCGACGGCCAAGTGGAAATGTCGGAGTTCGCCAGCGACTGGACTGCACCTCTTGTCGACAAGTTCAATCACTATGATCTGAACCGCGACGGGGTGATTACGCCGGCCGAGTGTCTGAAGGCGGAAGGCTCTCACGCCAAGTCGAAGTAAGCGGCTCGCCGTCCCTCTCTCGCGAAGGCATCTTCACCGCCGGTCCGGATCGTTCATTCTCCAGGTGGACTTTACGCCAAGTGCCTGTAGGGAACGCCCTCTGTGGCGTTCCGTGACCGGGGAACACCCTTTCTCGCGTTCCGGGACCAAGAAACGGGACGACCCTGGTTTGAACCGCGCCATAACCCCTCGCGCCTCTCGCGTAGCCAGTTACGGTTGTGCCGATTGTAGCGAATATTCTGATGGTAGGGGTGAAAACAGCCGACGTTGATTGATGATAACGGCCCGGAAAGTCTCCGTTGGCCGCATTTCTTGTCTCGGCGAAGACCCCATCGGAATCAATGCAATGGAGAGCCTTTGCGAACGCGCGAAATCGGTCGTGCGAGGATTGGCAGTCTGGGCAATGTTGGCGGGAGCGGCAATTGCCCAAGACGGCAGCATCGCCACCCAACCGGCTCCGCCTAGCGGTGGCGAGGCCAACGTGGGCACGCCTAACGGCGGCGGCATGCTGTGGATGCGGCTATGCTCCGAAAGAGTGCCGGCAGTGCGGCGTTCCTCAGGTGAACTTGGCGCTTGCGCCGAACGAGTGGCCGCCTCCGTGTGTCGGATGCGACACTGCCGACCCGCTGCGGTCGTGTTGCCCGACGCAGGACGAGCTCTATATTATGCCGCCCCGCCCGCGATGGTACGTCGTGTCGGAGGCAGCCGCGATTCGCCGCGTCCCCTCACACAATTTCGACTTCGCCTCGCTTGGCCTCGTGCCGACGGGCACCATCGAGCCGACGAACGTCGTGCTTTCGACCGGGGACTTCAATTACGATTTCACCGCGGCGGGACGGCTGGTCGTCGGCCACACGCTCAACGAGTGCCTCCAGATCGAAGGCGTCTACTTCGGCGTCACGCAAAGCGACAACACGGCCGCCGTACGCGACGGCACGCCGAACGCCCGCGGCGGCGTCGGCAATTTCTTCTCGCCGTTCGGCGGTTTCGGCAACACTCCCATTCTCGGCGTGGATTACAACAACCTCGCCCAAATCCAGTACGCCTCCTCGCTTTTCGGCGCCGAGGTGAACATCCGCCGCAAAGTGCCGATGTCGCCGCCGGGCAAGCTGACCACCTCGATCCTTTTCGGCGTTCGCTACACCGGCCTGCCGGAGAACTTCGATTACAACAGCGTCTCCGACGTCACTAGGACCGGCGCGGTCGTGACCAACGGCGTCCTGAATTCGATCCACGTCGCAACCACTAACGAGATGGTCGGTCCGCAGATCGGCGCCCTCTTCGAGTTCTACGTCGATAACCGCTGGTGGGTGAACGTCGACATGAAGGCGGCCGTCATGAACAATCACGCGCACCAAACCACCACGTACACCAACGTGGACACTCGAACGACCACCGTCTACACCGGCACGCGGCAGGAAGATCACACGGCTTTCGCCGAGGAGCTCTCCGTGTCGGGCGTCTATCGCTGGACAGTGCATTTCACCGCGCAAATCGGCTACAGAGCGCCTGTGGATGCAGGACCTGGCCCTGGCGCCGGACAACCTGAACACCAACCTCGACGTCCTGACGCTGGGGCCGGCGCAGTTAAACCACAGTTCATCGACGGTCTATCACGGACCGTACGCGGGCGTCGTGCTGGCCTGGTAGCCTTGCACGCTTCGCCGCCAACCGCTCACGGGGTGGGCAGGGGACGGAGGAGGTTTTCGGGGAAGATACTCCCGTTCCGCGAGGACTGTTGCCGAAACCCTCCTCCGTCCCCCTTCATTCCTTCACCGCGCATTCCGCGCCGGGGCATGCGACCGCTCGCTGCTGCCGTATCCCCGGACGACCAGCCGGTCGTCGATTCGCGAGACGTCGGGTTCGAGCCCCAGGACGTTGCGAAGCACGGTGCGGTCGGCGACAGTGCGCACGACGCCTTGCACCACGGCAACGTCGCCGCCGAGGTAGACGTCGATGGCCGGGCCAGCCAACATGCCGCGACTACGGGCGATCCGCGTCAGCCGCGCCGACAGTTGCGGCGAATGCACGTACGGCTCAGCGCGGACGAAGGCCGTTCGGCTGGGCCTTCGCCCAATCGCATAATTCCAGGCGGGCCCTGTCGTTGCGCCGGACGTCACGCCGGCGCTTTGTCCGGGAGCCGTCACCGGAGCGTTGTAGCCAGTCACGGGAGCAAGGTAGCCGGGTGGGGGTAATTGAGCCGGCGATCCGGTTTGCACGGACGGCCTCGGTGCCCCGAGCGAAGGCACGACTTGCATGCCTCCGAGGGGCTGTTGCGGCGGGAGCGGCAATTGCACGGCCGCCGACGGAGCGGCGGCTGGGCCAATCGCGCTCTGATACGGGGGCCGCCAGGGCATGGCAAGATAATTCCAGGTGGTTAGCCGCCCGAAAGCCGGAAAACTTCCCGCTGGATTGGTTTGTAGTCCCGCCGCAAAGATGCTTTGGGGCGGCGACAGCGGCTGTCCGAGCACCCGCTGCCCGAAGAGGCTTGCCCGGTACGGAGATTGCCCCGCCGCCATGCTTAGCTGGCTGAGCGTCAATATCAAAGCGCCCACCAATGCGTGAGTGGTGACGTCTCTCATGGGTACCTCCCTGCGATCACTTCTCTGCTGCCCTTCTATCCGCCACGTCAATTATAGGCCGCCGCTGTGGTTCGAGACGGCAGCACCGGCGGGTTCCGCGTCGAGCACGCGCCATTCACACTCTTGACTCCACCCGGTCGACCGGTAGCATACTGATGGCCCGCTGGCAGACACATGCGAGGGGCAAGACGCGGCAACGTCGCAGTTCGGAACGCCTCCCGCCGATGCGTTGCAGTCCTAAAGAGGGGGAGGGCAAGATGTGGATTGCGGAAAAGTGCGGCTCTCCGCAACTTTTTCGTGCGTGGCGGGTTAAAGGTGTTTGGAAGGCATAGAGTTGTTTGCCGCATCGTCTTTGCGAACGAGTAGAGACGTTTTCCTTTCCTCTTTTACGTTGGGAGATGACCATGATGCGTTCAGTTCGTATTGTCTCAATTGTGATGGTGTCGCTGGCAGCACTGGCCCTGGCCGATACCGCGTGGGCCCAACCGGGACCCGGAGGCCGGGGCCGCGGGTTTGGTCGCGGCGGGTTTACCCCGTCTCTGACCATGATGTATCCGATGCTGCTCAATTCGCCGACGGTCCAGAAGGACCTGAACCTCGTCGATGAGCAAAAGACCAAGTTCAAGGAAGCCCAAGACAAGGCCCGGGCCGCCATGCGCGAGCTGTTTTCCGGCATGGGCAATTTTCGCGATATGACGGATGAAGAACTGCGCGGAAATGCGCAAGAAGATGCAAGCTCAGCGAGAAGCGGCCGACAAAGCCCTCACGGGCGTTCTCCTCCCCGACCAACTCACGCGGCTCAAGGAGATCGCCTTGCAGCGCGCGGGCACGATGGCGCTGGCCGACAAAGGCGTCCAAAAGGACCTCAAACTGACCGATGACCAGATCGCCAAGATCAAGACGATTGGTGATGACACCATGAAGAAGATGGGTGAGTTGCGCAATTCGGGCCTCAGCCGAGACGAGATGCGTACGAAAGCCCAGGAGATGCGCAAGGATAGCGAGAAGAAAGTAATGGACGTGCTTACCGCCGACCAAAAGACCGCGCTCGAGAAGATGAAGGGCAAGGAACTGAAGATCCCGGAGTCGGAACTTCGTGGGCCGGGGTTCGGCGGCCGCGGTGGTCGTGGCAGACGCGGCGGTGGCGGCCGCGGCGGCAATCCTCCTCCACCCGTCAATTAACCGATGCACGGCCTCGCCCGCATCCAATAACGCTCTAACGAAAGCCAAACGCCCCGCGGCCATCGTCGCGGGGCGTTTTTTCGTAGAAGCGGCGTCTCGCCGCTTCAGGTTCCCGTGGCGCACCTACCTGTCGGCGTTGGGCGTCTCGATCGGAATCACGACGTTCGTGCTCTTCTTCGGATCGAGCGCCATCGTGGCATTTGCCGTCGCCGTGGCCCAGGGGTTAAGGTGAACGACGATCCTCGCGCACGTCGGATCCTTCAGCGGCTCGACCTTGAGTCTGGCGTTCGAGCCGTCGTCGCTAACGCGGAGCGAGCAGGTCAGCGGGCCGAAGGGCGTGGCGATCTTGTCCAGCCGCGTCACCATGCCGGGCCTGGTCCACTGCTCCGGCAGACCCTCGAACAGGTGCATTTCGTTGCCGCGGTCAATCGCGAGCAGGTGGACCGTCAGGCGGATGAACTCCGCGCTGGCCCAATTGTGCGGAAAATCGCCGTTTTCGCGGATTGGCTGGTTCTTCAGGCCCTGCTCTTCGATCCAAGCGTACAGCGGCGAGGCATGGTTGGCGTAGGCGTACAGCACCTTGGCGGCCTTCTGTCCGTCGCCCTGCCAGAGCCAGGCGTGGCCGTAGAAAGAGGCGAAGTAATTCCAGATGCCGCCAGTCAGCCAGCCGGTGGTGGTGACCATGCCTTCCTTCTCGTAGGTCTTCAGCATATCGAGATTGCCCTTCACCAGCGGGTCGTTCCGGTCGAACAACTGGCCCGGATAAACGGCTTGGCAGAACGCCCATTGGCCTTTGCAGGGGATGTACCAGTCGGGCTCCTCGCCTTTGCGGGCGTTTGGACCTTCAAGCGGCATCAGAATCGGCAGACAGCGGTTGCCATGACCGTCGGGCCGCATGTCGCGTTTCGCGCATTTGCGGAAGGTGGCGTAGAAATCGTCGTACTCCCGCTGCCACTGGTCCGCTTCGGCGTCCTTTCCCAACCAGCGGGCCGCATTGATAACGGCTTTCAAGCCCGTCAGGTTCCAGTAGACATTGGAATACTCGTACTGCCGATCGCCGCCGATGCCGCCGTCGACGCCGCCGGGCGGCATTAGCCCGTCGTTCAGCGGCGAGGCGTCCTGGTAGCTCTCCTTCCGCAGGCGCTTGATGAAGGCGACCGTCTTTTCCAGCTTCGGCCAAACGGAGCGCAGCCACGCCTTGTCTTGCGTCAGCCGCGCGTGCCGCGTCCACGTCCAGAGCACGATTCCGTTCTCCTTGAAGAATCGCGGCAGTATCTGGAAGCGGCCGTCCGGCTTCTGAAAGGTAGCCTCGTAGGCGATGCCCGCCCGGGCCTGGTCGCCGGCGCCGACGATCGTGGCCGCTTCGAGAATGAACGCGCCGTCGACGACCCACAATCCGCGATAACACGTCGCCCCGACCTGAAACGCCGGCAGACCGTTCTTGATCTCGCGGGCCTGCCAGATATTGCGGATCGAGCTGTCGAACAGCGCCTGGATGTTCTTATCGGGCACGGTAAGATGGCCAAAGGGGAGATCGGCCGTTTGCCACATTTCCACCGTTGCCTGCCGCGATTTCTCCACGTTTTGGAGAGTCATCGGCGTGGCGTCGATCCGCCCGCCGCCGCAGTACACCGCCGCGAAAGAGACCGTCGCGCCCGGCTCGATCCTGATCGGGTCCAGAGTCATAATCGCTTCTTCGTCGCGGCTGCGCTTGCGTTTCTCGATCGAAGCGAGCTTCTCCGTCGAGAGCACTCGCTCGTGAGAATCGACCTGTACTTGGCTATTGTCGATCGTGTCGAGCTTCAGAGCGCTGGTGACGATCACTTTCGGCTGGATGGTCTGAGCCGAATCGCCGTTGTTGGTGACGTGGACGAGAATGAAGTCCTTGCGAGACTCGAAATCCGGCTGGCCCGCATAGGTGACCGAAACGGCTTGCGAGTCGAGGCTGCCGGAGAGCACGGCGGCGGCGTCGCGCTTGACGGAGGGGTCAAAGCCCCAGAATCCGTTGAGGATCGTATTTTTGTCCTTGGAACTCTTCGCCGCGGTGACGGTCAGGTCGATCAGACCGTCGTTGTCGGCGTCCTCGGCGTCAAACCAGAGCACGCCGGCGACGTTCTTGCCCAGATCGGCCACGGTATCGACGGTTCGGGCCGGCGCGCCTTCGACCTTGATGTCGAGCACCCGCTGGCCAGGGCGGTCGTGCCAACCTTCGCACAAGCCGACCGCCACGACGGCCTTTCCGCCGCGCGGAGCCTTGATCTGATATCGGATCGGGCGGCCCCAGCCGACGACGGCGGCGGCAAGCTGCTGGCTGACGCCGGTCGGCGGTTTGGCCCAGTTTCGCACAATCGCCGTTCGTCCTAGCGGCTCGTTCTGTGTCTTGGACGCCAGAGACGCCGGCACTTGCTTCTTTGCAGCGAACGCCTCTTCGAGGATGCTCAGATTCGGCGTCCTGAACTGCGTCTGCACGATGGGCAGCCGCGGCGAGGCCAGTTTCTGCTTTGCGATCTTCTCGGCGTCATCGACGACCACGCGGACCGACGTGGCGAAACCCCAGCCTGCTCGGCCAAAGTGATACACCAAGGCTCCCTTTTCCGTAACCAGCGTCTTGTAGGTATCATCCGGCGGGCAGATCGCCGTCCGCCAGAGGTGCGGCCGGTAGGCGAAGTCCACCACCATGTCCTTCGCAAACGTCGAGGCCACGCTGCCGACGACAACGAGTACTGAGAGCAACGTTTTCACTGGGAAATGGCACATGACTGGACCTTTCTGAAAGAGGATGAAGCGGCACACTGCACATTTCCACCCGTGGCGCCGATCGCAGAGTGCAAATCGCCCGGAAGGGTGTCCGGCAGGGTGTCTGGCGGGGAGCAACTGCACAGCCCTATTATACCGGCATCGCAGCGGCTTTGCACTAGGGATGAAGAGCCCTACCTCGCTCCATCGCTGGGAGCGACTTCGGCGTAGAGCGGCAGGTAGCGGTAATAGACTTCCAAGGCCAGCGTGGCCAGTGCGGTGGTGTAGACGCGGCCGCCGTGGCCGCCCCACAGATCGTCGGTGTCCCACGAGCCGGCCTGCGGGCCCGCTTTCACCTGCCGGCTGACCACCGCCTCGCGCAAGGCGTCGTTCCACCGCTGCCAGTGGACGCCCTGCAACTGGTACATGGCCAAGGTGGCGTAGTACCAATAATACAGGTTCGAACTGCTCTCGCTGGGCAGTTCACCCAGCAGGAAGTCGCCCGCCTCGTTACAGGCCGGATTCTGCCGCGAGAGGCCGAGAAACTGCCAGCAGACCAACGCCTCGGCGGTCATGGTTCGGCTGGGCAACTCGCCGGGTCGATAGGAGGCGCGGCCGCCGTATGTGCCCGACGCCACGCTCTGCAAATAGCGAATGATGCCCTGACGGGTGCTGTCGGGAATGGGGAGGCCGGCCAATTCGG
>CAWFIG010000002.1:0-35094 GCA_963815695.1 uncultured Planctomycetia bacterium
GGTGTTCGGCATGTCGCCGTCTCGGTGCCGCGGCGGCCGCTTTACGATGCCCTGCGCGATCATGTGAACCGGGATGAAGCCACCGCCATCGTTACCGCCCATGTCATTGCGGACTGGTGTAGTGGCTCGTAAATAACGTTCGGTAGGGAACGGCCTCGGCGCCGCTCCCTTCAGGCGCAACGCCACGGAGGGCATTCGCTACCGGCAACGATCTTCCCGAGACACTACACTAGCAACAACGTGAAAAAGCGATCCCTTCGATCTCCACCAGCAACTCCGGACGGCAAATATCGCCGACGACGTAGATCGTCGGCAATTCGCCGAATCTTGCTCGGCAGATCGCCCTGACCGCGTCATGGTCTTCCTGCCGCTTGACGTAGACGCGGGCCACGGCGAGGTCGGTCGAGCGTTGCCCCGAACCGCTCAGACCGTGACGGCGGAAACTATCGGCGGCAATCAAGGCCTCGATGTTTTCGATCGTTTGATGCGTCTGCCGCTCGACGCTATCGTCGTGCCGGCTTTCCGACGCCGTGATGCTGGCCGTGCCGGAGATGAACGTGGTGACCAATTCGCCGGTCGCAACCGCCATGGCCCGCACGAACTTCGGCGTCTCGCGTTCCGTACTGATGGGCGTAGTCGTAGGCCGAAGTTTGGAGAGGATTCTCCAGCGGAAACAGGGCGACGCCGGGGCGGTCGGCCCGCAACGCAATGCAACCGATCGCCACGTCGTCGGCCGGCGGTGCCGATGCCCGTGCTGGCGGGAAAGACGGCTCCGGTTCCGCTCGCGCGGGACCAGGTCCGGCGCCGAACTTCAGAGTTCCGGTAAAAGTCGGTTCGCGCCCGATTCAGTTCAAGATACCGACAGCGTTTCTCCTTCCTTGCCCGTGATGTCGCCCAGGTAGAGCCAGGTGCGAATCACGTCGTCGAATCGCCAGCCGGCAGACCTGTCAGCCGTTCGCCGGCCGTGCGAAAGGCCCGGAGGCAGCGAGCCGAGTCCGACAGGCTCGCTCCGCGCGACGCACGTTTCGGAATGGACGTCGGCAAGGTACGCCCAGGTGGCGCCATGGTGCCGGGCAATCACCATTCCTTTGCGCCGCGATGCTCGATCTTGCAGATCGCCGCTGCCACCGGCGAGGCCCCAGGCCTCGATCGCCAGGAGTTTTCCGTCGCAGGGCGGCTGGAGGAATGTAGCTGGTCGCCGGCAAGTCCCGGCCCATAGAACTGCCTCGACGATCTGTCGGCACGCGGCCTGATCGTCGACTGTTCTTCAGGAAGACCGACTGCATGACGATCGATCCGGGACATAACTTCCTCCCGAAAGAGCGATTGGATGCGTTTGCAGAGCCGATTCGAGTCTGCTCCGACAGAGCGTGGCGCCGCGGCTGGGCGCGACCGCGGCGAAAACACGCCGCACGCCGTCGAACTCGACGACGGAATAGGCCCTCATCGGCACGAAGGTGCGTGTGTCGGAGTCGATTGGTGCAAAGGGCGTCGTGCAACGATTTCATAGGGTATGGCGGGCAGGCTGCCAAGCGGCACAATTCTCTTTTGTGCCTTGGCTCTTTCCGTTCTTGGGGTTCACGGTCCTTTCGACGGAAGCGTCAACGATCAGGTTCCCTTTCTGGCCGGGCTTCATTGTTTCAGCATCGGCTCGGAACATGATCGGTCGCGCCGTCTGGGCCAGCGACACTTTCTGGATGGAGATGCCCGCCGGGGCATCGTGCAAGGTCAACCGGACCTTCTCCAATTGCGGCCCGCGCGGCATGGAGAACCGCACCGACGCGGTTCCGCCGGCGGCAAGCTTTACGGGGATCTTGTCGAGAGCTTCCACGGCGGGTGAAACTGCTCGCGGCCGATCACCGCCGCCGTCAGGTTCTGCGCGGGAACCAGATGATGGTAGATGAACGCCTGCATCATGTCTTCCGCGGGAACTCGCCTGCCGGACAATCACCCGCCCTCCGATCGTTGCGCGGCCCTCGAAATGCAGTGCGACCGGCTCCTCCGGCGGCCTCCGCGGGGCGGTGAGCGTCAGGCGAGTTTCGTCTTGACCGGCCGGCACGCGGCCGCCGCTGAGGGCAAATCCCTTGGGAGCGTTTTTCAGCTTGATGGCGATTTCGCCGGCAAATCCGTCCCTTCTCACGACGTGAACGACAATCGGAACCGACGTGCCGGCACGCACGCTGATGCTCGGCGGAGTGACCAGCAAAACAAAATCGGGCCGCGGCTCGCTGATTCGCAGGCGGTAGGCGTACGCCGCGCCCCCTTTCTGCTGCACGTCGGCCAACCGCAGATAATACGCCCCGTCGGCGGGCAGCGTTGTCGCGATCAGCGAATCGGCATGGTGCGTCAGCAGCCCGCTACTCTTGTCTTCGTGATCGTCGTTGACGGCCAGTTGCCGGCCATTGGCATCGGTCAAGCCTGAGAATCGAATCCAACGGCGAGCCGAGCCTGCGGGCATCGAGCTGGGCAACAATCTTCTGCCCGGCACGGCCTTTAATGCGAAATACGTCAACGTCACCGGGCCGATTGATTCGCCCGTTGACGATCACGGGCAGCGTCATCGGCTGTGCATCGGCCGCGCTGTCGTTCGGTTCTCGCTCCAGACATTCCGGCAGCGAGTCGAGGGCAAACGGCACGCAGTTGGACGCAAGTTTGTTGTAGTGGACGCAAACCGGGACGATGCCGACGCCGTGGCCGGCGGCATCCACAATGAGGCTAGTCCTGTGCAGGTTGCAGCCGAGCAACTCCACGGCGGTCTTCTTGCCGACCGGACCGCCCAACGGAAAGACGCCGGTGATGTAGGGCAACTCGCCGAGAGTGACGCGATAGACGAAATCCTCGCGGCCGCGGTAGAGCGTGTCTCGAATCTCCAGCGTGTACTGCCCGGTCTTGGGAATCTTGCAGTAGAGCGACCGGATCGGGGCGGAAGCGGTAGTGATCGCTATAGGCCAACTCGTTCCCCTTGGAATCGCGAATCGCCACGGCGGCTTGAAACCAGCCGGGCACCGCGTCGGCCAGATACGGCCGCAACTGCCGGGCGGCGACGGCGACAACCAGGTGTTGACCGCGGCGCGCCTGGAAGCGATAGCGATCGACTCCGCCGGGCATAATCTGTCCGTTGATGACCGCCGGCAGCGTAACGGTCATCTCTGGTTGTGACGTGCCGCGACTGCGATCCCCGAGCATCTGCGGCCTTCTGTCGCCTGTCGGTTGCGGGCTCGGTTTTGCCTCCGGCTTGCGAAACTCCGCCAGTTGTCCGACTTCGAACACCAACGGGTTCGACAATCCGTTGGGCGCCGCCAGCCGCAGTTCTCGCTGGCCGGGCTCGGCGTCGGCAGCGACGGCGATCTGCAAGATGACCTTGTCAGCCAGCACGGGATTCGCCCGTTTGTTCTGGAAGTCGGTCAGTTTGTCGCGGATTGCCAGCATCTCCTTGGTGGTTTCGGCGTCCTTCGGCTTCTTCCTCAGTTCCTTGAGCCGCTCGCGCAGATCGTTGACCTGTTTGGGCGTGAGCAGCTTGATGCACTCGACGACGTTGGCCTGAACGCCGCGGCCGGAGATGCAGGCATCGGTGGTGCGTTGCAGGAATTGCCCGCCGACGCTGACGCGGAACGTCTCCCCCTGTCGTCCGCCCGCGGGATAAGCGTAGCCGGCGTGCGGCACGTTCCGCTGCGCTTGCACCGCCGAAACAGCCGCCAGTACAGCCAACAACGCGCCAACGAGACACCGTGGAAATGGGCTCACGGAAAGGTGCTCCATCCGGGGTGGGACACGGAGATCATTATAACCTATTTAACCCCGGCGGAGCAGGCGCGGTTTCCTTCGTCCGAGCCCTTCGAGCGAGGCCGGTCTTCTGGCACTGCCTATGTGGGCCGAAGGCCCGGCCGTTCGCCCAGCCCAGGGCATCGCCCTCGGGAAACGGGGCGCATTTTGCCAACCTGTCGGCCGGTTGGGCCGACAATACAGGTTCGGTTGGGCCACTTCTTCCCCCAGGGCGTTGCCCTGGGCTGGGCGAATCGTGTCCCTTCGGGGCGGTCAAGGTGCGGCCAAGAAATCCCGCCGCCTCCCCGTGATTGAAATCATCGTTACTGCCCCGCATTCAATCTCGACCGACAATCGTCTTGTGAAGACTCACAAGAAACTCGTCGCTCGTTCCCGGAGGTCGTCAGAACAGTTTGGACAAGCTGACCTTATCGGGATCCGCGCCGTCGTCGGCGACATTCAAGATTGACCGGTCGATATTCTCGCTGAGTGATCCTGCGGTTCGGTAGAGCGCCAAGATGTTCGCCAGCGGCGAGCCGACTTGGATGGCGTGGGTGGGACCGAGGAAGAGGCCGCCTTTGGGAAATAGATCGAGCCGGCGGCGCACTTCGCGCTGGACGTCCTCGACCGTGCCCCAGGCCATCGTGGTTTGGACGCAGACGGACCCGCAGAAGGTGAGGCGATCGCCAATCTTCTTTTGCAGGACGGCGACGTCCATCTCGGGCGTCGTCGGCTGAACGACGTCGTAGACGTCAAGGCCGATGTCGGCAAGTCGCGGCAGGAATCGCTCGGCGCAGCCGCAGATGTGCATCATGGTCTTGGCCCCGTGGCCGTGCACCATTTCGAAATACCGCCGGTACTTGGGGGCGAAGTGCCGGTCGAAAATGGCGAGGCTGATCATGGGGCCGCGCTGGTTGCCCAGATCGTCGCCGACGTGGGTGAAGTCGATCAGGCCGTCGGCGGCTTCGAGCATGCGGCGGTGCATGTGGTAGTAGAATTCGAAGCGGGCCTGCATGATTTCGAGATAGACGGGATTGTCGTCGATCAAGTCCATCAGCACCTCTTCCATGCCGCGGGCGCGGGCGATGCTGTTGATAAAGTCCATGTCGCCGGCCGTGCCGCAGCAGACGGCGAAGCCCTGCTCGCGCAGCCGCTCCGCTTGTTGGCGGATCGTCGAGTAGTCGAACCAGTCGGCGCTGGGAAAGTGGGAGCGGTCGAGGTCTTCCAGGCGATTGACGCCGGCATAGGGGAGGTAGCAGGCTTCGAGATACCGGCCCGCTTCGAACTCGGCATAGCGGTATCGCTCGCCGAAGTAGCCCTCGATGCTTCCGTCGGGAAAGGTTCTCAACTCCGGCCCGCAGTAGACCGGTTCGACGTAGCGAAAGTCGTCGCCGAGCACGCGGAGCAATTGCTCCATGTTCGAGAGGCCGAAATGCTGCACGAGCATTTTGTTGACCTCGGGCGTGCCTTCGTGCTTGACGGGAATGCGGTCGTAACCGGTTCTGCCGACGGCGCTCAGGACACGCTCACGGTGGGTCATTGGTGATTTCATGATTGATCCATTCTACGGATAAACGGAGTTCTTTGCCGCTTCGACAAAGGCCAGGATGTTTTCCCACGGGACTTCGGGCTCCAGTATGTGGCTGGGAGCGAGCAGCAGTCCGCCTGCGGGGCCGAGCATCTGCTTCGTGCGGGCGACGGCCGCGGCTACGTCGGCGGGCGAGCCGAACGGCATCGTGCTTTGCGTGCCGATGCCGCCCCAAAACGAGAGGCGGCCGGCGGCTCTCCGGCGATTTCCGCGAAATCGTTGCACTCCGGCTGCACCGGATTCAGAATGTCCACGCCGACGTCCACGTATTCGTCGATCATGTCGACGACACGGCCGTCACAGTGCATGAATACCAACAGGTCGGGGTTGATCTGCTTGGCGGCTTGAATGATGGCGCGGGTCGGCTCCTTGAGGAAAGTCCGGTAGGCGCCGACGCTCATCAGGAGGCTCTTTTGCGTGCAGACGTCGTCGCCGAGCCGCAGCACGTCGACGCCGAGGGCGGCCAGCCGACGTGCCTGCTCGACGCGCAGGTCGGCGATGGATCGGCAGAGGGCGAGGCCGATCTCGGGAGCGGCGAGGAAATCCATGAGGAGTCGCTCCATGCCGCGCATTAGCCATGCACGCTCGAAGATCGTCTGGTAAAGCTCGCCGGTCACGGCGTAGCCGCGGCGGTGGTAGTCGGCGACTCGTTCGGCGAGCCCTTCGTAGCGGTAGTCGGCGGTGACGTCGGGCCAGGGGAAGGCTTCGACGTCTGCGGCGGACGCGGCGGATTGCAACGGATTGAACTTGAACTCGACGAAGTGAGCGAGCGATCCGGGCACGCTGCCGCAGCCCCATTCGTCGAAGCTGACGTTGGATGGCAGGCGTTCGGAGAAGAAGCGGCGGAAGTCGGTCGTCTGGCGGCTCGGATTCAGATCGACGCTACGAGTATCGAAATCGAAGTATTCGTCGGGGGCGATGGCTGAGCCCGTCTTCCGCCGATAGACCTCCATCAACGACGGCGTGAAGGCGCCCCAACTGATTTCGAAGGGGGCCCGGTCGGGCTTTCCTTTGCGACTCATGGCGGCAAGGACCCGCTGAAAAGAGTTCATCGTTTGGCTTGCTCCACTGCGACGATGCGTGCTGACGACGAAAGGCTCGACTGCCATACGAGCTGATCTTCGTTACAGGTGATGTTGGTTTTCGTAAGGTGCTTTTCTGCCCGCAGCGCGGCATCGCCGCTCAGACGGTCGGGCCAGAGGCTGGTTACCGCGATTTGAGGCGGTTGCCTGTGGATTGGACCGCGTTGGTGGCGTTTGGCCGCCAGAGCGTGGTCCAGGGCATACCATGATTATTGCCGCTGAGGCGGCTTTCTACAACGTCGTAGACTGCGGCGATCTGCCACCGCCTCTCGTCCAGAACGTCAAAGCCATCGCTGATTGGCAAAAACGAGTGTCTGTCGACTCGGCGACCGTTCTCTTTTAGCCCAGGACAACTTCCGGTTCTATCTCCACTTTCCGCACGACGCAGCCCGCTTTCTGCACGTCGGCGATAGCGGAGCGGATGGCGGAGATGAGGCTGTCGGCCTCGCGGTCGAATGTGATCGCGGCAACGCCGTCGCTAGACCAAGGATGGCCGTCGTCGCACCCGGCTGCGAACAGGGCGTTCGCCAGATCGGTAGTCATTTCGTCCAGATTTGCCAGGATTACGGTGAACTCGTAATTCATGGTCTCGTCTCCCCTTTATCTTTGGCGTGTTGGCAGCCATCCACCTTACGACGGATGAACCGGGCGTGGTATTCTGGCACTCGTGGAGTGCTAAACACAGGAATGTGATGCCCTCCCCGACGTTCTGCGGGGCAATACAAGGTACCCCAAACATGAGAGTGCCCGCCAGCCAACACGAGCCGCCAGCCACGCGACAGGGCGTAGTCCACCGCCTCCCGTATGTGTTTGTTTTTGTGGACATCCATCCAGTTTTCAATCTTACCATATCCCATCGGCGGGGGATAGGGGGAAACTCGGACTAGAGCCACTCCCGAGCCACTCGCGTCGATCGGTTACATGATCTCCCTCAGTCGTCCGCCCGATTTCACGCCCTCCTCCGCGGTCGGCGTCAACGTAGACCGGCAAACCTTGGGGATGGGGCAACTTCGCGTGGAGATCGATGCCGAGCAGTTCGTACATGCTGCCGATCAGGTCGCACGGGTAGACGGGGCGGTCCTTCACGTATTCGCCCTTGGCATCGGATGCGCCGACGACGCGGCCGCCCTTGAATCCGCCGCCGGCCACCACGGCCGAGAAGACACTGGCCCCAATGTCCGCGGCCGCCGTTCCACGGGGCTTCCCACAGAACCTTCGGCGTTCGGCCGAACTCGCCGCTCCACCAGACGATCGTGCTGTCCAGCAGTTTGCGGTCCGACAGATCCTGCAGCAGGGTCGCCATGCCCTTGTCCAATTCCGGCAACTTCCGCCGCATGATCTGAAAATGCTGCTTGTGCGTGTCCCAGCCCTGGTAGTTGATCGTGACGTAAGGGACGCCGCGTTCGACCAGCCGCCGGGCCATCAGACACGACTGGCCGAACTTATTGCGGCCGTAGCGGTCTCGCAAGTCGTCCTTCTCCGTCGATAGATCGAACAGTTTCGCGCCGTCGCCCAGAATCAACTCGATAGGCCTCCTCCTCCGACTTGGTCAACGCCTGGATCGCCGGATCGTTCTTCAGCAGCCGGCCGAAGGTGTTCAAGTTGTGGAGCAACTCGCGGCGGTCGCGTTGCTGGTCGTCGGTGATGCCCTGGGCGACGATGCCTTCGACGACGAAGCGGGCCTGGGCCGGATCGCCGCCGGTGGCGAACGGCTTGTAGCGCGACGGCAGGAAGCCCACCTCGGAGAACCGGCCCTGCAGCTCCGTCAGAACGATGTAGGGCGGAATCAGTCCGCGGTAGCCGGCGCCGTAGCCCTTGAACAGCGAAACCACGGCGCCGACGCCCGGGAAGACCAGCCGTCCGCCCGGCCTTCGCCCGGTCTGCACCATGTAGGCCGCCGTCTCGTGGGCGTTGATGCCGTGCGTCATGCTGCGGATGATCGAATACTTGTCGGCCTGCTTGGCCAGCAGCGGCAGCAGCTCGCCGATGATGATGCCGTCGACGTTGGTGCGGATGGGCTTGTTCAGCGGGCCGCAGTAGTCGTAGCCCGCCGCCGGCTTCGGGTCGAAGGTGTCCAGGTGCGAGGGGCCGCCCCACATCCAAATCTGGATGACCGCCTTGGCCTTGGCCTTTGCATGCCGGCTCACGGGGACCGTCCCGATTTTCGCGTCAGCGAAGACGGGACTGTCCCCTGTGACGCCGCACAGCAGCGCCGCCGCGCCGCCGAGGCCTCGTCGCATCGTCTCGCGCCGTGAAAGGGCCATTTCACACCTCCATCCGAACGTATCCGGCACACGCCGTGTGCCGAATACTGGATAATCAATGCCGGTAGAGAAACTCCGCGCTGTTCAACAACGCCCAAACCAGGTCCATCATCGGCCGTCTGCCCTTGCCAGGCTGGGCGTAGTCCCTGAAGGTCCTCAATTCATCCGCCGTCGGAAAACGCGAGAGGATCGTCAGGTAGAGCTCGTCGATGATTTCGCGCGGCCTGCGCCGCGACCGCAGCAACTGCGCGGAGCTTGGGGCTTTGCTCGATCTTCCGCCGAATGTGGCTCGAATTCAACAGGTGCAATTCCTGGGCGGCCGTGGGACGATTGTTCCGCTCCGATTCCAGGCCCGTGTCGCGCGCCGGACGGCCGAACATGTCGAGAAACGGGCTGCTGATGCTGCCGTCGGCCAACTCGATCGAGCGCTGGCCGTCGGGGATGAACGTGAACGGCTCGGGAATCGGGCTGGAATACTTCTCCGTCGTGCCGGTGACCTGGCAGATCGCGTCGATCAGCACCTCCGCCTCCAGCCGCCGCGGCACGTAGCGCGCAAAACAGGCGTCGCCCTCCGGACGATCGCGCCGCGGGAATCGAGGAGAGTTGGTACGCGTTGGAATTCAGGATCAGCCGGAAGACGTGCTTCAGGTCGTAGCGGGCGGCGACCAACTCCTGCTGCCAGATAGGCCAGCAACTCGGGATTGCTCGGCGGATTGTCCGGGCGGATGTCGTCCGGCTCGTGGATGATGCCGCGGCCCAGCAGCCACGCCCAGACGCGGTTCGCCGCGGCGCGGGCGAACCAGGGATTCTTCGGCGCGACGAGCCAGTCGGCGAACACCTTTCGCGGATCCTGATCCGGGGAGAAGCCGGACGGAGGTGCCGTCGGGCAAGACGGCGTCGATCGGCCTGCCGGCGGCCGACGCCCCGGAGTTCTTGGCGGGATCGAAGATGACGATCTCCTCTTTCCACTCCTCGGTGGACTTGTAGCCGATCTTCGAGAAGAAGACGGCCATTTCCGCCCAGCGCTGCTTTGGCCAGCTCTCGGGCCGCACGCCCATGAAGCTCAGCGCCACGGCCTGGGCGATGGCCGTCGGCTCCCGGCTCTGGACGGCGCGATAGAAATTCACCGGCGGCACGTTGAAATTGCTGCCCGTGGCCGTGAGCATCTCGCGGACGAACCGATCGTAGGGCATGTTCTCCTTGATGCAGGTGCGAATCCAGCGGTGATAGCCTTGCACGGCGTTGGGCCAGAGGTTGATCGGAAACTCCGACTTCACCCGCAGCAGATCGCACCATTTCATGGCCCAGTAGTCGGCGAACTCCTTCCGCTCCAGCAGGCGGTCGATCAGCAGGGCACGCTTTTTCGGGTTCTGGCTCGCCAGGAAATCCTCTGCCTCCTGGGCGGTGGGAAGCGTGCCGATCGCGTCGAGATAGACGCGGCGGACGAATACCGCATCGGAGCAGAGCGGGGCCGGCGCGATGCCCAACAGCTTGAGCTTCCTGAGGACCAGCCTGTCGATGCGGGTTTGCGGAACCGGGGTGCTGGCGCGCTCAAAGGGGGATATGGGCGCTCGCGTCCCCCGATCGCCGGGGGCTGCCGCCAAGACAGCCGCAAGAAGCAGCAATGACTTCATATCGCATGACCCAATCGGGCGAGGGGAATGGAGGAGATTGTCGCAGAAACGTCATCCGTTTCGCGGAACCTGCTACGACAATCTCCTCCGTCCCCTTCCGTGGCGGTATTAACCAGCAAACGGTTTCCTTCCCCGTCTTATAACCCACCAGTACATTTAACGCCAGAAGCCGCCGCAAGTTCTCCCCTTCGGAGCGTCGCCCCGATCCACCGTCCTTCCGTCTGGTGGCGAAAATTGCCGCACCAGGCGACAATTCCGCAACTTTCGCGTTTCCATTAGCTTGGGGGGGGGCATCAGGCTTCGCCCCTCTTGTTCTGCAACCTAGAATTAGACACCTGCAATGCTATCCTCCCACCATCACAAGAGGTTCCAGCCATGCGAACAACGGTAATCGTGGCGGCCGCATTGGTCGCGGCAGTTATGGCGACAACGGGGAACGCCAAGGCAGCCTCCGCCGAACCATCCCGCTCGGACGACGAAAATGCGATTCGACGCAACATCGACGCCTTCACCAAGGCGGCGAATGTCCACGACGCCAAGGCGTTGGCGGCTCTTTTTGTCCCCGGCGGCGAGCTGGTCAACGAAGAGGGAAACGCCGCCGAGGGCCGAGAGGCGATCGAGCGAACCTTCACGGCGATCTTCCAAGCCCATTCCAAAATGCGGATCGGCGTTGCCGTCCGGTCCATTCGATTCGTCAGTCCGTCGGTGGCGATCGAGGACGGGGACTTCCACCATCACGAACAGCCTCGGGCGAGGGCGCCGAGCACAACCGCTACGTGGTCGTCCACGTCAAGCAGGACGGCCGCTGGCGAATGGCCAGCGCACGCGACTTGCACGACGAAGAGAACTCGGGCCGCGACGAGCTCGGGCAACTCAAATGGCTGATTGGCCAGTGGGTCGACGAAAGTCCGGCCGCGATCGTCATTACGTCGTATCGTTGGGACGCCGGCCGCCGCGCCATCCTCAGCGAGTTCAAGATCCAAGTTGGCGGCCGACCCGCCATGACCGGCTCGCAACGGATTGGCTGGGATCCGGCGACGAAGAAGATCCACTCCTGGGTTTTCGACTCCGAGGGCGGCTATCGCCGAGGGCGTTTGGACCCGAAACGGCAATCGCTGGATCGTCAAGCTGACCGGAACGCGACGCGACGGCAGCGTGGCATCGGCCACCAACGTCACGACGCGGGTATCGAAGGACCGCATGACCTGGCAATCGCGCGACCGCGTGGTCGGCGACGAGGTGCTGCCGAACATTGACGAAATCGTCATCGTGCGAAAGCCCCCGCAGCGCCGGCTCTCCCGCGTCAGGCCTCCACCGCCATTCAACAGGAGAAGCGAAATGAGCACGAACAAATATGAAACTGTTTCCCGCTGCTGACACTGATCGTCCTCTTGGCTTCCGGCGAAACGTCGCTGGGCCGCGGTGGCGGCGGATTCCACGGCGGCGGCGGATTTCACGGCGGCGGTGGGTTCTCTGGTGGCGGATTCGCTGGTGGCGGGTATCGCGGCGGGGGATCTTTCGGCGGATTCGGCGGCTACTCCGGTAATCGTGGCGGATTCTCCGGCGGCGGCGAATTCCGCGGCGGCGGGGCGACGAACTGGGGCGGCGTCCACACGCCCTCGTTCAATCAGCCGCGCATCAGCGAAGACCACTTCCGATCCTACAGCGGTCCGGCCTCCTGGTCGAACTGTCGGCGCTCGATCGGCCGTCGGCGAGCGATCGCAGTTCGCCGCACGTGCGACTACAGGTCGACATCCTGACGTTGGGCCGCGTCCCGTGCCGCGTCCGGTTCCACATCCTGGCCTGCATCCCAACTGGTATCACGGGCATTGGCACGACCACTGGAATCACCGCGTGGCATCATTGGCCGGCCGGCTGGTGGGGCGCGGGTTTCGCGGCGGGCCTCGCTTTCGACACCGCTCTCACGCCCTGGACCTGGGGCTACTTGCCCTACTACAACCCCTACTGTGGCGCTCCGGTCGTGGTGGACGGGGCGTCGATCGACTATTCGCAGCCGATTGGCGATGCCGCGTCGCCCGGCAATCGATTCGCAGTCGGCTTCGGACCAGGTGACCCAACTGCTCGACGCCGCGCACGACGCCTTCTATCAGGGCGACTACACCGCCGCGCTGAAGCAGTGCGACCAGGCCATCGCCCTGCAACCGAACGACGCGCTGCTGCACGAGTTCCGCGGGCTGGCGTCTGTTCGCCCTGCAACGTTACGACGAAGCGGCAGGAGCGGTCTATGCCGTGCTTGTCGGCCGGGCCCGGTTGGGATTGGACCACGCTGACCAGCTTCTATCCCGACGTCAACATCTACACCAAACAACTCCGCGCGTTGGAGGAGTCCACCTCGGCGCATCCCGATTCGCCGGCGCTCAGGTTCCTCTTGGCCTACCACTACATGATTTGCGGGCATGACGACGCCGCGGCAAATCAACTAAAGGTGGCGGTGCAACTCGATCCGAAGGATCGGCTGTCGGCCCAGCTTCTCGAGATGTTGACGCCCACGAAGGCCGAAGCGACGGCAACGCCCGCCGCACCTGCCGCGCCGGCCAAGCCGATCGACGCCGCTGCGTTGGTCGGCAATTGGAAGGCCACGCGGGTCGACGGCGTGACCATCGCGTTGAGTCTCAGCAAAGAGGGAACGTACACCTGGAAGTTCGACCAGAACGGCAAACCGCAGGAGTTCGCTGGTCCCTACGCCGTGGCCGACAACCTGTTGATCCTCAAGAAGGGCGACACACCGGTCATGGTCGGCCAGGTCAGCGACGCTGCCGGACGGCGGGTTCAACTTCAAGCTCCCCGGCGGCAACCCGAACGATCCGGGCCTGGCGTTCACCAGGTAACCCGCCTCGAAACGTCAGAGTTGGGGTGGCAGTCGTGCTGCCACCCCAACCAAGTTCGACGTTCGCCAAGTACGTCGCCTTCTAACCCCCACAAACTCTGGAGATCAGACCGATGAAGACCATCGCCAACCGTTCGATTTTCGTCGTGGCATGTCTGGGCTGTTCGCTGTTCAACTCGACGCCTGCCTGCGCCTGCACCGGGATTCGGCTTACGGCCAAGGACGGGACGACCGTCTATGCCCGCACTCTGGAACTTGGCGGCGATCTCGATTCCAACCTCATTGTCGTTCCACGCGGCTACGCCTACGTCGGTGACACCCCCACCGGAACGCCCGGCCTGCACTGGACCACCAAGTACGCGTTTGTCGGCCCGAACGCGCGGGGACTTCCTTTCGTGTGTGACGGCATGAACGAAAAGGGACTGGCCGTCGGCAATTTCATGTTTCCCGGCAGCGCCGGCTATCAAAAGATCAACGCCGGCAACGCCGACCGTGCCGTCGCCTCGTATCAGGTCCCCGTCTACCTGTTGAGCACCTGCGCCACAGTGGACGACGCGGTTGCGGCCGTCAAGGGCTTGGTAGTCGGCCTGGGCGGCGCGGAACTCCCCAGCGCGCTGCAGCGACTTCACTACGCCGTCCACGACGCCCAAGGGCACAGCGCAGTAATCGAGTATGTCGACGGCAAACTCCACGTCTACGAGAATCCGCTTGGCGTCATCACGAACTCGCCGACGTTCGATTGGCATCAGACAAACTTGCGAAACTTTGTCCATCTCAGCCCGGACAACGCCAAACCGATCGTGGAGGCGGGCGAAACGCTGACCGGCCTCGGCCAGGGAACCGGCATGTGGGGGCTGCCGGGTGATTTCACGCCTCCGTCGCGTTTCGTCCGCGCAGTGGCCTTCACCCAGACCGCCACACCCGCCGACACGGCCGAGCAGTGCGTGCAGCAGGCGTTTCATATCCTGAACCAATTTGACCTGCCGCGCGGCGCGATCCGCGCGAAGAACCACGGCAAGACTGAGGTCGAATTCACCAATTGGACGACCGCCGCCGACCTGAAGCACCTCCGCTACTACTTCAACACCTACAAGAGCCGCGTTATCCGCATGGTCGATCTGAACAAACTCGACCTGGCCGCCAAGACGCTCAAGACGATCTCGATGGGACAGGAGGAGACCATCGAGGATCTGTCGAAGACGGTGAACTAGTTCGTCGCTGCGACAACCCTATTCGACGCAAAACGCCCCCCGATTACAGTCGGGGGGTGTTGCTCTTGATGCCGCAAGAACCTCGTCAAAGACGCACTCACCGTTGAGTCCGGTCCCTATTCGGCCACCAGCCACTCGTGTTTCCACAAGGGGTTTCCGCAGCCCTGGCATTGCTCGCCGTTTTCCAGCACCTGGCCGTGGCACGAATGACAATCACCGATGGCCGGCTGGTGGGCCAGTTGCCGGCGTCGCAGCTCGAAGGCGCGGGCGTGGTCGGTCAGCGCCATTGCGGTGACAATCTGCACCGACAGCGGGAACAACTCGAAGAGAACCAGCGGCGCGCGCCGCGAGTCGGGAATCACCCTCACCAGCACGTCGGTAAAGGCGAGCTTCCGCTGTTGCGGCGCTTTCGACAGGTAGTCGGTCAGTCGATCGACCACCTGCTGGTCGACGTGCGACTGGCCCAATCGCAGGCCGGCAAGCCAGTGCACGTACCAGTGATCGTCCGGGCCGATGCAGTCGCACTGCTCCGCGGCCGCACTCGATTCGGCGATCTGGTAGATCGCGATCTCGGCGTTCGTCGCCCGCCGAGCCTTCAACTCTGAAACGGGCATCAGCATCGAATCCTTGCCGATGATCCGCTCCACGTCGTCATAGAGCCGAGCATAGAGGCAATCCTGCAACAGACTCAGCCCACCGTTGAGGCTGCCGGCCACTCGTTCGCCGTCGCCGCGATTCGTGTGGCTGTTGAATTCCTCGGCCGCCTGCGCAAACGCGGCCGTACACTCCTCGGGTTTCATGCCTGTGCCCTCCCAACCAATGGAGTTCGGGGCCCCACCAGAAAACGACCGCCACCGTCGAGGATTGTATCACCCCGCGGCAGCCGCCGCTACCCTGCCGCCTGAATCGTGTTGTCGCCTGCGTCATGCCGCCGGAGTTGGCGGGAGCCGCACGCGGAGCACGTTGGGACGCTCTCAGATCGCCTTGCCGACGTAGGAGGTCAGCGTCTTCATGTAGTTGCCGCGCTGGAAGGCGGACGGGTCGGGATAGTTCTCGTAGCTCATGCTCCCCTTGAGTTGCTCGACCGAGGTGTACTCGTTCTCCTCCATCCATTCGCGCAGGGTGGTGAGGATTCGGCCGACCTCGGCGATGCCCTTCTCGTAGAGCACCGAAGCAACCATGCCGACGTCGGCGCCGGCCAACAGGGCCTTCAACAGAGCGGGGGCGTCGTGGATTCCGCCGGTGGCGGCCAGCGAAGCCTCGACGCGGCCGTGCAGGATGGCGATCCAGCGCAGCGGCGTCAGCAGTTCGGAGGGTGAACTGAGGTGTAGTTGCGGGTGCATTTCCAACGTGTCCAGATCGATGTCGGGCTGGAAGAAACGATTGAACAACACCAGGCCGTCGGCGCCCCCTTGCGGCCAGCCGCACGCCCATGTTGGCCATCGCACTGAAATACGGCCCCACCTTCACCGCCAGCGGAATCGAGATCGACTGTTTCACGGCGGCCACAAGGTCGAGATAGCGCGATTCGACGTCCCGGCCGGTCCATTCGGCGTCGGCGGCCACAAGGTAGATGTTCAATTCCAGCGCGTCGGCGCCGGCGTCCTGCATCATCTTGGCATAGCGAATCCAGCCGCCTTTGCTCGTGCCGTTGATGCTGGCGATGATCGGAATATCGACCGCCCTCTTGGCCTGGGCGATGTTTTCGAGGTACTGTTCCGGGCCGCTGGTGTAATCCTGCTGCTCGGGGAAATAGGTCAGCGACTCCGCAAAACTGTCGGTGTGGAAGTCGTAGACTCGGGAGATCTCGTCGGCGTCATGCTCGATCTGCTCCTCGAAGAGCGACGGCAAGACCGCGGCCGCCGCGCCCGCTTCCTCCAAACGCCGCAATTGCTCGATTTGGGCGGTCAGGGGGCACGCCGAGATCACCAACGGGTTCTTCAGCCGGAAGCCAAGATACGTCGTACTCAGATCAACGCTCATGTTTGCACCTTCATGGAATGGGGATTAGCAGCCGTTTTCGCCCGCGGTAATTATATAAACTGGGCAAGCCCGCGTCGCAACAAACGCGTCAGGCCATGCAGACCTGCTCCTCTACGACCCGCCGCGTCGTAACGCACATTCGGGCGCTCGGCGTCTATCGTGCCACAAAGTCCGCCCCGCATCAAGGGATGCCGAGCGTTCCACGCGGCGTATTCCCACGCGGAGCACGGGAAAAGGGGAGCCGGACAAGCCCGTTCCGCAAGAAACACCGCGGGCCGTGGAATTGTGCCACGGCCCGCGGGCAAGGAGATGAGCTTCGTCGTTGCGAGCGAGAATCACCGATTACGCTGATTAGTGGGCCATCCGATCGACCATGAACAGCGAGTTGTCGGCCACGTTGAACATCGGGCGGTACGGATTCTCCTGCTGGCACTTGGCGTTCTGGCCGGGATACCAGACCAACTGGATCAACAGCCCCCAGGATTCGCGGGCTTCGGCGGTGTCGCCGCGGCCTTGCTTGGGGATCAGGTAGTTGATGCGGTTTTCCAGTGCGAAGCCCTTCCCCAGCGGAACCCAGAGGTCGGCGCCCAGCAGTCCGTCGCCGTTGCCGGTGGCCCCGGCCCAGAGCCGGCCGTCGCCGCCGTTCTCGAAATTGCGGCGAACGTAGAACACGAACATGTCGGTCGGGTCGAGTTTGCCGTCGATGACGCGGTCCTTATCGGTCGCCACGCCGTAGGCGCCGTAGTAGCCGATTTCGTAGACGTTGTCGAGCACGAAGCCGGTTTCGCTGCGGATCTGCTGCAGATTGGCGTTATCGTAATAGATGTCGTGGAGGTAGTCGTAGGCCACGCCCCATTGGAGCCCGCGGCCCATGGCCCGACGGAAAATCGCCGCCGTGGCAAAATACTGCTTGCGGAACGGGGCATTGAGGCTCAGGCCGTTGGCAGTGACCACCGATGCGCCCGAGAAGTCGCTTTGGACGAAGTTGGCGCCGATCTGGTAGCCGCATCCCCAAGGATCTCCCAGCGGCCTGGCCAGATTGAGACCTTCGTTGAGGCCGAAGTTTCCGTTGGCGTTGCCGCGATCCAGCGGCCCTTTGAAGCCATCGACTCCGGCAAAGACCGATAGGCCGCGCAGCAGCGGGCCGCAACAGCCGTCGAAGACCTCCCAGCCGAAGTTGCAGCGGCCGTCAGGGGAGCACTCGTCGCAAGGCCCGCAATCACCGCAATCGCCCGGCCCTTCGCCGCACGAGGCGCAGCCGGACTGCGGTGCGGAGCCATCGTCGTGGAAAATGCTGCCCGGCGGAATCGCCTCGAATTGGGTCGCGCCCGGTTCGGTGGCCTCTGGTCCGACGGTCGGGCCCGCCTGCTTCTGAATCGGTGTGGTGGATCCCTCCGGCGTCGGCACGGCCTCCATAGTCTCCATCGTTGTCTGGTCGTAGGAGGGTCGTTGTGCGATGCGGGGATTGACCCAGCGTTGAGCCGTCTGCCTGGCCGGTTGCGGACGCTTCAGCGCACGCTGTTCCCAATTGACCATCGGGACGCTGCCAACGGCAGCGGTATTCCCCCGCTCCTGCGAAACGTCCTGCCAGACCGCAGTATCGGCGCTTGCCCGGATACCCCAAAGCGTGCTGCCGAGAAGCAAGACCGCAACGAAGCAAGTCTTGGTCAGGTTCATGTCTTCATCCTCCATCCAGGGGGCCAGTCTACGGAGTTTCCGCAGCTCTAGCGTAGACGGCAAAGTTATCGGAGTTTCTGCAATCGAAACTTTCGTTAAAGTCGTGGTAATCAGAAAAGTTTGCCAAAACTGTCGCTTATACGAAAAGCCACCCAGGCTACCACGGCCGGGATCGGCCGACTGCAAGACCCACGGCAGCCTGCAGCATGTGTTCTCATACTGCAAGAAGAAAAAAATGGAAAGAGGAAAAAACACTTGTGATGAATTTCCAACCAACCCATACATCCTATCTTGCATGTCTTTCCGACACCACTCATCCTCCGCGACCGCAGTCGCAGGGCGTTGTGACGATTCTGTGTAACTCTTCCAACTGCCAATAGACGACTTGCCGGTGAACACCGAAGTCCGCTGCCGCGACCATGCCCTTGGCAACCGCAATTGACGTGGCATAATACTTTGCATGACCAATGACAAAATGGATAAGGTGGTGGTGCTTGCCCGAGGACTGGGAACGCGAATGCGTCGCAACGACGGCGCGGCCGAGGTCGATGGCCGCCAGGCGGCGGTGGCGGAGGCCGGCATCAAGGCGTTGATTCCGATCGACCGGCCGTTCCTCGACTACGTGCTGTCGGCGGCCGCCGACGGCCGGCTATCGCCACGTGTGTCTGGTGATCGGGCCGGAGCAGGAGGCGATCCGCGAATACTATGGCGGCAAGGTGGCGGCCGAGAGGCTCGATTTCAGCTTCGCCTGCCAAGCCGAGCCGCGCGGCACGGCCGATGCCGTGGCCGCGGCCGAGGCGTTCGCCGGCGGCGACCCCTTCGCGGTGATCAATTCCGACAACTATTATCCGGTCGAGGCGCTTCGGGCGTTGCGCGAGCAGTCGGGCCCGGCCGTGGCGCTGTTCGAGCGCGACGCGATGCTGACGCGGCAACGTGCCCGAGAGTCGGATCAAGAGCTTCTCGGTGGGAAAGATCGACGAGGCGGGCCGCCTGTCTCGGATCATCGAGAAGCCCGACGAAGCCACGCTTGGCGTCGTCTGCCGCGGCCGCTCTGGGTGAGCATGAACTGCTGGCGGTTCGGGCCGTCGATTTTCAAGGCGTGCCGCGCGATTACAGCCGTCGCCCCGCGGCGAGTTCGAGATTCCCGACGCGGTTCAACACGTTATTACCGTGCTGGGCGAGCCGTTTGCCGCGGTAAAGATCCGCGCGCCGGTGCTCGACATGACCTGCCGCGGCGACATCGCTTCGGTGACGGCGATTCTGGCCGGAACCAAGGTGCAGCTATGATCGAACTTTCGTTCCCCGGCGGTCTGACCGACGCCGACGAGTTGGCGACGCAGTTGTTCACGACCGGTTTGAGCCGGGAGGCTTGCCGGTCGAAGGCGGCGCTGTTGGTTCGGGCGGCGTCGGCCTTGTCGATCACCGGCGAGGCCCAGAGCGGTCGCCCGCCGTTGGCGTTCTTCGTGCCGGGACGGATCGAGGTCCTGGGCAAACACACCGACTACGCCGGCGGGCGAACGATGGTTGCCGCGGCCGAGCGGGGATTCTGCGTCGCCGCCCTGCCGCGCGACGATCGGCAGATGGTCGTTATCGACGCGGCCAGCGGAGAAACCGTCGTTTTCGCGGTCGATCCCGAACTGAAGCCGCAAACGCGGGTCATGGTCGACCTATCCGATGACGGTTGTCCGTCGCATGGCGAGGAACTTTCCCGGCGTCGTGCGAGGCGCCGACATCGCGTTTATCAGCGACTTGCCGCCGGCCGGCGGAATGGGCAGTTCCAGCGCCCTGATTACGGGCGTGTTCCTCGCGCTGGCGGAGGTCAATCGCCTGGCCGCTCGCGACGAGTACTGGCACAACATCGGCAGCAAGACCGATTTGGCCGGCTATCTGGGCGCGATCGAAAACGGGCAGACTTTCGGCACGCTGGAGGGCGATTGCGGCGTCGGCACGTGCGGCGGCAGCGAGGACCATACCGCGATCCTCTGCGCCGAGCCGAACCACGTCAGCCAGTACGCTTTTTGCCCGATCGAGTTCGAGAAGATGCTTCTCGTGCCGCCGGGCTACGTGTTTGCCGTCGCCGCCAGCGGAGTGACGGCCGAGAAGAGCCGCGCCGATGCGCGCGAGAAGTACAACACGGCTTCGCGGCTCGCTTCGGCGTTGCTCGAACTGTGGCGGCGTGAAACGGGCCGCGACGATCCGCACCTGGCCGCCGCGCTGGGCAGCTCGGCCGACGCCGTCGAACGACTTCAAGCGATCGTCAAGGCGACGCGACGGCGGCTCGTTTTCCCCCGAGGCGCTTCTGGCCCGCCTGGAGCATTTCATGCTCGAAAGCGGCGAGATCATTCCCGCGGCGGGCGATGCCTTGGCTCGCGGCGATCTGGGCGAGTTCGGCCGGCTGGTCGATCGATTCGCAGCACGCCGCCGAGCAACTGCTGGGCAATCAAACGCCCGAAACGGTCTTTCTGGCGGCGTCGGCTCGCCGGCTCGGCGCGGCGGCGGCATCGGCGTTCGGCGGAGGTTTCGGCGGCAGCGTCTGGGCGCTGGTCGAAATCGCGAAGGCCGACAGACTTTTTGGCCGCCTGGGCGGGGGTGTATGGCGAGAACTTCCCGCAGCACACCGAGCGTGCCGGCTTCTTCGCCACCGGCGCCGGTCCGGCGGCGTTTCGGGTCTGCTGAGATCTGCGCATGGCCCTTTGGCAGTGGAAAAGAGGAAGGCGATTCCTCGAACGATTATCACGCGATCTTTCGATTTTCGTCAAGTCCCTTTCCAAGAACAAGACGGCCCAAGGCTTTGAGCAACTGCAACATACGCTGGTAGCCTTTGACACGACGGAACTTGCCATCGGCCCGCAACAGCCCGGCCACGCACCATCGCTGCCGCATGTTATGAACGGCGGTCGAAAAGGACAGCGCCTGGGCGGTTGAAAAGACTAGTGCCCGAAGTGGTGTGTGTATTATATAACCCGCCGAAGGCGGGTTGTCTTGTGGGGCGGGTCCTCCGTCAAAGCGCGCGTACGTGTACGCGCTTTTCGCCTTGACTTACGAGCCGCAGCCGACCGCCGGCAGGCAACGTAATCCGAGTTTCAACAAAGGGTCAAAGTGGAGTGGGCGGCACTGGACTCGAACCAGCGACTTCCACCGTGTGAGGATGGCGCTCTAACCAACTGAGCTAGCCGCCCGAAAATCGCGAATGTGGTAGTCTAACGAAAACGCCGAGAGAATCAAGAGGATGGCGGCTCAAACTTCGGCGCGGTTGCTTCTTCCCGCTCTTCGGGGTCTTCGTAATGCGAAGCCGTGTTGGTCGGGGTCGACGTGTTCGAGGTGGCGGAGTTGATCGCCCCTTCGACGTCCTCCTGAATGCTGCGGATGCCCCGCTTGAACTCCATCAGCCCTTTGCCGACGGAACGAGCCACCTCGGGCAACCGCTCGCCGAACAAGAGCACGGCAATGACGCCGAGAATCAGCATCACAACCGGGTTGTCGAGAAAGGCAAACAGGGCGGGCATCGCACTACCTTGGGGCGGCGTCACTGTGGCCGTGCACCGCTTCTTCCTTTGCCGGCGGCTTGCTCGGCTGCTCCTCGATCTTGCTCGACGTGTCGCCCGACTTTTTCACGTCGTCCTCAATGCCCTGCAAGCCCTTCTTGAACTCGACAACACCCTGGCCAAGCGATCGCATCACGCTCGGCAACCGGTTGCCGAACAGCAGAAAGACGATCACCGCAATGATCAGCCAATGTATTGGCCCGAAAGTACCCATAGCAATACCACACCTATCGGATTACAGAAAGCGAACAGGCACACGGCCCGTTCATCAAATCCTATCTCATTGTACCGCACTTGGTTGCACTGTCAAAGGCGCGGCCGCGATTGGCTTGACCGCATACCCCAATGGTATTATTCATCGGTTGGTGTTCTGCAGGCTTCCCCCGGAAAATGCCGCTGCCGGCGCGAATTTCTACGGCTTCGGCAGTTTAAGCAGAAGAAACGGGAGAATCGGCTCCGTGCAGCGTCCGCTCGTACGACTGAAGCTCGCCGAGCAGCCGATAGAGCGCCGGCCCTCGCGCTGGCTGCCCTGCGGGCGGAAAAAGGGGACAGGTCTAATTTGCCGGAACGGCCCGGCGGGTGCTTCGCACAAATTGGACCTGTCCCCTTCTTCCCCCTTGAACCGTTACTCTGTTTCGGCATTCCGCTTGAGCATTTCCGCCAGATGTACTGCCACGCAATCGCCGAGAAGCTTGGGGTCGTAGCCGCCCTCGAGCACGCTGACGATCTTTCCGCCGGCGTAAGTAGTCGGCCACGTCGAGAACCAGATCGCTCAGCGGAATGAAGTCTTCGGTCTCCAGGCCGAGATCGCCGACCGGGTCGAGTCGATGCGTATCGAAGCCGGCGCTGAGCAGCACCAACTGCGGCTGGATCTTGGCGGCGAACTTCTCCAGGCTGTCGCCGAACCGCGCGAGATAATCCTTCCGCGACGTGCCGTATTCGACGGGCAGGTTGAGCGTCGTGCCCAGTCCGCGGCCGCCGCCCGTCTCGTCGCTGTCGCCCGTGCCGGGGAAGAACGGCCAGCGATGGATCGAGAGGAAACCGACTCTCGGTTCCTCCCAAAACGTCGCCTGCGTGCCGTTGCCATGGTGGATGTCCCAATCGACGATCAACACGCGGTCGAGCCCGAGCACGTCGATGGCCAGCCGGGCGGCCACGGCGATGTTGTTGAAGATGCAGAAGCCCATCGCGTGGTTGACCATCGCGTGGTGGCCGGGCGGGCGGACCAGGCACAGGGCCTGCGTGTCTTCGCCGCGCACGAGCCGCTCGACCGCGTCGCAGACGCTGCCGGCCGCCATCAGGGCCACGTCATAACTGGCCGGACTGACCACGGTGTCGCCCTCGATGTAGCCGCCGCCCGATTTGGCATAGGCCCAGACCTCGTCGATGTAAGCGGGCGAATGCACTCGGGCAAGCCGCTGGCGCGAAACCGGCTGGAACTCGGGCGTGCGGCATTGGGCCGACAGCCCGGCCGCCGCCAGCCGCTCGGGCAGGCCCCGAATCCGGTCTGCCCGCTCCGGGTGTTGGCCCGTCTCGTGGTCCAGGAAGCACGGGGGGCAATAGAGCAGAGTCATTCGCACAATCTCCCTACAGACTACTGTACGGGCGGGAAAGGCGATTGTACAGGGAGACGGCCGCAGGAGAACTGCAAAGCCGTTCGTCGTTCCGGCTTCAGCCGGTTCTCCCAGCCCTGTTTCCACCTAAAGGCGGGACCACGAACGGTGGGAGTCAGCGATCAAAGGTCTTTCCTCCACACACCCCCCTGCCCGGTCCGTTGCAGCCCGAGCTTCTGGAATACGGCGAGCGCGGCGGCGTTGGTTTCGCCGGCCTGGACTTCGACGCGCATAATCCCCTGGCGGAGGAACTGCCGGAATGCCTCGTTGAGCAGGAAGGTGGCCAGCCCGTGGCGCCGCTGGGCTTCGGCGACGGAAAGCTCGACCAGCCCCGTCAGCGCGCCCGACGCCGGTAGTGCCGCTGGGCTCCATGCTGCGGAACAGGGCCGTGGCCACGGGCTCACTGCGGCCGCGGACTACCAGATCGAAGCGCGTAAGGTCGAACTCCCCGACGGTCAAGGCTTCCCAGCGGCTGCGGGTGGGGGCATCGGACGTCACTTCGACCTGCATCTGCCGGCGAATCTGCATCTGCTGGCGATCGATCTGCGATTCAAAGCCGTCAAGCTCGCGTCGCAACAGCACGGTCCGCTCGACCTCCCGGTAGCCCCGCGCCGCCACCGCGGTTCGCGTCACCAGTGTCGGAATCGAGCACGCCCGGCAACTCGCTGCCGCCGTATAGCCCGACGTAGAAGGGGTGCAGCGGCTGGAGGCCGCCGCCGTAGAGCACCTTGGCGCCGCGGCGGCGGAGGTACTGCTCGCACTGATCGAGCAATCCGTCCGCAACCTCCGTCTCCGCGCAGCCGGGGATCCGTCACCAGCACGCAGATGACGCCGACCTCCGTCGAAATCCAGTTTCTCTCCGCATCCGGCCCAAAGCCGGCGTGCGCAAAACCGACCAGCCGGGCATCGTCATGGGCCAACACAAGGCCGTCGTAGTGGAAATAGAGCTTGGCAAAGACGAGTTGCTCGAACAGGTCGGGCGACACCGGCTGCACAAGCCCGGGTTGCCCGGCCCGACTCCGCCACAACGCTGCCAGCGCCGGCGGGTCGAAATTGCGAAACGTGCGGTACGTCAACATGTAGGTTCATTCTAGCGAGAATTGCGGGGAAGGGTAGCCGGTCGGGCGATCACTTCCCGCCATCCAGCCGGCGAATGTACTCGGATCATCGCCGCGTCGGGCTGGTCGGACAATGTCCAGAGACGCACCGAAAGCGGGGTGGCGGCCCCGTCGTCGCGGCGCAACTCGGCCAGATACGCCCGCAACGCGTCCAGTGTCTCGGGACTCGACTCCATCAGAAAATGGGTCCACGCCCAGGCCTCGGCATAATCGTCCTGGGTCATGTTGTAGTCGGCCGGAAACCGTTCGAGCCGCCGCAAGTCCGGCTGCCAATGCTCGTGTTCGATCCGGGCGATCGTGCGGTCCAACAGCGGCCGATTCACCCCTCGCTGACTCCGCGGAACCTCGTAATACTTCGCAAGCCCTTCGTCGAGCCACTGCGGCATGTTCGGCACCACCGCGTGCAGGTAGGCGTGCGTGACCTCGTGCCGCAAGTCGTCGGCCATCCGTTCGCCCCAGCGGACGTAAATCGCCAGCTTGTCGTCGGTCTCGACGAAAAACGCCCGGCGATCGGGGAATTGTGGGTAGTGCAGCCGGATGAACCCGTCAAACCGCTCGGTGCTCTCAAACAAATACACGTGGATTGGCTCTGTCGAGCGGGGCAAATTCAGCCGGCGGCACAAGTCGGTCCGCTGCGAAGTCAATTCTGCGAACAACCGATGATCGGCGGCCACCGGAAAATCGCTGTGAATCGCCAGTTCGCCGCGAACCACGGTGTCTCGGTTCGGCAGCGTGAGACGGTTGGCCAACGTCCCCGCGCAGCCGCCGAGGGCGAGCAGGACAAGTAGTCGCAGAATAAGTCGCATGGGGGGGGATGATAGCAAATCCCGCCAACCACCGCTACGTCGAATCAGGACCGTGGAAGTCCCCTCTCCCTTTGGGAGAGGGCGAGGGTGAGGGCCGCTTGCGGCTTCTCAATAGCTCCATCAAACTGGCCCGATAGAGTTGCGGATCTCTCCTTTCCAAATCTTCGTGTCCCGCCCCCTCGAAGACCACCAGTTTGGCGCCCGACCGCACGCGGCTGGCCACGGCCTTCACTTCGTCCGGCCGCGCGTCACGGTCGGCCGAGCCCGTGATAATCACGACCGGCACGCTCGGGGGGATTGCAGCGATATGCTCATAGGGTGAAATCTGATCGGAATCGACCGGCAGAAACGCTGGCGCCCAGAGTCTCATGCCGCGATACGCCACCCAATCCAAGACCGGCGGGAGGTGGTTTTGCAGCCGGTTCCACACGGCGCTTTTCAGGTCCTTGTACGGCTGCTCCAGAAAGTACCCGGCCACTTCGGTTTTCAGTTCCTCGGCCGCAAAGATCGCTGCCGCCGCCCCCATCGATCGCCCGACGATGAAAACGGGCCGCCGCGGGAATTCCTTCCACAGAAAGTCCACGGCCGCCACGACGTCGTGCCGCGCGCTCCAGCCGACGTCGTTCACCTCTCCCGTCGAGTCGCCGTGGGCGCGAAAGCTGATCGCCAGCACCGTAAATCGCGATTCCGCCAGCCACAGCATGACCGGCAGCATCTGGCCGCGCGACGCGTTCACGCCGTGCAGCCGCAGAACGCACGGCTTGTCGGCGTCGCCGCGCGCCAGCCAACCGCCGATCTGCTGGTCATCGCACGTCTTCAGCCGAATGGACTCTGGACAGACCGTACCGACTACCGGCGCGGGCTCGGCAAACGGCCCGCTGCCCCGCCGCGTGAGCCGCCACGACACCCACGCCGAGGCCGCAAGCCAGATGATAAGCATCAGCACAGCGACGACGGCCAGGACTTTCAGCTTGCGGCGATTCAGCACTCGGCGATCAGCTTATCGAGTTCCACCTTCAGGCGGATAAGGACCTCATCGAACGAAAACGCGCCGAGCGACTGGCCCCGCCGCTTGAGATGCACCGAGTCGGGTCCGCACCAAAGGCCGAGATCGGCATGGTCGGTTTCGCCGGGGCCGTTCACGCGACAGCCCATCACGGCGATCGTGATCGGATACTCGGCGGCGTAGCGAGTCGCCTCGCGCATGCGCTCCGCCAGTTCCACAAACGCCTCGTTTTCGACTCGCGAACAGCTTGGACAACTGATGATGTTCAATCGCGCGCTCGGCTTCTCATCGGACCGAAGCAGCCGGCCAGCGGCGACGTCCGCCAATATCTGCCGGCCCGCCTCGACCTCCTCGTGTTTTCGCCCGGCGGGCACCGTAAGCGAAACACGGAGAGTGTCGCCGATGCCCTGCGAAAGGAGCGGCTCGAAGGCCATTCGCGTCTTCAAGACTCCCTCCGGAGGCATTCCAGCCTCGGTCACGCCCAGGTGCAGCGGCACGTCGGGCCGCCGGGCGGCAAATCGCCGGTTGACCTCTACCACGCTGGCCGGATTCGAGTCCTTCAGCGACACGCAGTACCGCGTGAAACCGAGCCGGTCGAGCAGTTCGCAATGCTCCAACGCACTTTCGAGCATTGCTTGCAACGGGTCATGCAGGGCATGTTTCCCCCGCTGCGCCGGATCGACCGAGCCGCAATTCACTCCGACCCGCAACGCACAGTCATGCTCGCCGGCCACATCGACCAGGAACCGCACCTTGTCTTGCCACGGCCGATTGCGCTCGTAATGGTGCAGGTGGCCGGGGTTGTAGCGTATCTTGTCGACAAACGGGGCCACATCGGCGGCTAGACGGTAGTTTTCTTGCAGATCGACCGAGAGATTCACCCGAAGCGCGGCCGTCTCGGCCGCTTGCGGCGGGCAAGATGCCCGCGATCCGGAGAAGGTGCGTCGCCGGATTTCGCGGAGCGCCTCGACGTCTCGCGGCGTATCGGCAGCGATTCGCACAATGCCCGCCCCAGCGTCGGCCAACTGGTTGACCTGGGCCACGGTTGCGTCGACGTCGGCAGTTTTCGTGGCGCACATACTCTGCACCACGATCGGCTTGCCGCCGCCAATCGTGACCGAACCAACCTTCATCGGCCGAGTGGTCATCTTTCCTTCTCCATGCATCATTTATCATAACTCTAAGCACAATATCTCTCCAGGACGGCGGACTACGGAAGCCATTCTCGGTTATGTTGCTCGCATCCTTCCCATCTCACCCACCCGTCCTCCGTTCATACTATGCACCGGTGGTGCATGAGCCTGTCTCATCTCTCAAATTGGAGAAACCAGGCCGACTTTGCCGATGAATGGGCGGTGTCGAATCGGAGACGGTTCGCATGTTGTCCGACAGCACTCCTGCGGGGGGAACGTGCTGTCACACCCGCAAAAAGAACCTAATCGGCAGGCTTTAGCAAACCAATTGCCCAGTGGTGCGATCGCGGTCGACCGACCGATATACAACCTAGAACAGCCTTCAACGTCGCCGCGTGAGGAGATATCCACCGTGAGTCAGGACATCAACGTGTTGGCCTTGGTCAAGGGGACGGAACGCTACGTCTTTCTCTACGACGATGCCAACCTGCGCAGAAACGCTGCGGACGCTGGGTCGATTCGCCTCGAATCCCGACTTGAGCTTCACTTGGTACGACGCCGCCGTGCTGAGCCAGAAGATTCGTCAGGACAGCCACAAGTTCGTCTCCGCCTCGCGCTTCGAGGTGCCGCTGCCCAGCGACGTCAGCGACGAGGAGTATTGAGAAGGGGTCAGGGGTCAGGGGCCACGGATCAGCGATCAGCAGCCAGCAATCAGCGGCCAGAGCGTCTGCGAGATGGTCCGGTTGGCCTCCGACTGCTGGTCCCTGACCTCCTGGTCCCTTCCATGCGCACCGCCATCGCCCGATTTCTCCAATTCCTGGCCGTCGAGCGCAACGCTTCGGCGTACACGGTCAAGAGCTATCGCGAAGACCTCAGCGCGCTGGCCGACTATCTGGGCGAAGCCCACGGCGGGCGGCTCCCCGCGCCGGGCGACGTGACCGTCTTCGATCTGCGCGGCTACGTGGCGGCGCTGCACGAGTCGGGCTACGCCAAGACGCAGCATCGCCCGGCATCTCGCCTCGCTTCGCGGCTTCTTCCGCTTCGGCCAGCGCGAAGGCTGGGCCGAAACCAACCCGGCCAAGCCGCTGCGAAATCCGCGCAAGGGCCGCACGCTGCCCCATTTCCTCTCGGCCGAAGACCTGGGCCGACTCTTCGACGCCCCGCCGAGCGACACGCCGATGGGACTCCGCGATCGGGCGATTCTCGAAACGATGTACTCGGCCGGACTTGCGCGTCGGCGAAGTCGTGGGCCTCGACGACGGCGACCTGGACTTCGATGCCGCGATACTCCGCGTACGGGGCAAAGGCCGCAAGGAGCGGCTGGCCCCCGTCGGTTCCTACGCCACCCGCGCCTTGCAGCGCTGGCTGCGGGCGCGACGCTTGGCTCGGCAGGAAAACAGGCAGGAAATGACGGGGCAAGACACGCGGTCATACCGCCCGGTCCCGCCACGCCGGTGTTCGTCAACAAGTTCGGGCGGCGGCTGACCACGCGAAGCGTCGGGCGGATGCTGGAGAAATATCTGAAGCTCGCCGGCCTCGACCGCCGCACGACGCCTCACTCGCTTCGGCACAGTTTCGCCACGCATCTGTTGGACCGCGGCGCCGACATCCGCAGCGTGCAGGAGTTGCTCGGGCACAAGAGCCTGGTGACCACGCAGATCTACACGCACGTGAGCACGGCAACGCTCCGCGAAGTGTACGAACGAGCGCATCCGCGCGAGCGAGCGTCCAATAGCCGGGGCCAACGGCCGCGGTCGACAGGCGGGAACGCGTGACGTGCCGCGGGCCGTTGGCCCTCGGCTATGCCTCTCGTAGGCCGGCACGTTGCGGCGCTACACCAAGCCCTTGCGCACGGCCCAGACCGCGGCTTGCGTGCGATCGCTGACGGTGATCTTGCGCAGGATGTTCTGCACGTGTTCCTTGACCGTCTCGACGCTGATCTCCAACGACTTGCCGATCTCCTTGTTGCTCAAGCCGAGAGCGACGTGCCGCAGCACTTGCGTCTCGCGCTGCGTCAAGGGGACGTCGTCGTCGTCCAGAACCTGGCGAACTTTCATGGTCGAGGCGATCTTCTTCAGTTCGCCGTGCCGGCTGGGCGATTCGCCCGCCGCTGCCGCCTGAATCGTGCCGACGATGCTCTCGCGGGAAGAACCCTTCAGCACGTAGTCGGCGGCGCCAAGCGCCACCGATCGAGCGACGTACGTCGGATTGTCGTAGGTCGAGAGCATGACGACTTTGCTCTCGGGCACTTTCGCCCGAAGCTTCTCCAGCGTCGCCAGGCCGTCGCCGTCGGGCATGCGGATGTCCAACAAGACCACGTCCGGCTTGTCTTTCTGGGCCAAGCCGAAGCGCGTCCTTGCCATTTGCCGCCTCGCCGACGATTTCAATGTCGGTCCCCGCCAATAGACTGGCAAGACCCGTGCGAATGACTTCATGGTCATCGCAAATCAGTACTCGAATAGCCATCGTACTCTCCAGGATTGCGTAAGGCCGGATACCCGTCCGACGGAACAACTATACCACTCTTTGCGCTAGACACCACAATTGTAAGCCACCATCGGGCAGGATGAAATACCTCTGTGAAACGAATTAACCCCCCCGACCCAGCGGGAGAACTGGCAGGAATTCGGCCAAGTCGAGGGGGAAGCGATGAAGGATGAGGGCGGAGGGATGAGGGATAAAAAACGGGGGGACGATAATGGGGGTAGGGGATGAACTGGCTCGGTTTTGCAGAGAGCGGCCGGGGGATCCTGACATTCACCAATATCCCTCATCCTTCATCCTTTGTCCCTCCGCCCTCCGCCCTCATCCCTCAGCATTCCCGTTTTGACTTTGTCCGCCCTGTAACGTAGATACTCCACGACAGTGTGTATTTTTTGCATCCGGCAGACTCCAGCCGTTGCAGCCGGCACAATCGTAACAGAGCGAGGTCCTTCGGAGGGAAAAGAGGAGAGACGCCTTTTGCCGGAACGGCCTGACCGACCTTCGGTTGCTGCCCGGTGCTGAACACGAAAGGCCCCCGTCCACTTTTCCCCAGGGTGTTCATTATGAAACAACTCGGTACGCTGCTGCTGGTCGACGACGACCGCCACTTGCTGGCCTCGATGGCCGACTGGCTTCGCGATCAGGGCTACGCCGTCGATGCCGCCGCCAGCCTTGCCGAGGGCCTCACGGCCGTCGAGCGGAAGCCCTACGACCTGGTGCTGGCCGACATTCGCCTGGGGGCCGACGACGGTTTCGATCTGTTGTCGCATTGCCGCAAGGTCCGGCCCGCCACCTACGTCATCATGATCACCGGCTACGGCACGGTGGAGGCCGCAGTCGACGCCATTCGGCTGGGGGCCTTCGACTTCCTGACCAAGCCGCTGATCGACGAAGAACTGTTGCTGGCCGTGCAACGGGCCCTCGACCAACAGCGGGTCATCGAAGAGAACCGAACGCTGAAGGCCCAGCTCGACCTCCGTTTCGGCATGGAAAACATCATCGGCCGCGATCACCGCATGTTGAAGATATTCGACATGATCGACGCCGTGGCCGACACCAAGGCCACCGTGCTCATAAGCGGCGAGAGCGGCACCGGCAAGTCCTTGATCGCGCGGGCCATCCACCGCCACAGCGGACGCCGCGATCGGCCGTTCGTCGAGGTCGCCTGCGGCGCCTGCCCGAGACGCTGCTGGAAAGCGAGCTTTTCGGCCACGTGGCCGGCGCGTTCACCGGCGCGGTGGGCGAGAAGCTTGGCAAGTTCAAGCTCGCCGACGAGGGGACGATCTTCCTCGACGAAATCAGCACGGCCAGCCCCGCCATGCAGGTCAAACTGCTGCGAGTGCTGCAAGACCTCGAGTTCGAGCAGGTCGGCGGCACCAAGACCTTCCACATCGACACCCGCGTGATCCTGGCCACGAACGACGATCTCGGCCGCATGGTCGTCGAGGGCAAGTTCCGCCAAGACCTCTACTATCGCATCAACGTGATCAACGTCGAGTTGCCGCCGTTGCGCGAGCGGATCACCGACATCCCGCTGCTGGCCGAGCATTTTCTCAAGCAGGTGCGCGAGGAGACCGGCAAGAGCGTCACCGGCTTTACCAACGAGGCCATGAACGCGATCCAGCGCTACCGCTGGCCGGGCAACGTCCGCGAGTTGCAGAACGTAATCGAGCGGGCGGTGCTGCTGGGCAAGGAGAGCGTCATCGGCGTGGCCGACCTGCCTGCCACGTTGGCCAGCGTCGGCAGCGTCAACATCGAATCGACCGCCGGCCGCACGCTGAAGCAATCGCTGGAAAACCCCGAACGCCAGATCATTCGCGAAGTGCTCGAAACCAACCACTGGAACCGCAATCTCACCGCCGAGACCCTCGGCATCAATCGCACCACGCTCTACAAGAAGATGAAGCGGCTCGGGCTCGAAGACGTCGCCGTGGCGATGGGGCGGTAGCGGGTCTTTCGCAAGGCTGCCAAGAAACGCACTGGGGCGGCCGTTCGACTGCCGCCCCCAATGCGATTCACATCTGCTGGCGTCTACTTCCGCTTTCGCCGAGCGTATGCCAGCAAGCCGATCAGGCCGGCGGCCAAGAGCGCGAGAGTTCCCGGCTCCGGCACGACGTGGATGCCAGCGGCGCCCAACATGGCGATCCCGGCAGCATCAAGACTGCCGCCAAGAACCTCGGAGGGCAGCGGCAACGCGTGGTTGTAGTTGTTGATGACAAAGCCGAGGTCAGTGGAGTCGACCACGCCGTCATAATTGAAGTCGCCGGTATCCCACTCGCCAGCGTGATTGTAGTTGTTGATCACCAAGCCGAGGTCGGTGGAGTCGACCGTGCCACTCAGATCGCCGTCGCCGGGAAGAGTGGACATGACGGTGACCTGCATGGCGCCGGTATCGTCCTTCCAACCGAGCGTCGTTCCTTCCGCCACCGCAGTGCTGCTGAGGAACTTGCCCGTGTCCCACAGTCCACCGTGATAGCTGGCAGTGAGCAGAGCGAGAACGCCCGTCGGACCGCCCGTCGGATCGCTGTCGCCAGCGCCGCTGTAGTCGAACACCATCGTGCTCCAGCCGTGCTGAATGTCGGCGCCACCGAGGTTAAGAACGGGATTGCGAGCAGCAGCACCATTGAGTTGCACCGTGCCGCCTTGCACGGTCGTCAACCCCGTGTAGGTGTTCGGGCCGGCGTTGCTGACGGTCAACTTGCCGGTGCCTTGCTTCAGCAAGGTCGTGCCCGCGCCGATGATGGCGCCGGAACCCGTGAAGACATAATCATCGCTGCTATCAACAACTACGCTGGTGGGATTGAGGTTGCCGGTCAAGGTCACGGTGCGGCTGGCGGCCGTATTGCTGGTGAAGCGGACCGTGTCCATGTGGTAGAAGTCGTCGGGAGTGGTCGGGCTGGCGGTCTGCTTCCAGTGTTGCGTCCCGTCGGCCACCGCCCAAGTGGATGTGGCGCCGTCGGCCCAGGTGAGATCGGTGGGGCCGCGAGGGGCGAACAGCACGGAATCGCCGACGCCGGAATACGTTGGGTAGCTTTCGGAGGCTGTGCCGCCCGCTGCCCCGTCGATGTTGCCGCTGATGATCTTCAGATAGCCGGGGTTGGCATCGAACACCAGATTCCAGGCACCCGAACTGTCGCAGCTAAGCACTTGTTGGCCGATGAGGAAGGGCCCCGATTCGCCGAGTTGCATTGCCGCGGCATAATCGCCGTAGTCGTTGCCCTGCGGCCCACCGGTGCTCTCGCCGGTCCGCAGTCCCACAAGGTAGGCGTTGCCGTTGAAGCCGGTGTCGTCGCTGCACCACGTGGCAGCCGGGGCATCGGAAGCCGGCGAACCCATCGAAGGCGGGTCGATGGTGTAGGAGTTGGTTGTGTAGCCTGCGATCGTCGCCGTCACACCGCCGGTGGCGGCGCCGCCGACCTGCATGAACGTCATGTCTCGATCGGCGGCCAAACCCGTCACCGTGGCATAGACGTTGAACACGTGGTTTACGTACGCGCCCCCCGTGAGATTGACCTGGGATAAGGCAGCGCCGCCGCCGGGAACGGCCACATTGGGAAGCACGGTGGTATGTCCAGCCCCGTCATCGCTCCACTGATAAACCATGCTGATCTGTAATTGGATGTCGGCCGAGGCGATCGTCGCCGGCGCCGCTGCGAGCACTGCTGCCAGTGCAAACCCCCAATACAACCTCATAGCAGTCTCCTTCATAGAAAACGGAACACTAATCCTCGCCAATTCGCCGAGTGGGAGTCAATTAGCTGGGATTAGTGTTCCCATTGGTGTGCCTCTTCCCGAGAGCTAGAAAAATCCCGTCGGGGCCGCGAGCCGCCGCACCCCGACGGGGAAACCCCTTGTCTTAAGTCGCCAGGGCCGAAGGAACATTACTCTCTTTGCGGCAAATTCACGTTGGCCTGGGCCAGACGAAGAAAGACAGAAGAAACGGCGTTGGGGCGGCAGTTCGACTGCCGCCCCAACCGCCTATCTTTTTCAACCCCAGTTGGGGCGGCAGTTCAACTGCCGCCCCAACGCACGGAGTTGGCATTGACTACTTCCGCTTACGCCAAGCGTAAGCCAGCAGGCCGAACAGGCCGCAGCCCAACAGGGCCAAGGTCGTCGGCTCAGGAACGATCTGCACGGTGGTGGCAAGCCCCGAGAATCCTGGGCCACCCTCCGGCACCGTATAGGCCCCTGCACCCACGAAGACGGTCTCCGCCCGGACCCCACGTTGTGCTCTTGCTCACGTAGAACTTACCGAGCAGAGTATTGTCGAAACCATAGCCCTGGCCCGTGCCGCTGCTGCCCGGGGTGTAGTCGGTCGCCGCAAGGGCGTAGCCAGGAACCCCGTCCGTGCCGGCAAGCGTGATGTACTCGCCAATGTAGAACGAGTTTGAGTCGAAGTCACCGGCGGAACGCGTCGGCGTGTCAGGCGTCCTGGTGGAAAAATCGAGCCAAGTCCTGGGGGCACCAATATAGGTGTCGGTGTCCTGGTAGTCATCGTCATTGGTGGTGCTGTCATACCACGGGGTGTTACCATGACCTCCGGGAGTAGGCGGCAGTGCGAATACACCGCCGTTTGCGGTCCATGTGCCTATCAAAAGGGTAACGACGTCGCCCTGCGGCACTTCACCCGTCATCGAAGCGATGTTCAGGGTGACCACATCCCAGGTCGCATCGAAACTGGTGCGGGTTGCAGTCACATTGATGGTCTCCGCCTTGGCCACCAGCGTGCCCATCAGGACGATGCAGGCACCAAACAACAATAGTCGCTTCATTACTCACTCTCCTTAAAAAAGTTGTAACAGTGAAAACAGATACGTTCGACTGGATGGCCCGGCGACCTAGGTGGCCGGGCACTGTGTTGCCCGCACTCCGTCGGGGCGGCAATCGAGTGCCGCCCCGACGTTGCGTGCTAGGTTTACTTCCGCTTCCGCCAAGCCCAAGCGAGCAAGCCGATCAGGCCGGCGGCCAAGAGCGCGAGAGTTCCCGGCTCCGGCACGACGTGGATGCCAGCGGCGCCCAACATGGCGATCCCGGCAGCATCAAGATTGCCGCCAAGAACCTCGGAGGGCAGCGGCAACGCGTGGTTGTAGTTGTTGATGACAAAGCCGAGGTCAGTGGAGTTGACCACGCCGTCATAATTGAAGTCGCCGGTATCCCACTCGCCAGCGTGATTGTAGTTGTTGATCACCAAGCCGAGGTCGGTGGAGTCGACCGTGCCACTCAGATCGCCGTCGCCGGGAAGAGTGGACATGACGGTGACCTGCATGGCGCCGGTATCGTCCTTCCAACCGAGCGTCGTTCCTTCCGCCACCGCAGTGCTGCTGAGGAACTTGCCCGTGT
>CAWFIG010000003.1:0-32354 GCA_963815695.1 uncultured Planctomycetia bacterium
AAAGTCGGCGTAACCTTTCGAGCCGCGCCAAGCCCCTGTTGGTGATCTTGGTGTCGTCAAGCATGAGCCATTCCAATCGCCTCATCCCTTGTAGATGCACCAGTCCGGCGTCGGTGACTTTCGTGTGGCTGAGCACGAGTATATGGAGTTGACGCAACTCCTCAAAATGCCGTAACTCGGTGTCGGTGATAGGCACGCAAAAAAGGTCCACTCGCGTGACGCTAATTAACGAATCATCCCCCGAAAGTCTCCCCAACCACGTCACTTCGGAGTCAACCTTGCCTCCCAGTCTGCCAATCTCCTCGGCCACCGCTCTCTGCTTTCGCTCCTGCTTCGTCTCTACGGTCAGCCAACTGCATGGAATGGCGACGACCACTGCCAACAATACCAAGGAGCGAAGACCATATTGAAACTGTCGGTGGAAAAGGCGAGCAACCAGGAACCAAAGCAGCAGCAAGACCATAGCCAAGGCCGTGCCTGCAAACGCGATTAGCACCGTCCAAGTATGCCCGTTAAACGCGAACCAATCAAACCATTCAGACAGCACAAGGAGTACCTCGAAAGCGAGCAAGCCTGCGACCACGCGGTCTACAGTAAGGCGACAACAGCGAGACTTGCGGGGCTGTGATGTGGGGTGTGGCTCATTCTCGGTCATAACGTGACTAGGGGAGGAATCCGGGGACACATTACTGGTTATGGTATTGTGTGTAGTTTTGATGGCCGTCCGCCTTTCTGTGGTTGTAGAATGCGACCGACCATTGTTTCCAACCGGTCGAGAAACGACGCACTGCCGAGCGGTCGTCCGGTGCGACCGTGTTCCCGGAAGGCTCGCAGTTCCTCCGCCCGCATCGCACTGCCGAGCAACGCCCGCCAGTCAGGAATCATTGCCAACAAGGGAGCGGTTCTCACCAAGCGATCGTCGCGGCCCAGCGCGTGCGATCTCGCAGTGCTCCAACGCCATTCGGCTGCATCGCCCACCAGACCGGCACGCACTGGATTCAACTCCACGTATCGCGCTGCCGCCATAGGTCGCCCGGCCGTTGACGTCCGCCCCGTCAGCGTAGGCATATTGTACGGCGGGCGTCGCCTGTTGGTCAACCTCGCCGTCGTGGGCCTGATACGCGGTCGCCACATCTCCCCTCTGGCCCAAAAACTCCTATGGAACCCGCCGCGCCTTTGTGGTACAAGCCTCATATCGGTAAATATGTACAGTAGTGCCCGCCGCACCGGACTCACCACAGCCGCGTGCGAAACCCCCCTCGCTCTTTGACATTTCGGAAACCGCAGAATCCGCTGACCGACCTCTTCAGCGATCCCTTCGACTTGGTGAGCAGAACCGGTGCAAATTGGAAATTTGCCGAGTTGTGGACCAACAACCAACTTCCCCCTGCGACCCATTCCCCTCGCAGGAATGGGAAATGTGCGGAAGAACCGTAGCCGCTTGCCTCGCAAGCCTTTGCGCTCCCTCGCACGGTTTCTTTTTGCAAATGCAAAGGGGCTGGAAAAACGCGAAAAACTCCCGCCCGTTCAACATCAGCGGGGGACGAACCGACCGCCGTCATCTACTTGCGGAATCGCAACAGAGTGTCAATCGTCCTCGTCCTCCATCGTCGAGGTCGGCATTCCGTGGCCGGGCTTGTGCGAGTAGATGAGCCAGTAGGCCACCGGAATCACGAACAACGTGAAGATGGTCGAGGCGAACAGACCGAAGATCAGCGACCAGGCCAGGCCGGAGAAGATCGGGTCGATGATGATCGGCGCGGCGCCGAGCATGGCGGCCGAAGCGGTCAACAGGATCGGCCGCAGACGCACCACGCGGCTCTCCATGATCGCCTGGAGTTCCGGGAGTTCCGGAAACGCCATACATAAGTGTCGGCTTGGTGTTCGCCTGGGACCGGGTTCTTGCCGTCGCAGGACATGCCCAAAGGAACGAAAGGGGACGAGTCCAATTTCATCGCTGGTTTCATTCGCTTCGCCACCCCGCCGCATCTTCGCCGTCGAGGCGGAGCGTTAGGCACTTGGCGCTGCCGCCGGCTTTGACGAATTCGCTCAGGGGACACTCAACCGGCTCGAATCCGCGGGCGCGAAGCTGACGGTGCAACGCGGGACAGCCGGTGTTGGTGACGACCGTCTCGCCGAGCACAACTGCATTGCAGGCGAAGTGCTCGCTCTCTTCGTCGCTGACCGGAATCAGATCGGGGACGTCCGCGTGCAGCACGTCGCGGGCGTAGGCGTCGAACGCTGCGGGATAGTAGATCGCCGTGTTCGCCGCGATGGGGCAAAAACAGGTGTCGAGATGGTAATAGCGACTGTCGACCAGTTCCAGCGCGATCACCTCGCACTGCATCCACCGACCCAACTCCTGGTGGCCGCGGACGTCGCTGCGGATGCGATAGCCGGCGAAGAGCGTATCGCCGCAGAAGAGGGCGTCGCCCGCCCCTTCGAAATACGTTTCGGATTGCAGCGGGCGGACCTGGAAGCCATGCTCCTCGAACCACTGCCGGTCGCGGGCCTCTTCCTGCTGCCGCTGCGGATGGCGGAAGCGGGCAGGCACGGCAATGCCGCGATAGATCAGGCCCGCGTTGGCCGTAAAGACCAGGTCGGGCAACCCCTTGACCGGCGTCATGCAGGAAATCTCCGCCCCGTGGGCCTTCAAGATGCCGTGCAACTCCGTCCATTGACGCACCGCCAGTTCATGGTCGGCCTGATGGCGGCGATCCATCCAGGGATTGATCTCATATTCGATCCCGTAGAACTCGGGCGGGCACATCAAGATGTGGGGCGATGCGGTCATGGCGGATTCTTCTCGCGTTGGGGCGGCAGTTCAACCGCCGCTCCAACACAACGGCACACGGCGTGTGCCGGATACGTTAGGAAGTCTTCAGTTGAGTCAGTTCCTCGACCAGCACGCGCAGAAACGGGGCGACGTCGGTCACCAGGCCGACGGTCTGGAACGATCCGCGGTCGGCCAGCTTGATGGCGGTCGAGGGGTTGATGTCGACGCAGACCACGCGGACGTGGGCCGGCAGCAGGTTGCCCACGGCGATCGAGTGCAGCGTGGTGGCGATCATCAGGCAGTAGGTCACGCCGCGCAGCTTCTCGCGCATCGCCTTCTGGGCCACGAGCACGTCGGTAATCACGTCGGGCAGCGGGCCGTCGTCGCGGATGCTGCCGGCAGCAGGACAAAGTCGGTGCCGTGGCGGATGCACTCGTACATGATGCCCGAACGGAGGGTGCCCTGTTCGACCGCCTGGCGGATGCTGCCGGCGCGACGGATGCGGTTGATCGCCCGGAGATGATGGGCGTGGCCCGCCTCGGCCGGGTTTCCCTGGTCGAGATAGACGCCGAGGCTCGTGCCGAACAGCGATTGCTCGATGTCGTGCGTGGCCAGGGCGTTGCCGGCGAACAACACGTCGACGTAGCCCATGCGAATCATCTCTTGCAGGCACTCGCCGCTGCCGGTATGGACGACGGCGGGTCCGGCGACGATCAGCGTCTTGCCGCCCGAGCGGCGGTTGTCGGCCAGCTCGTGGGCGATCCGCCGGATGGCCAGTTCCTTGGGCTTTTCGGTCGAGACGGTGCTGTTCATGAAGCCGAAGGTCTCGGCGTCGCGGGGCCGCTCTTCCGGAAAGACCCGCACGCCCGCGTGGCCCATCACGATCGTCTGGCCGACGGTGATCTCGTTCATCGGCACGCAGCGGGCCGTGCCGAGCGACCGGGTCGATAACGATGCCGCAGTCCATCTCCTGGTCGTCGACGGGAACCCACTTGCCGCCGAGCCGGACCTCGGTCCGCTGGTTCGTGGTGCTGTAGAACCCCTCGGGAAACGCCCCGGCAATGTCGGCCTCGGCCAGCCGGCAGTCTCCGGCGTCGCTGCGGCGTGGCCCCGTGATCGGCGATCAGCGACAGGACGTGGTCGAGAAGCTCGGCGTTGTCGGCGCGAATCTCGATCCGCGCGAAACTCGGGTCGGCGCGGGCCTGTCCGATCTTGATCTCCTTGATGCGGAAGGCTGCCGCCGCTCGACATGATGCAGTCGAGGATTTTCGGCAGGATCAGACTATCGATAATGTGGCCGCGGACCTCCACGTCCTCGACGTGAACCTCCGGCGGCCGCGGCGTACTGGTTTGTGGCATCATGCGTCTCCAGAGGACGGGCGAGCGTTTGGCAAAAGTGGCATCCTTGAACTACTTGGCTTGACAGCAGATGCCACTCATTCTAGAGATTTGTCCGTTCACCACAAGAGGGAACCGCGCGGTACTTCAACGCTCCGGGGCGACCGTTAGCGTCGTATCGAGTTTCACCGGTCCGAGCAGACCCGAATCTTGCAGAGGCGAGTCCTTTCGCCAGACGCGATACGTGGCGAACGTTTGCCGGCCGGCAGGGCTTGGCTTGCCTTCAAGCAGCCATTTCGGCCATGACTTGAGCTGCGCCGTCGGGGCTTGCGATCGGAGTCTTCGGGCAAGTTGTTCGTCGCCGATCAGGCGGTTGACCCAGAGGTTCGTTACCTGCACTTCCAGCAGATTCTTGCCGACGTGCAGGGCGTTGGTGACGTCGAGGCGGAACGGGCGCGTTCCAGAGGATGCCGAGGTCGTGGCCGTTGATGCTTACGCGGGCGATCACGGCCACCTTGCCCAAGTCGAGATAGATTGACGGCCGGCGGCCAAGGCATCAGGCGGCAAGTCGAACTTCTTGCGATAGGTCGCCGTGCCGGAGAAATACTTGACGCCGGGTTCGGGATGATCGCTCCAGGAGATCAACTTGTCGAGCTTGATGCTTGCCGGCGCACCGCGCTTGGGCGGAAAACGCACTTCCCACGGGCCGTCGATTAGCTGCGGTGGCGGAATGCCCTCGACGTTGCACTCGCAACGTCTTGCCGGCTGCCGTTTTGAGTTCGTAATGGCCGTTTTGCCACGCCTCGACCGACAGGCTTTCCGTCGGCGGCCGTTTTCACGTCGGCGATCGGCAGCGGATCGACCACGTCGCCCAGACAGATCGTTTGGCCGTCAAGAACGGTCGCATGTGCGAGCTTGCCCTCGACGGTGTAATCGACCGAGAGCGTTTTCAGCGTCTTGCAACGCGGGATCGTCGCCCTGGCCGACCCTCCACGCCGCAAAACGACGTTCGCCGCCGTCGACAATCGCTTGGACTTTCGCCGTCACGTCGCGAGTTCGTCCCGGATCGCCGGGAATGCCGTACGATGGCCTTCTTGATCACGATCTTGTCGGTGGGCAGGCTCGGCGGCGAAGACGTCTTTGCCGTCGCGCGTCACGGAGACGACCGGATCGAGAGGTTTCTGACCGGGACGAAAGACGACGAACACCGATTCGTGCGGTTCGAGCCGCAAGGGCACGCGAAGTGCTGAGGCCGCCACGTTCGTTGGTAAGACAACGACGCCGGTTCGGTGCGGCCCGTTTGCGGCCACCACAACTCGGGTTGCGGCCGCCGAACTCATCGGGCTTGCGGAAACCGCAGCGCGTTCCCTGCACGACCCCATCAACTTTGTTGGCGACGAAATAGATGTCCGTTCCGTCGTCGGCGCGGCGATGGGTGTACCGCAACTTGCCCTTGAGCGACGGATTACACAAGAAGTCCCGCGGTGGGCCGTTCACCGCAGCTAAGATCTCTCTCCGGCGAGGTTCCCCAGATACACGGTCCCCTTTCCCACATTCGCCGTTCTCCATCGCTCCCCGCGTTCTTCCCCCAGAGCTCGTCGGCCAGCCGCGTCACCTCCCGGTCGCACTCCGGGAAATTGACCAGGCTCGGCGACTTCAGCGGCCGCGTGCCCAGCACCATCGCTCCCGCTTCGACGAGTTCCTTGATCTTCCGCAGCAACTCGGGCGTCATCGTCTCGACCTTCGGCAGCGGGCTGGCCGTATAGACGTAGTTGCCCTCGACGTGCAGCACCGGCTGCCCGCCGGCGTTATAGCTCGGCAGGACAAGCAGGCGATAGCGCATCCCCGAGGGCAGCACAATCGCATCCGTTTTCAACCTTCGCCTGCTTCAGCACCTCCGCCGGGCATCCGTCGTAGTTGTAGCCGCGGCCGATCCGGAATCATGCCGCATTGGGCCACCGGAATCGGCGCCACGAACCGATGCGGCGCCCCTTCCGCCTGCAAAAACAAGACGTCCGCCACCGGCCGCCCTTGCCGAAGCATCTGCTGGCAGCGTGCGACGTACTCGATGCCACGGCTTCGACTGCTCCCACCACGTCAGCGAGCGGTGGAACACCGTGCCGATGAAGAGGAACGAGACGCCCGGCACGCGCTCGAGCCAGGGCTGCATGATCCATTCGCTAAGGTAATAGCGATTCACTCCGGCGAAGAATGCCCAATCGCCCAAGCGGCTTGAGCGTGGCCGGATGGTCGAGGAAATCGCCGCGCCAGTTGGTGAACGCCTCGGCGGCGACGATGCGGCGACCGTAGACGTGGGCCGCGGAGGAGACTTCATCGACGATGTCGCACAGCGGCAAGCCGGTATAGCAGCCGCGCTGCCAGAACTCGCACATCGGCTCGTCCGCCCGCCCGATCAACCGCAGATCGTCGCAGGTTCCGTCGTAGCCTTCGATCGACAGGCGGAGTCCCTTCCGATGGGCAAGCTGCTTCAGATGCCCCGCATAGTTCTCCAGCAGCATCTCGCAAATCGTCTCGCGGAAATCCCAGAGAAATCGCTCGGAGACTTCCAGACTGTCGACGACCAAACCGTTGAGCGTCGGCAGGTATGGGAGCAGGTCGTAACCGCGGCGGCGGCGAAACTCTTCGCGCAATGCCGTCCGTCCAATTGCCGGAGCCGGCCTCCCAACTGTCGATGTGGGTGGAGACGATCGTTTTGCTGGCGAGCGGGCCGACATCGGCCAGCAGCTTGCCGACCATCGCGGAAAAATGGGTCTCGATGGCCGCCTTGCTCAGTTTGTCGCATTCCAAGCCCGTTGGCTTCGGGCTGCGACGATCGCGTGACGCCGCCGGCCAATGTGTGTCCGATCCTGCAGCACGAGCCAGCGGCCGGCCGGGACGTCCCACTTCAGACGCCCGTGCGTATCCATCCGGCCGGTCACGTTCTTGCACCTTGGTCGACACAATGCACTGCGATGTGGGCACAATCGGCCATTTGGCGATTGGTCGGAATGTTCCGCGGCCAAGGCACGCACCGGCAAAATCCTTCCCGCCGGCGAACGATTTGGACGAGTCGAAATTCTCGATGCGGCGGAAGCGGCCGTCGGCGGCAGCGGCAGGCGCGGGGCAGGCTAGAACGACGATGTCGCGATAGAAGTTGCCGGCCGTGGGCGGCTGCGGCAACACGGCATCGAAGTGCGCCGGGCCTTGCACAATCGTCTCCGAGGTGACGACCTTCTGGGCCGCCTGTGCCGGCTTGATCCACGGCCCGCCGCTGCCGGCCCAACCAGGGTCGTTGTTCAGGTTGATTTCGAGCCCAGCCGATCGGCCTCGGCGACCATGTGCCTGAACATGGCCCGCCAGGAATCGGACATGAAGCGATGCGGTCCGGCGGGGTTGCCCATGCCGCCATCCATGAACAGCAGGCCGCCGATGCCCGCCCGGCGCATCGCTTCGAGATCGGCGGTGATGCCCTCGCGCGTGACGTTGCCTTCGAGCCAGAAACAATAGACCCAAGGCCGTGCCGAGGCGGGCGGGACGCCGGAATTGATCGGCGAGATCGACGGCCTCGCCGGCGGGCGTGGCAGTGCAAGCGAGTGCCCAGAAGAGAATCACGGCACTAAACGTCCTCATGAACATACTCCAGAAGCTCAAGTCGTGGTGAATAACAATATGATCGGACGTAAATACGATGGGATGTACCACAATGTCATTCTAGCAGAGGTTCGGCGCCGCTTCCACTTCGATGGTCACGCTGGAGACCGCTGTTCGATGGCGGTCGGACAGGACAAGGAAATGCCACACAAGCCGGGGACAACAACCCGCGGAGTGTGTTCGCCATTGCAGCCGCGGGTCGTGGCCCCGGCTATCAAGCGAGACTATCCGAGATTCAATAGACATCTGGCGCGTCTTGCCGGTCGTGGCGCGACTTTGTATGATGGAGTGCGTCGGACGGGCTGATCCCTCCCGTCGAGTTCCCGCCTCCAATCCTCTTTCCAAGAAGAGTCGCCCCATGAACACTAGAATCATCCGTGCGTTTGTCGTTGCATTCGTGCCGTTGTTGGTTGGCGCCACCCCGCTTCGAGCGGAGCAGCCGAAGCCGTGGATGAAACCCGATCCGGCGGCGTTGAAGCATTGGCAGGACATGCGCTTCGGCATGTTCATCCACTGGGGGCCGGTCAGCCTGACCGGCCGCGAGATCGGCTGGTCGCGCGGCGCGCAGACGCCGATCGAGGTGTACGACAACCTCTACAAGAGGTTCAATCCGACGAAGTTCAACGCCGACCAATGGGTCGCGGTCGCCAAGGCGGCCGGCATGAAATACATCGTGCTTACGACCAAGCACCACGACGGCTTCTGCCTGTGGGACACGAAGTACACCGACTACAACATCATGCACACCCCGTTCAAGCGGGACGTGGTGAAGGAGCTGTCGGACGCCTGCAAGAGACAGGGCATCGCTTTCGGCACTTACTACTCGGTCTGCGATTGGCACCACCCCGATTTCCCGCTGACCAGCCCCGGCGGCTCGAAGAAGCGGAAGAAGTCCGACCTCGACGCCTACAATCGTTACTTGCTCGGGCAGATCAAGGAGCTGATCACGAAGTACGGGCCGCTGGTGACGATCTGGAACGACGTGCCGCAGATGTTCCATGGCCGCGGCGTGAAGACGATCAAGCTGGCCCGCACGCTCCAGCCGAGCATCCTCATCAACAACCGCACCGGCGACGGCGGCGATTACGACACGCCCGAGCAAGAGGTCGGCGCTTTCCGCATGAATCGCCCGTGGGAATCGTGCATGACGATCTCGGCACATGGTCAATGGGCGTGGGGCGGGCCGAAAGACGGCGTGAAATCGCTGGCCGAGTGCCTGCACATGCTGATCCGCTGCGCCGGCGGCGACGGCAACATGCTGCTGAACGTCGGGCCGGAGCCGACCGGGGCGATCGAAGACTGCCAGCTCGAACGGCTCAAGGAGATCGGGGCGTGGATGGCGAAGTACGGCGAGAGCATCTACGGCACGCGCGGCGGTCCCTACAAGCCGGCCAAGCACCTGGCTTGCACCCGCAAGGGCGATACCGTCTATCTGCACGTTCTCGCATGGCCGGAGGAAGTGTTGAGGCTGCCGCCGCTGCCGGCGAAGATCATCGAAAGCTCCCTGCTCACCGGCGGCAACGTAAAGGTCAACCAGACGGACGACGGCATCGCGATTTCCGTACCGAAGGCGGACCGCCGGGCGATCGACACCATCGTCGTGCTGCGGCTGGACAAGCCGGCGATCGACATCGCCCCGATCGCGGTCTCTAGTTGGGGCCGTTCGCTGACTGCGGGAAAGAAGGCCACGGCTTCGAACGTTTATCGCAACGAGGAAGGCTTCTCCGCCAAAATGGCCGTCGACGGCGATGATTCGACGCGATGGGCCACCGACGACGGCGTGAGCAAGTGCTGGCTGGAAGTGGACCTGGGCAAGCTTGAGACGTTCAACCGCGCCGTGATTGACGAGTGCGTGGACTACGGTGTCCGCGTGAAGGCGTTTCGGTTGCAGTACCAGAAGGACGGCGACTGGGTGACGTTCTTCAAGGGGACGACGATCGGCAAGGACCACGATGTGAAGTTCGACCCGGTCACCGCGCAGCGCGTCCGCCTCGACATCGAAGGCAGCCGTGGCCCGACGATCAACGAGTTCCTGTTGTTTCCGCGTTAGGCCAAGGCGGAATTGCCGGTGCGCCCCCGCCGCCGGCGGCTTCGCACGAACTGCTGCCAGGCCGGCTATTGTTTTTCTTTCCGGTCCGCGCCGGCAACGCCGCGGGTGTAGGCTCGCATCTGGTCGTCCCATTCGGGCGGGGGGACGAAATTGCGGGGATCGCGGAGATTCTCACGCTTGTCCTGCGCCACGCCGCCGTGGCGCAGCTCGGTGCCGCGCGGCTGCAAGCCAAGGCTGCGCAGCGCGTCGTTGAATTGCTTCCGTGCGGCGTCCGCCTGCGGTCCCGACTGGTCGGCTCGGCGCTTCATCGCGTCCCATTTCTCGAGAAACCGCCGGGCGTCCTCCTTCGACCAGCCAAGTTTATCGAGCAGCGGCGGCTTCTCCTTGGCCAACTGATCGCGGAGATGCTCCAGCGCCAGTTCGGTCTGGCGGCGGGCGTAATCGAGATTCGCTTCATCGGGAGGCAACGGCGCGTGTTCCGAGGAGTCGGCCGTGCCTGACTGTGCCGCCGGGGCCGCCGCCGGGGTTGGAATTGCTGTCACCGGGTTTTCCGGGGTTGTCGGAAGCATTTCCGCCGGGCTTCCCGCCTTCGGCCGGATTTTGCTGGGGCGCACCGGGCTTGTTCTGGCCGCCTGACTGGGCTTGAGCGTTGGCGTTGGAAGCCTCTTCGGTCCCCTTGCCGCCCTTCTCGGCGGCGGCTTTGCTGCCGCTGGGAGTCTTGGAGGCGGCCTGATCGCCGGCCTTCTCGCCGGTTTGGCCTTCGCCCGGCTGTTGGGCCTTCGAGCCGCCGTCCTTGGCCGCGGTGTGCGAGCCGGAATCGCCTGAGCCCTGCTTGCCGGCCTGCTGGCCGCCGCCGTTCTTGCCGTTGCCCGACTTATCGCCGTTCAACGGGCTCTTCGAATTCGATTGATGCTCGCTCGTCGAGGGCGACTGAGGTTCGCTATTTTGCGGATTGTTGCCTGTTCCAGGCGGGAGGTCAGGGCTGTTCGGTCGTGGGCGATTCGCACCCTGTGGCTCAGGCGGCGCATGGTCGACTTCGCTCGGTCCCTGCTCTCGCTTTGGCTGATCGGATTTTCCGCCGCGGCCTACCGGCTCCTTCCTTCGTTTGTCGGTATCGGTTTTCGGCTTTACATCCTTCTCGCCGCTGGCGTCATCCGGACTCCGCTCGTTCTTCACTTCATCGTTCGGGTTTTCGTCCTGACGGCCAGTGCCGTCCTTTTGTCTCTCGCCTTTGCCGGCCTCGCCTTGCTGCTTCTTGCCCTTCTGGCCGGCAGTGTCGTTCTGCCTTTCACCCTTGCCGGCTTCGCCCTGTTGTTTTTCGCCCTTCTGGCCGGCGGTATCGCTCTGCTTTTCACCCTTGCCGGCTTCGCCCTGTTGTTTTTCGCCCTTCTGGCCGGCGGTATCGCTCTGCTTTTCACCCTTGCCGGCTTCGCCCTGTTGTTTTTCGCCCTTCTGGCCGGCGGTATCGCTCTGCTTTTCACCCTTGCCGGCTTCGCCCTGTTGTTTTTCGCCCTTCTGGCCGGCAGTATCGCTCTGCTTTTCACCCTTGCCGGCTTCGCCCTGTTGCTTCTCGCCCTTCTGGCCAGCAGTGCCGTTCTGATTCTCACCCTTGCCGGTTTCGCCCTGCTGCTTCTCGCCCTTCTGGCCGGCAGTGTCACTCTGCTTCTCACCCTTGCCGGCTTCGCCCTGTTGCTTCTCGCCCTTCTGGCCGGCAGTGCCGTTTTGCTTCTCGCCCTTGCCGGCTTCACCCTGTTGCTTCTCGCCCTTCTGGCCGGCAGTGCCGTTCTGCTTCTCACCCTTGCCGGCTTCGCCCTGTTGCTTCTCGCCCTTCTGGCCGGCGGCGTCGTTTTGCTTCTCGCCCTTGCCGGCTTCACCCTGTTGCTTCTCGCCCTTCTGGCCGGCAGTGCCGTTCTGCTTCTCACCCTTGCCGGCTTCGCCCTGTTGCTTCTCGCCCTTCTGGCCGGCGGCGTCGTTCTGCTTCTCGCCCTTGCCGGCTTCGCTTTGTTGCTTCTCACCCTTCTGGCCGGCGGCGTCGTTCTGCTTCTCGCCCTTCTGTTCTGCACCTGTTTTATCTTTGTTCTCTTGTTTTTCCCGCTGCTGTTCTTGCTGGCGATCCTTGAGTATCTTTTCAATCGCATCACCGGAATCGTTGGGATCGGTTCGCTGGTTGTGGTTGTCGGCGGCTTGATTGGACTTTTGCTGCTGATCGCCGCCGTTCTTCGCGTTGTCCGACTTCTCGTTCTTCTCTCCGCTATTTTTGTCGTTCTCCTCGCTGTTGTTGTCGCCGGTCTTGTTCTGCTGATTGTCGGCGGCGTGGTCTTTGTCCGGCTTGTTGCCGTCGTTGGCGTTCCCCTGCTGCTCGGTCTGAGACTGATCGTCCTTGGCGGCGCCAGGCTTGTCCTGCTTGTTCTGTCTGTCCTGCGGCGTCTGCGCCGCGGGCGCGACCACGACGAACGAGTGCTTCTCGGTGGTCGAGCGGTTGGCGTCGGGCTCGCGGTTGTCTTTGGCTTCGGCCCAATACTCGACGCGATTGCCGGTCTTCAGGCCGAGCTTCTGCGGCTCGAAGGAGTACGTCCCCACGAACTCGCCCGGCCGCGGTTTCGCGGGGCTGTTCCTCTCCAGCAACGGGGCAATCGGCAAACTTCGGCCGTCATGCACCGCCCGTAGAGTCACCGAGCGAAGCGCGAAATCGGGATCCTCGGCCCGCACCTTGACGGCCAGACTGCCGTTGGCGGCCACCGGCGTGTCGTCCGGCGGCGGATCGACCAGCATCACGGTGGGCGGCACGTCCGGGTTCACGTCGATGGGATAACGAACCGGTCGCGGATTTGCCTGGCCGTCGATATTCTCAAAGCGAATCTGGTAGCAGTCGTACTCGGGACGCGAAGAATCGCCGGACTTCACTTGCAGAGTGAAATGGCCGGTCGCCGATCGGCCGTCGGCCTTCATACCGGGTCCGCGGCCGCCGGTGCAGCCGAGATCGATCTCCGCCGAGCCGGGCCTGATCTCGGTGTTGGCCGTGGCGTGGATGGTGACTTCGGTTCCCTCGATCGCGCTGAGATGGCCGTCCCCTTTAACCGTGCGATCGGGCCGTTCGACGTAGGACGGGTAATGGTAGGTGACGCTATCGACGGCGATGGCCGGCGCGGTCTCCACGCGGATATGGTAGCGAGGGCTGCGGCAATCGCCGCCGGTCAAATAATAGGTGCAATCCTGTTGGAAAGTCAGGTTGCCCGGCGGAAAATGGCAGCGATAGTGAAGCTCGTCGCCCGCGGGCTTCATGCCGATCGTCTGATCGACGATTTGCCCGTCGGCCGTGCTGTAGACCAACCGCAGCGGCTCGCCCTTATGCAGGCCGGTGACCACGGCCGACACGTCGATCGAATCGCCGTGAAAGACCGTCTTGTCGCCGGGCTGCACGTCGCGGATCGTCACCCGCGTGGGCGCCTGGATTGTCGACCACGGAAAGAGGATTCTGGCGGCCGACGAAAGCGGACTCTTCGGCGACACAAGCAGGTAGAGCACGAACACTGCCACGGCGATCGCCAGCACCCAAACCAAGTGGAGCAGATGGGTTCGATCGACGGCCACTTCGATCTTGGCCCTCGACAGGTCGGCGGCCGCGCGCGATTCCATTCCACGATAGAACGGCCCGGCCACCTCCTCGCGGCGACCGCGGAGCAGCAGAAAATTGACGAGACTATTCTTGAGCGTGTGGTCGCTCTTCTCGATCGTGGCGGCCGCGAAGAGCGGACTGACCCGATGCAGCATCGGCGGAAACAGCAAGAAGCTCAGGTAGGCGAGCGTTCCGCCGAGCAGTCCGAGCCAGAGCATCAGCCGTGCCCAAAGCGGGAGCCCGCCGGCCACCAGCCAATGATCGGCCAGCGAGGCGGCAAACAGATAGCACGAGCACGCCGATGGCCAACCCGACCAATCGGCTGGCGACGTCGACCGTCTTGACCTGGCGTCGCGTCTGCCGCAGCCGCTGGTCGATAATGCCTTCGTACGCGGTCGGCGGCGGCACAACCGGCGTCTGCGGCGGCGATGTGGGGGGGATAGCTGTTCCACTTGACATAGGGGGGGCTCCAAGGCAGCAGCCCTGCCTCTTCTATTATAGACACAAACGGGCCGTTCTGGTTCCCTTTTCCGCCCGGATTCGTTAGCGGGGGCCATTCATGTGGGTGATGCTTCCGGTGGAGCGGACGCTCGTGTCGACTTTAGCGGAGAGACACAACCTACCCCGGCGGCCAGCGGAACTTGCGGCCGGCCAGCAGGTGGAAATGGAGGTGCATGACCTCTTGGCCGGCGTCGCGGCCGCAGTTGGTCACGACGCGATAGCCGTTGTTGAGGCCGAGCTTGGCGGCGATGGCCCGCATGGCGACGAACAGATGGCCCAAAATCGCCTCGTCCTCGGGCGTCGCGTCGTCGACCGAGGCGATCTCCTTCTTCGGGATCACGATCAGATGCGTCGGCGCGGCCGGGTGGATGTCCTCGAACGCCAGACAGTGTTCGTCCTCGTAGACGATCTTGGCGGGAATCTCCCGGTCGATGATTCGCTTGAAAATCGTTTTTTCGGCCATAGCGGAAAGCCCTCCTTGGGCGTAGTATACCAAGGTTGGCTTCGATGGCAACGAGGGGACCGACCATGCACGATCAACCGCCCACCAACGACGCTTCGCGGCCGCTGGCCGGCGTCTCGGGTGATGGTCACTCGTCCGGCCGATGCGTCCCGATCCGCTGGCCGAGCAGCTTCGAGCGTTGGGGGCCGAGGTGATCGTGCAGCCGGCAATCCGCATTTCGCCGCCGGACGAGTGGCGGCCGGTTGACGAGGCCCTGGCTCGATTGCAGGAGTACGATTGGCTGGTCTTTTCAAGCGCCAACGGCGTTCGGTACTTGTTCGACCGGTTGCAGAAGTGGCACGCGGAGCGAGATGCCGCTGGTCCGGCTTCCGAAGCTGGCGGCGATGGGACCGGGCACGGCCGAGGAATTGGCGCGATACGGCCGCCGCGCCGATCTCGTGCCCGGAGCAGTTCCGAGCGGAGTCGCTGGCCGAGGCATTGGCAGCGATGCCGCCGGAAAGCGATTTCTGCTGGCCCGTGCGAGCCGCGGCCGCGAGGTGTTGGCCGAGCGACTGACCGCCGCCGGGCGCGATCGTCGAGCAGGTAGTCGTCTACACGAGCGCCGACGTCGAGCGGCCCAACGCCGAGGCGGCGGCGCTGCTTCGGCGACGGCAAGATCGATTGGATCACGGTCACGCAGTTCAGCCATTGCCCGATCGTTGGCCAAGATCTTTGGCGACGAATTGCGACGGGCGAAGCTGGCGAGCATCAGCCCGATCACCAGCGGCATGCTGCGGCGAACTTGGCTACGAGCCGGCGGCCGAAGCGGCCGAGTACACGCTGGCCGGGCTCACGGCGGCGATTGCCGCGCCATCGCTAGGCGGGATCTTCAGATCCGCGCCGATGGGCAGCAACTCGGGATCGGAAAGGACGTTGCGGTTCGCGTCGAAAATCTCACGGGCGCGAGTCGCCGATCCCAGATAGCGCTGGGCCAACGCGGCCAGCGTGTCGCCGTCGACGATCTTGTGCGTGCGTGAACCCGTCGCCGGCAGCAGCAGGTCGATCGAATCGCTCCGCCGCGAACTGGCCGGGCGATCCGCCTCGGGATACTTCGCCGCCAGCGGCGGAGGCGACTTTTCAGCATCGAGCGGTTTCACCAGAGTTGCCGGCCGCTGGACAGCGCGGCGCCGCTGGCCGTTCGGACCATCGGCCGAAGCGTTTCGCCGCCGGATTGAATCAACAGCGAGGCCGCGGCGGAAGGAGGGGCACGTCGGCGGCGGATCGCGTCGGAACAACATCGCCGCACAAACTCCCGCCAGAAGAACGCAAAGGGCCATCGCGGTTTTCACGGCCGGATCCATCATGATGGTACTTAGTATCGGCGCGGAACCGGACGGATTGGCGAGCGATTTTTCGCCGGCAACGACCAGTCGCCGCGCGTGCCGGTCGGCTCCTGCCGAGTGTGGCGAACATGCCGCCTTTTCAGTTCGTAGAATAGATGGAGGAAGGATCGCAGCGCGGCCGGGGATGAGTGCTTGCCGTCGCCCCGGACCAATTCGCCGCGATCGCTTTCTCGTATGTTCCTCCGGGTGTTCCAAACCCTCTACACCCGTGAAAGAAGAGCCCACGGGTCGCACGATCCGTGGGCTTCTTTTTTCGGTAGACGCGGCGACACGCAGTGCGCACACCAACCCGAGTGCAAGCGAGGGCGGAAACTGTTGCCCCGCTGGCGCTGTGGGTTGGTCGTGGGAGCATCAATAGTCGCGGCTAGCATCAGTCGATCAGCTTTCCTTCGGCCGTCAACAACCTCCGGGTGCGAAGCCCTACGACCGAAAGAACTATATAAAGCACGAAACCAACCACAAACGCTGTAACTGGCGGCACGGGGATGTGTTCTGTAATCAGCCAGATGGGGAAAGGTGTTGGTGGCCCAATCCCATTTGAGCAACAGCGGCAGCACCAGATTGAACGCGCCGACGGCGAATCCGACGATCCACGAGATCCAGCCCGCCGGGTTGAAACCGGCCCTCGGGCCGGACCATTTTCGGCCGGCCATCAGGAAATCGGCGAGCATGGCGCCGCAGACGGGTCCGAACGAGGCCCCGATGACCACGAAGACCGAAATCACATCGCCGGCCCAGCCGGTGACGGCCAGGACGACGGCCGCCAACGCGCCGACGCCCACGGAAATGAAACGGGTTGACCTTCGGCATGGTGGTTTTGAAGCTGTTGGCCGCGATGAGCGACGAAAAACACGCCGCCGGGAACGACGAAATCGCCAGCGCGATCATCGCGATGTTGGCGATAGTCTTGCCCGTGCGCGGCACCGAATCGGGCCTGCAAGAATATCGGACATCAAATCGACGGGATTGTAGTTGCCGATGTTCGCCGGCTTGCATCATGTCGCCGCCGTACGCGCCGGCGATGATCAGCATCGCCATCTCGCCGGCCAACACCGTCGGCAGCAAAATGCCTGTGATTCCGCCGGTGTGGACGTCGTTGTCGTTGCGGCAGTTCGAGGCGATGTCGGTGCCGGCGGCGCCGGCCGTGGCGAAAAAGCCGACGACGTAAACGCACAGGATCGCCACGACCTCCCAATGGCTCATTAGCCCCGAGCTTGCGTCGATCAGCTTGGAGTTGGCGGGGGCGTTGGCGTAGAGCTTTTCGAACGGTGAAGTGACCGAGACCGCCGGCGGTCAGGGCCAACAGACCCAGCAGCACAATCACGGGAATCAGGGGCAGATACGTCGCCACGCGGGCCACGTAGCGGATGCCTTTGAGGCCGACGAACGCCGCCACGATGATGAACACCGTGGCGATGGTGCCGTGCGGCACACGCCGGGCACCGTCGCTTCGAGCGCGCCGGCTGCATCGGTGTGCAGACCGGCCCGAAGCACTTGCAGAGGATTTCGGCGACAGCCCAGGCGTTGACGGCAAGCCAGCCGAATTGCAGCAGGCCCATCAGGAAGCCGGGCATGTATCGCCCGCCGCTGGCCCCGTAGGTCGAGGTGCCGACCACATACAGCGGCAAGCCCGTCCGCATCCCCAGCAACGCCGGAGCCAGATAGAAGAGGAAGTGGCAGATGATCGCGGCGATCGTCAGGCCGAGGAAAGCGGGCCAGTATCCGTGGGAAAGCACTCCCGCCGGGTGGCCGTGCTCGCCGACGCCCGCGTTGCCGATCGCTTGCCAGAACACGAACCAGAGCATGATCCCGATGTAGGTCGGCATCACGGTCTTGTACCAGGGGGCACGGTTGGCCGCCGGCACGGGTTTCGCCGCTGCCAGATAGGATGGCAGGCTCGACATGACTTGCCTCTTGAATGCGGTTTGTGTTGGAAACAGGGGTGTTTCGCAGAGGTTCGGTTAGAAAGTATACAAGCTGCCCGAACGAAGTAAATCGTGGACTGCCACGAACCGATCAGTGCGGCCAATCACGGCCAAGGCACTCGCCGGACAAAACCCGAAAACTTACCTTGACCACCAAAGGCTTCCCAGGGTAACATATCCCGCCCATTTTCTCAAGGGGACTTGGCGGCGATTCGGTACCAAAAAACGCTCGTTGAGTGTCACCTCTGCACCCGATGAAACAAGCCTCGTGGCGGCAACTGGCAGTGTTGTTGGTCTTCGCCTTGCTGCTTGCGCCTGGCGGCGGGATGGGTGTGGCAGTCGCGGCTGGGCGACAAGTTCGGCATGGGCGATACCGAGAGCTACTGGAGTCTCGGAAAGGCCATCGCCCAGGGGCAGCCATACGAGTACGGCGAGCACCACGCCCAAGTCTTCCGCACGCCGGGCTATCCCGCGCTGCTGGCGCCGATCTTCTGGCTGACCGGCGATGGCCCGACCGCCGTGCTTTCTGGCCCGTGCCGAGGCGGCCCTGTTGGCAACGCTGGCCGTCTTGGGCGTCTGGGGGCTTACCAGGCTGTTGTTCGACGACCGTGCGGCACTGCTGGCGGCGGCGCTGGCGGCGTTTTATCCCGGTGCGATTGCGTTGGGAGCGTTGATCCTCAGCGAGGCGCCGTTTTGCCCGTTGATGCTGCTGCAACTGGCGCTGTGGGTACTCGCGTGGAAGGCCCCGTCGGTCGGTCGGAGGACGCTTGGGCGGCTTCGCCGCCGGATTGGCGGCCGGGGCGGCCACGCTGATGCGGCCGAGTTGGCTGCTGTTTACGCCATTTGCCGTGGCTCTTGGGATAGGTGGGATGTCAATCGCAAATCAGACGGAATCGCCGCGCGGGCCAACAGCCACCGGGCGAAATACCGACAAGTCCGCCAACAGCCGAATTCCCTCGGCACTGTGGCATCGCGTTCTGGATGCTCCTCGGGCTCGTCGTGGCGATGCTCCCCTGGTGGATTCGGAACGCCTGCGTCACCGGCCGCTTCGTTCCCACCACGCTCCAGGTCGGCGCCAGCCTGTACGACGGCCTGAATCCCGACGCTACCGGGGCCAGCAACATGGATTTCGTGAAGCGATTCGACGCGGAAGAGCGCCAAGCCGAGAAGCAGTCACCGCACGTCGGGACCAAGAATCGCTCGAAATGCGGCTCGATCGGCGGATGCGCGACGATGCACTCGCCTGGGCGCGGGCGAATCCGGGCAGAGCCGTGCAACTGGCAGGCATCAAATTTCTGCGGATGTGGAACGTCTGGCCCAACGAACCCGCGCTGGCCGGCCAGTTGGTTTGTTCGGTGTGGCGGTGTTTTTCACATATACTCCGTTGCTCATTCTTGCCATAATGGGGGCGTGGCGAACCGTCGGTCGCGGCTGGCCGTATATCTTGTGCTGTATGCCTGCCGTCTACCTGACGCTGCTGCACGTCGTATTTGTCAGTTCGATTCGGTATCGTGATCCCGCCATGCTGGCATTGCTGGCCCTGGCGGCAGGAGCAGGATTGATGAGAGGAGAGGAAGGATTGACGATTAGGGATGAAGGATTGGAAAGAGGGGGGAACTTCGTCGCGTCCGACAAGCCGCTTGCGATTTCGCACTGACCCACTACCCACTATCCACTAGCCACTAATCACTCGCTCTGCCACGGAGGGCTCTTCCCATTTTCGCGCGTGCGATCAACTGCTGTTGGTTCGGCTTCAAATGGACCGTGGCGCTGGCGGTTGTCGCCGGCGCGGTGGCGGCGTTCTGTCTGTACCGCCAGATGAACGACCAGATTCGTCGCTGCGTGGAAACCCGGATTCGCCCAGCAGTACAAAGACCTGAAGGTTCGGGTTCGCTCGGCTCAATTGGTCGAGGGGAAGGGCGTCAAGGTTTACGATCTTTCGATCGGCGAACCCGGCGTCGCCGGGGCCGCGGCGAAGTGCTGCACGTCGAAGAGGCGATGTTCGAGTGCCCGACCGATTGGAAGGAACTGATCAAGGGCGACCCGCCGGTGCGGCGGGTGACGTTCGCCGGCCGACGCTTCGGGTCACGCGGTCGACCCGACGGCACGTGGAACGTCGGCGAGTTGTTGCCGCCGCCCCATTTCGGCAATCGCGTGCCGGAGGTGATCATGGGAGAACGGCGTGATCGAGATTTCCGACCCGCAGAAGAGCTCCTGCGGGCAAGCTGGTGCTGCGAGACGTGAACATGACGATCGTGCCGGCGCCGTCGGACACCGCCGGGGGCAAGGCCGGTGCGTGCGGCAAGCTTCGAGGAACGCTGGCCGGCGAGGGCTTGCGCCGCGTCGCGTTCGAGGGGTCGGCTCGACGTTCAAGAGTCGGCCTGCTCGATTCGCGGCAAAGCCGAGGGCGTGGAGATTTCGCCCGAGCTGCGAGATCCGCCTGCCCGAACCGCTGGCGACGAAGCTTGTCGCGCTGGGCGAACTTGCGCGGGCAAGCCGAATTGGGATTTCAGAGTGCGATTACGACCATGCCGCCGCGGTCCGCTGCGGTTCGACGTGTCGGGACGGCTTGCGCGAGGGCGAATCGACGACCGCGCGGCTGCCGCAAGTGCTGAGCGACATCCGCGCCACGTTCCGTCTGAACAACGCCGGTTACGCGATCGACGATCTGACGGCGCGAAGCGGTCAGACCACGTTGCGGATGTCGTGCCGGGGGTCGGGTTTCGAGCCCACCAGCCCATTGGCGCTGACGGCCGAGGTCCGCCGCTTGGAGTTGGACCCCGCGTTGATGAACGTGCTGCCGCCGGCGCTGCAAGAGCGGTGGCGACACTATTCTCCCGCCGGCCACGATCGACGCCGACGTGCGGCTCGATTACGACGGCAAGACCTGGCGGCCGCAGCTTTCCGTGACGTGCCTGGACGTGTCGTTCACGCATTACAAGTTCCCCTACCAGCTGGATCATGCGCCGGGGATCGATTGTGCTGAAGGATGATTCGCTGAAGGTCGACCTCACGGCTTACAGCGGGCGTCAGCCGGTGCATTTGACGGCCGAAGTGGCCAGTCCGTTCTCGCCGAACCGACGGGCTGGTTCGAGGCCAGCGGCAGCCGATCTCCAGATCGACGAGGCCCTGCTCGCCGCTCTGCCCGAAAAGCCGCAGGAGGTGGTCCGCTCGCTCGATCCTCGCGGCAACGTCGCTTTCTACGTGCGGATGTGGCGAGGCCGGCCCGACGAACCGCTGCACGAGCATCTCGTGCTGGATGTCAATCACGGCACGGTTCCGCGTTCGTATCAAGGATTTCCCGTATCTGTTGACGAACGTCCGCGGCACGCTCGAGATGCTCGACCACAACTGGGTCTTTCGCAACCTCTCGGGAGTCCACAACACGGCCGCGGGTGACGTGCGAAGGGCAGCTGACGCCGGGCCTGCAGGGCCGCGAGTTGGTGTTGAACTTCACCGGGCGCGACGTGCCGCTGGAGGAGGAGCTGCGCAACGCCCTGAGTGTGCGCAACCCGCACATCCAGCAGGTGTGGCTCGACATGCAGCCGCGAGGCGTCGTCGATTTGACGGCCGAAGTGCGCTATCTGCTCGAGGACAAGAAGTTCAGCGTCGGCGTGCAAGTGCAAGCCGCAACGCGAGACCACGTCGATCGAGCCGGTGCATTTCCCCTATCGGCTCGACCGGATTCAGGGCGAACTGGTCTATCGCGACGGGCACGTCGATTTCAGCAGTGCAAAGGCGAGCACGGGCCGGTGAACATGCCGGTCAAGGTCGCCGCCGAGGGCTACTGCGATTTTCAGCCCGACGGACGTTGGCAAATGCACTTCGAGAACTTGTCGGTCGATCAGATTCACGCCGACCGCGAGCTCTGATCCAGGCCCTGCCCGAACGGCTCTGAAAAAGGCCGTCGCCGAACTGAATCCGACCGGCGCGATCAACCTCCGCGGCAGTCTCGACTTGGAACGCACCGGCCGGCCGGGCGAGCCGCTGCGGTCGCGGTGGAACGTGCGCGTCGGACTGCAGCAGGGCAGCCTTCAATGCGGCGGCATTCTGCTGGAAAACATCTGCGGCGAGGCGTCGTTCCGCGGCGCGCTTCGACGGACAACACCTTCGATCGCGCGGCGAATTGGCCCTCGATTCGGTCTCGTACAAGGACTATCAATTCACCCACGTGATGGGCCCGATGTGGATCGACGACGGCCGCGTGCTGTTCGGCACCTGGGTGGATCGGCCGGAAAACGGCGCCGGTGCCGCAGCGAGGCCACCGGCCCGCTGCAAAAGCCGCGGCCGCTGACGGCCGGACTCTTCGGCGGCACGCTCTATGGCGACGGCTGGGTGACGCTCGGAAGCGACGCCCCGCTACGGCGATGAACGTCACGCTCACCGACGCCAGTTTGGCCCGCTGTGCGCAGGAAGTCATGGCCGGCCGGCAGAAACTGCGCGGCAAAATTCTCGTCACGGCCGACCTGACCGGCAGCGGCCGCACCCGCAACACGCTGTCCGGCAAGGGCCGCATCCAGCTCTCCGAAGGCGACGTGTACGAGCTGCCCGTGATGGTCTCGCTGTTGAAGATCCTCAGCATTCACGCGCCCGAACCAAAAAGCCTTCAGCGACGGGACGATCGACTACCACATCGAGGGCGAACACATCTATTTCGACCGCATCGATCTTTCACGGCGACGCGATCAGCCTTCGCGGCTCGGGCCAGATGAATTTTCAATCGCAGATCGAGTTGACGTTTTACTGCCTGGTGGGCCGCGGCGAGTTGGAATTGCCGGTCATCAAGCAGGTCGTTCGCGCGCGCAGCCAGCAGCTTATGCTGATCCACGTCGGCGGCACGCTGCAAAACCCCGAGCCGCGGCAAGAGGCCCTGCCGGCCGTGAATCAAGCGTTGCAGCAATTGCGCACGAACTGGAGAATCGGAGGTAATGTATGTAGTTTCGTTTAGCCGCCGCGTCCACGCGGCATAGTCGCGAGCCGGAGCAGACAACATGAGCATCGGTCCCTTGGGAAATGCCGCCAGTGTGGCTGGGACGCCACTGGCCCAAGCGAAGGGTTCGGATGCTGGAACGTGCCCACGGGGAGGTCGGCGCACAGCGGCGTCGGGTGTATCATGAACGGAAGGCGGAGGCCGCCGCCGGCGTCGGCCAGCCCGACGGCGAAGACCACGAGACCGCCGATCGCGACGCCGACGGCCGTCGCCCTTGGGAAGACCGGCCCGCGCCCGAGGCGATGCCGCCGTTGCCGCGATCCGCGCACGGAGCAAGGATCCGTCGCGGCAGAGCGGAAACCTGCTGGATTTGAACGGCTAGTTCGTAGTCTCGCGTTTTGGCGGCAAAGGACCAGCTACGCCGGGACTGCGAACAGCACAAACAAGTTGATGACGGTACAACGATGCGATTCACCAAGATGCAGGGGGCGGGCAACGACTACGTCTACGTCAACTGCTTCGACGAGCCGATGCCCGCCGATCCGGCCGAACTGGCCCGGCGCGTCTCCGACCGGCATTTCGGCATCGGCGGCGACGGCCTGATCCTGATCTGCCCGAGCGACGTGGCCGACGCCCGGATGCGGATGTTCAACGCCGACGGCTCCGAGGCGGAGATGTGCGGCAACGGCGTCCGCTGCGTGGCCAAGTACGTCTACGACCACGGCATCTGCCGCAAGCAACGACGCTGCGAATCGAGACCGGCCGCGGCGTGCTCGACGCTGGAACTGGAGATCGCCGACGGAAGGGTCCGCCGCGTGCGGGTCGACATGGGCGAGCCGATCCTCGAACCGGCGCGAATTCCCACCACGCTGCCCGGCAATCCGGCCGCTGGCGGCGCGGTGGCCAACGTCGACTTGAGCGTCGCTGAGGACAGCTTCTCGGTGACCTGCGTGTCGATGGGCAATCCGCACTGCGTCACGTTCGTCGACGAGCTCGACGACGATTGCGTGCTAGACGTTCGGCCCGCTGCATCGAGATCAACCGCCATTTCCCCAAGCGGGTCAACGCCGAGTTCGTCGAGGTGATCTCGCCCAGCGAGGTGCGGATGCGCGTCTGGGAGCGCGGCACCGGCGAAACGCTGGCCTGCGGCACCGGCGCCTGCGCGGTGTGCGTGGCCGGCGTCCTGACCGGACGGACCGCAGCGCAAGATGCTGGTCCATCTGCCCGGCGGCGACTTGGAACTCGAGTGGGCCGAAAACAACCACGTCTACATGACCGGCGAGGCCGTCGAAGTCTTTTCCGGCGAGTGGAATCGGGATTGGATGCTGATGATTGTTGATTGCACGATAGCCGCTTGCGGCTTCACACTGTCCACTGCCTGCTGACCCACTGCGCTACTGCCCACTGCCGACTCTCCCCCATGAAGATCGAAAGCGCCTTCCTGAACAAACTCGGCGGCCTGCTGGGCTCGGCGGCCGTGCGCTGGTGGATGGGCACGCTCGACTACAAGGTCGCTCTACTACGATCCGGCGGTCGATCCGGTCTTTCCCGAGTGCCGGGGGCAGAAGATCTACATCTTCTGGCACGAGTACATCCTGTTCCCGCTCTATCTGCGGGGACACTGCAACCTGGCGATGCTGCTGAGCCGGCACCGCGACGCCGAAATCCTCTCCTACGCGGCCCATCACATGGGCTTCGAGTTCGTTCGCGGCTCGACCAACCGCGGCGGCGTGGCGGCGCTGCGCGAGCTGCTGGCCAAGAGCCGCAGCATGCACCTGACGATCACGCCCGACGGGCCGCGCGGCCCGCGGCGGCGGTTGGCCCCCGGCTGCGTCTACCTGGCCTCGAAGCTGGGGCTGCCGCTGGTGGTGATGGGCTTCGGCTACGATCGCCCCTGGCGGGTGCGGAGCGCCTGGGACCAGTTTGCCATGCCGCGGCCCGGCTCGCGTGCCCGGGCCGTCGTCAGCGGCGAGATCTTCATTCCGCCCGACCTCGACCGCGACGGGCTTGGAACATTATCGCCAGGAAACCGAGCGGCTGCTGAACCGCCTGACCGACGAGGCCGAAGCCTGGGCCGCCTCCGGCACCCGCAAGATCGGCCAGACGCCGCCTCGAACGCTGTAGCAGCGGGCCGAGGCGGAGCTGGGCAAGGATGCGTGTAGCAATGACAAGACGGTGATGACGGGACTCGCCAGAGCATCGATGCTCGCACTAGCGACGAGCCGCTTAGCGGCTTCGCACTGCCCATTGCCGACTGTCCACTGCCCACTGACCCACCAATGCTCTCTACCATCCGACCAACGTCCGCTTTCGGTCTGGGAACTGACCTCGCAGATCAAGGATCTGCTGGAGGCGGCGTTTCCGGCGGTTTGGGTCGCCGGCGAGGTCTCGAACTTCGCCCGGCCGCAGTCGGGCCACTGCTATCTGACGCTCAAGGACGACCGGGCCCAGCTCCGGGCGGTCATGTGGCGCGGCGTGGCCACGCGGGTGCGGTTCGACCTGCACGACGGCCTGGAGGTGATCTGCCGGGGGCATCTCGACGTCTACGCCCCGCGCGGCAGCTACCAGTTGGTCATCGAAGACATCGTCCCGCGCGGCATGGGCGCTTTGGAATTGGCCCTGCGGCAACTGCGGGAGAAGCTGGCCCGCGAGGGGCTCTTCGATCCGGCCCGCAAGCGGCCGCTGCCCGCCTTCGTGCGGCGGATCGCCGTGGTGACCAGCCCGACCGGGGCGGCCATCCGCGATTTTCTCCAGGTGCTCGGGCGGCGGTGGCGCGGGGCCGACGTGCTGGTCGTGCCCGTCCGCGTGCAAGGCGAAGGGGCTGCCGCCGAAATCGCCGCGGCCATCGAAACCGTCAACCGGCTGCCGGCGAAAAGGGGACAGTGCCCGACAATTTGGTCGGTGCCCGCCGGAACGGCCCGAAGGGTGCTTCGCACAAATGGGACCTGTCCCCTTTTCCGGCCCGACTGCCTCGTCGTCACCCGCGGCGGCGGCAGCATGGAAGACCTCTGGGCGTTCAACGAGGAGGCGGTGGTCCGGGCGATCGCCGCCTCGCAGATTCCCGGTCATCTCGGCCGTGGGCCACGAGATCGACGTGACGCTGGCCGATCTGGCGGCCGACGTGCGGGCGCTGACGCCCAGCGAAGCGGCCGAACTGGTCGCCCCGGCCGCCGAGGAGTTGGTTGGCCGACTTGCGGCAGATCGAGCGGCGTCTGGCGGCGGGCTTGCGGTCGCGGGCCGCAGGCGAGCCCGGTCGCGGTTGGATGCCTTGGCCGGCAGCACGGCGTTTTCGCCGCCCGTTCCAGCGGATTTTCGACTGGCCCGGCGGTTGGACGAGTTGAACGTCCGAGCAGCACGGGCGATTCGCGGCCGGGCGCCGGCTTGCCCGGCAGCAGACCGACACGATCGGCCGGGCGATTGGAGTCGCTCAGTCCCTTGGCGGTGCTTGGGCCGGGGATACAGCCTGACGCAGCGCACCTCCGATGGCCGGCTGATCCGCGCCGCCGCCGAGCTTTCGCCCGGCGAGCAGATCACCACCCGATTCGCCCAGCGGCCAGACGATCAGCCGCGTCGAGCAAGTCGAGCCGTAGCAGCGACGCAGGCGGCCGTTGGCAGGACATTTTAGGTGTAAGTCTGGCCTAATGAGATTCGACTAGCAATGGTGGAGTTCTCGACGCGGGATGGGACGCGATGAAAGGGCGTGTTTCGGCGGCGGATTGACCCTCATGGGGGAAGGCAATTGACGCCGGCATGAAACGGAGTATCATTAGATTGCGGGTTTGTCACCGATAGTTGTGCATCGCTTGATGAACGCTTTCGTAGAGAGGGGGTCCCCCTCATGGCAGTGAAATGTCCAAAAGGCCACTGGTACGAACCGGAGAATTCCGGCGGCCGATGCCCGCAGTGTGCCACGCAGACGCAGAGCGAGACGTCGATCTCCGATGATGACGTGCTGGCCATCATCAATCTGCCGATCGAAGCGCCTGCATCTCATCCGGAGGAAAGTGCTCACAAAAGCGGTTCCGGCTCGGCGATTCTCCACCGAAAGAAGATCTGCCCCGACTGCGCCACGAGGCGTCGTATTCGTTCGTCTACTGCCCCCGCTGCGGCGCGCCGCTGAAGCTGGTCTCCACGAAGCTGGGAGATTCGTAGCAGACGCGAAACTGCATCGGCGAATGGGCAGGCGCGTTCTTCCGCGTCTGGCATCAGCGATTCTTGCCCGCATCGCCGCCGGGGGACGCGGAGCCTACGGTCTCGCCGGTGGCAGGTTTTCGAGATAGGACTGGACGGCTTCGTACACTTCGCGAGAAACGACCACGGATTCGGATTGCGAGCCGCTCCCACCTGCCGCCCTTAGCTTCGTCGATGAAAACCAGAGAAGATGCCCACAATTCGGGCAAGGGGCGTCGCCGGGCGGGCGCGAGGGCTCCAATCGCACTTCCTTGCCACAAATCGGGCACCGATTCGGTTCGCCTTCCGGTGTGCGCGATGCTGGATTCATGATTCCTGAAGTGTACACTGGAGCCCAAAACCCGTCAACGAAAGTGTAAGCGTACGGCTATGATGCCCTCGCGCCGAATGCTATAATGGAAACTTCCGGGAAGACGAAATGAACAGCCACCAAAACAAGCATATCCGATCCGCGGTGGATTATGCATTGGAACATGGCTGGCGGTTGACTTTGGCGGGACCGCGGGCGCATATCTGGGGACGGGTGTATTGCCCGAAAGGTGATCGAGATGGCTGCCAATTCTCGGTCTTCTCGACGCCGCGGAATCCGCAGAAACACGCGATGTGGATACGTCGCAACGTGGATGTCTGCCCGCACTTGCCGACGGACAAATGCGACAGGGAGATCAAACGATGACCTGCTACGATTTTGTGGTGGGCGACCGCCATCGGCGCTACCGGGCGTTAGTGCAGCCGTCCTTCGTGCCCTCGAAAGCGCAATGGTGGATCCGGAATTGGATGACCGAGACCGTCCACGCGCTCATCGATGCGTTCATCGACAGCGGGCGGGCCGAGCTCAACGTCGACTTCTGCGCTGCCATCCCGGTGCTCACCATCACCGGTAGTTTCGGCATCCCGGTGGAGCAGGCGCTCGATGTGCGCGCGGCGATCGGCAACCCGCAGGCCGTGGTCGACATCATCAAGCCGATCGTCGCCGCCCGACGCGAGCAGCCTGAGGACGACCTGATCAGTGTCCTGGTCCAGGCGGTCGTCACCGACGACGACGGCACGCAACATGTGCTGTCGGATGAGGATATTTACTCGTTCGCGCTGCTGCTGCTGACCGCCGGTTCGGGCACCACCTGGAAGGATATGGGTATCACCCTGACCGCGTTGCTGCAACGGCCGGAGGTGCTCGCCGCGGTGACCGCCGACCGATCGCTGCTCCGGCCCGCGATCGAGGAGACCTTGCGTCTCAACCCGACCGATCCGATGTTCTCCCGCTGGGTCACCGAAGACATCGACTTCTTCGGCGTCCACGTGCCGAAGGGCGCGGTCATGCATCTGTGCCTGGGGGCGGCGAACCGCGATCCGCGCCGCTGGGAGAACCCCGATGAGTGGGATTCGAACCGGCCGCCGAAGGCCACGCTCGCGTTCGGCGGCGGGCCACACATCTGCTTGGGAATGCATGTCGCCCGGGCGGAAATGCTGACCGGGATCAACGCCCTGCTCGATCGGCTACCCAACCTGCGGCTCGACCCCCAGGCCGAGGTGCCGCGCCTGGTGGGCTACTACGAACGGGGTGCCATGGCGATTCCCGTGGTCTTCGGAACAGGGGAGGGCTCGTGAGCGAGGCCAACTACCAGTCGGTCGACGCCCTGTTGCTGGGCGAAGAGCATGTCAAGCGCTACTGGGAGACCGGTGGCGAGGTCGGCTACCTGTGGAACGGCGCGACGACGCTCCTGCTGACGACCACCGGCCGCAAGAGCGGGCAGGCGCGTACCAGCCCGCTGATCTTCGCCTCGGACGGCGATGACTACCTCGTCGTCGCGTCCGTCGGCGGGGGCCCCAAGCATCCGGCCTGGAACCCGAACCTCGAGGCCAACCCGGAGGCCGAGATCGAGGTGAAGACCGAGAGTGCATGCGGGTCCGCGCGCGGACCGCAGATGAGAGCGAGAAGCCGCGGCTGTGGAAGATCGTCACGGCGCAGTGGCCCAACTATGACGTTTACCAGTCGCGCACGGAGCGCACCATCCCGCTCGTCGTGCTGAGCCCGGCGTGATCGGCGACGCGTTCGAGGGCGTGCGGGTCGTCGAGCTGGCGCTATGGGTGTTCGTCCCGGTCGCCGGAGCGCTGCTCGCCGATTGGGGCGCCGACGTCATCCACATCGAGCCGCTCCAGGGTGATCCGTATCGCGGGTTGATGACGCAGGGGATCGGGTCCGGCAAGGGCGGGGTCAACCTGTCGATGGCGCTCGCCAACCGGGGCAAGCGTTCCCTGGCCGTCGACGTCCGCTCCGAGCGTGGCCGCGAGATCCTGCACCGGCTGCTCGAATCGGCCGACGTGTTCCTGACCAGCTTGCGGCCGAAAGCGCTGCAGCGACTGGGCCTGGACGCCGATGAGCTGCGCGGGCGGTTTCCCCGGCTGATCTACGCGCGGGGACATGGCTACGGGGTGCGGGGCCCTGATGCCAACAATGCCGGTTACGACGCGTCGGCCTTCTGGTCGCGGGGCGGGCTCGCGCACATCCTGACGCCGCCGGACCTGGATTACCCGATCGGGCAGCGGGGTGCGATGGGCGACCGCAACGGAGCGATGGCGCTGGCCTTCGGGATGTCTGCCGCCTTGCTCAAGCGTGAACGCACCGGTGCCGGCAGCATCGTCGATGTTTCCCTTCTGGCGACGGCGATGTGGACCCTCTCATCGGACGTGCTGGCTGCGCTCGGCGGCACGCCGCCGAAACCATCACCCCGGCGCGGGGCCATGCCCAACCCGCTGGTCGGGGTGTACCGGACCAAAGACGGCCGCCACGTGCAGCTCGCTCTCAAGGCGGACCGCTACTGGGGCGATTTCTGCCGGGTCGTGGGCCGCGACGATTTGCTGCAGGACGAGCGCTTTTCCGACATCCGGGTTCGCGCGGAGAACAGCGCCGCGTGCATGAGCGAGTTGGACTCGCTCTTCGCCGAACGGACCCTCGCCGAGTGGAAGGACGTGCTCGGCGGCCTCGACGCCCCGTGGGCGCCGGTCCAGTCGGTGCCGGAGCTCCTGGACGATCCGCAGGTCGTGGCGAACGGCTACGTCGCGGATGTCGAGGCCGGCGGCGTGGCGTATCAGCTGCCCAACGTGCCCGTGCAGTTCGACGGCTCGCCGGCGAATGTGCAGCGCGCACCCGAACACGGCGAGTACACCCAGTCGATCCTGACCGAGATCGGCTACGAGTGGGAAGACATTGATGGGCTCCGCGAGGCTGGAGCGATTCCATGAGTGCTGGGACATCACCGGCACGTGTTCTTCCCGTGCCCGACGAGCAGTCGGCGCCGTACTGGAAGGCGGCGGCAGAGCATGTGCTGACCGCCGCCCGATGCTCGAACTGCGGGATGTTCTCCCTGCCACCCGGAGCCATCTGCTTGCACTGCCGCAGCACGTCGGCGACCTTCATGTTCGAGCCGGTCAGCGGCCGTGGCCGGGTGCGGTCCTGGACCGTCGTGCGGCAATCGTTCCTTCCTGGATTCGAGGCTGACGTGCCGTTCGTGCTTGTCGACGTCGAGCTCGTCGAGCAGCCCGAGCTCCGGCTGATCGGCCGGCTCGTCGACGGCGTCGACGCTCCCTTGCGTCTCGGCGCTCCCGTCGTGGCTGCCTTCGAGGACATCGCTCCGGAGATTGCCATTCCCGCCTTCGCGCTCGGTCCCGCGTCATGAGCCGCGCGTTCAGCGCCCGCAACAAGGTGGCGATTGTCGGCTACGCGCAGAGCCAGATCGAACGCCACGCCCCCCAGACCCTCGGTGCGCTCGCGATGGACACCGCCCGCGCTGCTATCTCTGATGCCGGGCTCACGATCGATCAGGTGGACGGCTTCGTCACCGGCAGCCTCTTTCCCACCGCGGGCGCCCATGCGGTCGAGGACGGCACCAGCATCGTTTCCGCCAACTGGCTCGCCGAACACCTGGGGGCCGAGCCCAGCTATGTCGCGGGATTTCAGGGCTTCGGCCAGATCCCCGGCTCGGTCGCGCTAGCGGTCAACGCCGTGGCGAGCGGCGCCGCCGAATTCGTTGTCATGCATCGCGCGCTGCACAATCCGCCGGACGGCAACCCGATGACCCACGCCAAGGGCGGGCAGCAGTGGACCGCGCCGCAAGGGTATTTCGGTCCACTCGCGATGATCGCGCTGCCGTACAACGAGTACCTGCAGCGCTTCGGGGCGTCGCGCGAGGCGATGGCTGCCGTCCTGGTGGAGGCCCGGAAGAACGGTGCGCGACTGCCCTGGTCGTACTGGCACGGCAAGCCGCTGACCGCCGAGGAGTATCTCGCCGCTCCGCTGATCAGCGATCCGATCTGCCGCTACGACTGTGACATCCCGGTCGACGAAGTGGCGGCGTTCGTCTTCACGTCGGCGGAACGGGCCCGGGACTGCCCGCATCGGCCGGTCTACGTCTCCGGTTATGCCACCGGGCAGCCCGCGGCCAGCCGCCTGCCGCTGCACTGGCCGCTCGACGACATCATGGACGTCGGCGCCGGCACGGCACGGCGGCTCTGGGAGAGCTCTGGAGTCAGCCCTGCGGAGGTGGACCTGCCTCAGGTGTATGACGGTTTCTCGCCGTTCGTCTATTTCTGGCTCGAGGGGCTCCGGGCTCTGCCCGGTGGGTGAGGCGCACCGTTTTGTGCAGGACGGAGGGATCGACAGCGACCGTCCCGGCGCCTTGCCCGTCCTGCCGGTCGGGGAGCGCTGGGTAACGGACGCATGCACGGCATCCCGCAGATGCTCGAGTGTTACCTGCAGCTCTCCGGGCGCGCCGAGCAGCAACGCGACGGCGTCAGCATCGCACTCGCCTGCCACTCGTCGCGGCACTTCGGCGGCGCGGTCGTCTACAGCACGGAGGCGTTCGCATGAAGCATTCCGATGACGTTCCCGACCTACCCACGTCGTCGTGGGCGGAGCGGGCCGTCGAGCAGTCGGTGAGCGTGCAGCGCTCGCGCGTTCGCAGCGTCCAGCGGGCGCACCAGATCGTGCAGGCGGCCCGCCGGCTGACGGCCGTAAAAGGATTCCAACTCCACCACCCAGGAGCTGGTGAAGGAAGCCGGGGGTCGCGATCCAGACGTTCTACAAGTACTTCTCCAGCAAGGATCAGGTGCTCCTCGCCGTCATCGAAGATCTGGTCGCCGACACCTGCACCGACCTCAAGCAGCGCGGCCGCGACCTCCCGGATTCCGGTGGCGCGCCTGCGGTTCTACGTGACCTCGGTGGTACCCGTCGCCGCCGGTGAGGCACAGCCCGACGCCGGGGCGCGCTTCATCACGACCGAGCATTGGCGGCTGCACCGGCTGTACCCGCAGGAGCTGGCACAGGCGACGCGTCCCTTCACCGACCTTGTCGAGCCCGAGATTCGGGCTGCGATGCAGGAAGGGCTGCTGGCGCGCCGCCGGATCCGGCGTACGACGCGTGGCTGGTGACCCAATTGCTGATTGCCGTCTTCCACCACTACGAGTACGCCCGCGCGGCTGACTCGCAGGAGCTCATCGCTGAGCGGTTGTGGAGGTTCTTCTACGGAGCGCTG
>CAWFIG010000004.1:0-100141 GCA_963815695.1 uncultured Planctomycetia bacterium
GCTCTTGTCTTCATACCTTAAAGCCAGTTCTCGTCTGGAACAAGTGAAAAAAGGGGCCTTCTGGGAGGCTTTGCAGAGGTCGCATGCTCGGTTCCGATTTATGCGCGTTCTCCCTTGTCCGGCTCGACGTGGATCGCCACGCGGCCCAGGCCCGACACGTGGGCGCGGAGATACTCTTCCAGCCGCACGGTCAACTCGTGGGCGTCGGTGATGGCGGTCGAGGCGTCGAGCGTGCAATGGAAGGAGACGGCCAACTCGCCGCCGGCCTGTTGCACCTGCACGTCGTGCGGCTTGACCGGCAGCGGATAGTCTTGCAGAAAATCGGCGATCGCCTTCTGCACCTCGCGACTGTCCGGCCGGCTCGCCGCGAATCGTGGCCACGGCGTCGCCGGTGGGCTCGATGTGGGTGACGATCCGCGTCACGCCGGGCAGGCTCTGCCGCAACGCCCGCTCGAACTCCGTCGCCTGGCGATGGGCCTCGTCCAACAGCAGCGACTCGCTGACCTCGAGGTGCAGTTCGAGCCAGCGCTGCCGATTCTCTTCGTAGATGCGAATGCCGTGCGCGCCGAGGCCGTGCCGCGCGGCCAGCAGGCGGACGACCGTCGTGACGTCTTCCTCGCTCGGCGGCGACCGGCTCGACGTGAACCACGACGTCGGCGTTCGGCAGAACGACGGCGACGGCGGCCTCGACTTCGTGGGCGATGTCGTGCGCCCGCTCGAACGCCGCGCCGCGGCCGACGGCCAGCGTCACGTCGGCGAAAATCTCCGGCCCGCTGCGGCGCACCCGCAAGCCGGGTCACTTCTTCGACGCCCGGAACCTGCCGGGCGGCGGCGAAAACCTGCTCCTGCAATCCCGCGGGCACGCTGTCCAGCAGGTCGTCGACCGACTTCTTGCCGAGCTTGATGCTGACCCAGATGACGATCGCGGCCACGCCGAGGGCGGCCACGGCGTCGGCCTGCTTCAGCCAGGCGATTCCGAGCATCTCGCCCGACCAAGACGCCGCACAAGCCCGAGCAACACGACCAGCGGACGACCAGATGTCGGTCGAAAAGTGCAGGGCGTCGGCCTCCAGTGCCTGGCTCGAATACTTGTCGGCGGCTCTCTTCAGCGCGCGGGACCGCGAGAAATCGACGACGATCGAAAGGATCACCACCACGAACGCCCAGGCGTTGATTGTCAGGTCGAATTCCTCGTGCGAAGAAGAGCCGCGACGCCGCCTCGTGGATGATCCAAACGCAGGTGACCAACAGCAGCAGGTCTCGAACAGGGCCGAGAGGTTCTCGAACTTTCCGTGGCCGTAGGTGATGTTCGCGGTCGGCGGGCCGGCTGGAGACGCGGACGGCCCAGAGCGTGACGGCGGCGGCCACCAGATCGAGCCCCGAATGAAGGGCCTCGGAGAGGATGCCCAAGCTGTTGGTCCAGAGGCCGATGCCGAGTTTCGTGCCGGTCAGCAGGAAGGCCGCCGCCAACGACGACATGGCCACCCAGCGTTTTTCGCGGTCGGCCAGCGAGAGCGATTCCTGGAGTTGCGTGTTCGTCATTGTCTGCGCCATCCTTGCGTCCCATTTTTCTTCGGCGGCGCTGCGGCGGTAATAATGGGGAACGAGTTTCCAAAGGTCGTCGCGGCGTCCCTCGGCATAGTGTCGAGCCGCCAAGCGCGCCCGACGGCCGCGCGCCGCGGCACGCCACAAGGCTTGGTCCAGCGCCTCGACGCCGGCGGCAAACGGTCGGGCAGTCGGACGAGGCCCGGGACCGGTGATGACGGACGGGATTGGGGATTTGGGATTGACGGAAGGCGATGGTGCGGAGATCACCGCCCTCTCGCCGACTGCCGACTGCCGACTGCCGACTGCCGACTGCCACTGGCTTGCAAGTCGCGCCAGCCAGACGTCGGCGTCCAAGAAGTTCCTGCGGTGCCGGCGGCTCGAACCAACCGTCGGCGCTGCGAACGAACGATTGCACCACGACCTCGCCGCGTTGGGCGTCGATGACGACCGATATTTCGCTGCGATCGCGTGGCGGCGCAATTGGCCGCGATGGCTTCCAGCGTATTGATGCCCAGAACCTCGGCCCCGACGGCGTAGGCGAAGACCTTGGCGGCGGTCACTCCGACCCGCAGCCCGGTGAACGAGCCTGGGCCGACCGAAACGGCCACCAACTGGACGTCGGCCGGCAGCCAGCCGACCTGTTTCAACAGGGCGTGCGATGGCGGGGGCCAGCGACTGGGCACTGCGTTGGCGTATGATCTAACATCAATTCCGCCAAGAGGTTATCGCCGTCGATCGCGGCGACGCTGCCGGTTTTGTCGGTGGTTTCCATGGCGAGAATTCGCATAGCGGCGACGCCTTTTCGACCCAGCATGGCGGATTCGCTGCGGTTCCACAAGAGGCATCTCCACTTGACCCGCCCGAGGCGTCACAATAGACTGTGGTTTTGCGATGCAATCCGCCCGATCCGCCTTCCCCCCTTGCCCGCTGCAAGGTTGCTGAAGAAAGACGTCTGAAAGTCCAAAAGCGTGAAACGAGCCCTCATCAGCGACATCCACAGCAACATCGAGAGCCTCGAGGCGGTGTTGGCCGACATTCGAGACCAGGGCATCACCGAGATCTACTGCCTCGGCGACCTGGTCGGCTACGGGCCCAACCCCCGCGAAGTGATCGATGAGATCATGAAGTGCCAGGTCTGCCTGCTGGGCAATCACGACCAGGGGGCGCTGTTCGATCCCGAGGGTTTCAATTCGGGCGCCGAGCGGGCGATTTTCTGGACGCGGAGCCAACTGGAAGAAGGCCCCGGCACGGCCGCCATGCGGCAGCGGCGTTGGGATTTCCTCGGCGAGTTGCCCCGAAGCCGCATCGAGGACAATCTGCTGTTCGTCCACGGCTCGGCGCGCAACCCCTTGAACGAATACGTCTTTCCCGAAGACATCTACAACAAGCGAAAGCTGGAAAAGATCTTCGCGCTGATTCCGCAATACGCTTTCCAGGGCCATACCCACGTGCCGGGAGTGTTCACCGAGAGCTTCAATTTCTTCAGCCCCGAGGAACTCGACAACGAGTATCGCCTCGAACGCGGCAAGGTGATGATCAACGTCGGTTCGGTCGGGCAACCCCGCGACGGCGACCCGCGCGCCTGCTACGTCGTGCTGGAAGACGAGCTGGTGCGGTTTCGCCGCGTGGAGTATCCGTTCGAGAAGACCATCTCGAAGATCTACGACATTCCCGATCTGGACAATTTCCTCGGCGACCGGCTTCGCGACGGGCGATAGGCGCTCAGCGCAGCTCGGTGAGGACGGATGTGGAAATCCGTTCCGAGAAGTTGGGCGGATGGGGAGATCGCCCCGACAATTTGGACGGATTCGGAAATTCGTCCTACTGACGTATTGATTTTGTTGCAGCACCGCAGGAATATGTGAATGGAACGCCGTTTCGTACTGTTTCTCGTCCTCTCGTTCGGCATTTTGCTCGGCTATTCGTGGCTGATGCATGAGCCGTCCGCCGCCCAAGCAGCCCCAGAAACAGGTTGCGGCGAAGCAGGCGGAAAAAGCGGGCGGCAAAGCCGGCCGAGAAGGAGAAGGCGCAGCCGAAGCCGGCGGCCAAAGAGCCGGCGGCCAAGCCAGCCGAGAAGCCGAAGAAGCCCGCCCCGGCCATCCAGGCCAAGCCGCAGCCCAAGGTGCCCGAACAATGGGTCACGCTCGGCTCGGCCGATCCCGACGCACCCTATCGCATGTCGGTCACTTTGACCAACAAGGGCGCGGCGATCGAGCGGATCGAGCTGAGCAGCCCGCGCTATTGCGACATCGACCATCGCAACGGCTATCTGGGCCATCTGGTGCATGGATCCGCGGGCCGGCGGGAAAGGGCTGCCGGGTTGCAGGTGGTCGGGCCGGGCACCCCCGCCGCCAAGGCCGGGCTGCAGCCCGGCGACGTGATCAAGTCGTTCAACGGCAAGCCGGTCAGCCGATCATGCGTCGTTCGAGAGGCTGTTGGCCAGGACGAAGCCGCGAGCGAAGGTCGAAGATTGGCGTGCTGCGCGACGGCAAGCAGAACTGCGAAGACGAGGCGACGCTGCGCCGCATTCCGCTGGAAGTGATTAAGCCCGAGCACGGACGCCCCGCTCTCGATGCTCGCTGACGTTGCAGCAGTACGACGACCAGAAGCTCGACAAGATAGAGACAGGCGAAAAAGGACAAATGGGAGGCCGAGGACAAAGCAGCGAAGAAAGGGGGAGAAGCAGACGGAGGCCGAAGAGGCGGTGCTCAAGGAGAGCCGCCATCGAAGAGTTGATCGGCGACGAGCTTGACGGCTTGCATCTGCGGACGGCCAACTGGAAAATCGTCCCCACCGGCGACAAGGACGTCGCGCAGTTCCGTTACATGCTGCCGGACAAGGGCCTGGAGATCACCAAGACCTACCGCCTGGCGCCCGTGCCCGCCAGAATCGCAGAAGGACGAGAACTATCCGGCGTATCATCTTGAGTTTGAGATCGAGATTCGCAACATCGCCACCGAGGCGGACCAGTCGCACAAGGTGGCCTACCGCCTCGACGGCCCCAACGGCCTGCCCACCGAAGGGGCCTGGTACGCGAGCGCGAGTGACCCGCTGCGGCGGGCTCGGGCTCCGCGAGTTCATCATCGCCTTGGGCCGACAGACGCCGGAGATGTACGACGCCGCCAAGATCGTCAGCGGCAAGGATCTGACCGACGGCCGCGACAAGCCGCCCGACAAGATGATGACCTTCATCGGCGTCGACGCCCAGTATTTCTCGGCGGTGCTCATGCCCCAGCGCAAGAACCCGCAGGAGGTCTGTTCGACAGAGTTGATGCCGATCTACGTCGGCAAAGCCGATCCGAAAGCAGCCCGAAGCTGATCAACACCTCGTGCCGGCTGATCAGCGCCGCTGAAGGAATTGAAGCCGGGCGAGACGCTCACGCAGAAGTTCAAGTTTTTCACCGGCCCGAAGAAGGAGTCGATCGTCAAGCCCTACGGTTTGGGCGACTTGATTTACTACGGCTGGTTCCAGTTTGTCGCCGAGCCGCTGGCGCACATCCTCTACTGGTTCTACGCGGTGTTCGGCAATTACGGAATTGCCATCATTCTGCTGACGGTGTTGGTGCGCGGTTGCATGTTTCCCTTGAGCCTGAAGCAGGCGGCCGGCGCGCAGAAGATGCAAATGTTGCAGCCGGAAATGAAGAAGCTCCAGGAGAAGCACAAGGGCAACGCGGAGGCCCGCGCCAAGGCCCAGCAGGAACTGTTCCGCAAGCACAACTACAATCCGCTGGCCGGCTGCCTGCCGATCTTCATTCAGATGCCGGTTTTTATCGGGCTGTACCGGGCGCTGATGGTGGCGATCGAGCTCCGCGACGCCCCGCTGTTCACGCAATTCGATCCAGTGGTGCTCGAACCTGGCCGGCCCCGACATGCTCTGCAACTGGACGTCGCTGGGCTGGCCGCAGTGGTTCCTCGAAGGCAACAGCATGTTGGCCCTCGGGCCGTACTTCAATCTCCTGCCGGTGCTGACCATCGTGTTGTTCATCGTGCAGCAGAAGATGTTCATGCCGCCCGCCACCGACGCACAGGCGGCGATGACGCAGAAGATGATGAAGTACATGATGATCTTCATGGGCGTATTGTTCTACAAGGTGGCCAGCGGGTTGTGCATCTACTTCATCGCGTCGAGTCTCTGGGGCCTGGCCGAACGGCGCTTCCTGCCGAAAGCGACCCCTCTCGCCGCCGGCGGAAGCAGCGAAACCAGGGCCGAGGCAAAGGCGCGGGACCGAGCAAACGCCGCCGCTGCCGCCACCGCCGCTGCGAAAAAGAAGAAGAAGTAGGAGGAGATTGTTCAGGACCTAGTTACGGACAACTTCGGTACTCATCACGCTCGGCGTGACGTCCCGACCTCCCGCGGAGCGAGAGGAATACGGGAAACGTGGCACTTGTTTTGGACCAAATCCTAACTGCATCCCTCGTCGCCGCGCGGCGGGCAAGCGAAGGCGAGTGTTCTACAAGGCATCCAAGAGCCGGTCGTAGTTGGCGTGCGAACCAATCCAAAACCAAGCGATCGTGTCGCCATCGAGAACCCCCACGGCGCGGTAGCCAATGCCGACGCGGGCCGAGTAGATGGGCGGATCGCCATGCACCCGCTTGAAATGGAGCCCGGGATAGGCAGCGTTCTGACGGAACAAACGGTACGCTTGTCGCGCTTGACGCTGGACGCGAAGCGGAAGCGACGCGAAAAGCTGGCGAAACTGCCGCGTCGTGTAGGATTTCATAGCCGGTCGGGGTCCAATTCCTGCGTATATCCTCCGCGGTGCTCGGCGAGGGCCGCATTGGCAAGCGACGCCAGTTTGTCGGCAGATGCGGCAATTGCCCGGTCGAACTCGTCCTCTTCACTCAACTCGGCGAGCAGTCGAGAAGCGAGCAAATCCTGTTCGGCCGGGGTGAGTTTTCCCGCTTCGCTGAAAGCCTTCTCCAGCAGTTGTGTCATAACGGAATCTCGCGGAAAGTGATTGGACTGTCGCTGACAAACCCACCGGGATAAGTATACTTGCCATATCGCCTGTAATCAAGGGCGGCCGTAACCATCATGCTCCCGCTCGACGACACCATCGCCGCCATCGCCTCGCCGCCGGGGGGCGCGGCACGCGGCATCCTACGCATCAGCGGACCACGGGCGGCCGAATGCACAGGCGGCCTGTTCGCAGGCGGTCTGGCCGCGACGGGGACGGAGGAGGTGGTCGGAGACGAATTCCTCCAAGTTGAATACGTCTTGCCGGCAACCTCCTCCGTCCCCTTCCGCTCCACACGTTTTCCCCGGCTCGCTCCATCTCGCCGAGCTTCATTCGCCCATCCCTTGCGACGTCTATTTTTGGCCCCGCCGCGGTTACACCGGCCAGCCGGTCGTCGAGATTCACACCATCGGCTCGCCGCCGCTGCTGCAAATGGTGCTGCGGGCCGTCTGCGCCGCCGGCGCGCGGCTGGCCGGACCGGGGAGTTCACGCTTGCGGGCGTTCCTGGCCGGGCGAATCGACCTGACCCAGGCCGAGGCCGTCTTGGGCGTGATCGACGCCGAGAGCCCCGCCGCACTCGACGCCGCACTCGACCAACTCGCCGGCGGGCTGGCCCGCCCGCTGCACCGGCTGCGCGACGATCTCGCTCGAGCTGTTGGCCCACTTGGAGGCCGGCTTCGATTTCGCCGACGAGGATCTTCCTTCCTCACCCGCGAGGAGTTGGACCGCCGGCTGGCCGAGGCCGAGAGTCAGGTGGCTGCCGTCCAGCGGCAGATGGACTCCCGCGGCGAGACGGTCGATGCGGTGCAGGCCGTATTGGTCGGCCGGCCGAACACCGGCAAGAGCAGCCTGTTCAACGCGATCGCCGGCAGTTCGGCGGCGTTGGTGTCGCACCAGCCCGGCACGACCCGCGACTATCTCGTCGCCGAACTCGACTTCGACGGCGTGAAGTGCCGCCTGATCGACACGGCGGGACTCGACCAGCCGCTTGACCGCGGCGAAGGGGACAGTCCCATTTTCGCTGAGACGAAAATTGGGACAGTCCCCAGCATCGAGCACGTCGCCCAACTTGCGACCGACTCGCAACGCCGCTCGGCCCACGTTGAAGTGTTGTGTCTCGATTCGACCCGCCCGATCGACGACTTGGGAACGTTGCGAGTTGCGGCAGGACCGCAGACGAGCAACGGATTGTCGTGTTGACGAAGTGCGATGCCCCGCGGGCGATCGACGCGGCGTGGCGGCCATCGAAACCAGCAGCCGGACGGGGCAGGGCGTGCAGGCGTTGCGCGGCCAGTTGCGGCGAAGGGTGCCATTGCCGCCGCCGACACGCACGGCGGCGTGGTTGCAGCGACCGCCGCCCGATGCCGCGAGTCGCTGCGGCTGGCCGCCGAGTCGTCTGCGGCAAGCCCGCAGCGTCGGCGCCGCGGGCCAAGAGGAGTTGGCGGCCGCCGAAATCCGCACTCGCCCTCGACGAACTCGGCAAGGTGGTCGGCGCCGTCTACACCGACGACGTCTTAGACCGAATCTTCAGCCGCTTCTGCGTCGGAAAGTAGATCGCGCACGCCGCAGGTTTCGGCTGGTAGCCGCAGTCGGGATCGCTCTGCCAGAGAATAGTCGCCCCGGTCACGGGACGGCAGGAATCGCGGCAGGCGAAGCCCTGCGCGGCTGCCGCCGCAGACCTGCCGGTATTCGCAGATGCCGCAGCGGCCCTTGAAGCCGTCGGGCTCGCGCAGGGCTCGAAACACCGGGATGGTTCTGATAGGCGTCGATCACCGAGTCGTGCGGAAACGCCCGCAGCAGATCGGCAGGAAGCCGGCGGGAAAGATCTCGCCGGTGTGGCTGACGAACATGATCCCTCGGCCGTCGCCGATGCCCAGCGGCGCGCGGCGGCTTCGGCCGTGTGCTGCGTCGGGCCCGGCCAGCGGATCGCCGCCGTGCTGGAGCACGAAACGGCGATAATGCGGGGCCTCGGTCGTTTTCACCGCGTATGGCTGCCGCCGCGAATGATTCCACAGCCGCTCGAACACCAGCTCGTATTCCGCCGGCGAAATCCGCTCCTCCTCGACGCCCCGGCCCACCGGCACGAGGAAGAAGACCGACCACATGGCGATCCCCTTGCCGGCCAGCAGTTCGGCGATGGCATCGACCTGGGCGACGTTGCGGCGGGTGATCGTCGTGTTGACCTGCACGGGCATTTCCAGCGTTCTGGCGAAATCGAGCATCTGCATCGTGCGATCGAAACTTCCCTCGAAGCCGCGGAAGGCGTCGTGCGTGGCGGCATCGGCGCCGTCGAGGCTGATGCCCAGCGCGCGAACGCCGGCCGCGCGCACCCGCTCGAACGCCTCGAAGGTGGCCAGCGGCGTGGCCGAAGGGGTCAGCGCCGGCTGCAATCCGACGGCGACGGCATGGCGGATCAACTCCGAGCAGGTCGGCCCGCTTCAGCGGATCGCCGCCGGTGAAAACCAGCGTCGGGCGACGCGGAAACGCGGCGGCCTGGTCGAGCAGCGCCTTGGCCTGGGCAGTCGAAAGCTCGTCCGGGTGCGGCTGCTCTTGCGCCGACGCCCGGCAATGCTTGCACGCCAGATCGCACGCCAGCGTGACCTCGTAGTAGAACATCAGCGGGCTGGTGCCGAAGTCGCGCGGATGAATAGTCGGAATGATTGTGATGGGGCATGTTGTAGGCAGGGCGGCATTACCGCGATCAACAGACATTGACAACGCGCCGTTTCACTAGCCCAGGCGTTTACGCCTGGGAAAAGAGAGCCGCACCCCCTTCCTTTTGACCCGGCCCCCTTAAGGGGGCTAACGGGAAAAAGGAGGAACAGGTGACGCGGCGTTCTTCCCCAGGCGTAAACGCCTGGGCTAGTGAAAGGGTAGCCATCAACGTCTTAGACTGAAAGACCTTCCCTCAGCCTCAAAGCCGAGTATCATTCTATTCTACCGCTGTTAGTGCCTACCACCAATGCAGCATTCTCGAAAGCGGGCGAAAGAGCAGGCTGCGGGAGACGAGACATGATCGAATTGCCCTATTCGTTGGTGATTGAAGCGACCGAGTCGCCGGACTATTTCGGGTTCTACTCGCCCGATCTTGAAGGCTTCACGGGCATCGGTCATTCCATCGAAGATTGTCTCTACCAAGCCAAGTGGGGCATGAAGGAACACGTTGAACTTCTCAAGGAACAAGGACTGCCGGTTCCGCAGGTGAACCACGATCCGAAGAATCACCATCCAGAACATCCGGGAATCGGCGGCGGTTTGACCCCTCGCTTTCGTACTGTCGATTTCGCCGACGTCCTATTCTCCCCCGCTTTTCGACTCCCCGGCTGCGCCGCTCGTTCTCTTCCATCTCCTTGACGGTGATTTTCGACTCGCTCGAAGGGCGGCGCAGCTTGGCCGCGACTGCTCGGGCGGGGCGGGCGTAATCTGCTTGACCACGACGTCGTCGAACTCGACCTCGCCGGGATTGAGATACGCATAGAGCATCACCCGGCCCCACTTCGGCGAGTACTTCGGTGTGCTTCGGCGTGAAGTCTTCGGTCTGCGTGTTCCACTGGTCGTTCGGGTCCTTTGAGGTTCTGCTGGCTGCGATAGACCTCGCGCCGCCGGCCGGTCTCGTCAGTCGTCGTAGCACTTGATGAAGACCTTCACGGCGGGGGCGGTGGAGCGCCAGCGGCACTGGAAACGGTACGTCGCCCCCTCCTCGACCGGGAAGAAGTCGCTGTAGTACATCACGCCTTCGTTTTCGGCCACGTTCCGGTCGAGCGTGAAGCGAACGACTTTGTTGTCGGCGTTGCCCTTCTCGGTCGTCCAGCGGACCAGCCCGCCGAGCGGCTCGCGCTGCTGGCCGGCCGCTTGGCCCAGCCCTTGGGCACGCCGCCGGCGCCGTGCTGGAAATCGCCGACGACGAGGTTCTTGTTCTTCTTCCAGTTCGCTTTCGGCCAACGGAGTTGGCCACGCCGCGGCCGCCGGTCTTCTCCGTGCAGCGCGTCGAGCATCTGCCTTGACGTAGAGGTGCGGGATTTCGCTGACCGACTTGGTGCGGGCCTTGACTCGTAGATCACCTTCGGCTTCGGTTTCGCCGAGAAATCGACGCATTTGATCGCCAGGTCGTAGATTTCGCCCTCGCGTGCCGGGCGCCCGCTCGACGCTTCCCCAGATGCCGATCTGGCCGCCAAAATCGTCCGCGACGATCTGCTTCATCTTGTCGCAGGGTCCATCTCGGGCGAGGGCCGCAGCTTGTGGCTTTCGCAGTAGTCGCGGACGTCGAGCATCGATCTCGGGCACGATGAAGCCGCCGTCGGCGGAGAGCTTCTTCCAGATCATGTCGCCGACGATCTGGCCGTAGCGGCCGTCGTCGAACTTCGAGACGAAATCGAACGGAATCACAACCTTGCGGGCATCGGCGGCACAACAGCAAAGCGGCGGCAACACGAGACAAAAGACCAGCACGCAAGAAAGGAAAAAGGGAAAAGCGGGAAAAAGGGGAGCAAGGACGCGTCGCAGCACATGCGTCGACCGATCAACGCAGAGGACGCAGAGCATCGCAGACGTGTCATAGCCGAAAGAATCATGTTGCGATTCGCGGGGTGTCATTCAACAGGCAAGCAGCTGTCCGCAGCAATGCGAGAAACACGTCGGTCGAATGGCAATCCCCACCCGCCTTCTCTGCGTTCCTCTGCTCATCTGCGGTCGAATACCGGTTCCGGCGATACGTGCTTGCGCAGCGCGAACGTCCCTCGTCTCATTCCCCTTTTTCCTCCTTTTCTTCCTTCTTCCCTTCCTTCTCTGCCGGCGCCGTCTCCTCGCCGCCGCCGGAGAGCCGCTCGAAGTACTGCCGGTTCAGTTCCTCCCAGCCGGCGGGCGAGGGGTCTTGCATGCCGCCGAGGATTTCCTTCTGGATGTCGGCGGGCAGATTCGCCGTGGTGTCCTTGCGGACCTCGAACTCGCCTTCGAGGTACTGCTTGACGTTGCCGAGCCCTTCGGCCAGCACCTTTCGCTGCCGCAGGGCGTTCTGGTAGCGGCCGGCCTTCAGGTCGCGCTCGACCTGCGCCATGAGCTCGATCATCTTCTCCAGGTCGGTGTGATGGAAGTTGGCCACCTGGAACTTCAGGTCGATGCCCTCGGCCTTGTTGCGCAGCGCGGCCTGCTTGCCGGCCAGCCGTTGGGCGTCGCGTGGGCCGGGGTTGCGCGGGACGGGCCCTTCGAGCCCCTCGCCGCCCTTGCCGCTCTCCTTGCCGCCGCCGGTGGCGCCGCCGGCCGGGTGCTTGCTGTGGTCCTTGATCTGGCCCTTGACGATACGGATCGGGCGTCAGCCGGCTGGGCGTCTTGCGGCCGCCCTTGCCGACGGCCTCGTCGCCGACGAACTCGCCGCTCGACTTGCCCTGCCGTCCCTCGCCCGACCGGCCGCCGATCTCGCTCGTGTTGGGCAAGCCGGTTGCCGGTCACGCCCTTGGCGCTCATGTTCGAGATCGGCCCGTCCATGGCGTCCCAGCCGGCGCCCTTGTCGAGCGAATCGGCCGCGCTGCTCGAGACGTCCTCCATCTCGTCGAACAGGTCCTCCTCCTCCTCCATCAGGTCGCCGACCAGGTCCTCCAGTTCGCCGGGCAATTCGGCCATCGGGGCCTCTTTGTCCTTGTCGGTCAGCGATTCCTCCTGGCTCCATTTTTCGCGGTCGGGCGTGTCGGGCAGCCACTTCTCGATGTTCGTCTTCAGTTCCTCGGCCATCTCGTAGCCCAACTGCTCCAGCGGCACGGCGATGTCGGCCGACTTCTTCAGTCAGCGCGTCTTCCGCCATCTTGAGTTCGGTCTGGATTTCGACCAGTTCCTTGGCCGTCGAGGGGTTGGCAAAATCCTGCTCGGGCAGCTTGCTCAAATCGGAATGCAGATCCTTCATGAACTTCGCCCAATCGTCCTCGGCGGCGGCCATGCGTCTTGAGCAGTTCCTCTTCCTTCGCCGTGAAGTCCTCGACCGGCGTCTTGGCCAGGTTTTCGCTGGCCTCGATGATCTTCTTCTGCTGGCCGAGGAACTTGTCGAGCTTCTTGCGGAGTTCCTCGAGCTTCTGCTTGGCGTCGTCGGGCAGGTCGCCGCCGGGCCGCTTGTTCATTTCGGCCAGCACGTCGGTCTGCGCCTGCCGAGCGACGTCGAGCAGCTTCCGCAACACGACGATGATCCGATCTTGCGCCGCCGTCAGACGCATCACGGGATCTTGTTAGCCGCCGTGCCGGCGGCTGCTAAACGGTGCTTCTTGCCGCCATGTTCGAGGCGGAGGCACGTCGGCCGTGCGGCTTGTCGGCGGCGTGTGGCCCTTCAGCATTGCGTCGCATAGGGCGACCGCTTCGAGCATATCGCCGAATGCCAGGCCGCTCAAAACCCGCTTGATCGTCAGCCGTTCCTTGCGGTCGGTCGCCCCGATCGATTTCGCCAGTTCGGCCGTCGATTTCTGAATGTCGATCTGCCGCGTGCGGACATCGGCCACGATCTTTGCCGCGTCTGCTGTTGGAAGAGGGCTGGCAGAATCGGTCCCCTCTCCCTTCGGGAGAGGGCTAGGGTGAGGGTTGCTTGCCGGTTGATCGGCCCTCACCGCCGGCCCCTCTCCCAAAGGGCGAGGGGAGACAATGCGCGGCGGCGGCGCGGGCGAGGAGTTGCTTTTCGAGTAGTTTCCAGATCGACTCGCGCAGCCCGTCGAGCTGCTTCAAGGGCGGCCGCCGCTTCGGCGTCGCGCGGAGACGATCTTGATCGCGTGCCAACTGCCGGCCGTCTGTTGCGGCTTCAGATCGAGCCCCCAGTCGCTGACGGCTCGCTTGTCCCAGGCCACCGCGCGGAGAAGAATCGTCTGGCCGGGCTTGACCACGCCGCGTTTCAGCTCCAAACGATATTGCGACGGACGGCCGTGGTCGAGTCGCCTGCGAAGTCGGCCACTGCTGACAGCACGGTCACGGCGTCGCCGTCGGTCGGCGGTGTGCGGTCCTTTTTGGCCGTCGGCGCGGCGGGCTCGGCAGCACGGTCTTCATCTCCAATTGCAGACGCCCGAGGCCGTGATCGTCGCCGGCGCGGATCACCACGACGATCTTCGCGCCGGGCGCGGCGGTGGTTTGCCGGGCCGGCTTGAGCAGTTCGACCGTCGGCGGCGCGTCGCGGAAGCACCGTAACGCGGTTTTGCCGCGGGTTGCGATCGGTGTGGCCCGACGTCGTTGAACAGCCGCACGAGATACGTGCCGTTCCGTCAACAATGGGCAGTCGGCCGTCAGCGACTCGGCCTTCCTCCGTCGACGCGGCCGAAGAAATGCTCGCGTCCCGTCTCCAGATACCCCTGGCCACCGGCGTGCGAAGCCCGCAAACGCAGCCCCGCCACGCGTGTACTGCGGCGCTTCGATGTCCAGGCTCGTCTGGCGAACCGTCTCGTCCTTGCGGCCGAGGTACGCAGGGTATCGAAACGTCACTTCCGCACTTTCGACGACCGGCTTCTCGCGCACGCCGATCGAATACCGCTCGGTCTGCGAATCGCCGATCTCCAAGCGATAGCGAAACGACTTGAGCACCGAGGGAACGGTCGGCCTTGTAGTCGCAGGTGCTTCTTGTCGGCGGACATCGGCAGCTTCGATTCGGGCTCGCCGTCGCCCGCGACAAACAGCCAGGCCGCGATGCGGCTTGGCGTCGGGGTTTTCGATCTCGGCGGCGATCTCGACGCTGTCGCCGACCAGCACCTCGGCGTTGCCGGGCGTGACGTTGACGATCTTGACCGATCCGACCGAAGGAACGAACTTCCACGGCGTCAACAGCCGAGACGACGCGTCGAACTCCAGCCGGGAATCCACGTCTGGCACAGCACCGCGACCGCGATCAGCAGGCCGAGCACGCACCAGCGACTCGGCCAGATCGCGCGGCGTTTGCATACAGTGCAGCAATCGACGCGGCCGCGACTCGCGGGCGGGCGCCCGGTCGAGCGGCAGCGTTTCCGATCTGCGCGGCCGCCTCGTTGACGGCGGCCTCGCGGAACGCCGGGCTGGCGTTCTTCGCGTCTTCGGAAAGCTGCACCAGATTGATCAGGCTGTTGCCGAGCTCGGGAAACTCGGCCTCGACGCGGCGAGCCGCGGCCTCGAGGCTCCGCTGCCCGCGAAGCAGCCGCCGGGCGACGATCGCCGTCATCACGCCGCTCAGCAGCAGCCACGCCGACGAGCAACCCTAGCAGCCAGCCTTGCGAAAACTTCAGAAAGGCGTCGGCCAGCATCAGCAGCAGGAACGCGGCCAGCGAGACGCACGCCGCCAGCACGGCGGTGGTCAGAAGCGAGAAGAGCCACCACTTCTGCCGCGCCCCGTCGAGCCGTTCGATCACATTTTCGGCCGCCGGCGACATCGGAACGAACCCTCCCGGAATGCCGCATCAGCCCGCTAGTGTTTAGCCGGCGAGCTTGTTCGCCGCGTGGGAAGCAAAACCAGCCAAGCACCTGCAAGTGTACACGGGCAAGGGCTCTGAGTCCAGGATAACCCCTTCCCACGGGTGCGAATATGCTGTATAATCGGGGAGGAAGGTCAGACATCCTCCTCTCACTGACCAAGCCTCAGCGACGCGGTCGCCTCCCCTTCCGGGTGCGGGTACTCGGTTTGCCTCTCACGGGAGCGACGATTATGTGGCACAAAGAGGTCATTTCAGACAAGGCGATCAACCTGAAGGTCACGCCAGCAACTCTCGGCTCGAGGCATGAGGTCGCCTTGCAGGATCGCGGTGCAAACCGCAAAGGGGGTGGTGACCCTGTCGGGCGACATCGAGTATGAACACCAGCGAAACGCGGCCGTCCAGGCTGCTCGCCATCTCGACGGCGTCAGTTCCGTCGTCGACCGACTGCATGTCAAAGCAAAGACCTTGCAGCGGAATCAAGTGCTCGGCCCAGAGGTTCCCCGTCTCGTGACCAACCCTCGGCTGGCGCCCGTAAAGGAACCCGGCGTGAGCGATTCACAGCAAAGCCCGAAACCCGCTTGCGAACAGCCCTCAGCCTAGCCCGCATTCGTCGGCACAGTGGGGCAGACATTCTTGTCTGCCACGGTCGTCACGCAGGAGCGTTCGTCTTGCCTGCGACGTTCGGGTTCGCCGCCAACACCCGCAGCAACTGCTTCGCCGATCGGGGCTCGCCCGGCGGACGCTCGCGGTGCCAGTCGGCGTGCGTGGGCACCAACCCGTCGCAATAGGGCCAGGGGTCGAAGGGGTCGCAGCCCAACGTGCGGATCAGCTTGCCCGAGTCCATGCAGACGTTGCCGGCACGCGGCGGGATCGGGCCGGCGTCGTGACGCGGCGTCCCCATCAGACAATCCGCGTCGTAGCCGCCCACGCGATTGATGATCTGTGCGATCTGGTAGAGGCTCAGCCACCGCCGCGCCCCGGCGTGAAAAATGCCGCCGAGTTCGTTGCAGAGCATCCGCTCGTACAAACGATTGAGGCAGTCGGTGTACGTGGGCGTGCGGATTTCGTCGAAATAGAGCGTGGCCGGCCGCGATTTCTTGAAGCGCGAGACAATCCAGTCGATCGCCCCGGCGTGGCCGCTGAAACTTACGCCCATCGGCAGCGAAATCCGCAGGATGCAGGCGGTCGGGTCGGCGGCGAGCACGACCTCTTCGCCGACCGCCATCGTACGGCCATAGACGGTGACCGGATCGGTCGGATCGGTCTCGACGTAGCCGCCGCGGCCGTCGTCGCCCGAAAAGACCAGATCGCAGGAGAGATGCACCAACCGCGCGCCGCGCGGCACGCTCTGCGACAGCAGGTTTTGCACCCCCTCGACGTTGATTCGCCAGGCGATTTCCGGGGCCAGTTCGCACTGCTTCAACGCGCAGTTGCCGGCACAGTCGAGCACGGAGGCAAACTCGTACTGTTGGAAGAGCCGCGCCAATCCTTCGCGATCTTCGGCATTGCAGGCGACCACGCCCGGGCCGACCAGCCGGAAGTTGTCGGCCTGGCGAATCCCGATGACCTGGCCGGGGTACTTCGCGTGGAAGTACGCCATCGCGTTGTAGCCCGGCACGCCGGCCACGCCCGTTATCAACAACGGCAGCGGAACTTCAGGGGGTGTATCGATGCGGCGAATCATGGGGGCAGGGGCAGGAACACGCGGCAAAACGACTAATGATAAACGCGGTTGCATCGTGTCGCAAGCGGGGAAGCTGTTTCCTGCGTCCGACAAGCAGTGCAGCAATAGCCGGGAGCCAACGGCTCCCGGAGTGTGCGTGGCGTGCCACTATGCTGCGGGAGTTGTTAGCTCGCGGCGTAAGCGTTCACAGGCCGGAAACAGAGGGGGACGGAGGAGGTTTTCGGAGAAATATCTTCTCCTGCGGCGGATACTGTCGCCGAAAACCTCCTCCGTCCGCTTGCCGCCCAGTGAACGGTTGCCGCGGAGCGTGAAGAGTACGACAGTAATTGACTTGCCGGTCCCTATGGGGCGTCAGACCGTCAATATCGTCGGCCAATGGAGGCCCGACCACCATGCGATTCAGAACGTGGTAAACAAGTCCGCCAGAAGTCGCCCGTACTCGTCTCGGCATGGCCGAAGCCGATCACAAGCGCCGACATGTCAATACTAGCTGCGTTCCGGTTTCGACTCCTAATCACCGACCGGCGTCCCGGTCAACGATAGTCCCACAGTTGCGCAAGAATCATTCCAACAATCAAGGGCATTATGCTCTCGGGAAGGCTGTTTCGCCAAACGCCCTCGACCCAGATTCCTCGCCTGACCGCTCTGGCGCAACCCCCTTGACCATCCCACAATGCAACACGCCTTCCCCCGGGTTGCACGAGTTGCCCGCCGGAACACCGAATTGGCTTGAATGTGAACAGATATCCACTGAGATTCCATTCCATCTCAAGTTGCACCTCGCAGATCGTCTTGCGCAAAGGCCGACGGGGTATTCGTCCGAGACAGTGTGTTACGTTGTCTGAAGATATGCTCCAGTTCCATCTTCCTCCAACACGAAGACGAGGACACCATAGCGTGTATTCCACACCGTCTGGCCACATCCAGATTAGTCCCTCATGCTTGCGCTCAAAAACATGGCGCCTCTTCAACAGAATGGCAACCCCCTGCCAACGGATTTGGCAAAGTCCGCCAAGGGCGTCTACGGCGCGGCCAATGTCAATTTGAAAACGCATTGTCAGCGGTTTCGTTGTCCCGTGGGATGCCAGAGTTGGAACGGGGACGTGGCCAGTTCTTTAGGCTACCGTGGACGACCAATGCTCTTTGGCCGACCTTCAGAAGGCAGGGTATGCGACAGCCCCAACCGTTTCGGTTGATCGTTTTGCCACGCCTCGTTGCCATAGGGTCGATTCCTGGCAATGCACGTGCGAAAGCGTTCCACTTCCTTCTCCGTCATTGGCTCGTTCACCGGTCTTACCCAAATGGAAGCCCGGCCACCGTGCGATCCAGAACATGGTAAACAAGTCCGCCAGGAGTCACCCGCTCTCGTCTCGGCATGGCCGAAGCCTATCGCCAGATGCCCCAATTTGTCAATACTAGCTGCGCCCCGGTTTCAATGTCGTTTCAATGCGGCCTTGACGGTTCGTGTTTTGCGAACTAAAATAGTCGCAAATGCCGATAGAAGGATAGTGGATGCGGGTCATCTCCAAGGCACGGTTGAGACGATTTTGGGAATCGCACGCCCACCGTGATGCCGAAGGTCCGTTGCGGGCATGGCATACCCACGTCAGCAGCAAGAGCGTTTGTTGGCAATCCTGGGTTGACGTAAAGAAGCAGTTTGGCAACGCCAGCAGCGTCGGCACCTGCGTAGTTTTCAATATCGGAGGCAACAAATACCGTCTCGTTGTCCGCATCCTATACGTCGCCCAGAAGGTCTTCATTCTCAAGGTGATGACACATCGGGAGTATGACGACGACAGATGGAGAGTGGAGTGTGGATGTTTCGCTCCTCCCCCTAAACGCGAGAAATCGTCAGACGCGGCCGCAACTCGGCAACGGAAGCCACGGTGAACCATGACTGCAAAACCAAATTCGGTCTCCGAAGGGCAAGAATCGAGATTCCTATCTCGAACTCGTGCTGGCGTTTCCCTTGGCGGTCATCAAATCAGAGGAGCATCTTGAGGCCGCGGGGGAGGTCTTGGATCGGCTGTTGGCAAAGGGTAAATTGGATGACGGCGAGGAAATGTATCTCGATGCCCTGAGCGATCTGGTTGCCTGCTACGAGGACGAACACCACGCCATCGGCCCCGCAGCCGACGCCGACATGCTCCGGCATCTGATGGAAGCAAGGGCGTCACCCAAACCAAGTGAGCCAAGAGCGGGCATCGCCAAATCGACGATCTCCGAAGTGCTTGCCGGAAGAAAACGGACGTTCAGCCGGCGATGATCCGCAAATTGGCCGGTTATTTCAATGTGGACGTCAGCATTCTGGCAGCCAACCTCTAACACCCATGACCCCCTGAGAAACAGCATGAACGTGGACTTCAAACTCCCCGCACTCGGCGAAAACATTGCCGAGCGGCGACGTGGTCAGCGTGCTGGTTCGCGAGGGCGACGTGATCGCCGCCAACGACGGCGTGCTGGAGGTCGAGACCGACAAGGCGGTCGTGGAAATCCCTTGTCCGCACGCCGGCAAGATCAGCAAGGTCTGCGTTGCCAAGGGGCAGACCGTCAAGGTTGGCGAGTCGCTGCTGAGCGTGGAAACGGAGTCGGCCGAGGCGGAAGTCGCGATAGCTGCTCCGCCTGCGAAACCGCAAGCGGATGCTTCTGCGAAGCTGCAAGCCGCTGCTGCGGAGCCGGCCGCCGCGAAGGAAGTCGTCCGCGGGGCCGGAAGCCCGCCGGCTGGCCCGCGAGCTTGGCGTCGATTTGTCACACGTGCAAAGGCAGCGGCAGCAGTGGCCGAATCACTGCCGAGGACGTCCGCGCCGCGGCGGCGCAAGTGGCGTCGCCGGCTGCCGCCGGAGCGGGCCGAACCGTCGGAGGCGCCGTCCGTCGGAGTCCCTGCCCAACGCGGTTCAGCCGCGAGCCGGCCGTGCCGCCGGGCATTCTGGGCGAAGACGCCTACGGCCACGTCCGCCGCGAGCCGATGTCGCGGAATTCGCCGCACCATCGCCGCGCAGATGACCAAGTCGGCTAGCACGATCCCGCACGTGACCAACTTCGACGACGCCGACGTGACCGAGTTGGAACGCCTCCGCAAGACGATTCCCGCCGCGTATCTTGGCCCGACGGTCAAGCTAACGGCCATGCCGTTCGCCATGAAGGCCATCGCGATGGCGCTGCGGCAACATCCCCTGCTCAATGCGAGCCTCGACGACGAGAAGGGGGAGATCGTCTACAAGCAATATGTCAATCTCGGGGTGGCCGTCGATACGCCGCGGGGGCTGGTGGTGCCGGTCATTCGCAACGCCGATCGGCTGGGGATTGTCGATCTCGCCCGCGAGCTGACGCTGCTGGCCGCTCGCGCGCTCGGCGGAGTTCGGCGTCGATGAACTGCGCGGCGGCACGTTTACGATCAGCAACCTCGGCGCCGTCGGCGGGGCGTATAGCACTCCGATCATCAACCATCCCGAAGTGGCCGTCTTGCTGCTGGGCCGGTCGCGCTGGCTGTTGGGCGTCCATGAAGGCAAGATCGAGGGCCGGCTGAAAATGCCGCTGAGTCTCTCCTTCGATCATCGCGTCGTCGACGGCGCCGCCGCCGCCCGATTCCTCAACGACGTGATTGACTATCTCCAATCGCCTGGTAAACTGCTGCTGGTAAAGTGAGGGACCAGGGGCCAGGGACCAGGGGGAGCAGAGGCTGAGCAGTTGAAATCAGATTAGCTGCAAGGGAACGGAATCAACAACGAAATGAACAGTTATCGCGAACTCAAGGTTTGGCAACTGGGGATGCGGCTGGCCAAGGATATTTATCGGTTGACGCAGCGATTTCCAAAGCAGGAAACCTACGGTTTGAGCAGTCAGGTACAGCGGGCGGCGGTCTCGGTCCCCGCCAACCTTGCCGAGGGACACGCCAAAGATTCCACGAGCGAGTTCTTGCGGCATATTTCGATCGCCCAAGGTTCGTTGGCCGAGACAGAAACCCATCTGCTGCTCGCCCAGTCTTTGGATTACGCAAGTTCCCAGTCTGTCGCTGCGATTCTCGATGAATGCGCCGAGGAACGCCGAATGCTCAGCGGGCTTCGCCGCCGCCTCAAAGCCAGATTATCCCCAACCCCTGACCCCCGACCTCTGACCTCTGACCCCTTCCATGAACACCCAACTCTGCGTTCTCGGCGCCGGACCCGGCGGATACGCGGCGGCTTTTCTTGCCGCCGATCTTGGTTTGCAGGTTACGCTGGTTGATTCTGAATCGCGGCTAGGCGGCGTCTGCCTGCTGCGCGGCTGCATCCCGTCGAAGGCACTGCTGCACGTGGCGAAGGCCAAGGCCGAAGCCAAACAGCTTGCCGAATGGGGCGTTGCTTTTTCCGAACCAACCGTCGATCTGGCGGCCATGCGCGCCCGCAAGGAAAAGGTCATCGCCACGCTGACCGGCGGGCTGAAGCAGCTTGCCGCGAAGCGAAAAGTCACGGTCGTTCGCGCCCGTGCGGTCTTCGAGGATTCGCAGCACGCTCAAGCTCGCGGCCGTCGATGGCACGCCGCTGGCCGACGATCGGATCGTGTTCGAGCATTGCATCATCGCCACCGGTTCGAGCCCGATCCGAATCGCGGCGTTCGACTTGCCGACGCAGCGGGTGATGGATTCGACCGGGGCGCTGGAATTGCCCGACGTGCCCGAGTCGCTGCTGGTCGTCGGCGGCGGCTACATCGGGCTGGAAATGGGCACCGTCTATGCCGCGCTGGGAAGCAAAGTGTCGGTGGTCGAAATGACCGACGGCCTGCTGCCCGGCGCCGACCGCGATCTGGTCCGACCGCTTCACAAGCGGCTCCAAGGCATGTTCGAGGCGATCTACCTTAACGCCAAGGTGGCCTCGTTGGTCGATCGGCAGGAATCGATCGAAGTGACCTTCGAGGGGGACGTGCCGGAGAAAGTCCGGCGATTCAGCCGCGTGCTGTTGTGCGTCGGCCGTCGCCCGAACACCGCCGGCCTGGGGCTGGAGAAGATCGGCGTTCAGCTCGATCGCGCGCGGGTTCATCTCGGTCGATCGCCAGCGGCGCACGGCCAATCCGCGGATTCTCGGCCATCGGCGACGCGGCCGGCGAGCCGATGCTGGCCCACAAAGCTGCCCACGAGGGCAAGATCGCGGTCGAAGTCATCCTTGGCAAGTCGGTCGCTTTCGAGCCGAAGGCGATTCCCGCCGTCGTCTTCACCGATCCTGAAATCGCCTGGGCGGGTCTGACCGAGACCGAGGCCAAGCGCCAGGGGCGCGCGGTCGAGGTGGCGCAGTTCCCCTGGATGGCCAGCGGCCGTGCCCAGGCCATCGGCCGCACCGAAGGGCTGACCAAGTGGATCATCGACCCGCAGACCCAGCCAGTCGTCGGCTGCGGCATTGTCGGCTACGGCGCCGGTGATCTGATCAGCGAGGCGGTCTTGGCGATCGAGATGGGCTGCTCGGTCCGCGACGTGGTCGAGACGATCCACCCTCATCCGACGCTCGAGCGAGACTCTCGGCAATGCCGCCGAAGTCGCATCTCGGTCTGGCCACCGACATCTACCGCCCTCGCCGCGGATAGAATGGCGTACTCCTGCGCATCCGCGAGAGGCACTCGGCCTGCTGCTTCCTCGCGCAGGAGCGTGAGGAGTACGCTTCGCTCGACCGCCAAGAAACAACTCACCGCAGAAGAACCGAGGATGCCGGAGAGGCCGTGCAGCCTCTTTGCGTCCTCTGCGTCCTCCGCGGTGAGTCTTTTGTCTTGCTCGTCGGCGGTTTAGCCGCGGGCTTGGCTGTCCCGGCGCCGGCGCGGACGCGCTTCTGCACGTCGGTCTCCAGCACGCCGAAGGTGGCCTCGTGCCGCTGGATGGTCAACTCAAGGCATGCAGCATGCGCTTCGCCGTGTAGAAGTTCGTGATGATCCGCTGCGTGACCGGAATCGGATGCGTCGGCATTCCGAACGGCTGCGGATTCAGACCGAAATCGATGATCAACTCTTCCGGCGTGCCGGTGACGCGGCAGAAGTTGGCATACAGAGCCATCACCTTGGAATCGTCGATTTCCACCTGCACCCGTTGCGTGGGCTTGCGGAGGAGTCTGCGCCGCAGGCTCGCCGCTCGTTTCCAGCGGAGGGGGCAAATTCATCTTCGGGGTTATCAGGTATCTTGGACACGGAATCACTCCTCTCAATTCAGGAAAAAGTGCCTATCGTCAACGAAACGACACCGACAATTATAGCACGCAATGCGCGCCAAGTGGCGACTTCCGTTACAGTAGTTCCGGCTCTAGCCGGCAGGCCGCCTGAAGGCGGGACTACGAACTGAGCACGGAAAACTCATGCCCTTTTTCGCCAAATCTGGTGCAAAGTCGCAGCTTGACTTTGCCGATTATTCTGACGGCGCTGACTGAAGAGAGTCTGCGGGTAGCTTGCGCGAACTGCTAAAAACACCCAGATTAACACTGAAACACCCATCATGTCCCTTCGCCCCCGACTTCGACGGCTGCTGCTGCTCATGCTGGCGATGGTCGGGGCTGGCGGGCTGTCATGCCGTGGACTTCTACCGACCTTCGCTCCAGCGGCCGTGCCGCCGGAGATGAGCCGCCTACGCGAGCTTAATATGGTCTCGCTGCCCGCCTATAAGGTCGAGCCGCCGGACATCCTGATGATCGAAATGCTGAAAATGGTCCCGCTGCCGCCCTACCGCATCGACATCTACGACGTGCTGCAAATCCACGTGGTCGGGCACGCTCTTGGATCAGCCCATCGACGGATTCTTTCTGGTCGAAGGCGAGGGCATCGTCACGCTCGGGCCGGCCTACGGGCGGGTCCGCGTGGCGGGCATGACCGTCGAGGAGGCCACCGACGCCATCACCCGCAAGCTCAAGGAACGTGCTGAACAAGCCGGCAGGTCTCGGTGCAGTTGGCCCGCACGGCCGGCACCGCGCCGGTCACGCGGCGAATACCTCGTCGGTCCCGACGGCACGATCAACCTGCGGCAGTACGGCACGCTGCACGTGGCCGGCAAGACGGTCACGCGAGATTCGCAGGGACTTGAAAAGCACCTGTCGCAGTATTTCGATTCGCCCGAGGCGTCGGTCGACGTGCGGCAATTCAACAGCAAGGTGTTTTACGTGATCACGCAAGGGGGCGGGCCTGGGCGACAACATCCGCCGCGTGCCGATCACCGGCAACGACACGGTGACTGGACGCCTTGAGCGCGGTCAACGGCCTGTCGCAGGTTTCGAGCGCGACGGTCTGGGTGGCGCGGCCGGCGCCGGGCGGATTCGGCTGCGAGCAGATCATGCCGGTCGATTACGCAGCGATCACCCGCGGCGGCTCGACGGCGACGAACTACCAGATCATGCCGGGCGATCGGGTGTTTGTGGCCAGGACAACATGGTCGCGGCGAACAATTGGCTGACCAAGATGACGGCCCCGATCGAGCGTCTGCTCGGGCATCAGCTCGTTGGGCACCTCCACGTGCCCGAAGCTGTGGAAACCCTCGGCCGCGAATACAACCGAACTCGGTTCTAACGAGGGGAAAAGGGAACAGGTCCAATTTGCCGGAACGGCGCGGAGGCGAACTGGGCTGAAAAATACCTCGGAAGATGGGTAATCGCGTCGCGAAAGTCGTTCGCGGTTCCGGCTTTAGCCGGGCTGGACTATTGTTGCCGAGGTGGAAAAGGCGTATAATTCTAGTGCATGGGTGTCGGACGATGCGGGCGTTTCGGCATCGCCCGGGGGCCACGGGCGAAGTTGAGGAGTTGAAATCATGAACATAGCGCTTGGCATTGGCACGTTGTTGCTGGGCGGTTGGGTGTTGAACACGCCGGTGCGGGATCTGCCGCCCAATCAGGCGGATCAGTTGCCCGAGTTGGAAATCCCGTTTCCGCAACCGGCCGCGCCGGCCGCGCCGCGCAGACGGCGGGAATGTCGAGAAATCAAAACCCGGAAAGGGCGTTGCCGAGGGATGTAGTGCAGCAGCGGTTGCGCAGCAGAACGAGCCCGCAGCACGGACGAACCTCGACCCAAACGCAAGGAGAGCGGCTCTGGCGAAAGGCATGTCGGCGCCTGAGTCGAATCCGCGGGCAAATGCCCGCAAGCAGGCGGCATGGTTATTGCCGCCGGCGCCGACTGATCTGCTTCGCGCCAACGGTCCTCAGGGAACGCCACAGTATCCTTTGCCGCCGACGGTGCGAGAATCGGACCTGCCGCCGGCTGCCGGCCCCGCCGATCCGTACGCTAGTCCAACGACGCCGAAACTCATCGACCTTCCACCGTCGAGGCAAGCGTATTCGCCTCGAACCGTCCGATCCCCGTCGGTTTATGACGAGGCCGACCAGGCCCGTGGCCAGGTCGAGACGGCCACGCATCCTGGCTTTGCACAGCGGGCGGCGCCGCCGAAGCCATTTGCAAACATGCAGCCCTATTCTTCCGGCGTCAGTCCGTACATGAACTTGTTCCGTAACGACACCGCCGGCGGCACAATCGACAATTACAGCACGTACGTTCGGCCGGCGCTTGACCAGCGGAGCATGAACCAGCAGTTCAACATGGACGTCTACGGATTGCAGCGAAACCAGCGAATCCAGAGCGCCGCCATGCAACGACTCGGCCGCGAGTACTCCCGCGAGCCACAGTCGATCGGCACGCCCCAGTTCTACAGGAACTACGGCAACTTCTATTCTCCCGGCGGCTATGGGCCGAACAGCTCCGGGCAGGGGCCCTACGGTTACGGGCAGTAGCGTCGTTTCTCACTTCGGCAGCATGACGTCGGCAAGCATGAATCTCCGCAGGGATTTGACGGTGCTGTCGAACTGCTCGCGGTCGACCGGTTTCACGAGGTAGCTGTCCACGTGCAGTTTTTCGCCGTGCAGAATCTCCTGCTGTGTGGCGGAACTTGTCAGCACGACCACGGGCAGACGAGCCAACCGCTGGTTCGCTTTGACCTCGGCAAGCACCTCTCGTCCGCTCTTCTTCGGCAAATTCAGGTCCAAGAGGATCAGATCGGGCTGCGGGGCACGGGCGAATCTCCCACGCCGCAGGAGGAAGTCCATCGCTTCTTCACCGTCGCGCACCAGGCTGACGCGGCAGGGCACGCGGCCGTGCCGCAGCGCCTCGATCGTCATGCCGGCGTCTTCGAGATCGTCTTCGACCAGGAGGATTTCCATCGGCCGGCCGACAGTGTCGCGTTTCGTGTCCGAGCTGCGCATCATGGGTTTCTTGCCCCCGGCGGCGGGCCGGAGTTCATCCCTCCGCCTTCGACCCGGCGCCCGTCGATGTAGACCCGCCCACCCTGGTCGACCAGGCCGGGGGCGGAGTTGGACAAGAGGTGGGTATTACGCACGTGCGTCTCGGAGTAGGGGAGCGAGAGGAGTTGGGCCTGACCGTTGTTGCCCAACAGCGAGCCTTCGATTGTTAGCAACGACGCTCCGCCGACGGCAACGCCGCTTCGCCCGTTGCCGCGGCAAGTGACGTTCGACAGCGTTACGTTCCTGGCACTGTTGTACAGGCTGAGGCCGTCGACCTGGAATCCCTGCACGGTCAGATCGGCGATCCGCACGTGGTTGACGTGAAAGAGCGTGATGCCGGTCGGCTCGTGGGCGTAGCTGAGTTTGTAGTCGTCGGGCAGTTTCGTCTTATCGACGCAGAAGTAGATTCGCCCGCCGACCGAGCACCATTGCCGGGGCTGCAATTTGGGCGGGCTCTTGGCCGATTGAGCGGCGAACACCCGCACCGCCGGCCGACCGTTGAGGAATAATTGCGTATAGCCCATCGGTCGCCCACGCAGGCGGAAGATCGCCCCCTTGTACGACTCCCATTTTTTGGCGGGCGCCGGCGTGGAACCGTCGAGGACGGCGCCGTTGCCGCGGATGGTAAACGGCTGGTCGGAAGTGCCGCTGTGGCGACTGCCCGCCAGGCTGAAACCTCCGTGGTAAGGGGTGTCGTTCTTCACCAGTAGGATCGTGTCGCCCGGCCCGGCCAGACGCAGGGCCTTCGCCAAGGTCCGCACCGGTCCGCCGCTTCCACCCGGATCGCGGAGGGCTTCGCCGGTGAATCGATCGTCGCCGGCGACGTTATCGACAACGATCTCCCGCCCCACGGCGGGGGAACAGAGGAGCAACAGCGTAATAAGGCAGTAGAATACTCGCACGAAACGACTCCCGAGAGGTCTTTCGATCGTTTTTTCAATTGTAGCACAGTCAGATTCGGATTTTGAGGGGCAGGTGGCGAGGCAGGCTGTCAATGTCGTCGTTCTCGCCGATAGCCGGGGGCTGGGCTGCGAAAACTTGGCGAATTTCGACAAAGAGCGAGACAATAGCAATGCCCGTTGTGTTCCATCGGCTGCACCGTCTGACGGGCCGAAGGCCCAGCCGTTCTCCCAGCCCTGGGCAACGCCCAGGGGAGCGGTGGCACGACGATTTTCGTGTCGGCCCAACGGGCCAACCATCCCTCGGGGGCGATTGGTTGGCCCGTTGGGCCGAAAATCTTCAACCCTCGCCCCTGTACCCTGGGCGTTGCCCAGGGCTGGGAGAACGGTTGCCCCGTTGGGGCAAGAGTATAAGTGCTCGATACGGAACAGAAATGAGATAAACGACAATCGCAAGAAGCTGAGTTTTGCGCAGCCCAGCCGGGGGCCAACGGCCCGCGGAAGTGCGGGCAAATGACACTCCGCGGGCCACCGGCTTCCGGGTATAGTGGATAGTCTCTCTTGCAACCGGCCGTCCAGCGGATATTCTATTGGCAATTCCACGACGAGAAGACCAACCTGACCAAACACCCGACCCAACAGACGGCACACGGCGTGTGCCTGATACAATCCAGATGAAAATCGGCATTACCTACGACCTGCGACAAGACTACTTGGCCGAAGGCTATTCCCTGGAAGAGACCGCCGAGTTCGACCGGCCCGACACGGTCGAGGGGATCGAGGCGGCATTGCTAGAATTGGGATACCAAACCGATCGGATCGGCAACGCAAAGCAGTTGGTCTCGCGGCTGGCCGCGGGCGACCGCTGGGACCTGGTGTTCAACATCGCCGAAGGGCTCTACGGCATCGCCCGCGAGGCCCAGGCACCGGCGATTCTCGACGTCTTCAACATAGCCTACACGTTCTCGGATCCGCTGGTGCTTTCGCTGGCGTTGCACAAGGGGATCACCAAGAGCGTCGTGCGGCAGGGCGGCGTGGCGACGCCCGATTTCGCCCTGGTTGAATCGGAGAGCGACCTGGCCGCGGTCGACCTGCCCTTCCCGCTGTTCGCCAAGCCGGTGGCCGAAGGGACGAGCAAGGGCATCTCGCGGGCGTCGAAGATCGCAGATCGCCACGCCCTGCGAGAGGTTTGCACCGACCTGCTGCAGAAGTTTCGTCAGCCGGTGCTGGTCGAGACGTTCCTCCCCGGCCGCGAGTTTACCGTCGGCGTAACCGGCACCGGCGAGGCGGCCGCGGCCGTCGGCTCGATGGAGATTCTGCTCCTGCCCGAGGCCGAGGCCGAGGTCTACTCCTACGAGAACAAGGCCAAGTACGAGAACCGCGTGCGCTACCGGTTGGTCCGTCCGGCGGACGACCCGCTGATCGGCGAGGTCGAGCGGCTGGCGCTTGCCGCGTGGCGGGTGTTGAATTGCCGCGACGGCGGGCGAGTCGACGTCCGCTGCGACGCCGCCGGAGTGCCCAATTTCATCGAAGTCAATCCCCTGCCCGGCCTCAATCCCGACCATTCCGATCTGCCGATCATCTGCGGCCTCGCGGGCGTCTCGTACGTCAATCTGATCGACCGGATCGTCCGCTCGGCCCGGTTGAGAAGCGAAACGCACGTGCCGGCCAGGCCGGTTGCCGTATGAACCAGAGTCAATTCGCTTCCGCGAAGCTCCCCGCCATGCGTGTCGTCGTCCTTCACAACTTTGTCGCGCGCGATGCCCCGCCGGAGGATCGGGACACGTTGGTCCAAGTTGGGGCCGTTGCCGAGGCATTGGCTCGCCTGGGGCATGAACCGATCACGCTCTCATGCACGCTCGATTTGACGGGCATCTTCTACGACCTGCCGCGATTGCGGCCGGACGTGGTCTTCAGCCTCGTCGAATCCCTGGACGGGGCCGACTCGTTGGTCTATCTGCCCGCCGCGGTCTTGGACGTGCTCGGCATCCCTTATTGCGGCTGCCGCACCGAATCGCTTTTCTTGACCGCGCACAAGACGCTGGCCAAGGAGCGAATGCGCGCTTTCGGCCTGCCGACGCCGGCGTGGATCGACGGCCCCGTTGACCAACCGCTTGCGGTCTCGCACGAACCGTCAGATTGGATCCTCAAGGGCGTTTGGGATCAGGGCTCTCGCGGCCTGGACGACGCCGCCGTGCTTCGCAACGTCGAGCCCGCCGAGGTGCGGAGCCGACTGGCTCGGCGCGCGGCCAGCGCGGGTGGTCCCTGTTTCGCGGAGCAGTTTATCGAGGGCCGCGAGTTCAATCTGGGCCTGCTGGCCGGCGCGGAGGGTCCGGAATCGCTGCCGCCGGCGGAAATCGACTTCCGCGAGTTTCCAGCGGACAAACCGCGGATCGTCGGCTACCGCGCCAAGTGGGAGGACGATTCCTTCGAGAGCCGCCACACGGTCCGCCGTTTCGATTTTCCGGCCTGCGACGCGCCGTTGTTGCAGCGGCTCGGCGATTTGGCGCGGCAGTGCTGGAGGGCATTCAGGCTTCGCGGCTGGGCACGGGTCGATTTTCGCGTCGATGCCGCCGGCGAGCCGTGGATCCTGGAGGTCAACGGCAACCCCTGCCTCTCGCCCGACGCCGGTTTCGCCGCGGCGATGCAGCGGGCGTCGGTTAGCTATGACCAGGGCATCCAGCGTATTGTAGAGGACGCGCCATTATGACCGATCGATCTATCGTTCTTCGTTACGACGCACGCCCCGACGACCGCGAGGCCGTGCGGCGGATGGTCGGCTCGACCGGCGTCTTCTCGCCCGTCGAAATCGACGTGGCCGTGGAGCTGGTCGATGACCGCCTCGAAAGCGGCCCGCAGAGCGACTATTGTTTTGTGTTCGCCGAGCACGAAGGGCGTGCGGTCGGCTATACCTGCTACGGGAAGATCCCGCTGACCGCGGCCAGTTTCGATCTCTATTGGATTGCCGTCGACAAGACGTTCCACGGCCGGAAGATCGGCCGGATGCTGCTGGAAAAGACCGAGGAGTTGATCCGCCAGTCGGGCGGCCGGCAGGTCTACATCGAGACGTCGAACCGTCACCAGTACGCACCGACGCGCGGCTTCTACCTCCGCTGCGGCTATCGCCAGGAGGCGATTTTACGGGATTTCTACGCCGCCGGCGACGACAAGGTGATCTACGTGAAGGAATTGTGAGGCGTCAAGCACCGCCTGCCAAGAGACGGTTTGCAGCGACGCTCACTCCAACTGTCGCTGCTTCTCGGCCGCCTTCTGCGCCCGTTTCCTCTTGTCGATCGCCATGCCGACACCGATCAGCGTCAGGCCGGCAAGGGCCAGGACGCCCGCGAAGCCCTGGCCGATATGATAGAGGCTCATTTCTTCCGCATATTTTTGATCGACGCGGCGATCCAGCCCTTGCTTCATCAATTGCCAGTAGAACCACGTCCGCAGCGGCGGCAACTTGTCGGCGCTGTCTTGCACGGCCTGCGGATCAATGGCGTCGATCGGAGCGACCGGGCGGAGCCAGCGAAATACGCCCGCCAACGCGACCGCTATCACAACCATCGCCCACGCCAGAAAACAGCAGCCCGTGTTGCCATCTCCAGCCGCGTTCCGCTGGCGAAGTCGTCTCGGCAGGCGCCGGCTCGAGGCGAGCCATTTCCAGCATCGTCGGGATCAGCACCGTCTGCCCGCACGGGCAGACGGACGTCTGGCCCGCCTCGCGCGTTTCGACGATCATCTGCCGTCCGCAGCGACAGGGCAATAGGTACTTGGCACTCACGGAGCAAACTCCGCTTAGGAACTGTAACAGGATAAGTTGATCATTTCACCGTGGACGGATTTGGAAATCCGCCCTACAACGTTTGGTCAACTTATTTTGTTACAGCGACTTAGGAACTGGGGACAGCCGCTTCGCAGGCTTCAGGTTGTAGGTTGTAGGTCACGCTTCAGCATGACGCAAGCCGGTGGGACGCAGATGGCCATGCGAAAGCATAGCCTACGAACTGCAAATCCTTGCGGTCCGCCGCTCACCCCTTCTTTGCAGTTTAACGCGTTGTGCGGCCTCGGGCGGCGGCGAAACGGATTGGGGAAGGAGTCGGCGCAGAACGGTAGCCGCCGCGTTGGGGCCGAACCGGTCGAAGAACGCCTGTTTAGTCTTGTCTAGTCTACGTATCTTATCCACTTTAACATTACTCGGGAGTCAAAGCCGGCCCCGCAGCATGAGACTGGAGATTATCGGAAATTATCGACGAGCAAACACTAGACTAACAAAACAGGGCGAGTATAATGAAAGTGGCGTGGTCGTTAGGGTGACAGTGTGCGCATCATATTTGCCTGCGGGCGCGAAGGTGCATCCCCGGTTTCCGCACGACGGAAACGCAACAACGGGATTGGCCATCTGACACAGTGATGCCCTGTCGACGTGATGGAGTCGGGTTCGGTGGTTCGTTGGTGTTGGACTTTGGTGGAGTTGACGCGGACGACGGCCGACTGGCGGATTCTGGAACGTTTGGGCTTCTTGCAACGCGCGAACGAATTCTCACCGCAGGCTGAATCCTTTGCCAAATGGCCGACGAACGCCCGCGGCGCGGAAATTCGGCGGTAGAATTTTTGCATTAGCCGCTTCGTTCGTTGGATAACGTACATGATATCGTGAACCGGGACCGGCGTGCACGCGGTCCTCCATCGACTCACCAGAGGAGCGGTATTTTGTACGACGCATTGTTGGACAGTTTGGAAGACGAACCGATTTCTCGGGCGGACGAGCCGCTGGATCTCGGGGAGGATCCGGTCGAGGCGATCGACGTTGAAGAAGACGACTTGGATCGGGCCGTCTTGGACGACGACGAAGAGCACGATCCCGAGTTGGACTTGGCCGCCGAGGAACTGCTGGCCGGCGTCGAGGACGAGTCGTGGTCGGACGATCCGGTTCGCATGTACCTGACCCAGATGGGCGAGATTCCGCTGTTGACCCGGCAGCAGGAAGTCGCCCTGGCCAAGCAGATCGAGATCGACCCGCGCGCGAGTTCCGCCGCAAGGTGCTGGAATGCGACTACGTGATGCAGACGGCGGTGAAGGTGCTGCGCCGCGTGCACGACGGCGAGTCTGCCGTTCGACCGCACCGTGCAGGTCTCGGTGACCGACCAGCTGGAGAAGGACCAGATTCTCGGCCGCCTGCCGCACAATCTGCGCACGCTGGAGACGCTGCTGAAGCGGAACCAGCGCGATTACAACATCGCCACCAGCAAGTCGCGGCCGACGGGCGCAGCGCCGGGCCGCCTGGCGGCGGCTCGGGCCGCCGCCGCCGCCGCGCGGTGCGGCTGGTCGAGGAGCTCGGCCTGCGCACCCAGCGGATCGAGCCGATGATCAAGACCCTCGAGGAGTTCAGCCGCCGCGTCGACGAGCTCCACGAGCGCATCCGGCAGTACAACGCCGACAACGCCAGCGGCAAGGGCCGCCAGAAGCAGCGCGAGCCCTGGCTCACCGAGTATCCGCAACATCCTCCGCGCCACGCAGGAGACGCCCACCAGCCTGCGCAACCGCGTCGCGTATCTCAAGCAGATCTACGCCCAGTACCAGGAGGCCAAGCGCGGCCTGTCCGAAGGCAACCTGCGCCTGGTCGTCTCGATCGCCAAGAAGTACCGCAACCGCGGCCTGAGCTTCCTCGACCTGATCCAGGAGGGCAACGCCGGCCTGATGCGGGCGGTCGACAAGTTCGAGTACCGCCGCGGCTTCAAGTTCTGCACCTACGCCACCTGGTGGATTCGCCAGGCCATCACCCGCGCCGTGGCCGACCAGAGCCGCACGATCCGCATCCCGGTCCACATGGTCGAGACGATGTCGCGGGTGCGGAACGTCTCGCGCAAGCTGCTGCAGAAGCTCGGCCGCGAGCCGACCATCGAGGAGACCGCCCGGGCCAGCGAGACCTGCATCGACGAGACCCGGCGGGTGCTGGCCATGAGCCGCTATCCGATCAGCCTCGACCGGCCGGTGGGCAACAGCGAGGACAGCCACTTCGGCGACCTGCTGCCCGACGGCGGCGCCGAGAGCCCGGCCATCGGCGCCACCCACGGAATGCTCCGCAGCCGCATCGCCAAGGTGCTCAAGACGCTCAGCTACCGCGAGCGCGAGATCATCAAGCTCCGCTACGGCCTGGGCGACGGCTACAGCTACACGCTCGAAGAGGTGGGCCACATCTTCAAGGTCACCCGCGAGCGCATCCGCCAGATCGAGGCCAAGGCCGTCCGCAAGCTCCAGCAGCCCTCCCGCAGCCAGGAGTTGGTCGGGTTCCTGGACTAAGATAATGGCTCCCCTCTCCCTTTGGGAGAGGGGCAGGGGTGAGGGCGCGCGGCTTCGGTCAACTGCCCTCACCCTAACCCTCTCCCGACGGGAGAGGGAACATTGCAGCCGCTTGCGGTTTCGCAGATCGATGTGCGAAGCCGCAAGCGGTTTTTTTGCCATTTCGATTCGTCCGTTTGACAGATCGAGCGAGTTCTGCTAGATTCAGATGCTGTTACGACGTGCGTTGGTGGTCGGCTACTTTCGTGGAAGAGCCGACGAACAGGGAATTCCGGTGCAAATCCGGAGCGGCCCCGCCGCTGTAACCGAGTGAAATGAGGTTGGCCCATTTCTGTTTGGCCATTGCCGCGATTTATGCTGCGGCGAGAAGGCCGGGCCGGCCGAAGCTCGGGAGCCAGAAGACCTACCAGCGCGTGACCTGCGGCCCGTTGCGAGGGACAGTGGCCGCGGAGCAGTCGGTTCGCTGAGAGAACGCGTTCCATCGGCCATTTCCCGTGCCCTTCGCGCCGCCGTTTGCGGCTTTGCGGCAGCGTTGGGAACTCGTTGATGACGCGACATCGGCCATGCAATATCAAAACAGAAGGACGCGGCCCGCGGGCTTCACCCTCATCGAGTTGTTGGTGGTCATCACGATCATCGGTGTTTTGACCGCAATTTTGTTGCCGGCGGTGCAGTCCGCCCGCGAGGCGGCGCGACGGGCCGACTGCTGCAATCATCTGAAGCAGATCGGGCTGGGGCTGCACGGCTTTCACCAGGCGAAGAAGCTGCTTTCCGGTTGGGACCGCCTTGAAGGGCTACCCGGACGGAACGAGCGAGAACACCATCCCCACCAGTCTTCTCAACACCGGGCCGTACCGTCCGGGCGCCTTCGCGATGATCCTGCCGTACATCGAGCAGGATTCTCTCTACCGCAAGCTGCGGATGGACCTGGCGATGAACGAGGACGTGAACGTCGCGTTGGGCAAGACGATGATCCCCCTTTACCTTTGCTCGTCGTCCGAGCACGACTACGGGCTTGAAAAGGCCCCGCATTCCATGCCGCTGGCCGATGCAGAGCATGCAATTTGCCGTCAGCGACTATAACGGTCTGAACGGGGCTTATCCGCTTTACGCGGGCGCCCCCGATTGTGTGGACCACGGCGGCTTCGCCGAATGCCGGCAGTTGCGGATCGGCAATTTCACGGATGGAACGTCGCAGACCATACACGTCGTGGAAACGGTGAACTTTGGACGCGGCGTGTGGATTCACGGGCGGCCGCACTACAATCAAGCTGCCTACGCGATCAACTCGTCGAACGGCTACCACAAGCTCGTCTCCCCGGACGGATCCAACATGCCCGTGACCAATCGGGGACCGGGGAAAGGCACCGCAGGGACGTGGGGCATTTCGAGTTACCACCCCGACGGAGCGAACGTCCTGTTCGTCGACGGCGCCGTCCATTTTCTCAGCAACTCCGTTTCGGCCAAGACGCTCACCGCCTTGGCGACACGCGACGGGCACGAAGTGGTCGATGAGTCGTCGTATTAACCGGCTTTACCAATATCGTCATTCATCCAAGCACCTTGCGGAGAACCTGATTCCATGAAGACCTTCGACAGAGTTTCTCTAACCTTGCTCGCCGCGTTGGTCGTTGGCCTCGGCTATTCTGGCGGAACCGCCCACGCCCAATCGCCGGTCGGAACCGTTTCGAACATACCGGCCCCCGCTGTCAGCGCCAAAGCATTTTCCACGTCGCTCCGCTACGATTCCAGCGGAAATCTCTATGCCTGGGACGGGCTTAACGTCTGGATGCAAAGCGGCTCGGGCGGTTTTAGCGAGATTGGCTCGGTGGCCGATGCCGGCAATCAAGCCGACGCGGGACCGATCGTCCTCTCGCAAGACCAACAAAGCCTGCTGCTAAGCAACGGCGCCGGCGGGAAACCCAAGAGCGCTACTTACAACGGCGTCTTTTGGACACTGCCGGCGTCGGGCGGAACGGGCCGCACAAGTTGCCGGCCTCGGCGTGCCCTACGCATACGATGCCCTGGCCTTGCCCGCCACCTCGACGATTCCCGGGTCGAGCACGAAGTATATCGTCAACGCGGGAAGCAGCGACTACGCGAGCAGTTCGCTGTCGATTTTCGACGCCGCGACCGGCACGAACAAGGTGGTCATCGCCGGCGGCCCCGGCGCCACGACTTCGATCGCCATCAATCCAAACGACAACAGCGTCTACGTAGGCGTCGGTTTTGGGACCAATGCCGGCAACATTTATAGCTTCAATCTCAGCCAGATCGACTCGGCTTTTGACTCCGGAACGCCGATCGACTTTCTCACCGCAGGCGCCCTCTTCAATCCGACAGGGACCGGCAGCCAGAGCGGGGCGGGAATGTTCTTCGATAACGATGGCTATCTCTTTTCCGGTGGGAGCGGAATTACGGTCTTTCGGCCCGACGGTACGGTCTGCTACGATCAGCCCAGCGGCGCAGGAAGATGGCTATTATGCTACCCTGACCTTCGACCCGGCCAACAACGAAGTGCTGAAGATGCCCTACGGCGGGTCGGAAGGCATTTTGTATCATGCTGCCAGTTTTGAAGCCGCCCCGGAGCCTTCGACGTTGATTCTGCTGCTGGCCGGCGGGCTGGCCGCGCTGGCCTGTCGTTGCCGGCGAAGGACGAAGTAGGCGCTGGTTCCCGCCCGTGGGTTATACTTCGGTATTATGTTTGTCGACGAAGCGAAAATACGAGTGGAAGCCGGCAAGGGGGGGACGGGGCGTCAGCTTCCGCCGTGAGAAATTCGTACCTCGCGGCGGCCCGGACGGCGGCGACGGCGGCGACGGCGGCAGCGTGATTCTCGTGGCCCAGGAAGGGGTCGATAGCCTGGCCCCGCTGACCCATCGCAGCCAGTGGAAGGCCGAAAACGGTCAGCCCGGCGGCAGCGTCGGCTGCCACGGCCGCTCGTCCGGCGACCTGCTGATCGCGGTTCCGCCCGGCACCATGATTTTCGACGCCAAGCATGGGCACCTGTTGAAGGACCTCTCCGCGGCCGGCCAGCAAGTCGTCGTGGCCAGCGGCGGCAAAGGGGGCAAGGGAAACATCCGCTTCAAGTCGGCCACCAACCGCGCCCCGCGACAATCGACCCCCGGCGAGCCCGGCGAAGTCCGCACGCTGCGGCTCGAACTGAAGGTCATCGCCGACGTGGGTCTGGTCGGCAAACCGAACGCCGGCAAGAGCACGCTGCTCAGCCGGCTCTCGCGCGCCCGGCCGGAGATCGCCGCCTATCCCTTCACCACCAAGCATCCGAATCTCGGCCGCGTGCAGATCGACTTCGACCGCTCGTTCATCATGGCCGATATTCCCGGCCTGATCGAAGGCGCTCACGAGGGCGTCGGCCTGGGGCACGAGTTTCTCCGGCACATCGAGCGGGCGGGCATTCTCGTGCATCTCGTCGAGCCCGAGCCGACCGACGGCACCGAGCCGCTGGCGAATTACCGTTCGATTCGCTCGGAACTGGAGATGTACAATGCCGAGCTTGGCCGGCGGCCCGAGATCGTCGTCGGTCACCAAGGCCGATTGCCCGCCGGCCGCGACGTGCAAAAACAACTCTCGGAAGTCACGGCGGCGACGTGCTGCTGATTTCCGCCGTCACCGGCCAAGGCTTGAACGAATTGGTGGGCCGAATCGCCCAAACGCTCCAGGGCGAGCCGCGCGTGGTAAAACAATATGCGGTCCGGTGGTAACCGATCACTGGGCGGGACGGGGACGGAGGAGGTTTTCGGAGAGGTGTTTTCCCGGACGGCGGATACTTTCGCCGAAAACCTCCTCCGTCCCCCTCCGTTTCCGGCCTGCGAACGGTTACAGTCCGGTGGGGCAGACAGAATGTCCGCCCCACTGTGAGGAGTGACAAATAGCCGTTTTTCCACCTTGCATTCCCGCCCTCGGTACATACAATCTCCTGACGCTGTAACATCTCGCCATCTCAGGATACGAGCATGCAATGGCCCGAAAGGTGATCCTCGACGTCGACCCGGGCATCGACGATGCGATGGCGTTGTGCCTGGCGCTGTCGGACCCCGAGTTGGAGGTCGTGGCCGTGACGGCCGTGGGGGGAAACGTCTCGCCGCCGCAGGCCACGCGAAACGTCCAGGCGATCATCGAGCGGCTCGATCCGCCGCGTTGGCCGCGGCTTGGGGCCGCCTCCGAGCCGGACAATCGGCTGGCGGTCGATCGGCGCAACCTCTACGGCAGCGACGGCTTGGGCGGAACCGAGTTTCGTGGTGGCCGAGCGGCAGCATCTTTTGCCCTCCGAGAAGGTGATCTGCGATCAGGTCCGCGACGCCCCGCACTCGGTGACGATCGTCGCGCTCGGCCCGCTGACGAACATCGCCCGGGCGTTCATCCGCGATCCCGAGCTGCCCACGCTGGTCGGCCGGATCGTCATCATGGGCGGAACGGTCTCGGGGCCGGGCAACATCACGCCGGCCGCCGAGTTCAACATGTACTGCGATCCCGCCTCGGCCCAGGTCGGTCTTTCGTTCGCCTTCGACCAAGACGCTCATTCCGCTGGACGTGACCAATCAGATCGAGCTGAGCTACGACCTGTTCAACAGGCTGCCCGACGAATCGACGCAAGGTCGGCCGGCTCTTGCGTCAGCTTTTGCCGGCCGCGTTCCGGGGCTATCGCCAGCAGTTCGGACTGGAGGGGATCCACGTCCACGACACGGTGACGCTGATGGCCGTGCTCTGCCCCGATCTGTTCACCATGAAGTCGATGGCCGGCGACGTGGAGACGCAGGGCGAGTTGACCGTCGGCGCGACGGTCTTCGACCGCCGCCGCGTCCCCGGCTGGCGCCACAACATGGAAGTGGCCGTGGACATGCAGAAGGACGCCGTCATCGAAGCGATCATCCGCGGACTGAACCGCGACGTCGAATCATGCGGCGTGACAGTTTGTAGTTCTGGCTGAGTTTGTAGCTCCCGGCTTCAGCCGGTCTTTTCCGCCTAAAGGCGCGTACATCACCGAACCTACTTCTTCCACGGCATGACGAAATAATACTCGCCGGCGCCGATCTCGAACGCGAACCTTGCCGTCTGAGCCGCCGAGGACCTTTACGCCCTCCGCTTGATCGAGCGGCTTGCCGCTTTCGGTCACGGCTGGCTGGATCGCTCGTCGGCAGAACGACCGTGGCCGTCGTGTTGGCCGGAATCGATACGTTCATCGCCAGCTTGCCGTCGGCGGTTTTCCATTGCGTGGCGATCCGGCCGTGGATCGAGCCGTAGCTGGCCTTGACCCAGGTGAGCCCCTCGGCCGGGCTGCGGATGGATCAGCAGCCGCTGGAAGCCGGGCTCGGCCATGTCGATGCCCGCCACGGTCTGGAACATCCATCGCGCCACCGCGCCGAACGAGTAGTGGGCGAACGAGTTCATGCCGGGGTCCTGAAAACCCTTTTCGGCCGTCCAGCCGTCCCAGCGTTCCCAAATGGTCGTGGCCCCGTGCTTGATCGAGTAGCCCCACGAGGGGAACGTGTCGTTCAGCAGCAGCTTGTAGGCGATCGGCGTGTTGCCGGTGGCCGACAGCGTCGGCATCAGCTAGGCTCGTGCCGACGAAGCCGGTCGACAGGTGCGTGCCGCGCGACTTGATGTCGTCGACCAGGTATCGCGACGGCCGCCGCGCGTTTCTCCGGCGGCAGCAGATCGAACCCAGGGCCAGCACGTAGCAGGTCTGCGTGTTGCCCTTGATCCGCCCGTCGGCGCGCCACGTACGCCTTGTTGAACGCCGCCTTGATCTGCTCGAACAGTTCGTCGTACTTGCGGGCGTCGTCCTGCTTGCCGAGCACGCGGGCGGCGTCGGCGGTCAGCTTCGTGCTGTAGGCGAAGTAGGCCGTGGCCAGCACGTCCTTCGGCGTGTCGGCCTTGATCGAAAGCCAATCGCCGTAGCCGGCCGCCGGGCGGAGCAGGCCCTTGCTGTGCTTGCGGCAGTACTCGACCCAGCGGACCATCGCGTCGATAATGCTTCGCCAGGAGCCGCTGGTCGTTGTAGACCTGGTAGATGGTCCAGGGGCAGATCGTGCCGGCGTCGGCCCAGGCGGCGGTGCCGCGCGCCGAGGTCCGCGAAGCGTCGGGCGCGACGTCGGTGAAGCTCGCCGTCGGCCCGCTGGGCGTCGTCCACGATCGACCAGCCACTTGGTGAAGAACGCCGCCACGTCGGCGTTGTACGTGGCCGCGCGGACGAACGTCTCGGCGTCGCCCGTCCAGCCCAGCCGCTCGTCGCGCTGCGGGCAGTCGGTGGGCACCGAGATGAAGTTCGCCCGCTGCGTCCAGACGATGTTCTGATAAAGCTGGTTGACCATCGGGCTGGAGCACTCGAACGAGCCGACCAGCGGGACGTTCGAGTTGACGGCGATGCCGGTGACGGCGTCCTCGGTCGGGCGTGCCGGGATAGCCGGTCACTTCGACGTAGCGGAAGCCGTGGAAGGTGAACCGCGGCTGCCAGACCTCTTCGCCGTCGCCGCTTGAGGATGTAGCGTGTCGGTGGCCCGGGCGCCGCGGAGGTTGGTTGTGTAGATCGTGCCGTCGGGATTGAGCATTTCGGCGAAGCGGAGCACGACCTTCGTGCCGGCCGGGCCCTTGGACCTTCAGCCGCGCGAAGCCGGCGAAGTTCTGGCCCAGGTCGAAGACGTAAACGCCCCGGCTTCGGCTCGGTGATCTTCACCGGCGTGCAAGACGCCCGTCTCCTGCACCGTGACGCCGGGGAACGCCTGGAGCTTCGCCGGGAATCGACTCGGTGACGGCCACCGGCTTCCAGCCGGCGGCGTCGAGGCCGGGCGATGCCCAGCCGGGGATCTCCTTCCGGGCGTCGTAGGTCTCGCCCGCCAGGAACTCGCCCTCGATGTACGGCCCGAAGGCGGTCTTCCACGTGCCGTCGGTGGCCACGACGTCTGCGACGCGTGCCGTCGGCCAGTTCGATCTCAAGCTGCGCGAACAGCCGCGGACGGTCGCCGTAGATGGTTCTGCTCGGCTTCCAGCCGATCGCCCCGGCGTACCATCCGGCGCCAAGCACGCCGCCGATGGCGTTCGGGCCGTTCGGCTCGGACCAGGTCGGTCACGTCGTAGGTGTTGTAGTAGACCCGCTTCTTGTAGTCGGTCCAGTCGGGCGTGAAGTAGTCGTTGCCGACCGGCTTGCCGTTGATGTGAAAGCGGTAGACGCCCAGGGCGCTGCCGTAGAGCGTCGCCCGGCGGATCTTGCCCTGGACGTTGAACTCCTTGCGGAACAGCGGGACAGGCGATAGTACTTCTGGCCTCTCGTGCATCGCCGGGATACGTCATGGGCGCCGTCCAGGCCGATCCACTTCGCCTTCACGTCCTCCGGCTTCAGCAGCCCCATCGTCCACAGCGCCGGCTTGCTGTATGCGCGTCGGCTCCCCGCCGGCGTCCCACAGGCGCACCTTCCAGCAGCAACGCATCCGCGACCGCAGCGGCTTGCCGGCGTAAACGACCTGGGTCGATTGGTCGCTGGCCACCTGGCCGCTGTCCCACAGGTCGCCCTCGTCGGCCGCCAGCTTCTCGGGCGTGCTGGCCACAAGAACTTGATACGCGGTCTGCTTCGCGCCCGCCGCGCGTCGCGCATTTCCCACGACAGACGCGGCTGGACGACGTCGATGCCCAGCGGATCGACGCGGTATTCGCAACGCAGGTAATCGGCCGTGGCGGGACTGTCGCCGCTGGCAACAGGCTTGCGAAGGCATGCACTCAGACCAGAGTCAGCAACACGAGAGGACACATCGCGATCGCAGAGATTTGCTGCCAATCTCTACGTTGCCTGGCGTTGTCTTGAGATAGCCGCTGTAGCCGGAAATCACCGACGACACCACGAGGCAGACCAGCCCCAGCGTCAGGAGCGACCGGGTGCGGCCGCTGGTCTTCCTCCATTCGCCCAGCAGGATGCCCAGCAACGTGCCGAACAGAATGCAGCTTGCGAACAGCACCGACCAGCCGATGTAGGACGATCGCCCATCCCGGTTCGCCGGTCTTGAAGCAGATAAACTGCGAGGACCAGATGGCCCCGGCCAGTCCGGCGAAGAACAGGTTGGCGGCCAACGGCGCGCCGGATTTCACGTAATCGCCGGTGGTCTTGTTCTTGAGGTTCAGGAAAAGGCACCACAGGCCATTGACGGCGAATCCGCCCAAGAGCACCACGACCAGCACGGGCATTCCCTTCCAGACGTTGTCGGTGACCGGGGCGGTCTTCGTCGCCAGCTTTCTGGATGGCGTCGCCCCCTTGGAGCCCGAGGCTCATCCCCGCGCTCATCAGGCCGGAAAAGATGGCCACGAGCATACCCCTTCTTGAAATTGAACTCGGCGATGGCCTTCTTCTTCTCCTCTTCGGGCAGTTCGCTCTCCTTGCTCATGCCGGCCGCGCCCACCAGCGCGATGCCGACCAGCGAGACGACAATGCCGACAGGGCGTAGTTCGCCGACGGCGTGCCGTAGAGGGTGTGCAGGCCGTTCTGCAATCGCCTGTCCGAGCGTGATACCGCCGGTCGCTTCGCCGAAGAATCGCTGCAAGACGGGCTTGAGGATCGGGGGCAGAAGCGTGCCGGCCGCCGAGCAGAGTCCGCCGCCGATGGCCAATCCCAGCCCGAAGCCGAGATAGCGGATCATCAGTCCCCAGGTCAGCCCGCCGAAGCCCCACATCGCCCCGCAGAGGAAACAGTAGCCGAGCTCCTTGCCCGGCGCGGCCGTCAGCACCGAAAAACATTCGGCGAGGTGAAATACGCCAGCACCCAGGGCACGACAATCAGCCCGAACACGGCGTAGATGAACCAGTAGCTCTCCCACGCCCAGTTTTTGACCTTCTTGAACGGCAGGTAGAAGACCGCCCCCGCCAAGCCGCCCAGGACAAAAATCAACATTCCCAACATCGGATTCGCGGCAGACGCGGCGCTGTCGGCGAACAGTGGCATGTTGTGCTGAGTAATGGTCTATGAGGTTCGAGGTTGTGTGAATCGCGCAAATGGATCCGCATGTTCTCGACCGCTGTCCGGCGACTAAGCGTCCATCTGTCGAATCCGCAACTCTAGCGTCTTGCCCGTGACTTCGGCCTCGTACTGCTTGACGACGTCGAGCCACGCCGGGCCGACCGGCACGCCGCTCTGCTGGCAATAATAATCCCACACGGCGCCGAACGGCAGCGTCTTGATCTCTTCCAGCAAGGCCAGCCGCGAGGTGAAATCGCCCTTGATCTCCAGCTCGCGGAGCTTCGCCGTCGGCTCCAGCAGGGCCAGCAGCAGGGCCTTCAGCATCGAGCGGGCGCCGATCACCCAGGCCGCCACGCGGTTGATGCTGGCGTCGAAGAAGTCGAGCCCGAGATGCACGCGGTCCAGGAATCCGCCGCGGACGATCTCCTCGGCGATCGCCCGCAGCTCGTCGCTGAGGATCACCACGTGGTCGCTGTCCCAGCGGACGCCGCGGCTGACGTGCAGCAGGATTTCGTCGAGGAACATCAGCGACGACGAAATCTTGTCGGCGATCGTCTCGGTCGGATGGAAGTGGCCGGCGTCGAGCGTCAGCAGTTTCTTGTTCGCCACGGCGTAGCCGAGATAGAACTCGTGCGAGCCGACCACGTAGGTCTCCGAGCCGATGCCGAACAGCTTGCTTTCGACGGCGTCGAGGTTGCAGCTTCGGATCGATCGGCGGGGCGAAGAGTTCGTCCAGCGACTTCTTCGAGGATCTCGCGCGGCCCCTTGCGGTCGATCGTCAGGTCCTTGTAGCCGTCGGGAATCCAGACGTTGGTCACGCAGGGCGTGCCCTGCCGGCGGCCGAAGGCCTCGCCGATCTTGCGGCAGGCGATGCCGTGCTCGACCCAGAAGCGGCGGATGCCCGCGTCGCGATGGCTCAGCGTGAAGCCGTCGGCCGCCTTCGGATGCGAGAAGAACGTGGGGTTGAAGTCCAGGCCGATGCCCTTTCGCCGCCGCCCAGTCCATCCAGCCCTGGAAATGCTCGGGCGCGATGTCGTTCCGCTCGACCTTCTTGCCGCCGTGCTCCAGGTAGATGGCGTGCAGGCTGAAGCGGTGCTTGCCGGGAATGAGGCTCATCGCCTTGTCGGCGTCGGCGCGAAGCTCGTCGGCGTGTCCGGGCCCGGCCGGGATAGTTGCCGGTGGCCATGATGCCGCCGGTCAGCGGGCCGACGCTCTCGAACCCGGCCACGTCGTCCCCCTGCCAGCACTGCATCGAAATGGCAATGTCCGCCAGCCGCTTCAAGGCCGCATCGGCGTCGACGCCCCATTCTGCATAACGCTCTTTCGCCAACGAATACGATTTTTCAATGGAACCAGCCGTCACGATAAGATTCCTCCTAGTCGGGGAAGGGAGAGCGGGAACAGCGTCCGTCTAGCCGGCGGGCCTGCCCGCCGCGTCCTTTTGGCCTTCAACGGCGGGCAGGCCCGCCGGATAAACGATACGCATCTTAACATCGCGTGTGTGCCGCGCCACAATTGCCATTGAGTCTAACGCTGACGTCACGCAACGACAATGGGGCAGGCTGGGCAGTGTGACGCTATTTCTTGCAAAAACAGAGAGAAGTGCGATCGACCTGCCAAATGGGCTGACTTTGACGGGCCTGAAGACGGGCAGGACGATCGAGCGTCTTTTGCAGGGCAGGACGCTTCGCGGGGGCGCATTGCAGTGCCGAGAAGACGCTACCGCGTCGGGAATGCAGGTTACGACGCGGGCCGTCGCAACGCGGGGGCAAGAATCGAAGAGAAAGTCCCCGGAGAGTTGGGGTGGCAGTGGAACTGCCACCCCAACCTCGGTGACTCATTGACTACTTGTCGCTGCGCGAAACGTAAGCGACCAGGCCGAACAGACCCATCGCCAACAGGATGAGCGTCGAAGGTTCGGGCACTTGCACCAGCGAGCCGGCGCCGCCCCCGAATACGACGTTGTAGCCTGCCGGGACATTGGTGGTAGCGGGCGTTCCCGTGAAGGTTCCCGCGTAAGTGAGGAAGTCGTAGGAACTTCCCGTGAGGGCCGTGCCAACCTGGAAGAAGTCGAAGGTGGCGCCGGTCACGTCCACATTGCCGGTGACGTCGATCTTGCTGACAGCCTGAGTGGCGCTGCCGTCATAGAGCAGCTCCACCGTGCCGGCCCAGTCCATGTCGCCATTGACGGTCAACGTGGAGGGGTCGTCCGGCATGAGCATGGCTCCAATGACGCCGCTGATGCCCTTGACGCTGCCGCTTCCGCCCAAGGTCGCGCCGTCAGCAACGCTGACGTCGCTCTGGATCGAGCCGACGACCGACAACGCACCCTCTTGGACCAGCGTAGCGCCGGTGTAGGTGCTGTCGCCGGAGAGGGTCAGTTTGCCCGCACCGACCTTGGTCAGCCCGCCGCCGGTCGTAGTTCCCTGCTGCAAGGGCACCTGCACGCCGACGTTGAAGCCGTTGGTGTCGATGGTTGCGCCGGAGGACTCAATCGTGACACTCGCAGTGCCGTCCCCCGCAACCATGAAACTGTCGTTGTCCGCCAGCGCCTGTAGGGTGCCGCCGTTGAAGGCCAGCGAGCCGTTGCCGCCGGCACTGCCAAGCGTCACAGATGAGGTGCTGACAAGACCGGCGCCGCTGATGCCTACAACTCCGGTACCCGTGGCCGATCCGATGATCAGGCCAGCGGGAATGGAAGCGGTTCCACCCGTGACAGACATCACGCCGGTGCCGATCTCTCCCATGTACACAAGGCCTTCGTCCAGATACAGGCCGCCGGAGACGTTTAGGGCGCCGTATCCAGCAAGGCCAACTCGCCAGTCGCCGCCGTAGTACGAATCGAATCCCGGCAGGCGATGGAACACCCCGCCGGTCACGGTGATCGAACCGCCGGGCCAACCGGGATTGGTGTCGCCGATCACCATGTGGTCGGACGAGCCGCCGATGGTGACCGACCCGCCCTCATTGACGGTCAAAGCGCCCGACCAGCAACTTGCGTTCATGTGGAGCATGTCGGCATTCACAACGGCGGTGCCGGCGCCGCCGACAGTCATGACGCCAGTGCCTCCGTTGACTCCAATTTGCAGATCGGTGGCAGTAACCGAGCCGTTGCCGGACACGGTCATGGTTGCGTGACCCCAACCGGTCGCGACGATCAACGTTCCGGTCGTCAGCGAGGCGTAATCGGAGACGGACATGTCGCCTACCGAGGCCACATTGCCTTCATAGTTCACGCCATTTCCCAATATGACCGTCGGGGCGGTAACCGTACTCGAACCGCTCAACAGAATGGTGCCGCTGCCTCCGAACTGGCCGGCGATCAACGCGCTCGCTGCGACAGTATCGACAGCCAACGAGGCATTGTCGGTAACAGTCAAGGTACCGGCGCCAGAGCCTCTCCACTCGGAGATGCCCTGATAGGCAAAGTTGTCGCCGACGACCACGTTCCCGTCCAAGTACCAGTTTCCCCAGACGGCGTCCGCATACCAGGTAGGGGCAGTGGTCATCGAGGCGCTGCCCGACAACGTCATAACACCCGCGGACTGGGCGGCAGCCGATCCGCCCCAGAGCGGATCCAGGTCGCCGGAGCCGTCGCCGATGCGGGTTGCACCGTAGACGACGAGACTCGACGTGCCGCTAAACGTGGCCGTTGCGACGCCGCCATTTCGAGCGACAGTGAACGTCGCATCGGGCAAGTAGCCGTTGTAGCCGTTGTTGTAGTCATTGCCCAGGTAAACGGATCCGCCCGTCACCTGAATGGTGCCGACGCCGCCGTCCATTCCCGCGACCAGTTGGCCCTGAACGAGCAATGCCTGATCTTGCATGGTCATCGTACCAGCGCCGCCCGTGGCTCCGATGGCCGTCCACGAGAGGAGGTCGCTGTTGAACATGGCATGATCCTTCAACGTCAGGCAACCGGTGCCGCCACTGGCGCCGAAAGTGTTGCTGGTGAAGCCGAGGACGGTGAGGGTGGAGGTACCCGCCATCGAAATCGTGCCGCTACATGTGCCGGGGTTGTCAAGCCCTACCCCAACATTGATATTGGCCCAAAGGAACTGCGCATAGGCGTTGTCCTTCATGTCCAACTGGCCGCCGGCGCCATAGCCGCCGCAGCCGACGTAGAGGTGGCTGGTATTCGGCGATACCAACTCCGATAAATAGGAGTCGCCCGACATCGCCAACAGGCCCTGTCCGCCCGCCCAGCCGATGTGGACATTCTGCCCATCGGCCGCCGACTTCGTGAGCGTGCCGCCGGTTAGGGCAACGGTGCTCAAAGCGGTGTTGATGGGCGCCTCGGTGCCCACGAGATTGAGACCGATCCAGATTCTACTTTGGACGTCCAGGCTGCCGTCGTCGGCGATCTGTAAATAACCCGGATTGCCGTCGTAGCCGTCGTCGGGCGAGTAAACTCCCACGTCCAGCCCCAGGATGCCCGGCGCGGCCCCGCCGCTGATAACCGGCGTATTGCCGGCACCCGTGGCTATATTGACTAGTGCCAAATCCGCTGCACCCGGCACCGCGCTCGTACTCCAATTCAACGGATCGGACCACGAACCGGTGCCGCCTGTGCCGTTGGTTCCGGTCCACACAACGTCGGCATGTAATGGCATCACCATTAGGCCGCCAACGAGCAAGAAAAACAGAAGCACCCGCCACGAGATTTTCATTGCAGATTCCTCCCGAAAAAGAACGCGAGACATTGAAGAAGATCTAGAAGAAGCTCCACACTCTGTTAAGAGACTCCGTTCTCGCGTTTCCCCGATCCTTCCTGACGCCACATTTGCCGCAATCGACTCGACGCCAGCGCTTGAACGCAAAACCTCTGGGAGTTGGCGCACAAGCGTCTCAATCGACTTGCAGGATACACATCACGACGTCCGCACAAGTCCGCCGAACGGCGATGTTCGACGCGATTGCTACAAAACACTCCTAAGAGACAAGTACTAATCTCGCACCCGGCCAGCAAAATTACTACCCATCCACTGGGGTATTTTGTTGGGGTGTATTGTCAAAAAAACGCCAGGCAGGTGCTTAGTGCCCCCCATATATACGCCATCCACGCGCCCGCCTATCTCAACCTTGACCTCATTTAGCTACTATGGTATAAGTCAGCCATGGACGGACTAGTCCGTCCATAGTTCTGCGTGACACCTTCTGCTGGAGAAACACCCGTGAAGACCGGCCAAAACGAATCTTCTTCAGAAGATCCCGGAAAGCGGCAGGCCATTCTTGACGAGGCCATCCGTACCTTCGCCGAACTGGGCTTCCGCCGGGCCGACGTCCAGGTGATCGCCGACCATGCCGGGGTCGGCAAGGGGACCGTCTATCGCTACTTCCGCAGCAAAGAAGACCTCTTCTGGGCGACGACCCTCGAAGTGCTCGAACGTCTCGATCAACACGTGTTCGCCGCGATGGAAGGGGTCGAAGGGGCGTGCGCCAAGCTACGGGCGGCGGCCATCGCCCACGCCGCCTTCTTCGAAACCAACCCGCAGTATCTCAACTTGATTATGCAAGAGCGGGCGGAGTTCTGCGGATCGGTTCCCGAGTCGCACCGCCTGCACCACGAGAAAATGCTCCAGCGGATGAGCGCGATCCTCGCGGAAGGAATCGCATCGGGCGAGCTTCGCCCGATGGACACACGGCAGACGACGCTTGCCATGGGTTGCTTGCTGTTCGGCACCGCCATGCTCTCCGGCCACGTCGAATCGGTGAACCTAATGAAGATGACCGGATACGCCATCGACATTTTTCTGCGGGGAATGCGCAACGACGCTCCACACGAAACGGAAACCTCCTGTTTGACGGAAAGCTCACGATCATGAACGCCGCATTGGCCGAACGATCCAAAGCGACCTCGGATTCAGCGACTCTGAATGCAACGCCTGAATGCGGCGCCCGGCGTAGTCGCCCTGCCCCGCGTCAAGAGCCGGTACGGCGCGGCCGATGGTGGCTGGTGGCGATCGTGCTCGTTGCCGTCGGCGGGATCGGCAGTTTGGCACTGGTATCCGCAGATCGTCACGCAGGTTCAGGCGATGCGGGGCGAAGCCGCAAGCGGCGAGTCTGGACAATCCAACGGCAAGGCCACGCTCGGGTTCGCACCCTTGCCGAACAAGAGCGGCGCAACGACGAACGGCCGCCGCGCTCGCGTCGCCACCGTGCCGTTGGAAGTCGTTTCCTGTTGCGACGTGCTGAAGCTGACCGGTACGCTGATGGCCGACGAGCGATCCTCGGTGGCCAGCAACACCAGCGGCATCGCGGCCGAGGTGCGCGTCGATCGGGGCGAGCCTGGTGAAAAAGGGGGACGTGCTCGTGCAGATCGATCCGACCGACGCCAAGAACAAGCTGGCCGAAGGCGAGGCGATGCTCGACGAGCTGAAGGCCCGGCTCGGCCTCGACGGCGACATGGAGAACTTCAATCCCGAGGACGAGCCGGAGGTGCGGCTCGCCAAGGCGTCGGCCGACCTGGCCGCCTCGAACCTACCGCCGCTCCAAGGACCTCTTCGCCAAGAAGGTCGATTTCGGCCGAAGACGTTCGATGCAGACGCAGACCGAGTACGAGTTGGCCACGCAGCGTTATCGCCAGTCGCTGTTCCAGATCAAACAGGCGTATCAGGTGTGCAGGACGGCGCAGATCAAGCTGGCGATTCTCGCAAAGGCGGTGGACGACACGACGATTCGCGCCCCGTTCGACGGCTGGGTCGCCGAGAAGCTCGTGGCCGTCGGCGAGCAGATTTCCTCGGGAATGCAGGCGACGAAGGTCGTCACGCTGGTGCGGATCGACCCGTTGCGGCTGTCGCTGACGGTTCCGCAGCAGGACATCGGGCGGATGCGGCCGGGGCAAACCGTGCGGTTCCGCGTCGATAGCTTTCCCGATCGCGTCTTCGAGGCCCGCGTGCGGTTCATCGCTCCGGTGGTGGCCAACGACACGCGGTCGATGGTGGTCGAGGCCGTCGCGCCGAATCCCGACGGCGCGCTGCGGCCCGGAGTGTTCGCCACGGCCGAACTCGAGCTTCCCAAGCGGCAGGCGAAGCATTCTGGCGCCGCTGTCGGCCGTGCAATGGACCGGCGAGGTGGGCAGGGTCTTCGTTGTCCGCGACGGCGTCGCCCGCGAGCAAGTCGTCGCCCTGGGCGACATCGCCGGCAACAAGATCGAAATTCGCTCCGGCCTGACCGGCAAGGAGATGCTGGTGGCCAATCCGGCACCGCGTTCACGACGGAGACGCCTTGCGTCCATGAAACAATCTCGCCTCTCTGGTTGGGAAAGGAGAGAACAATCTCCCCTCTCCCTTTGGGAGAGGGGCCGGGGGTGAGGGCAGCGTTCTTCCCGATCAATCGCCCTCACCCTAACCCTCTCCCAAAGGGAGAGGGGACTATGGAGCGTCCATGAATCAGCTAGCCGCCCTCTGCGTTCGACGTCCGGTCTTCGCCACCGTGCTGATCCTGGTGCTGGTGGTGTTCGGCGTTTTCGGATACCTGAAGCTCGGGCTGGATCGTTTTCCGAAGGTCGATTTTCCGATGATCACGGTGACGACCCGGCAGCCGGGTTCCGCGCCCGAAGACATCGAGACGCAGATCACCGACAAGATCGAAGAGGCGGTCAACACGATCAACGGCATCGAGGAATTGCGATCGATCTCGTCCGAGGGCATTTCGCAGGTCTTCATCCAGTTCGCGCTGGAGAAGGACGGCGACGTGGCCGCGCAGGACGTGCGCGACAAGGTGAACCGCATCTTGCCGGAGTTGCCCAAGGACGTCGAACAGCCGACCGTCGAGAAGCTGGATCCCGACTCGACGCCGATCTTGACGATCGCCGTTTCGGCCCCGCCGCCGGCCACGATCCGCGACATCACCGAGTACTGCGACAAGGTGCTGCGCCGCCAACTGGAAACGGTCAACGGCGTGGGTCAGGTGATGCTGGTCGGCGGCCAGGCCCGGCAGATCAACGTGCAACTCGACCCGATGAAGCTCCGCGCCTACAAGCTGACGGTGGCCGACGTCGCCCGCGCGCTCGAATCGCAAAATCTCCAGATGCCGAGCGGCTCGATGAAGATCGGCTCGACCGAGTACACGCTGCGAACGATGGGCCGCGTCCACAGCATGAAGGAGATGGACGCCATCAGCCGTGGCCAACCGCGACGGCCGAACCATCACCATCGGCGATCTCGGCCGCTCGGAGGATTCGACCGAGGAACTCGCAAAGCGCCTCGCTCTACAACGACACGCCCTGCGTGCTGCTGAACATCCGCAAGCAGTCGGGCACCAACACCGTCGAGGTGGCCAATCAGTTGAAGGAGCGGCTCGAGTCGCTGCGGGCCACGATGCCGAAGGGCTACGAGGTGAAGATCGTCCGCGACCAATCGGTCTTCATCCAGGCCGCGGTCGACACCGTCGAGCATCATCTGCTGATCGGCGGCATCCTGGCCGCGGTGATCGTCTTCTTCTTCCTGGCCAACATTCGGGCGACGATCATCGCCGCGCTGGCGATTCCCACCTCGATCATCGCCGCGTTCGCCATCGTCCACTACATGGGCTTCACGCTGAACAGCCTCACGCTGCTGGCGCTGACGCTCTCGGTGGGCATCGTCATCGACGACGCCATCGTGGTGATGGAGAACATCTTCCGCTTCATCGAGGAGAAGAAGTACACGCCCTACCAGGCGGCGATCGCCGCCACCGGCGAAATCGGCCTGGCGGTGATGGCGATCACGCTGTCGCTGATCGCCGTGTTTCTGCCGATCGCCATGATGGAAGGCATCGTCGGCCGGTTCCTGAAGTCGTTCGGCGTCACGATGGCGGCCACGATCCTGGTGAGCATGTTGGTCAGTTTCACGCTGACGCCGATGCTGGCCGCCCGCTGGTTTAAGAAGGCGAAAGAGGACGACGAGGGGGAGAGGTATGACGGGGACGGAGGTCGTTTCTGCCAACCGTCTTCGACAACGGCCGAGCTTTCCAGGCAAAAACGACCTCCGTCCCCTTCCGGCACAGCGACGAACACGCCGGCGGCTCGAAGGGACAAGTCTTTTACCGGGCGATCGAAAGCGTCTACCTCGTGCTGCTGCGATTTTCGCTGCGGCATCGCTGGCTGGTCGTGCTGGCCGCCGTCGGCTGCATGGCCACGCTGCCGCTGTTTCTCCGCGTGCTGCCGGTGAACTTCGTCCCCGACGAAGACTCGTCCGAATTCCAATTGAGCGTTCAGGCCCCGGAAGGGACGTCGCTGGAAGCGACGCAGGTCATCATTTCGCGGATCGCCCGCGATATCCGAACGCTCAACGGCGTCCACTACACGATTTCGAGCGTGGCCGACACCGATCAGCGGAATCCTTATCAGGGCACGATCTACGTCCGGCTGGTCAATATCGCCGACCGCGACTACGGCCAACTCGATATGATGGATTTCGTGCGGAAGAACATTCTCAACAAGCCGGAGTACCGGTTCGAGCATCTGCGGATCAGCGTCACGCCGGTGTCGTTCATGTCGGGCGGCGGCATGAGTGCGGCCAGCGTGCAATACATGATCGGCGGGCCCGACATCAAGAAGCTGGAGCAATACGCCAAGGCCGTGATGAAGGACTTGCGGCAAGTGCCCGGGGTGGTCGACGTCGATTCGTCGCTTTCGGCGGGCAAGCCGCAATACGGTCTTCAGCCCGATCGGCCCAAGGCGGCGCAGTTGGGCGTCTCGGTCGCCGACATCTGCCAATACCTTGCGGCTGCTGGTGGCCGGCGACAAGGTCTCCGACTACACCGACCGCGGCGAGCAGTACGAAGTCCACGTCCGCGCGATTGCCGACGCACGGAACCGGCTCGACGAGTTGAAGATGGTCACGGTCCCTTCCAGCAAATTCGACACGGTGCCGTTGGACGACGTGGTCCGATTCGAGCCGGGGACCGGCCCCGCGCAGATCAATCGCCTCGGCCGCACCCGCGCAGGTCACGATCAGCGCGAACCTCACGCCCGGCACGTCGGAACAAGGCCGCCATTGATGCCATCGACGAAAGCGTGCAGAAGACTCCACATGGAGCCGGAGTACAAGACGGGCCTGCTGGGCAAGTCGAAGGAGATGGCCAAGACGCTTCACGGCTTTCTGCTGGCGTTCATCCTGGCATTCATCTTCGTCTACCTCTGCATCGCCGCCCAGTTCGAGTCGTGGCTCCACCCGATCACCATCCTGCTCTCGCTGCCGCTGACGCTCCCGTTCGCGCTGCTGTCGCTGTTCATCTTCCACCAGTCGATCAACATTTTCTCGCTCTGGGCATCCTGGTGTTGTTCGCCGTGGTGAAGAAGAACTCGATTTTGCAGATCGACCACGCCAACCAACTTCGCGCAGGCGGGATGCCCAAGTTCGAGGCGATCGTGCAGGCCAACCGCGACCGGCTCCGCCCGATCTTGATGACCACCGTGGCCTTCGTGGCCGGCATGATTCCCACGCTTGGTCTCGAACGCCGAAGGGGCGGCGGTGAACAAGGCCATCAGCGGCGTGATCGTCGGCGGCCAAACCTTGTCGCTGCTGCTGACGCTGTTGGCGGTGCCGGTGGCGTATTCGCTGTTCGACGATCTGGCCGTCATCATGGCCCGCCTGTTCGGCAAGCGGCCGGCAGAGCCCGCGTCCGAGCCCATCGACGATCGGCCGGAGACTGCGGCCCGACGGCGACGGCGGCAACGGCGACACGGTGAGTCTCAATCTCGACCGCGAGACGATCCTCGTTCGCCGCGAGGCGTCGCACCAGCATTCGTAGTCTGCTCGAATGGGACGGAGGAGGTTGTCGCCGGAAATCGCTGGCAGCGGATAGCGTTTCCCGACAACCTCCTCCGTCCCCCAGCCTCGGCACCCTACGCCTCCGCGTCTACCCGTCTTATTCATTGTTCGGCTCATGGCAATGTCCGGCGGCGGCAGAAAACCGGGATGCGGATCGGGTATTTTGACGAAATGCCAGGCTGGCATGAACTTAGGAGACGATACCGATATTGACAGGGGAGTCAAGATAGCTATAATTAGGCCGATCGGCAAGTTCGGTAATGTCGGAAGAACCGGATGAGCTTGCTGTTTGCATACAGTCTAGGGATGTGAAGGGTTTGCGGTAGGCGCGAACTCAGGGCGAATTTCCAAGCCAGTTTGACAAGGATGGTGAAACTAACATGAAAACTGTGTTTACAACCGGCGAAGCGGCCAAGATCTGCAAGGTCTCGCAGCAGACGATTATTCGTTGTTTTGACTCGGGGCAACTCAAAGGATTCCGCGTGCCGGGCAGCCGGTTTCGCCGCATCCCCCGGGATCAACTCTTCGCGTTCATGCGCGACAACGGAATCCCCACCGATGCCCTGGAAAGCGGCAAGCGGAAGGTGTTGATCGTCGACGACGACGCGGAGTTGGTCGAATTGATCACCGACGCGCTGGAACGCGACGGGCGATTTGAATTCCGCACCGTCAACAACGGCTTCGACGCCGGAATGATGGTGAAGGAGTACCGCCCCGACCTGATCGTCCTCGACGTGATGCTGCCGGACATCAACGGCCGCGAGGTCTGCCAGCGGGTCCGCGCCGACAAGACCATGAACGACGTGCGAATCATCTGCATTTCCGGCATGGTCGAAGAGGACAAGGTGGCGGAGTTGAAGGAAGCCGGCGCCAACGAGTTCATGCACAAGCCCTTCGAGGTCGATCGCCTCGTGGAACGGATGTGCCAGCAACTCGACATGGAAGTGGCCGTCAGCGCCTGAAGGCGTGCGCGAAAGTGCGGTGATGGATGGTGCGTAGGACGGATATCCAAATCCGTCCGGCTTTCGAGGATGGATTGGGAAGTCCATCCTCCGGAGTTTTCTGCTGTGCAGGCCCAAATGACGGCCCCCCCTCCACCGCCGACAATCTCGCCGGACCGGCGCAGTTGGAGCCGAGTTTCAGCGAACGCTCGAGGTCGAAAAACTCGAAGCAATGGCGGAGTTCGCCGCCGGGGCGGGCCATGAAATCAACAACCCGTTGACGGTCATCTCCGGCCGGCGCAGCTCCTGCTGCGCGACGAGCCCGATCCCGAACGCCGCCACGCCCTGGCGCTGATCAGCGCCCAGGCGATGCGCGTGTACGAGATGATCGCCGACATGATGCTCTTTGCGCGGCCGCCGCGGCCCGAGCTTCAACGGGTCGAGTTGGTCGAGTGATCGACGCCGTGCTGGCCGATCTGTCGCCGCGCGCGGCCGGCCAGGAGACGGCGATCTGCCGCGGCGGGCGATGCCGGCCCGATCTTCGTCGAAGCCGATCCGGTGCAACTCCGGCGTGGCTCTGCGGGCGATGTGCCAGAACTCGCTCGAAGCACTGCAGAGCGGCGGCCACGTCGAGATCATCGTCGAAAGCCGCGGCACATCAGCAGGCGGAACAGGAAGCCGCAGGCGGTGAATGCGGATTCGCATGCGCGACGACGGGCCGGGATTACGGCCCGAGGAGCGGCGGCACGTCTTCGACCCGTTCTATTCCGCCCGGCAAGCCGGCCGCGGCCTGGGGCTCGGACTTTCGAAGGCGTGGCGGATCGTCACCAATCACGGCGGCCGCATCGAGGTGCAAAGCCAGCCCGGCCGCGGGGCGACGTTCACGATCGTCTGGCCGGGCGAGACTCAATAGGCTGCCTTTCGCGCCGGCCGTTTGGCCGTCGGCACTATTTGATCTTCTGCGGATCGGCGGGTAACCCGTCCTCGCGGTTGCCGAGCCGGCGGAACGTCTCGGGATCGATCGTGTAGCTCAGTCGCTGCACCGACCCATCGCAAAAGGCCATGCCGCAGGCGTTGGCATGGGCACTGCCGAAACGCTGCCAGTCTTGGTAGCCGGGCGTGTCCTGCGTCGGCTGGAGATAGCCGCGGTTGTTGGGATTTGCCTGCTTGATGTCGCCGAGTTGCACCCAGCGGTTGACGTCGTAATCGTAGCCTTCCGTCCAACCTTGGTCGTCGCCCAAGCCGTCACCGCCGTCATAGTAATGGTCAGGCCAACAATACCGCTCGCCGATCAGAGAAGGTGTTGCTGGCACCATCCGTAATGTCTGCCATCGCGCACTGGCTGTGGCGAAATATTACGCCGGTGCAGTGTATCCCGGTTGGATAGCATAGTTCGACCCAGTCGGTATCCGACATGCCGTCGCCAGTCGAATAGAAGTTTGGGGCTGACCCCGCCGCCACCTCTGGTCCAACGCCGTTGCCCGGCCCGTCCCCGCTGTTCGCGGCGTAGTCACTGTGCGCGATAGCCGGCGGCTTTCTGGGAAACTGTCTGAAGTTGGTGCCATTGAGGAAAGGATAGGTGATGGCCGTGCGGCGAGTCGGACAGATGAAAGTACTGACCGGCGTTTCCGCCACAACGACGTCGGCGGCGTAATTCTGCCCCAGACCCATGTCGTGCAGATTGTCCAGTCCCATGTACGAAAGAATGCTGTAGTGCCAGCCGCCGGGCTGTCGCTTGCCGTAGCCGCGATCGGGGTCTCCCGACCAGTCCAGCCCCAGCCGCTGCTCGGCAGGAAGCCGTTGGCCTGTTCATGCGACAAGCAGGCCAGCGCCATCTGCTTGAGGTTGTTGGAGCACTGCACCTGCCTGGCCGCCTCGCGGGCCGCCTGCACCGCCGGCAGCAACAGCGCAATCAATATGCCGATGATCGTAATCACCACCAGCAACTCAACCAACGTAAACCCGACCCGTCTTGATGTGCGTTTCATGTCTTCATCCAAGGAATGCAGAATAAGGAAGAAACACCCACAAGCGATGCGAGAACTCCAGCTCAAGTCCCTCCCGCGCCGATCTTCTTTGGCTTCGTCGCTGCCGTCTTGCCTTTTGCCGTGAGGCCGCGCCTGCCGCGCCCTGTTCGCCGAATACTCCGGATCGCTCGCGGCCGTCCCCTGCAACTCGCGCGGAAGCTCATGCGGCTCTTCGCCGTGCGGCGCTGGTTCGGCGATAGGTACGGATTGGCGTTCAACACGTCGAACTCGAGCACGTTCTCGCCTCTTACGAATCCCGAGGAGATCTGGAAGCCGGTCCAATCGAGGAAAGGCAAGCCGTCCCGGTGCAGAGGGACCGGCAGGCGACGCCCGTTCAGACGGATGCCGACCAGACGATCGTCGGCCAGGAACTTGCCGCGGAGCACGGCCTTCGAGGGCAACATGCCCGTCAAATCGAACGTCGTGCGAAACACGTAGACGACCTCTTCGGAAAGGCGACGTCACCGACCGCCAACGAGAGCCACCGCGAACGAGCCGGATCATCTTTCAGGAAGATGTCCGCCTCGAACCCCCTCACCACGGCCGGCCGCGGCTTGAACTTTGCATCGTCGCTGCGGGCGACAACCTGCCAGTGCGGGTCGCGATCGCCCTTCTTCAAGCCGACGCCGGTGTTGAATAGCGCGATCGGCAGCAAGCGGGGCATTTCGCGGACGAACGTGCGGTGCGGCCGCGATTCACGAACGACCACGGCGGCCCGTCCTTTGCCCGAATCGACCCGTGCCGATTCGTTCGCCCGCAACGACACCGCCTTGGCCGTGCCGCCGCCGGCCGCTCGAACCTCGATCGGCGCCGCGAAAAACATGTGCCCGGCTAGCACCCGACTTGTCGACCTCGACGGCAAACTCGGTGCCAAGATCCTTCACGATGGCCGTGGGAGTGCGAACAGATAAATAGGGGAGAGGGGAGAGGGGAGTGGGAAGAGGGGGATTGATGATTGCCAATTATTGATTGTTGACTTGCCGCGACGTTCTCCCTCTCGCCGGTCGGCGTTCCCCTCTCCACTCTCCCCTCTCCGCTCTGCGTCACTTTTGCGGTCAGCTTGCCGAACGCAAGGTAGCCGCCCATTTCCGAGTTCACTTTGTAGATGCACGGCCCTTGCAGGATGACCTTGGCGCCGCTGTCGGTAGCTGATTTCCATCAGCCCGGATGCGAGAGCAAATCGGCGGCCCAAGCGGACGAACGCGTGGTCGATGGCGGCGGTCGAGCCGTCGGCCCATTGGCAATCGAACGTGCCGGTGATCCGACCGACGAACGGCGCATCCGGACGTCTTCGGCAATTGTCGGCGTCGGTGCGGGCCTCGGATCGCTTTGCCGGGCGATCGGCTGCTGCGAGACGCGAAACCTGGTACATCCAGCCGACGAGCAACCCGATCGCCACGGTCGCAGCCGCCACCGCGTACGAGAACGAGGAAGCCGCCAAGCGGAGAGATACGGGCGTCGGCAAGATCGGGCGACGTCTGAAAAATGATGGGAAGCGAAGCAGACAAAGCGGCCGGATCGTCGCCTTCGCTTATCGCGTCGGTCGATGCGTTCGTACGGCGATTCGATTCCCGCGTGTTGCTGCGGCAGCTCAACTTCCGCCTGATGGTATGGCGGTCCAACTCCCGTAGGCCATCCGCTGCCAGCGACGCGTCTCCCCAAGCCAGACGGCCGTGCAGTTCCACATAGTGGATGTAGCGCCGACATGCCTCGGCGTCGGCGCGGAGGATTTCGTTGAGCCGCCGCAAATCCCGTCGTCGTAGATGCCGTCAAGCACGCGATCCAGCACGCGAATCCAGTTCTTGCCAGCGATCGGAGCCGTCTGTCATAGCGCGTCTCCTTGCTGCTGCTCGCGGATGTTGGCGTCGGCGTTGATGCAATCCAAGCAACAGCCGCCGGATGCGGCCCAGCGACTTCGAAACCGCATTGGGCGAGCGATTCATGGCGGCGGCGATGGCTTGGACTTCCATCGCTTCCGCATACCGCTGCCGCATGAGATCGCGATCGCCGGCGCTGAGCCGGTCCATGCAGTCGACCAGCGCTCGGCGGTGGAATTCGTCGAGGTGTTCGACCTGCGCTGACGGCGACGTCGGCCAACTGGTCGAACACATCAGGATCGAGCAACCTGGCCGCCCGGGCCCGCTTTTCACGGTATTTCAGGACTTCGTAACGCGATAATGCGGCAGGCCCAGGCAAAGAAGTTCGTCCCGGCTGATACTGGTCGAACTTCCGCCACAGCACCAGATTCGCCTCTTGAAGCACATCCTCGGCGTCGACCGAGGCGGGCAACAGCGTCATCGGTATACAGATAGAGCCGCCGCTGATGGCCCGAATAGAGGGCCATAAACTGCTCGCCCCGCGGCACCTCGGAATGCATCTGAATGACGGCGCTCGATCCATCATCGATGCCCCCGAAGGGTACGCACTGCCCTGACCGAGCCTACATCCATCCTAACTGCATACCCGCCTCAATGGGAAATGTGAGGGTCAAAATCGGATGACAATGGTCGCATTGGCCGCAGCGGAGCCCGCCGCATAGGTGGGATGCGATGTGCCGAATGGCGCGGAGTGTCGGATGGTACCCAGTCCGCCATCGGAGTTTTGAGTGGAAACGGGGCAAGCAATCCAGTCCCCTCGGTCGCTTGAGTTGCCATGCTCGGGTGGAAGTCTCTTTGCCGGCCACTTGCGCAGAGAAGTGTTCGCCGGCCGGCCGCCCCGCGAACCGAATGCCGTCGCGATTCGTAGCATCGTTAGAGGAAAGTGCGGTTGTGAGGCGGCCGCAACACCGTATGAGCGACGGAAGAGAGAAAGAGAAGCAGAATGGGTGAGAATCCGTCCGATCCGGTGCAGCTTTATCTGACGCAGATGAGCAACAGCCGCCTGCTGAGTCGGCGAGGAGGAGCTCGAGCCGCTCACCAGATCGAACAGGCGCGGAAGAGTTTCGCCGGGCGATGCTGAGCCAGCGACTATGTGCTCCAGGCGGCGGTTGGCATGTTGGAGAAGGTCGTCGCAAGGCCGGATGCGCTTGGAGATCGTCTGCGAAGGCCCGTTTTCCAACGAGCAGCGGAAACGCCGGCTGACGGCGTTGATCGGGCCCGAACGTGCAACCTTGCAGGTTCTGCTGAAGCAGAACCGCGCCGATTTTTCGGCGGCGATATCGAAGCGGCGGTCAGCACGCAGCATCGCCGCCAGGTCCGCCGACGCACTCTTCTGCGGCGGGCGAAGGCCGTCCGTCTCGTGCGAGGAATTGCCGGTTCGCCGGCAGCATCTCCAAGTGGTCTTGCAGCGGCTTCGCGAGATCAGCCGGCGCATGGACGCCATCGTTCGGGAGATGGCCGCAGCCGCACGATCAGGCGATCGGTCCGCGACAGGGCGGAACTTCGCCAGGAGTTGCACCGCCTGATGCGGATCACGCACGAGACGCCGGCCACGCTTCGCCGCCGGCTCGCCCGCATCGCCGACGCTGCAACACGCGCACGACCTCGCTCGCCAGAAACTCTCGACCGCCAATCTGCGGCTCGTCGTGTCGATCGCCAAGCGCTATCGAAACCGCGGCATCAGCTTCCTCGACCTGATCCAAGAGGGAAACACCGGACTGTTGCGGGCGGTCGACAAGTTCGAGCCCGCCCGCGGGTTCAAGTTCTCGACCTATGCCACGTGGTGGATTCGCCAGGCGATCAGCCGGTGCGATCGCCGATCACAGCCGCACGATTCGCGTCCCGGTCCACATGCTTACGACGGTCAACAAGGTGCTGGACGCCGGCAGCCGCGCCACGCAAGACGCGCCGCGGCCGCCCGACGATCGAGGAAACGGCCGACGAAGCGCGGGCATGTCGGTCGAGGCGGCCCACCGCGCGATGAAGGCCAATCGGCGAATGCTCTCGCTCGACGTGCCGCTGGGCGACGCGGGCGAAAACTACCTCGGCGAATTGCTGCCCGACCAGCGGCCACCACGATCCGCTTCAAGGCATCAACCAGGATGCGCTGAAGTGCGGAATCGACGAAGTGCTGGGAACGTTGAACTACCGAGAACGCGGAGATCATTCGCCTCCGTTACGGCCTCTCGGACGGTTACGCCTACACGCTTTCCGAAGTGGGAAAGATTTTCTCCGTCACGCGCGAGCGCATTCGCCAGATCGAATGCGAAGCCCTTCGCAAACTGCAACAGCCCGTCGTGTTCGGCGCAAGCTCGCCGACTTTTCTCGATCACGCCGTGCCGGCCCCCCCGCAGCGCACGTATCTGCAATCAGCGCCAGTGAGCGTGCCAGAGGCGATCCCCGCGTCATCGTCCGTGTCGGACGAAGACGTGCCTGCAGCGCGCTGTGGCAGACGCAATCGTCACAAGTGCGAGCGATCGCCACCTCGCGCGACGGGTTCGTGCCGTAATTTCTCGCTCTTTTTGTCGGCCACCCTTTTCGCTTTCTTGCCTCTCGCTACGATGTCACATGCAAGAAACCGCCGGCCGCGGAAACATTCGGTAGGGTAGAAAACCAGGCTAACCTGGAGAGACAACATGCAGATCGACGTCCACCAGATCAAGGACCGCGTTGCCGAACAGTCGGAGGCGATCCACCGCTTGCAGGCCGAGTTGAGCAAGACGATCGTCGGCCAGGAGGAGATGATCTCCCGGCTGCTGGTCGGGCTGTTGACCAACGGCCACATCCTCTTGGAAGGCGTGCCGGGCCTGGCCAAGACGACGGCCATCAAGTCGCTGGCCCAGGCGCTGGCGACCGAGTTCCAGCGCATCCAGTTCACGCCCGACCTGCTGCCGGCCGACCTGGTCGGGCACGATGATCTACGTGCCCGGCGAAGCGGCCTTCCGCACCCGCAAAGGGCCCGATCTTCGCCAACTTCATCCTGGCCGACGAAATCAACCGCGCCCCGTCGAAGGTGCAGTCGGCCTTGCTGGAGGCGATGCAGGAGCGGCAGGTCACCATCGGCGACAGCACCTATCCGCTCGGAGGGCCTCTTCCTGGTCATGGCCACGCAGAACCCGATCGAGCAGGAGGGAACCTATCCGCTGCCCGAGGCCCAGGTCGACCGCTTCATGCTCAAGGTGAAGATCACCTATCCCGAGGCCGGACGAGGAGCAGAAGATGCTCGACATGGCGCTGGACGACACGGTCCGGCACGATCAAGCCGGTGCTCACGCCCGAGGACGTCTTCGCCATGCAGGAGGTCGTCAAGATGATCTACATCGACGACCAGGTCGAAGCAGTACATCCTCGAATCTGGTCCGCGCGACGCGCGACCCGGCCGCGATGCGGCATGAAACGAGCTCGCGCCGCTGATCGAATACGGCGCCTCGCCCCGCGCGACGATCTACCTGGGCGTCGGCGCCCGGGCCGTGGCGTTCCTGCACGGCCGCGGCTACGTCACGCCGCAAGACGTCAAAGACATCGCCTACGACGTGCTCCGCCATCGCGTCATCCTCAGCTACGAAGCCGAGGCCGAGCAGAAGACGAGCGAAGACTTGATCAAGACGATCTTGAACACCGTGCCCGTGCCGTAAGAGAAGTGAGCCAGTGACGAGTGACGAGCGGATGCAGCGTCGATCTACGCGACTATCGCCACTGTTCCAACTTCGACTACCGACTCATCCGTCATCCACTTCGACATTACCACCATGCCCGACCAAGCCGTACTCGACATCCTGAAGAAGGTCCGCCAGATCCAGATCGTGGCCAACCGCACGGTCAACGATCTGTTGGCCGGGCAGTACAAGAGCGTGTTTCGCGGCCGGGGCATGGAGTTCGACGAGGTCCGCGAGTACCAGCCGGGCGACGACATCCGCACGATCGACTGGAACGTCACCGCGCGGACCGGCTCGCCGTTCATCAAGCGGTTCTGCGAAGAGCGCGAGCTGACCGTGCTGTTGCTGGTCGACGTCTCCGCCTCGGGCGTGTTCGGCTCGGCCGTCGCAGTCGAAGCTCGACCTGGCCGTCGAGGTGGCCGCGCTGCTTGATGTTCTCGGCGCTGAAGAACAACGACAAGGTCGGGCTGCTGACCTTCTGCGACGCGGTGGTCGACTACTTCCCGCCGCGCAAGGGCAAGGCGAACGTGCTGCGCCTGATCCGCCAACTGGTCGCCGCCGAGCCGGTCGCCGCGGCAGACCAACCTGGCGGCGGCGTTGGAGTATCTCAATCGCGTGCAGAAGCGCCGGGCGGTGGTGTTCCTGATCAGCGATTTCCTGGCGCCCGCCGCCCGGCAGGCGATGGCCGTGGCCAACAAGCATCACGACCTGGTGGCCGTCACGGTCGCCGATCCGCGCGAGCAGGCGCTGCCCGACGTCGGGCTTCATCACGCTCCGCGACGCCGAGACGGGCGAGATCGTCGAGGTCGACACGCGGCATCCGCAGCGTGCGCGAGCTGTTCGAGCGCCGCGCCGCCGGCCGCGCCGCCGAGCTTGCCGATCGGCTGAAGAAGGCGGGCGTCGACGAGTTGGCGATCCGCACCGACGAAGACTACCAGAAGAGCCTGCGCCGGTTCTTCCGCATGCGGGAGAGACGGTTCCGATGACGCAGCCGCCGCTCTCTCATCGCGATAGCGCAATCGCCGGTGCCAACGGTCCGGGTTGCAGTGCCAGCTGCATTCCGGCTGCACGTGGGCCAACGGCCATTGTTTGCACGAACACTTGGTGCTCGCTGCGTGCGTTGCTGCGTCCGCGTCTTGCCGGGCTGCGAGACGAAATCCAGCTGCATCCACGCGCCGCCGCCAAGCCTGCCCGAAGCGAGGTCGAACGCGGGCCGGTGCGCGTGACGGTCGAGGTGCAGCCGCTCGAAGGCGCGGCTTTCCGACGAGCCGTGCTCACGCTGACGATCGATACGGAAGAGGGCGTCGCGGTCGAGAAGCCGCCGTTCGGCCGAACGCTGGGCGGCTTCGACATCCGCGACCTCCGCGAGCCGCTGCCGAAGATCGACAACGGCCGCGAAGTGACTCCAGCAGATTTACACGCTGGAGCCGACCGAAACCGGGCAAGCTGCGGATCGACCCGATCAGCGTCGCGTTCACCGACCGCCGCCCCAACGGCGACGGCGCAAGCACACACTGTCGAGACCGAGCCGCTTTCGATCGAAGTCACGTCGCAGGTGGGCGACAAGACCCGTCGCTTGGCGACTTGCGTCCGCCGGCCGGGCCCATCGGAGCTTCCGTCGCACGTTGCGCGCGTGGCTTTGGGGTCTGCTGGCCGCCGGCGTCGCCGCTGTTGGCCGGCGTGGTGGCTGTCGGCGCCGCCGACGCCGCGAGAAGGCCGTCGCCGCCGTGGTCCTCTCGCCCGAGGAGCTTGCCAACATGGAGTTGGACAAGCTGGTCGCGTCGGGGCTGGCCGAGCGCGACATCAAGCAGTTTTACGTCGAACTGACGGGCATCGTGCGGCGATACATCGAGCGGACGACCGGCATTCGTGCGCCGGAGCAAACCACCGAGGAGTTTTTGCGCGAGATCAGCCGGGCGCGGACGTTCGGCGACGACGACTGCGATGCTCGCGGCTGCGAGATTTCCTCGAATCGGCCGACCTGGTGAAGTTCGCCGGCCCACCGGCCGCGTGCCGACGACGTTGCCGAAAGCATCCGCCGGCGCGGGATGTTTATCGGACTTAGCCGGCGACTTGTCGTCGCGAGTGCCACAAGCGATCAACGGAGAGGCACATCGCAATGATGGGATTTCGTTTTCAAGATCCGCTGTGGCTTGTTGCTGCTGGTGCCGCTGGCGGCGATCGGCTGGTGGCACGGTGCGGCGTCGGCCGGCGGCGGTGGTCTATTCGAACATCGACATTCTGAAGACGCTGCCGCGCACCACCGCCCAGCGCGTGCGGCGGCTGCTGCCGTGGCTCGGGCTGGTCGGCCTGGCGCTGCTGATGGTGGCATTGGCCCGGCCGCAGCGCGGCAAGGAGGAGTTCCGCGTCCACGCCAAGGGCATCGCCATCGAAATGTGCATCGACCGCTCCGGCTCGATGCAGGCGATGGACTTTCGAGATCAACGGCGAACCGGTCAAGCGATTGGACGATCGTCAAGAAGGTGTTTCGGGAGTTCGTCGACGGCGGCGACGGCCTGCCCGGGCGGCCCGACGATCTGATCGGGCTGGTCGATTTCGGCGGCTTTGCCGAGGCGAAGTGCCCGTTGACGCTCGACCACGGCGCGCTCGATCAACTGCTCGACACCGTGAAGATCGCCCAGCCGATGACCGATTCGCACGGACGACGTGATCAACGAGCGAGCTGCTTCGAGGAAGATCAATCGACGGCCATCGGCGATGCGCTGGCGCTGGCCGTCGATCGGCTCAAAGGCGGTCAAGGCGAAGAGCAAGATCATCATCCTGCTCTCCGACGGCGGGAGCAACGCCGGCGTGCTTCCGCCCGAGGAGGCGGCCAAGATCGCCAAGACATTCGGCATCAAGGTCTACACGATCGGCATCGGCACCACGGGCATGGCGCCCATGCCGGGCACGATCCGTTCGGCAGCCCGGTGCTGCGTGCCGATGACCGGTCGAGCTCGACGAGGACACGCTGCAAGATGATCGCCGACACGACCGGCGGGCAATACTTCAACGCCCAAGACACCGAATCGCTGAAAGACATCTATGCCGACGATCGACAAGCTGGAAAAGACCGTTTCCGAAGGCCGCGCGCTACACGGAATATCGCGAGCTTGTACGAATTACGCGTTGTTCTCCGGGCCTGGTCTTGATCCTCGGCGCAGATCGTGTTGGTTTCCACCCGATTTCGCACGTTGCCATAATGCACTTTCAACATCCCACAATCCTGTTGCTTCTGTGGCTTCTGCCCGGCGTGGCGGGGCTGCTGGTCTATGCGCAGCGGAAGCGCGTCGGCGGCGGCGCGGCGATTCGTCGAGCAGCCGATGGTCGCCGCGGCTGATGCCGCGGCTCGCGGGCCGCGGCCCTGGGTCAGGGGAACGCTGATCGTGCTGGGCCTGGCGTTGTTGATCGTGGCGGCGGCCCGGCCGCGGTTCGGCGTCTACTTCGAGAAGGTCGACCAGCGCGGCGTCGATTGCTTCGTGCTGCTGGACGTGTCCCGCTCGATGCTGGCCGAGGACGTGGCCCCCAACCGGCTCGAACGGGCGAAGTCGGACATCCGCGATCTGCTCAAAAAGCTCGCCGGCGACCGCGTCGGGCTGATCGTCTTCGCCGGCAAGCCCGTGCTGAAGGTGCCGCTGACGACCGACGACGGGTTCTTCCGCACCGTGCTCGACGACGTCGACACGCACAGCGCCCCGCGCGGCGGCACCCTGATCGGCGACGCCATCCGCAAGGCCCTCGACGCCATGCCCCCGCGCGGCGACCGCGACCAGGTGATCGTGCTGCTGACCGACGGCGAGGACCAGGAGTCGTATCCGATCGAGGCCGCCAAGCAGGCGGCCGAAGCGCGGCATGAAGATTTTCACCGTCGGGCTGGGCGATTCCACCGAAGGGGCTCGCATCCCCGTCCGCGACGCCTCGGGCAACATCCAGTACGTCAAGGACGAGGGCAAGGAACATTGGTCGAAGGCCGAATCAGGACGTGCTGAGGCAGATCGCCCTGACGACCGGCGGCGCGCACATTCCGGCCGGCACCCGCGGCGTACGACCTGGGGCAGATCTATCGAAGACCATCTTGGCGGGCCTCGCCCGCGGCGTCGACGGCCAGGACGTCAAACGCCGGCAGTATCACGATCGCTATCAGATATTCCTGGCGTTGGCGCGTGGCAGCTGCTGGCGGCCGAAATGCTGATTCCGCCTTATGCGCGGAACGGAAGCGGCAAGGCATGCGCGCAGCGTCTTCTCGGCAGTCTCCGCCGCTGCTGGCGGCCGTGCTGCCTGTTCGGCTGCTTGCCGTCGGCGATTCACCCCGACGGCCCGTGCCGCTTCCGGGCATGCGGCGCAGAGAAGTCGAGCGAGGGGATCGATGCGTTTCGCGGCGGCGATTTCAAGGCGGCGAGCGAAGCGTTTTCGACGCCGGCCAAAGCGCTGCCCAAGGAGTCGCGGATCGCGTTCGACCGCGGGTGCGCCTTCGCTGCCGCAGGGAGAAAACGACAAGGCGACCGAGCAGTTTCTCGCCGCGGCCGCCGCGCCCGATCGCCGGCTGGCCGCGGCGGCTCACTACAATCTCGGCTGCCTGGCCATCGCGAAGGCGAAGAAGCAGTTCGGCAAGCATCCGGAAGCGCCGACCCGGAGGTGCGCAAGGAGGGGATTGAAACGCTCCTGCAAGCGGCCGGCCATCTGCGCGATTGCCTGGCCATCGATCCGCAGCACGCCGACGCCCGATACAATCTCGAAGCGATTCGGCTGTGGATCAAGCACATTCGAAGAGGTATGGAGGCAGCGCGATCGGGAGAAGAGCCGCAAGGAGATGAACCTGCTGCAGTTCCTGCAAATGCTCGAAGGCGAAGCAGCGCGGAGCTTGCGCGGCCGACAGCCGCACGATGGCGGGCGTGCCCGATTCGCCGCGGCAGCGCGAGGCCCTGCATGAGGCCGAGACCGCGCAGCGATCGCTGGCCGAAGAGATCGAGCCGTTGAAGCAGAAGCTCCACGCGGCGTTGGCCGGCTCGACCGACCGCCCGAAGCCGGGCGGTGCGGCGCGCCGCCGTCACCGTCGCCCAATCCGACGTGCAGAAGGCCGTGCCGCTGCTGGACGGACTGGCGGACGACATTCATGGTGCAATGACCGCCGCGGCCGACTCGCTGGCCGCCGGCAAGCCGGCCGACGCCGTGCAAGTCGCAGACCGGCGCCGTCGAGAAGCTGGACAACGTCTTCATGGCCGTGGCGCCGTTCGTCGATCTCGTGCAAGAAAGGCCATCGCCGCCGAGGAAGGGTTGATCGAACAATCCAAACAAGGGACAATCACGTCCACGAAGGACACCAAGGAGACGAAAGACGTCGAAGAAGAAGGTAGAGGAACAAGAGAGTGGAGAAGAAAGCAGCAAGAGAAGGCAGGAGGCCGATTGGCCGGAGGCGGCTTGGAACCAGCGATTCATCAGCGGCTACGGCCGCGTGCTGGCGGCGAAGGCCAAGCGGGAGTTGGAGCAATTGGCCAAAACCCCCGCAGCCGCGCCGCTTCGCCTGGTCCGAAGGCCGGCACGCCCGCAAGGCGCCGCGCCGATCGGCCGAGCAGCAGAAGGAGCTTGAAGCGGGCCCTTCAAGCGGGCGTGGACCTCGCCCCCAAGGTCGAGACGCTCAGCGACCGCGCGGCCGCCTCGCTCGATGCCGCCAAGCCCGCCGACGCCCTGCCCCCGCAAGAGGAGGCCCTCAAGCTGCTCAAGGAAGATGCTCCCCAAGCAGAACAACAGAAGAACGATCAGAACAAGAACGACCAGCAAAAGAAGGATCAGAACAAGAAGGATCAGAACAAGAAGGATCAAAGAAGAACAACAGAAGAAGGACAGGACAAGAAGAATCAGGATAAGAAGGACCAAGACAAGAAGCAGCAAGACAAGAAGAACCAAGACAAAAAGGACAAGCAAAAGCAGGACCAGAAGAAGGACCAGCAGAAGAATCAACAGAAAGCAGGCCGGCCAGCAGCAGAAGCAAGACGTGTCGAAGCAGCAGGCCGAGGGCCAGTTGCGGCGGGTGCGCCAGCGGCAGCAGCAGCGGCGGCAAATGGAAAAGGCCCTGCTGAAAAACTCTCTCGGCCCGACAAAGTGGACAAGGATTGGTGACGGATATGCAACGCAATGGATGGAAGATCGTTCTGCGGCATGTTGGCGATCGCCGCGGCGGCTGGCGTGGCTGCCGTCGGCGTCGGCTGCCGGCGAGCCGGAGATGATCGTCGAAACTCGACGCGCGACAGAATCTACGAAGGCGAGTCGGTCATGTATCAGGTGACGCTCAACCACGTCGAGAATCCGCGCGAGCCCGACCTGAAGCCGCTCGCCGCCGATTTCCGGGTCGTGCTCCGCTGGGGCAGCCGTCGATTGAATGCGTGTCGCTGTCAATCCGACCATCAACGGGCACAAGACGACGATAGATCGGAAGGGGCGGCAATACAACTATCGGCTCACGCCCAAGCGGACCGGCACGCTGACGATTCCCGCCCCAACGGTCGAGATCGACGGCCGGCAACTTCGCGGCCAGGAGCTGACGCTGGTGGTCCGCTCGCCCGAAGAGCAAGACATCGTGCGGATGGAGATCCGCGCCGACCGCGATTCGGTCTATCCGACGCAGCCGTTCACAGTAACCCTTTCGATCGCCGTCAAGGCGCTGCCGAAACCCTTCGACGACAAGAACCCCGTGCGCGTGCAGTCGCCGCCGCCGGCACTGCAAATTCCCTGGGCGGTCGACGAACAACTGCCAGACGGCTTGCAGCCGAAGACTCGACTGGCGGCAATGGCTCGGTCCGATGGAGAACGAAAACGGCGTCGGCTTCAACGTCAACAATCTCGGCCGCGAGTCGGTGTTCTCGTTCTTCGATCATGCGGCGATCCGCCTTCCTGCCCCATTACGAAAAGGTCCGCCTCGCCGACAAATCGGGCAAGGAGACGACCTACTGGCGATTACGAGTTTCGCCGCACGTTCATTGCCAAGACGATCGGCCCGCTACACGTTCGGGCCGGCGAACCTCAAGGGAACGTTCGCCACTGCGCTGAACGCAGACGGGCCGGCCGATCGGCGAAGACATTTACGCCGTGGCCAAGCCGCTTGTGATCGACGTGCGGGACGTGCCGCTGGCGGGCCGGCCCGATTGCTACATCGGCGCCGTCGGCGTCGTTTCACTTCGCCGCCGAACTCGAACCCAAGCAAGGCCAAGACCGGCGATCCGATGACGTTGACGCTCACGCTCGACGGCGAGGGCACTTTGGACAGCGCAACGCCGCCCGAACCTGAGCGAGATTCCGGCCGTCGCCGATCATTTCAAGATTTACGACGCCACGGAGCAAGACAAGACGGAACCAGCGGGAATTTACTTACAGCCTTCGGCCGCTGGACGCCGGCATCAAGGAGTTTCCGGCCGTGCCGGCCGCGTACTTCGACGTCGACGCCGGGCGATACGTCACGCTCCACACCGAGCCGATTCCGATCGAAGTGAGCAAGGCCGTGCGGCTGGCCAGCCGCGACATCATCGGTCGCCGCGGCGGCTGGCTGGCAAGTCGAAGAACATCGAGACGCGGCAGGGAGGCATTTTCGCCAACATCACCGATCCCGAGCCAATTGGGCGACGAGTCGATTCGGCCCGAGTGGTGGCTGGGCGGCCTGGGCGCATTGGCCGCGGATGTACGCCGCCTTGGCGATCGTTGTCGGGACGTTGGCGGCGTATCAAGCGGCGACACGGCCATGCTGCGGCGCCGCGCGGCCGTCGGGCGTCGCCCGGCGACGGCTCCGCGAGGCGTCGTCCGAGTTTGCCGCCGGACGAGCGCGCGAAGGGCGCCGACCACGTGCTGGCCGCCGCGCTGGGACTGGTGGCCGACATGCTCGGGCTGCCGGCCGCCGGCATGACTTCGGCCGAGGCGTGCCGGCAACTCGAATCGTCCGGCGTTGAGGCGGAACTGGTCGGCCGGCTGCGGTCGTTGTTGGAAACCTGCGAGGCCGTCCGCTACGGCGCGTCGGCCGACGCCTCCGCATCGTTGGGCCGCGATGCCGACAAACTGCTCCGCACGTTGGCCGGCGTGCTGCGCAAGAAGAAGAGGCTCCCGCTGGTCCAGCGCCGTAATGCTCCTGGCGCTTACGCTGTTCGGCGGCTGCGGCCGACTCGACGACTTCGAGTTGGTGCAGAAGTTCCAGGCGGCCCAGCAGGCGTTCGACGACGCCCGCAAGCCCGAGGAATTCGCCAAGGTGGCCATGCTCGATCAGGAAATCCTCGATCGCTGGGGCCTGTCGGGAGCCGGTGCTCTACAATCAGGGCAATGCGTGGATGCAGGCCGGGCCAGCCGGGCCGCGCCGTGGCCGTCGTACCGCCTGGCCCAGCGCTATCTCCCGCGCGATCCCTTCCTCGACGCCAATCTGCGTCTCGGCGTTGGGCTCGCACGCCCCGGCAGCGCATCGCCCGGTGATCGAAACCATCCTCTTCTGGCAGAACTGGCTGAGCTATCCCGAGAAGTTGTACTCTGGCGGGCGGCGGTGGCGCTGGCCACGTTCGCCGTCGCGGTCGTTTGGTTGTTCGCGGCCCGCCGCTGGCTTCGCCGCATCGCCTGGGTCGGGCTGGCGCTTGACGGGCGTGATGGCGTTTTCGGCGGCCTACGATTGGCAGCGATTCGACAACACGCAGCATGGCGTGGTGATTCAGTCCGGAGATCGATCGCCCGCAAAGGCAACGGCGCCAGCTATGAGCCGGCTTTCAAGGAGCCGCTGGCCGAAGCGACCGAGTTTCGGCTCGTCGAACGGCGCGGCGATTGGCTTCTCGTCCGTCTGCCCGGCGGCGGCGAAGGCTGGATCGAACAGAAGGCGGCCGTGACCTACTAACCGTCCCCGACGGTGCTCGGCACACGGCGTGTGGGCCGCGCAAAACTCGACGTGTGGGGAGCGGGCCAATGATACGGTTTTCGTTACAACGATCCGCCCCCACCGGCCCCGCGCCGGCGGAGCGAATGATTGGCCACTACAGCCGCAATGGTCTCGCGTCACCGCCCCCGCCGACCCCGCGTCGGCGGAGCGAATGATTGGCCACTACAGCCGCAATGGTCTCGCGTCACCGCCCCCACCGGCCCCGCGTCGGCGGAGCGAATGATCCAGCGGGCCGGGCGTGGAGGCGGCCAATCGTTTCGCCCACCGGCACAGGGCCGGTGGAGCGACGTGGAGTTGCGCAAGCCCTTGGTAGTGGCCAATCGTCTGTCCACCGGCACAAGGCCGGTGGAGCAGTAGGCTCCGGCGACACGGAACAAAAACCGCATCAAACTGAGTCGCCGTTTTCTGAAAACCACGCAGGTTTTGTGCAGCCCACACGGCGTGTGCCGGGCAGACGGCGAGCCAAACAAAGAGGCCCGACCTTCATCGAGAAAGCCGGGCCCTGGGGGGGAAACGAATGTGCATGTATGTTATCGTCGCACCCCGCCGAAATTCCTTGAAATCTTCTTCGCGCGGTCAGAAGCGTTAGATCGTGCACCGGCGGTGCAACCGGCTTCCGACGGAACAAACCGGAAGGTCTGCCTGGCCGGCACGAAGAGGATTCGCAACAGGCTTGCGCCCTGCTATAATAGAGTGAATGATAAACGTCGATCACGTCTTGTGCGAGTTGAACGGCCATGAAGTGGCCTACCTGCTGATCGGCGGCATGAACTTCCTCCTCCGCCACGCGCCGATTGTAACGTTTGACGTCGATGTATGGATCGAGGACAGCGGGGAGAACCTTGACAGGTGTGAAAGAGCCCTCGCCGCGCTGCAAGCCGAATGGGGCGAGGGCGACGACGACTGGGGAGCCGTGGCGGACAAGAAGCCCGGTTGGCTGCGGCGGCAGGGGCTCTTCTGCCTGACAAGCCCCTACGGCTCGATCGACGTCTTTCGAGCCGTAAGCGGGCTGGAATCTTGGGGTGACTGTCGCGGTCGGGCGTACCAGAGCGAAACTGCCGCCGGAACGGCCTATTACGGGCTCTGCGACGAAGATATGCTCCGCAGCCAAACTGCCCTGGACGCCGGGGAACAGAAGCTGCAGCGCATCCAGGCGTTGCAGGCCGCGTTGAACCAAGCGAGGCCCAATCATGGATGACGATCTGAAAAGGCGGGAAGAGACCAAACGCGACGCCCATTGGAACGCCGCCCAACGATGGCGAATCATCCAGGAGACGATCTCCTGGGCGGACGCCCAAGCTCCCGTTCCGCGCAACAGCAAGGCCCGCTGCCTCGAACTTCAGCGGATCAAGCTTGCCGCATCCCGTCAATGTTGACGCAAGAACGGCGGGGACTGTCGCGATTTTCGTGTCGACGAAAATGGGACTGTACCGCTTGCCCATGAGCCTCGCCGCCGCACGCCTCCTACTTGGCCGGCACGATTTCGACGATCTGGCCGCGGCGGTGGAACGTCAGCCGGGTCGATTTGAGAAGCTGGCGAAGAAGCTCGTCGACCGTGGCGTTCTCGACGTGTACCGACACGCGCTGGTCGAGAGAAATGCCCGCCGCCGCGATGGCTTGTCGGTCCATCTTCAGTTCAAAGCCCAGCCGGTCGGCCAGTTGTTTTAGCACCGGGCCCAGCGGCTTTTCGATCACCGAGAGCCTGTCGATCCGCGTCTGTTCCAGCGTCGCGGGCGGCTCGACCTCCGTCGCGGCCGCCGGTTTCGGCGTGGAACGCGGCCGGGCGACGGCGTTGCGGTGGATCACCTGCGACAACGGCACGAGTTCCAGCCGCCGGCCACGGTCTGCGACCTTCAGCGCAAGGTCGAACTGCACGGCGATCAGGGCCAGCCGATCCGTCAAGGGCATCGCCGGCAGGTCGGCGGCCGCCCAAAGATCATGGGGTACAATATCCAAGCCGGTGATCTCCAACCCTCCTTGCGCCAGCTCGGCGAGCAACGCGGCGCGGCGTGGCAAGGTCGTCCCAGCCGAACCGCCTGATTTGATGGTATTTCCGCCTCATCGCTGCCGGCAGCCGGCGAACGCTCTTCTCCAACGCGGCCGTGATCGGGCCCAGGCTTTCGGCCGCCGAGGGAGGACCGAGGTAAACCACCGAGCCCAAGCAGGTGACGCCCAAGCGGCGGCTGTGAGCGATCGCTTGCAGGGCCGACTCCAACGGCATGTTCTTCAACGAGACGTCGAGTTTCTGGCCGGGATCGACCCGCCGGTCGATCAGGATCGCCACCTTTCGCGCGGGCGAGGCCCTCGATCGCCGGCCGCAAGGGGTTATCAACCCAGAGGATTGTGCCCGGTTCGGCGAGTTGCTGTTGAAAGGCGGCGCCGGTGGCCCAATCCACGCGGTCCCGCGCAAAAGCAAGGCCCCCCGACGCCAAGGCATTCACGGCGATGAGGGTGGCGAGTCCAAACAGTGTTTTGCTTGCCGCTACGGCGAACGAACCCACGGTAGCGTCCTCGTCTCTTGCCCCATGTGCCATTGCTTCACAGAAGCAGTGCCGCGTTGCAGCCGCCCTATCGCTATTTTACCTCGGCTGGAGCACCATCGCCAACAACCGGGCCGCTGTCGGCAACCGATGGCAGGGGGGGCTCCGCTTCGGCGGCGTCGGCGTCGAGGAAGACTTCGTCCATTTCGGTGGCGTCGACGTCGTGGCGGAGCAGGAAATAGACGGCCGCCGAGGCGGTCCAGAAGTAGCTGAAACAGTAGCCGACCGCCAGCATCTTCACGCAACCGGCCCAGAAGCGGATCAACCCGGCCCCAAACTGGCCCACGCCGCTCAGTTCATCGCCCGGATTGAGAATCGAGGCGATCGTGGCCTGGCCGCAGCCCCATCCGGCAGCCCAGTAGCCCAGCCAAACGATGCCGGCGGCAAACTCGCGGACCACGATCCACCCCAGCCAACCGATCACGCCGGCCACGATGACGTAGAACAGGTATCGCAGCGGCCGCTGGAACACGTAGGCGTACGTGCGGCTCAGCGCGTCGAAGCTGTCGGTCCCCTCGGCGCTGATGGCGGCCCACATCAACGGCCAGCCGAAGAGCAAACCCAGCAGCAGCACGGCCATCAGAAACCCGGCCACAAGCACCAGTGGCCAGAGGATGCCGCCCAAGACGAGCCCCGGGTTCGATCGCATGATTAGGCCGAGTATGAGAATGAAAACTGTCGCCACCGCAACGCCGCACACCGGCAGCAGCGGCGCGGCGAAATAGGCGGGCCATTTCCGGCCGGCATAACCGCAAAGCCGCCCCGACTCCCACCTGCTCGTCGGCGGCCAACCGCACGGCGGCCGTCCGGCAGATCGCCGCCCCGAAAAACGCCCAGACCGCCACGCCCCACAATCCGCAAAGTATCAGGCACGCCAACGATCGCACCGAAAAGCCGGTGCTGCCGAACCTCGCATCGCCGGAGACGACAGAAGCGACCAGGAGCGCAGTAATGGGGCCGGCCTGCCTCCAAGTCGCCAGGCCACTAGGCGAATTCAGGATGTCCGGTCGGTCGGGCACCGTCTTGGTGAGCTCCGACCACGGGTTCGCAGCAAACGGATGAAGCCATCCGGTTACGGCCGCGTCCGGTCCCGGCGTCGCAGGGTCGGTGCCCAACGCCATGCCGATCACGCCCCAGACCAGCACCGTCAAGAGAATGCCCACTGCACCAAAAATCAGTGCCCGCAACGAAATCGCCAACCGAAACACACGGACAATGCTCAGCCAGGGAAACAGCTCAGACCACGCCGCCGCACGGACTGTCGGGCTATTGCTTTCGACCATGTCAGGAATCCCCCAAGAAAAGGTGCCTCGGAGCAACCAGTTTCCGGCATTATACGAATGGCAGCCGCCAACGCAATAGAAGTGACGGCCCCGTCGCAGTCGCCGGGCGGAAGAACGGGTTTGCAGCGCCGGCGGGGGTGATTTAAGCTATCGCCCCGGATTCTGGGTCAGCACACCGTCGCAAGTTCAAGGAGGATTGGCAGATGACGAGCAAGGAGGCTCAGGAGCGGACGTTGAAGGAAATCCAGGAGATCGCGGAAGGTTGGGGGAAAATGATCGCCCGCGAAGCATTCCCCAACGGTCCGTGACTCGACGTGACGTTGGCCGACATGGAGGAATATGCCGTGGCGGCTTCTCGGGCCCTGGTGAAGGAAGCCGTGGAGTCGATGACCGCCACGCAGGGGGAGCGGCGAAGAGGCCCCATGTCCGACCTGCCGTAGGGTGTGCCCGTTGCAGAGGAAATCGAGGCCGGTGGCCGTGCGGGGCGGCGATGCCAACCTGGATGAACCGGTGGGCCACCTTTTTCGACGGCGGGCGGATGCGCCCACGCGCGTCGGACCAAGGGCGAGGCGTTCACCAGCCGCTCTGACGAGAGACGAAAAACGCCGGCGTCCGGCGCAAGAAACGAGACTGCCCCGTTTTCGTTTGTGCGAAAACCGGGGCAGTCGCATACGTCGCGTGCTGTCGCTGTGCCGCGTGGTGCGGCGTTGGCAACTGAATTACCAGCGTAGTTCGACGCGGCTCACGAGGCCGTCGAATACAAGGCCGTTGCCGTCGATCTTGTCGGGCCCGTGGTACTGGTTGGCTTGGACGGCGGCGATGAACTCCGGCGTTTTCACGACGTTGAGCCATCCGTTGACCATGTAGCCGGCCGAGCCCGCACGTGCCCATTGCGACTGGTCCAGCCCAATCCCGCCTCGCAATCGAGAATCGTCACGAGCCGGGCTTCCGTTCCAGTTGGTTTGGGCAATCAGCGGGTTGTTGGCGCTGCTTTGCAGGTAGTTGCCGCGGAATTCGCCGCCGAGGAAACTTGCCGCAGCCTTGCCGTAGATGAAGACGTTGCGGCAAGCGGCATAGCGCACGCCCTCCAACCCGAGGCGGAAACCGCCCCCTTCGAAGTCGACGTCGGTGTCGACGTTTTCGCTGATGATCGGCTCGAACTGCGACTCAAACTGCTGCTTCAAGCTTGCATAGCGAATTCCCACCAAATAGTTGAGGTTGGAACGCTCGCTGCAATAGAACTGCGTGCCGGTAGTCGACGTCCGCCATGTTGAAGCGAATGAACTGATGCGCCGTCGCGCTGAGCCAATCGTAGGCGGCATCCAGCGTGGAGGGATGGACCACCATCGAGCGAATCACGAAAGGCGCCGTGGTGGAAATCGCGTCGTCAGCGGTATTCTCATAATGCGTAAAGGTGGCCGAAATATTGCTGCAGTAGTCGAAGTCGATGCCGCGCGCCCACGCGGAAGCCCGGTTCGATATGCGGATTCAGCGAGGCCGTGCGGCCGACTTGGATGGAACTGCGCCGGGCGTGATCGGGCCATTGATCGGCACGGCATATTCGAGGCCGGCATTCCTCGGCCGAAGGTATAACAACTCGCCGAAGACCTGCAAACCCCGCTCGCACTTCTCCGGACAGCAGATCGGCTGGCAGTCGCAAGCCTCGGCGCAAGGCTTTTGCGGCTCCGGGGTGACGGCCGGCGTTTTCGCCCAAGCGGCCGAGGCCAGGGCCAACGATACAACCGAGGCCATCATGGCCAGCACCATACTTCGCACGCTCATTTCCTTTTCCCTTTCTCTATAGGAAGTGTGGGTTTTGTGATCCGAGCCCCTCCAAACACGCCCCAGCGCTCCCGAACAACCGCTACAACTAGAATGTCTTGACCGTTTCGAACATCGGACCATTAGAACCGGATTTTCAGAAAATCTGAATCATCCAGAATAGTCACTGCATATTGCCCAATTTGACGCACGGGATCGGACGCCGCGGCAGGTTCATGGCCTGGCTGGAGAAGTGGCTTTGTAGCCGCGGCAACGCTCTGTGGAAAACGCCCTCTGTGGCGTTCCAGGACCAGGGACCGGGACGAGCTCGTTGCCTACAGATTCGTCGCCAACGTGCCACCCTGGTTTGAACCAGGCCAGAAAGCGACGATACGGCAACGCCCGAGCCGCTGCCACTGCAGGCTCCTCGAGGCCGAATCAGTGACTCAGTGCGCCGCCAACGTCGCGGCGGTGGCCGCATTCGACTGGCCGCCGTTTACAGCCCACCGAGATTGTACAGCCAATCCACCTTTGCCGAAGCGTTCAACGGAGAAAGCCCCTGTTGGGCGAACAGGGCGTTTCTGGCGTCGCTGGACGACGCATCCAAGGTGAAGGAGCCGTTCAACGTCGCTGTATTGCCGGCCCGGTCGGTTGCCGTGATCTTGTAGGTGTGGTCGCCGGCGGCCAATGAGCCGAGCGGCGCGGAGAAGTTCACGCCCGAGGTGGCGGTAAGGCCCGCCGACGTTCAGCACGGGCGTTCCGTCGATCAAGCGTGGAGCTGCGATGCCGTCCGAGATCGAGAACATTCCAGCTCATCTTGCCCTTCGCTTCTGCGCCACGGCAACCTGGCTGATCGTCGGGGCTCGAAGCGGCGAGGTCGAAGCGTGAAGTTGCCGCGGTCGTCGAATGGCCCAGCCGGTCGGTCACGGTGATCGTGTAGGTGTGGTCGCCGCTGGTCAACGCGCCGATAGGCGCCGAGAAGTTCACGCCGGATGTGGCCGCGTACGGCCCGCCGACGTTCAACACGGGCGTCCCGTCGATCACAAGCGTCGCGCTTGCCACGCCATCGGGATCGAGAACGTTCCAGCTTATCTTGCCCTTCGCCTGCGCCACGGCCACCTGGCTGATCGTCGGGCCCTGTCGACGCCGTGGCGGTGATGGTGAAGGTTCCGCTGGCGGTCGACGAATGGCCGGCCTTGTCGGTCGCGGTGATCGTGTAGGTGTGGTCGCCGGTGGTCAACGTGCCGATCGGCGCCGGAGAAGTTCACGCCGGATGCCGCCGCGTACGGGCCGGCGACGTTCAGACACGGGATTTCCGTCGATCGTGAGCGTCGAACTCGCCACGCCGTCGGAATCGAGAGCGTTCCAACTGATCTTGCCCTTCGATTGCGACACCACGACCTGGCCGATCGTCGGGCCGGTGCTCGCGGCGCGTCACGGTGAAGGTCGCCGTGGCGGTCGATGAATGGCCGGCCTTGTCGGTCGCCGTGATCGTGTAGGTGTGGTCGCCGGAGGTCAGCGATGCCCAGCGGCGCCGAGAAGTTCACGCCCGAACTGCCGCCGTGTACGGGCCGCCGACGTTCGACACGACGTTCCCGTCGATGGCCAGCGACGTAGCTTGCCACGCCGTCGGGGTCGGCCGCGTTCCAACTCATCTTGCCTTTCGTCTGCGACACGACAACTTGACTGATCGTCGGGCCGTCGTTGGTGCTGCCGACCGGCGGATCGAAATTGCCCACGATCGGCATGGCGTACTGGTTGCCCAATCGGGCGAAGACGTCGTGGCCCAGCGGGGTCGGCGAGAACTGATGGTTCAGCGTGTTGACCGTGCCCGGTGGTCGGCGTCGTCGAAATTGGAGAGCAGGAAGTACCATTCGCCGATGTTGGTCGCCGGTGGCGCCGCTGCGGTCCGGCACCCAGAGGCCGACGTCGGTCGTGCCGTCGCTGTCCATGTCGGCGGCGACGGGCCGGGTCACGAACGCCGATGAACCCGAACTGGCTGGCGGCGTCGATGGTGGCGTCCACTTGCCCATAACCGTTCGCCGCCAAATCGAAGAAGAACTTATTGACGGGATTCGCCTGATAGGTCGCCAGATCGACTCATGCCGTCGCCGTCGAAATCGCCGACGATCGGGTATCCGCGCAGCGGGCTGGTCAACGACCGTGTCGACCTTGTAGTCGTGGTTGGTGTCGAGATACCATTTCGTGCCGTCGAACAGGCCCACCTCGTCGCCGTTGGCGGCGTTGCCGTCGAAGTTGCCGGCCACCGGCATGGCCGTTGACATTGGCCGGATCGTTCACGACGAGGTCCGGCACGCCGTCGTTGTTGGTGTCGATGGCCCAGCGATACTGCGAGCCTACCTTGCCGTAGGCCCCCAGCTTGTCGAACCCGTCGGCGGTCGCCGCCCCGATCGGCGCTGAAGTTGCCGGCGAAGACGTTGTCGCTGGTGAAGGCGTAGCTGTAGACGATGTCGCGATTGGTGAAATCGGCGTTGTCGGGATCGAAGATCGAAGTTGCCGTTGGTGTCGACGTAGACGCTTCCGGCGCTCCAGGTGCCGATCTCCGGCCGGCTGTCGACGGTGAAGCGGGCGACGAAATCGCCGCCGGGCTGGCCGTCGCCGCTGGGGAAGTTCGGCGCACCGTTCGGCTCGACCGCGTTGCTCTCTCCGTCCAGCTTGTTGCCCGCCGGATCGACCACGTTGTCCTTGATCGTCAGCGTGAAGCGGTCGTCGGGCAGCGGATTGGCGAAACTGAGCACCAGCGTGCCGGTGGCAGGCTCACCGGCCACGCGGAGCGTTCGGGATTGAACTGGACCGACGTGATCTGAATCACGCCGTTGGCATCGCCCACCAACAGGTAGTTGCCCGGATCGGTCGCCGGGATACCCGAGTGATCGCGTCGGCGGCCAGGACGTTGTAGAGGAATCCCGTCACGCGATCCGGCAAGTCCTGAACGCTGATCGTCAGCGAGTAGACCAGCGGAGTGGGGCCTTGCGCGGCGTTGCGGGCTTCAGCCCGAACAGGTTGTAGTCCGGCGAGCCGGTGATCTGCACGTTGGTGACCTGCGGTCCCTGCGTGTCGATGAAGATGTTGCAGCGAGTCGGCGTTGGCGTCCGGGGTCACGTTGCCCGCCAGGTCTTCGCCCGTTGACGAAGAACGTCCGCAGGCCGTCGTGCCCCAGGCCGAGCGTCGGATCGTTCAGGTCGCGGGTCACGGTGAAGGTCCACTCGCCGTTGGGGAACTGGTTCGTGCCGTCCAAGGGCACGGCCACCGTTTCGCCCAAGATACGTGTCGGGATTGGCGCCGGTCGTTTGCAGGCCCGCCACTGCCGTTGGTGTTCAGATAGACGCGAACGATCGCGTTGGCCTCGGCCGCTCCGTACAAGGTCGGCGTCTTGTCGCTGGTGATGCGGTCGGTGAACGTGGCCAGCAGGTTGGGATTGCCCAGCACGCCGCTGTCGCTGGCGCCGTCCGAGCCCCTGCGTTGTATCGGCCTGGCTGATCAAGCCGAAGTAATTCGGCGGCACGGCCGTATCGACCGTGATGTCGAGCGAGGCGCTGCGATCGCCGAAACCGGTTGTCGTGGGCTTGGCCGGGTCGATGATCTGCACCCGGGCCGTCAAGTGGTGCAGGCCGTCGGCCAGGCTGTCGGCTCCCTGGCTGCCGATCGTCAAGACGTACAGGTGCGGCACGCCGGCCACGGGCTGGGCGAAACCGATGAACGTCGAATCGTTCGGGTCGAGCGTGTGCGGATTGCCGGCCGCCGGCAGGCCGTTGCCGCCGTCGTAGACGGCGATGCGGAAGCCGGCCGTCGTGGTGTTGATCGTCGTGGCCGGGTTGAACGGAATCGGCGATCGGTCCCATCGGCGGCACGCCGCCCGGCGTCTGGTTGCCCGGCAAGTCCTGCAAGGAAGATCGCGTCGTCAAGCCGCAGATAGATGGTCGGGATTGTTGACCTTTGTCACGTCGTCGAACTGCGACCGCCCGGTGTCGTCGCCCGGCGCATTGGCCGGCAAGTCGCCGGTGTCGGGGTTGCCCAGCCACCGGCGGCGGCACGCTCCGCGACAGTTCCAGGTTGGTGGGCACCGGGTCGGGCGTGTCGATAATCGTCACGTCGTAGCCGTTGACCACCGCTGGACTTGGCTGGCCTTCGTCCGGCAGCTGGCCGAAAACGTGCAGGAAGTAGCTCTGCCCGGCCACTGCCGGAATGCGGATTCGGGCATTGGCGGTGGTTCCCGCCGTGCCGAACACTGCCGGGGCAATCGTCTTGCCGAGATGACGTTGCCGGCGGCGTCGAGCACTTCGAGCTTGAGATTGCCCCCTTGCGGCAGCAGCGCCGGGTCAAAGATTGAAGTACACCTGGAAGTCGAGCGTGCCGGTGTTTGGGCGACCACGCGGTAGTAATCGTTGTCGCTGGGCACGCCGGGATTTTCGGTGTAGTTCGGGAAGATCGAGGCGTGCTGGATCTGAAGCGTCGAGCCGGAGCCCACGAAAGCCGCATTGCCCTGTGCATCGTTCGCTTCGTTAAGGTCCGGCCCCATAATCAGCAGATTGGGAGTCAACGTGCCTGCGCCGGTGACATTGGGCTGACGGTCTCGACGTTGATATAGTTGATATCGGGCAACTGGACGGTTCCGCCGGAGAAGATGCGGACCGTGCCCGAGTTGGCATCGCGGCCGCGGTTGACCACCACGAACTCGGCGGCCGGAAGCACTCCGGGGGTCGCGCCGAAACTGCTGCCCAGCACCAGCGCATCGCTCGACTGCGGGTCGCCGCCGTCAATGTTGATTAGCAGATTATCGAGTGGGAACGCGCCGATGCCCGCCGCCGGAATCACCTGGAACGTGTCTTCGCCGCCCAATCCCATCGCGGTCAAGACGGGCACGCTGGTGCCAAGCTGCACCGGCAACCAGGCATTGACGTTGTTGGCCAGCACCGTCACCGCCGCCGTGCCTTGGTTGATCTCGAACAGGTCGCGGGCCGCCGTGCCCTGAACGACCACCTGGTCGGCATTGCCGCCGCTGCCTCCAAACACCACCAAACTGCCGGTCACGGCCGAAACGTTGAAGACCGTGTTCAGCCCGGCATTCCGGAACGTGGCCGCCGCGGCGGCGGTTGGCGTGTAAGTGATTGTATCGTTTTGCGAGGTGCCAACGACCGTCACGGTGTTGCTGTTGGCGTCCAGGTTGGCCACCTCGACGCCGGTGAGCGTTACCGTGCCGCCGTACCCGGCGATGGTGGTGTCGGTCGGCACGGTGCTGTCGGCCAGGTTAACGGTTACCGCTCCCGTGGCGCCGGTGAGATTGACGATGTCGCTTGCCGACGGGTCGCCGCCGTTAACATTGATGGCTGAGGGCAAATTGGCCGAACCTGCCACGGTGAAGGTGTCATCACCGTCCAATCCACTGAGCGTGAGGGTAGCCACATTGGCCGTCTCCACCGGCAATTGGCCGTTGAGGGCCACGTGACCCTTGGGGCCCGCAACTCCCGTCACGGCAAAGGTGTCGTTAGCGCTCGTGCCGCTGTAAATGAAGGTCGATCCCGCTCCCGCCGCAATCTGCACCGCCTGAGCAATCGGCGATGCCACGCCCAGGTTTGTGAAGCGGATCGGCACTAGACTATTGACCTGTAGGCTGGCCGCATCGGGCGTAACGCCCGGCGTGTAGGTTGTTGTCGACGCCGCCGGAACCGTGACGGTCAGCAGGTCGTTGCCGCCCAGGCCGTTGTATACCAGGCCTTCGATCGTGGTGAAGGTAACTGTCGGGCGCCGGTGATCGCCACCGTGCCACCGTCGGCCGCGGTCGGCGTGATGTTCACGGTATCCGCCGCCACGGTGCCGTTGACCACAAGTTCGTCGCTCGCGGTCGGGTCGCCGCCCAAAATGTTGAACGCCGTCACGCCGGTCAGCGTGGCCGGTCTGATGTTGCAGTCGTCATCGCCGTTTTTGCCGTCGAGGGTCAGAGTCGGGTAGGCGTTGGCGCCGCTGGCAAAGTTGACCACTGCGCCGTTGTTGACGGTAACGCTGTTGCCGTTTTGGTTGATGGCGTCATTGCCGTTCGTGCCGTTGATGGTCAGGCTTCCGGCTGCATCTCCGGCCAGGTTGATCGACTCAATCGCGGAGAACCCGAGTGCGCCGCCGCTCGTAGCGAGCAATCCAGACGAGGGATCCGTGCCAAAATTGACGATGACCAATGACGCCGTGACGTTCAATCTGTCGCCGGCTGCCACCGGTGACGCCGGTGCACCGCCATCAACGTGCAGCACTGTCAAGCCGCCAACGCCACTCACATTGATGCTGTCAACACCGTCATGGCTGTCGACGTGCAGCAATTCGACCGTGGGCACAGTCACCGTCTTCAAACTGTTGACCTGAACCGTATTGGGCGCGCGCGGACCACGTTAATCGTGTCATCGCTCGAGGTACCGTTGACTGTGACGGTATCGCTGCCGGCTCCCGCATCCAGCGTGAAAGTGCTGCCCACGCCGGTGAAGGTGATCACCGGCTCCGCACCGTCCAAGGTCACCGTCCCGGCCGTAGTGTCGGTCGGCGTGTAGGCGAGGCTATCCGGGGCGAGGGTGCCGTTGATTGTCAGCGTGGATCCGCGCGCCGCTGGACGTCTCGTTGAGCCGCTCGATGCCGCTGAACGTCACCGGGTTGCCCGCCGGCGCCACCGAGGTGATCGTAGATGTCCCGAAGTCTATCGTAGTTGCGGCATCGGTAGGGGCGGTGTAGTTCAGCGTGTCGGTCAACTGGTCGGAATCGCCCCCCTCGACGCGAAGGGCCACGGCGGCAGGGCCCGCAGGCGCCGTCACGCTGATCGTGTCGTTGCCCGCCAGACCGCGCACCAGCCCGCTTGCGATATTAAAGACCTCGATGCGGGAGACGACGATGCCATTGAGCGTATTCCTGAAGTCCGTGCCGCCGGCCTCGCCCGTGGCGACGGCAATGGTGTCGTCCGACGACGTGCCGTTGAACACAAATGAATCGGTTCCGCCGGGATTGAAGAAGTTCACGTCGGCGTCGTTGGCCGAGGGAGAAGCGCCGGTGAAGCTCATGGGCGTCATGGTGAAGGGGCCGACGCCGGTGGCATTGTTCTGATCCATCGTCCCCGTGAACGAGCCGCTGTCGCTGGTAAGCCCGTGGAAGAACTCGATGGCATCGTTGCCGGTGGTGCCCTCCAGCCGCACGCCGTCGCCGTCGTTTGCTGAACAACGAGTTTCAGGTGTTCGATCCCGGTGAAGTCCACTTGGGGTTGTGGCCCGCTGTCATTCACGACGTTGCCCGCCCCGACGGCCGTGGGATTGTAACGCAGGTTGTCCAGCGTTCCCGCAATGCCGTTGACGATCAACGTGTCGCTGGCCGTGGGATCGCCGCCGTTGACGGTAATCGTGCCGGTGAGGCCGGTCGGGTTGACCGCGTTATCGTAGTCGAGATTGATGGTGTCGCTCCCCGCCACTCCGTTGATAACCACGCTGGTCTTGTTGTTGAACTCATAGGACTCTTGGTTATCGATAGTGACCAGACCCGTGTTGCCGACGAAGACGCCGCCGCCCGGCCCCTGCGTGTAGTTGATGGCGTTGTCGGCGGGAGTGGCGTTGACAGTCACAGACAAGGCCGGCACGTTGTCTTGAACCGGAGCGAGATTCTGGAACTCAATCGTCTGCGTATTGCCGCCGCCCACGATCACGTCGGAGCCTTGGCCGACGTTGGGGCCGACCGTGTACGTATCGCTGTCCTGTGTCGCGCCGCCGGTCTGCGTGATGACAAGGGTGTTGAAACCGTTGCCCGCCAAGGGCGGATCCCGAATCCGTTGCCCACGAAATCGTAGCCGTTGTCGCCGTCGTAGAAAATCGGTACGGTTAGCAGCGAATTTGACGTGTCTACGATCATCTTGTCGTCGCCGGCGCCGCCAAAATAGGCGACGTTCTGGATGTTCGTGAACGAATACAGGGCCGAGCCGTCGATCGACATGTCGGCGGTGGTGGTCGAAGTGGGCGTGAGGGTGAGCGTGTCGTCGCCGCTGGTGCCCACCACCAACATGCGGTCGCCCGGCGAGCCCGGCGAACCGCCGCCGTCGAACGTGATCGGCGTGTTGACAATGCCGTACGAATTGTCGATCACCAATTGGTTGTTGTTGCCGTCGCCGAACACCGCAATCGGCGTGGCCGTGTTGTTGGGGAAGATCCCCAACTCGAAACCGCCATCGACCCAGATCTCAATGAAGTTCGAGTCGGTTGGATCAACGCGGATGTAGAGATTCTCGTCGAAGGCGCCCATCGTAAAGATCGAGGCCGGCTGCGACGGAATCCCATTGGCCGTCACGATGATGGAATTGAAGTCGGAAAGAACGTGACCGGCGGGCAAGGTGAAGTGTACCGACTCGGGGGTTGATCCCGTATCCACGCCCGTGCTGCTCCAGCCGGACGTCGTTCCATAGAAGACGTTCCCGCCGAAATCCGTGAACTGGACGATGGGGTAATTGGTGGCCATCGTCGCTTCGTCGCCGAAGGAGCCGCCTTCGGAAATGCCGTTTAGTTGCGTGCCGAAGAGGGTGAAATTGCCGCCGCCGTCGTCGGCAATCCCGGTGATGACCGGCCGCCAGGCGTCGTCCGGCGCACCGGCTGGCGTATAGATTTGGAATCCCTCAGGGCCGAGCTGGTTGTCCATGAGCACCTGGCCGCTCGGCAGCGCAATCATGAAGAGGAAGTCGCTGTTGACGCTGATCCCGCCGGCCGGCGTCACCTCGGTGTAGGTTCCCGTCGTCGGATCAAAATCGTAGATGTAGCAGGGATTAGGGAAGGTGTATCCGTTGTTGGCGCCGACGCCGCCCAACGGCGAAAGGCCGAGAAGGATGTGGCCGTTTGCCATCATGCAGCCCGGTGCGTCGTCCATGCTCAATTGCGAGCTGGACCACGTGCCGCCGCTGGTGTACGTGCCGTTGCCCTGAGGGCCAACTAGTTGGAAGGTCGTCCCCGTGAGGTTTGTGATCGTCCAGCTTCCATCGGCGGCCGTGTTGCCGCCAACGCCCGTGACGGTCACCAATTGGCCGTTGCTCAAACCGGCGCGTGCTCGGAGTGGTGATCTTGATGCCGGCGAACCAGGTGCCGCCACTGACGTAGGCGCCATTGCCGGTGGAATTCTGCAGTTGGAAGGTCGTGGCCGTCAGACCCTGAATGACCCAGTTTCCGTTGGCGGCCGTGTTGCCGGTGACGCCGGAGACCGTCACCAGATCGCCGTTGCTCAGGCCGGCGGTGCTTGCCGTGGTAATAACGATGGGCGATGCATTGCTGGCGCCGGTGATGCCGCCGCTGATGTTTGTAGCCCTGCTGATGCCGTTGCTGACCGGTTTGTGGGCTGGTCCGGTCCGGCAGTCCAAATATCCGTGGTTGGATCGTAGATCGCCGTATGGCCGTTGCCGCCGAAGAAGATCGCGTTGCCGTCTGGCAACAGAAACGCCGGTCCGAGTTCGGCGCCTTGTCCATAGCCGGGATTTGGCAAAGCGGGGCTGGCTGCGGGCGGACCGTCGCTCAACAGCGACGGCGGGTTGCCTGCATCCAGATTGCTGGCGTCCACCCATGTTCCCGACGCGGGAACGTACCGCTGCGCCTTGAACGTCCCAGCGTTGACGCTGCCAAAAATGTCGTACGACAGAATGCTGCCGTCGGGCAGCTTGACCCACGTCTCCTCGTCGCTGGCGTCGCCCCTTAGCTTCGATCCCGTCGGCGACCACGTGTCCGTTGTCGGGTTGTAGATATAGGTTTGCGGGCCGTTGAAATAGCCAGCCAAAACCGTTCCGTCCGACAAGACCTCAATCGGGTCATCGCCGAATTGCGAAACGCCAAAGTTGCCGCCGCTGGTGTACGCACCGTTCCGGCCGACCCCGTCAGCGTAAACGTCGTCGCGGTCAGTCCGGCAATCGTCCAGTGCCGTTGGCAGCCGCGTTGCCGAGCACCCCGCTAATGGTGACCCTTTCGCCGTTGGTCAAACCGGTCGTGTCGTTGGCCGTGATAGTGATCGGGCTCGTATTGCTGGCGCCGGTCACGGTAGTGGAGTTGAAGCGGACGCCCGTGGCCGGCGTGGGAATCGTCGCCGTTTGTGTCCAAGTGTTGGTGGTGGCATCGAAGATCTCCGAGGTGCCCGTAAATGGATGGGGCGTGCTGTATTCGCCACCGATGGTAAAGAGCCGGCCGTCGGGCAAGAGGCCGAGGTGTTGAAGAGTCGTTGTTCGGGCGGGGCTACTCCACGTTCCCGAGGACGCCAACGAGGACCATGTCCCATTGACATAGTTCCCGGTATTGTTGAAGGTGCGCATAGGGAAAGTGTTGCCCGACGTGCCGGGTGCCAAGTTGAACCAAGTGTTGGACGGCTGGTTTTGCCCCGCCTGAACCATCACTGAGCCGTCGGCGAGCAATGCCAGGGGCTTGGGCGTAACCGCCGGCGGGGCCCGTTCCGGACGCTGCCAGCGGCTGCCAGGTTCCGACGCTCAGCAACGTTCGCTGTTCGAGCGGCTCAACGAATCCGCGTCGGTTGCCGCACAACCATGATCGGGACTTCCTCCGTGGGAGAATCGAGAAACGCCGTGATTTCGTGCGAGATCGATTGGCTTTGCGTGACCACATGACGGAAGACTCCATTGCTGTGCTGGCCGCGACAGGCGCGAGGCGGCGGTAAGTGACGTCAAACTGCCGTTGTATTCAAAAAAACGCCTCAGGACGATGCGTGCTGGATGCAAAACCCGCGATGGCACGAACGGATCGCGCACGTGCGCGGACAACCATTGCCGCTATTCCGAGAATTAGCCCGACGGCAGGACCCGCGACGCCGCTGGCGTGAAACCCCCCAACTTAATCGGGATTAAAACGATGCCCTATTCTTCGCACTATGCCATCGCTTGGTAATCAGGCGATAGCTGGCACTGGCATGGAAGAAAGCCCGACACCCGGTTGGGGTCGAGCTCAGCCGCCGCCAGCGATTCCCCGCGTGGCACATGCAAGAGGTTTTCCGCAAAAAGAACGCGGTCTTTTGCGGGGAGAGTTTTGCGCCCGCGTTGCGATGCACTTCCGGACTTTGTGTACTGCTGGTCGGCAGCAAACGCCCTTTTGTTCCGTTGGTTATCGGAAGAAAGGGTGACGGAGCACGCTACTGGCACGAAGGCGGGGCATCGTGTACAACGTCGCCGCCGGATCGGTAAGTAGAGCCTTTGCCGAGACGGCCGAAGTGCGCGGGGATCCGCTCGATCGGGCGAAAACGCGCCCGGCCGTTGGGTGCCACGCTTGGGCGGACTACAAAGAGCAATCGCTCATCAGCAAGGCGACTTTGTCGCTCACGGTCCAGCGACCCAGGAGAGGCGGATCGCCAGTTCGCCGGCAGCCACGGCCGCCGTCGTTGACAGGTTGTCGGCCTTCGCTCGAAGAAAATCGGGATCGTCCGCAGGCAGCCCTCCAGGATCTGTAATTCCCAGCCCAACGGCGGCCGAATCGCACAGCCGGGGTTGATGCGAAGAACCAGCGGATAGGCCTCGGGGCCGGCAACGGGCCAGCGGTGCTTCTCGGCGGCGTCCAGATCGCCTAGCGGCATCTCAAACGCCTCGCTGAACATCAGCGACATCGCCGACATGCCGTGCGCGTTCTCCGCGTCCGACGAATCGCCGCCCATCATCATCTGAAGGGCGTCCAGGTCTTCATAGACGGCCAGCCCCTGCTGCATTCCAGATTGCCCCATCACCACAGCGTACCAGGTACCGCTCTCGAACTTGTCGCACTGCACCTTGATGATCGTGTCGCCCGGCACCGACTGCCACGGTCTTCGCCGGTAATACTCGGCGGCGGCGGCGTAGAAGCTGGCAATCTGCGGCAGTTGGATGCCGGGAGTGTCCAGCAAAGAAGGAGGGCCTTCCCCTCTCGACAACTGTTCCGCCATGCTGTCAATGGCATGATCGACGTGCTCCAGTTGGCCGACGACGACGCAGTCCACGCCCGCCGGCTCGGTGTACGGCGTCAGCGCCTTGTGTTGCTCGTCGGAGGCAACTTCGATCGCTGCCGGCCGGTGCGGCTCGCCGACGCCCGGCTGACAAATTGCCTGAGCCACCGCTCTCCACATCGTCTCGGCCGGTGGACGCTCCTCCTCGGCCAGGCAGGCAAGAATGTAATCGTCGTTTCGGCGGATTACCAAGACCGCCCAAGGCCGATACGGCGTCCCTTCTCCCGTCACCCAAGTCGGCATTGCGCGGGCGTCGACCTGCCAGACTTCGCCCGGCTCGATCGGCAACTCCGCCAGTTCCGCCGGGTCCAGCCTGATCTCTTCGCCGGCTCCCGCATTCTGCAACATCATCTGTGAATGCACGAAATCGAGCGATTCCAGCGTCTCGGCGAGCTCGCACGCAACGCCGATTTGCTTCAATTTGGTCTTGCACCCCGTCTGAAAGGCCTTTCGACGGACTTCGATCCGCCGGCCGATGGGGCTCGGCATCACGCGGCTTCAGCATCAGATCCATCACGAATTCCAGAAGCTCGACCGCTTTCACGTCGCAATCGACGACATCGAACGCCAACAGTTCTCGGCGGGCAAGATTGACGACCAGCAGAAGCGCGGGGCCGTCTGCCTTGGGATCTTGGTGATCGGCAAGCGGACTCGGCATGACGTCGACCTGCCAGGTTTCTCCGGCCTCTTGCGGACAGCGTTGCAGCATCAGCCGCAGTTGCGGCCAAGAGGGGCGACGACGCTTCGGTCCCTCTGGCAACGGCAGCTTCGCGGTCGATCGCAGCCAGGAGACCGCCCCCGGCGTGTTCAGCCATCCGCGGCGATTGCCATAAGCGTAGGAAATCGCCTCGTCCTCCCCGCCGGGTTGGATGTACGGCGGCAATTCGCGCGGCACCTGCTTGTGCCCCAACAGATACGCCGGGACGTGCTTGTTGACTTTCATTGCTTTCTTCAGCAGTCGATTGGCGGCCGGGCAGTCGCCATCTTGCCGAAACGCGAGCAGCGCTTTCGTGTACGCCCATTCGGCGGAATCTTCGTCATATTCGGCCAGCAGTCGTTGAAGCTCGTCGTGGCGTTCCAAATCCAGCAGCAGCGCGGCCAGCGAGTATCGGGCGCCCTGGTTATCGCCGGGATTCAGTTTCAGCATCTGTCCAAAGCGTTCGGCGGCCTCTTCTTGTCGTCCCTCTTCCCAGAGGCACTGCGCCGCTCCTTCGAGCGCCGCATGTACGGCCGTGTTTCCAGCACGCCCCAGAAGTGCCCCTTGTCCTGCTTGAATGCTTTTTTGCCGAGGGCCCGTTCGCCGGCGGCGACGCCCTGCTCGTACAACGGCAGGGCCGCGGCGGCGCTCTCGGCGTCTTCGGCCAGCAGCACGTAGGCGTCGGCACAATCGGGCGAGATTTCGATCGCCTCGCGTGCCAGGCGAGCCCGCTTGGCCGGCGGGGCCTCGAACGCCTGGTACATCAACTCCTGGGCGCGGCTGAGCGGCGTCTCCCGGGGCGGTTCGCCGCCGAGTTTCCGCCGTGATCTCCCGCAGCATCTTCTCCATCGCTCGCTGGTCGGGCAGCGACTCCAGCGACGGCAGATCGAAATCGGCGTTGTCTCGCTTCGACCGCTTCTTCTTCGACATGGGCTTCCCCGCTTTTTCGTGGATACTGGTGGGAAGGCGCGTATTTTACACTGTCGCCGTCAAAGGGAACATGACCCCGATCCGCACGAGATCAAGGGATTGCCGCAGTACGTCCTTGAAGAGAAGCGGTCTTCTTGGGAACACTGATCGCCGCTAACCCGGATTATTCATGGCCCAGCGGAAATGCTCGCACGCTGTGTCATACCAACCCAAAGCGCAAGCGAGGATAACTCCCTTTACTGTCCTCGCTTGCGCTTGGGGTTGGCATCGCGTCATGAATAATCCGGCTTAATGCGACCTGATGGAGTTGATTAGCGGAGATCAGCGAGGATGAGCGTTCCGTTGTAAGCTCTGCGTCAGGGCTGCGACTTTTGGGCGGGCGGAGTTCTGCAACAATATCGCTGAATTTTTCCGGAATTTGGTGCGTTATTACCCTTGGAGTAAGGTCTTTCGTTGTAAGCGGTTACGACGAACCAACAGGGGTGCAGGGCGAGCCGTAAAATGGGGAGGATTGTTGCACAACCTCCCGGCCGGAGCGGAAAATGGGGTGTTTGCGGCGGCGGCGAAAGCGGTTGCGTGGCTGAAATGTCAAGAAAAAAAGAGCGGCTCGTACGCGGCGATGGCGAGGAACGCGAGCGGCTTGCATTAGTGTACATGCGTATCTATAGCAGAGGGGCGGGGCGGGTTCAAGGGAATGTTTTGGGCCAGCCGTTTCGCTTGCACCGGATCGAAGAGGAGGGCGAACCAATTCAAAGCCGCATTGTGCCGCCTGTGGGTTGCAGGTTGATTGGGGGCGTGATCGGGGTCGCCACGAGATTCACGAGTTCTCGGGCAGTAGCGAAACACAGGCCGAGGCAGTAGAATAGACTGAGATAAAGTGGGGACGCTATGATGCAACCGTGCGCGACAGTCACCGAGGCGCGGGTTCTCGATGGGTATCGGATTGAATTGACGTTCTCCGACGGTGTTTGCGGCGTGGTGGACCTCAGCAGGCGAATCGTCGGCCGCGGCGGCGTGTTCGCGGCGCTCGAAAACCCGGACTTCTTCCGACGGGTTACCGTGGAGAAGGAGCTAAGAACGATCGTCTGGCCCAATGGCGCCGACGTCTGCCCGGACCTCCTCTACGGCTGGGCAAAGGGAGAGGCCGTTTCAGTGCCGGAGCCGGAAACCGTTGTGTCGTAGAAGACCGCACGTCTACTTGACCCGAATTCTCGTTCCGACGCAGAACGGCCAACAATGTAGAATGTCCCCTCTGTCCCTTTGTTTTCTCCTATTGTTGACTTCGTACCCCGTTGGAGGTCGGGCAGGTAAGTGATCGTTGCGCGCAGGTGGGGATGCAATAGAATCCACGGCGATCGGGCGATCTACGATTCAGACTTGTCATCCAAGGAGAGACTATGCTCTCGGCGTTCCAAATGGAGACCGACTGGCTGGCCGGATGGCCGACTTGGCAGTCTTTTGTATGTGCCGAGTTGGCGGCCACTGGGGCTGTTTTGCCTCCTGGCGCTCGTGATGATGAGCCTGATTGGTCTGCTGGCCATCTGGGCGGGGCTGGGGCGAGGACATTGGTTTGTTCGCACCGCCGTCGTCTTGGGGTGCATCTCGTTGCTGATGGCGATTCCGGCCTTCGAGCTTGTAATCATCTACGTGCTTCAAGCCGGATTGACGATCGTCGCCCTGGCTGTATGGCGAAAGTGGCGGCTGGCGCGGCGGTGGACTGCAACGGCGAACGAATCGACGGCGGATGCCGGCAAACGCTCGGCCTGGCAGTTTTCGATCCTCGACATGCTGCTGCTGATGCTGCTTGCGGCGTGGTTATCGGCGATGCTGACCAGGGCGCCGGCCGCTGTCTGGGCTGACTGGCGTCGGTGTCTGACGGAAGGCACGATTACGGCGGGGCTGACGATTGCCGCTGCATGGATCGGCTTGAGCAACGGCCGCTGGTGGCTACGGCTGCCGCTGTTTTTGGTTTTGTTTCCTGCGGCACTCATGGCGGCGTGGCTCTGGTTGTGGCGACGGGCGGTCAGATCGCCTGCCGGTTCCGCTTGGGGGTCATTCAAAGACTCGTTTTTCGCAGGCGGTGCTCTTGTTGCGAGCCTGGCGATTCTCGCGCCGGTCGTCGGCGTTTGCTGGCGGTTGGCCCATCCGCGCATGGCTCGGAACCGACCTGGCCCAGCCCGAACGCCTACGCCGAGTTGGTTCGAGCGGCCGACTCGATAAAGACGGTCAACGTACCAATGTTCGAGACTGCTGCACAGTGCGCAGTTCAAGAGTTATGTTACCCAGTGCGACGCGGTCGTATGCGCCGGTTCGGGCGGCACTGGACAAACCCTGTCAGGTTCCGGTGCGCTTGGATAACGAGTATCTCTGAGAGGTGCATTGGCCAAGTGCAGTCGCTCAGGGCAATTGCACGCGCTCTGTACGCTCAAGGGCGGTTGGCGGCGATGGAGGGGCGCAACAAGGATGCCGTCGATCCTACACCGACACGATCGGCCTTGGCCGCGCCACGATGCGGGGCGGACTGTTCATCGACGTGCTCGTCGGAATCACGATCGAGGGGATGGGGCGCGACGGCATCGCCAAAACACGAAAATCGCTGTCCGCGGAAGAGTGCCTTGCCTTGCTTCCCACGCTGAGCGACCTGATCGACCGGCCCGCATTGGTCGCCGGAGTTACTGGCTCGCGAAGCGGCCTGTGACGATAACGCTTACGGCTGGCAAGGGCGACTCGCCGTTGTGATCGACGAACTCACCCGTCGAGTGCGAACCTACCGGACAAGCCGTCAAGTACGCCTGCGACAGGGAACTGGCACAATCCCGGCTGCTGCTATGCGAACTTGCGATTCGGGCATACTCGTTGCAGCACGGTCGGAACCCGGCGACGCTCGCTGACCTCGTTCCCGATTATCTGCCGAAAGTGCCGAAGGATCCCTTTGACGGCGGCGATTTCGTCTACCACTTGACGCCGAGCGGCCACGAACTGCAAAGCCGGGAGATCTATCCGTTCAACGGTAAGCCGTACTCGGCAGACAATCCGTGACGGCCGCGCACTGTACACGGCGCGTTGACATCGCGCAACCGACTGCTATTTCACCACGAAGTTGACCAGCCGGCCCGGCACCACGATTGACTTGACGACTGTTTTGCCCGCCAGTAGTTCGGCGACTTTGGCGTCGGCGCGGGCGGCGGATTCGAGAACCGGCTTGGTCAGTGCCGGCGGGGACTTGGATGCGGTGGCGGAGCTTGCCGTTGATTTGGATGGGGATTTCGATCGTGTCTTCGCGGATTGCGGATTCGTCGAAGGTGGGCCAGGGCTCGTAGGCGAGGGTGCTCAGGCCCTCACCCCCGGCCCCTCTCCCGGGCTGGGCGAGGGGAGTCGGCTGGCCCTCACCCCCGGCCCCTCTCCCGGAACGGGCGAGGGGAGTATTGAGTGCTTGCCACAACTCCTCGGCCAAGTGCGGGGCGAAGGGAGAAAGCAGCAACACGAAACGCTCCATCGCCAACTTCGGGCGCACCTCTTCCTTGAGGAAGAAGTTCACGAATTCCATCATCCGCGCGATGGCCGTGTTGAAGGAGAGTTGCTCCAGGTCGTGAGTGACGGCCTTGATGGTCTTGTGCAAGATGCGGTTCTGCTCGGCGGTGGGCTCGGCGGGCTGCACCGCGGCGTTCAGTTGCATCGACTCGGCGCGGTCGTCGATAATCATCCGCCAGGCGCGATCGAGAAAGCCGCGGACGCCGCTGACGCCGTCCATGCTCCAGGGCTTGACCGATTCCAGCGGGCCCATGAACATCTCGTAGAGCCGCAGGGCGTCGGCGCCGTATTCGCGGACGACCTCGTCGGGATTGACCACGTTGCCGCGGCTTTTCGACATTTTTTCGTTGTTCTCGCCGAGGATCATGCCCTGATTGACGAGCTTCTGGAACGGCTCGACGCCGCTGACGTAGCCGCGGTCGTAGAGCACCTTGTGCCAGAAGCGGGCGTACAACAGGTGCAGCACGGCGTGCTCGGCGCCGCCGACGTAGAGATCGATCGGCATCCACGCCTTCTCGATCTTCGGATCGACCAGGGCGGTTTGGTTCTTCGGGTCGAGGAACCGCAGATAGTACCAGCAGGAGCCGGCCCATTGCGGCATCGTGTTCGTCTCGCGCTTGTAGCGGCGGCCGTCGATAATGACGTAGAGCCAACTCGACGGGGCCTTGTCCAACGGCGGGGTCGGCTCGTCGTGCTTGGCGTCGAACTGCATCCGGGCGGGCAGGTCCAACGGCAGCTCGGACGGATCGAGGGCACGGATGCGCCCGGTCGGGTTGCCGTCGGAGTCGAGTTCGTGCAGGATCGGGAAGGGCTCGCCCCAAAAATGCTGCCGGCTGAAGAGCCAATCGCGGAGCTTGTAGTTGACCGCACTGCGGCCGAGCCCCTTTTCGGAGAGGTCTTCGGCAATCTTCTTCTTGAACTCGGCGGTGGTAAGGCCGTTGTAGGGGCCGGAGTTGATGACCGTGCCATCGGCGATGAAGGCGATGCGGCCGGCCAACAGGTCGTCGCGAAGGGATGAGGGGTGAGGGATGAGGGATGAGGGATCGGATGATGAACTTGAACCCTGAACGCTGGACTCTGAACCCTGCGCGGCCCTCACCCCCTGCCCCTCTCCCAAAGGGCGAGGGGAGTCCTTGTCACTCACTGCCGACTGCCCACTGCCGACTGCCGACTGCCCACTGCCGACTGCCGACTGCCCACTGCCGACTGCCGACTGCCCACTGCCGACTGCCGACTGCCCACTGCCGACTGCCGACTGCCCACTGCCGACTGCCGACTGCCGACTGGCCCCTGGCCCCTGACCCCTAGCCCCTGGCCCCTCGCCGGGATCGACTACCGCGATGATCGGCAGGTCAAACTGCTTGGCGAACTCGAAATCGCGGGTGTCGTGGGCGGGGACGGCCATGATCGCGCCGGTGCCGTAGCTGATCAACACGTAGTCGGCGACCCAGATCGGAATCGCCTCGCCGTTGACCGGATTGATCGCGTAGGAGCCGGTGAAGACGCCGGTTTTGTCCTTGGCCAGATCGGTGCGGTCGAGATCGCTCTTGGATGCGGCCTTCTGGCAGTACGCGCGGACCGCGTCGGCCTGCTCGGGCGTGGAGAGCCGTTGGACGAACGGATGCTCGGGGGCGATGACCATGTAGGTGGCGCCGAAGAGCGTGTCGGGTCGGGTGGTGTAAATCCGCAGCACCTGCTCGTCGGGCTTCCGCGGCCAGCCGCCGAGCTTGCGATCGGTCAGCCAGCCCTGGTATTCTCGCTGCGACGGCTTGCCGTCCTCGCCGGCGACGGCGCCGATGAAGAAATCGACCTCGGCGCCGGTGCTGCGGCCGATCCAGTTGCGCTGGAGAATCTTGATGCTCTCGGGCCAGTCGAGGCCGTCGAGGTCGCGTTCGAGGCGGTCGGCGTAGGCGGTGATCCGCAACATCCATTGCCGCAGGGCGATGCGCACGACGGGATGGCCGCCGCGCTCGCTGACGCCCTGCTGCACCTCCTCGTTGGCCAGCACGGTGCCCAGGGCGGGACACCAGTTGACCGGGGCGTCGAGCTGGTAGGCCAAACGATGCTCGTCGCGGAATCGCTCGACCGCCTCTTCGCCCTCGGCGGTTACACCGGCGGGAATCGGCAGTTCGGCGATCGGCCGGCCGCGCTGCACGGCCGGGTCGAACCAGGTGTCGAAGAGCACCAGGAAGATGAATTGCGTCCAGCGGAAGTAATCGAGGTCGGTAGTGGCCAGCTCGCGGCCCCAGTCGTAGGAGAAGCCGAGCATCTTCAACTGGCGGCGAAAGTTGGCGATGTTCTTTTCGGTCGTCGTTCGCGGATGGGTGCCGGTTTTTTTGGCGTGTTGTTCGGCAGGCAGTCCGAAGGCGTCCCAGCCCATCGGGTGCATCACGCTCGTGCCGCGCATCCGCTGGTAGCGGCAGACGATGTCGGTGGCGGTGTAGCCCTCGGGATGGCCGACGTGCAGGCCGTCGCCGCTGGGATAGGGGAACATGTCGAGGACGTAGAGCTTGCGGTCTTTCGGCAGCGAGGGGCAGGCGAATGTCCGGTTTTCTTCCCAGAACTTCTGCCATTTCGGCTCGATGACGGACGGGATTGTAGCGGGGCATGGTGGGGAGATAGGGGTCAGGGATCAGGGGTCAGGGATCAGGGATCAGGGATCAGGGATCAGGGATCGGGGACCAGGGGCCAGGGGTCAGGGATGGAAAAAACGCCCTGCGATTGGGGTCGCGGGGGCACTGTCGCACGGCGCACGTCAGCCACGGCTTGTAGAAACCGTGATTCTAACGATTTGCGGCAGCGCTGGCAAACGCAGACGGTAGGTCCCGCTTGCCGAGCGGGACTCTGGGCTTTCGCGTCAAACAGGTCCCGCCTGCCGAGCGGGACTCTGGGCTTTCGCGTCAAACAGGTCCCGCCTGCCGAGCGGGACTCTGGGCTTTCGCGTCAAACAGGTCCCGCTCGGCAAGCGGGACCTACAGGACTCCCCCAATCGGATGATTCTCAGCAGACAACCTACTTTGCCATGCCGTCATGGCGGCGTATAGTGTCACTTGGCGGCTCATGTTATTATGGAACGTAGGGGGATGGCTCCCTGGACAGGGCAAGCATGGCCAAGCCGAAGGTAGACGCTTTTCTCGACCTCGTGCGGCGCAGCGGGCTGGTCGAAAAGGACCGGCTCGACGCGAGCTTCTGCTCGACTTGAAGCAGCGAGGCCGGCGGGCATCGCATCTCCGACGCCGAGCTGGTCGCCGAGCGGCTGGTCGAGGCCGGGCTGCTCACCCGCTGGCAGGCCGACAAGCTGCTGGAAGGCCGCCACAAGGGCTTCTTCCTGGGCAAGTACAAGCTGCTGGACCACCTGGGCACCGGCGGGATGAGCAGCGTCTACCTGGCCGAGCACGTGCTGATGCAGCGCCGCGTGGCCATCAAGGTGCTGCCCAAGGACCGCGTCGAAGACTCGTCGTATCTGGCCCGCTTCCACCGCGAGGCCCAGGCCGCCGCCGCGCTGGACCACCGCAACATCGTCCGGGCCTACGACGTCGACAACGACGGCGATCATCCATTACATGGTGATGGAGTACGTCGAGGGCCGCGATCTTGCAGGCAGATCGTCAAGGAGGACGGCCCGCTGGACTACGCCGCCGCCGCCGACTACATCCGCCAGGCGGCCGAAGGGCTGGCCCACGCCCACCAGGCCGGCCTGATCCACCGCGACGTGAAGCCGGCCAACCTGCTGGTCGATCAGCAAGAACGTGGTCAAGGTGCTCGACCTGGGCCTGGCCCGCTTCACCGACGAAGACAAGGCCTCGCTCACCGTGGCCTTCGACGAAAACGTGCTGGGCACGGCCGACTACCTGGCCCCGGAGCAGGCCCTGGACAGCCACGGCGTCGACGCCCGGGCCGACATCTACGGCCTGGGCTGCTCGCTGTACTATCTGCTGACCGGCCATCCGCCGTTTCCCGGCGGCACGCTGCCGCAGCGGCTGATGATGCACCAGAAGCAGCCGCCGCCGAGCATCCTGCTGGATCGTCCCGACGCCCCGGCCGACCTGATCGAGATCTGCCTGAAGATGATGGCCAAGAAGCCCGACGACCGCTACCAGACGGCGGCCGAGGTGGCCGAGGTGACTTGACGGCGTGGCTGGTGGCGCGGGGGCAGACGGTGGTGTCGGACGGCGGGCTCTCTTCAGGGAAACTTGTGAAGGCCGCGGCGACGAGCAACTTGAGCGGGGCGGCGGGCGAGTCGCCGAGCAGCAAGGTCTCCAAGAGCCGCACGCCGCCGTCGGATTCAGGCCGGATCATTCCGCCGGGCATGCCGCCGCTGCCGGTCCGCGCTGCGTCGCTGGTCGATACGTCGCCGGGCGCCAACAATCCGACCATGAAGGGGCTAGGCTCGGGACTTCGGCCGGGCGGATCGTCGTCGCGCATTTCGGGCAAGAGGCGATTGCCGGTTGCCCGCCCGCTCGAAGAGCCGCCGCGCGCGTCCGACTTCGTGCTCGACGATGACCTGCCGGCGTCGCTTTCGGGCTTCAAGGCGGTGGGCTCCTCGCTGAAATCCGGGCGGCTGCCCACGAGTTTGCTCGGCCGCAAGAGCACGCCGATGTGGGTCTGGCTCGTCGCGCTGGGTTTGCTTGCCTTCGCGGCGATGTTCGTCTGGGCGGTGTGGTTCTTTACGCACTGGAGATAGACATGTATCCGGCGCGCGCCGTGTGCTTTGTACATGAGCTACCGCCCGTGAACGGTGGCCGATCACTCCTGTTCCACGTCAGGATACTCCCGACTTGCCCACTGCGGCGTTTGCCGGACAATTCCTGCGCGGATATTCCGGCCACGGACGATTTCGATCATTTGAGATTTGGGAAAGGAATCGACGATGGATCTTCAACTGCGGGGGAAACGAGCGGTCGTGACGGGGAGCAGCAGCGGGATCGGCGAGGCGATCGCTAAGTTGCTGGCGGTGGAAGGGGTGGCGGTGGTTGTGCATGGGCGGCGGGAGGACCAGGCAAAGCGTGTCGCCGATGAAATTGCCGCGGCCGGCGGGCGGGCGGGCGTCGCCATCGGAGACTTGAGTTCGGACGGCGGAGCGGATGCCGTCGCTAAAGTCGTCAACGACGTGTTGGGCGGCGCCGATATCCTCGTGAACAACGCCGGGGCATTTCCGCACGCGGCGTGGCTCGACGCGACCGCGGCCGACTGGGGCGACATCTACAACGTGAATGTCGGCTCGATGGTGCGGATGATCGACCGACTCGTGCCAGGGATGAAGGAGCGTGGCTGGGGCCGCGTCATCTCGCTGGCGAGCATCGTCGCCACGATGCCGTTTCCCGATGCCGCCGCCTATTCAGCCACGAAGAGCGCCAACGCCAATCTCGCGGTCAGCCTGGCCAAGGCGTTGGCCGGCACGGGAATTACCTCGAACGCGGTCAGCCCTGGGATGATCGTCACGCCGGGTGTCGAAGCGATGCTCAGGAAGATGGCGCCGGAGTTCGGCCTTCCGCCCGACGATCTGCCGGCGCTCGAACGGTTCGCGCTGGAGAAGAGAGTGTCTAATCCGAGTGGGCGGCTCGGACGACCGGAGGATGTCGCCGCGGCGGTCACGTTTCTCGCCAGTCCGTTGGCCGGCTACATCAACGGAGCGAATCTTCGCGTGGACGGCGGGACGGCGCCGACCGTGAACTAGCGGCGATCGCGATCGCTTCCCTTCGGGGCGCGGCTATACGGGTGGCGGCTCGATGCCGAAATCGCGGATCGACAGCAGGCTGGCGAAGTGGTAGCCGTGCTGGGCGAAGGCTTCGGCGCCGCCCTCCATGCGGTCGATGATCGCCAACACACTCGTGATCTTCAGGCCGAAGGCTTCGGCGCGCTGGATCGCCTGGAGCGAGGAGCCGCCGGTGGTGACGACGTCCTCGACGATCACGGCGGTATCGCCGGGCTTGACCGGCCCCTCGATGTACTGGTTGGTGCCGTGCCCCTTGGGCTCCTTGCGAACCATGAAGCCCACCAGCGGTGTGCCGCGGACGCCGGACATGGTGATGACGGCGGCGGTGATCGGATCGGCGCCGATCGACATGCCGCCGACGGCCGCCGGCATGGTCGACTGGCCCAGCAAGTCGAGGAGTCCCTCGGCCACCAGCCGGGCGCCGACGGAATCGAGCGTCACCTGTTTGCCGTCGAGGTAGTAGGTGGCTTTCTTGCCCGACGCCAAGGTGAACTGCCCGAACTTCAGGGCCTTCTGGCGAACCAACTCGATCAACGCCTGCTTGTCGTACATAGGAAGGCTCCAAAATCGCAAGACTCAAGGGCCTGTCGAGCGCACTCCACGGGAACCGAACCTGTAATCTTCAGTTCCGTAGTGCGTCCCAAACCGGCGAACGGCGCCCATGCTATCCGTGAAATCTCGCTTTTGCAAGGGGTTGGGGAAGCGGTGTCGGCAGCATTATTTACCTAACCGGCAAGTCTTCGCAATGCTCACAATTCTCTTACGCCCCAAAATCGAATCTGCCGACAGAACTGATACCGTCGGATTTTCGGAACGAGGCGTCGCAGTTTGCGGGGCCGCGAGTCCGCTTTGCACCGTTTCGCTCGCCCAGAAGACGGAGTTCCGCTGAGAATGAGAGTCTCGTGGATGGTCTACGTCGCGATGATTGGGCTTGTGCCCGCTCTTGGCTGGGCTCAGCAGGCAAAGTGGCCCGATGCGTCGCAATTTGTCCAAGCCCACCGCACGGTCGGCATCGAGGCAGCCGCCGCGCCGTTGCCTCCTGCCGAACGGCCAGGGCAAGTCGCCGGACTTCCCGCAGGGCCGACTCAGCAAGCGGGTTTAACCTTGGCCCAATTGGAACAGATGGCTGTTCGCTGCAATCCGACGCTGGCACAGGCTGCGGCGCGGGTGCAGGCCGCACGTGGCCAGTTCTTGCAAGCCGGGCTGTATCCCAATCCCGTCGTCGGATACCAGGCGAGCGAAATCGGCGACGAAGGACGCGCAGGGCAACAGGGCGGATTCATTGGCCAGGAGGTCGTCACCGCGGGAAAACTGCGACTGAGCCGGGACGTGGCAAGCCAGGAGGTTCGACGGGCGGAATATGCCTGGCAGACGCAACAATATCGCGTGCTCAGCGACGTGCGGCGGACGTTCTACGACGTGCTTGTCGCCCAGCGAGCGCTGGAACTGACGGAGCAATTGGTCCGCATCGGTCAGGAAGGCGTGAAATCCACCGAAATGTTGATGAAGGCGAAAGAGGCGGCCCGCGTCGACGTGCTGCAAGCGCGGATCGAAGCCGATTCGGCCAGAATCCTCTTAGACAGG
>CAWFIG010000005.1:0-37625 GCA_963815695.1 uncultured Planctomycetia bacterium
CTTAGTGCCATTGGGTAGTGGGCAGTGGGCAGTGGATAGTGGGCAATGGCACTAAGTTTGTTTTGTAACTCGTTTAGCTGTTTGACGATACTTGCCTTTCCGGTAGCGGTCGGCGGGACGCGGATAATGACGACCGGGACGGAGCGGGACTAAATGTTGAGCTATTCGCAACAACAATCGTGGCAGAAGAATCCGACGCACTCGCTGGGGATCGGCCAGCAGCAACGCATGACGTATATCGTTGATTTCGCGCAGCGCTTGCGTGAAACTGATTCGCAACGGCGAAACTCCATGCTCTTCTGCCGCCTCGAAAATCAGCCAGCGGGTGAGGAAATACAACAGCACGTGGCCCGCCACCTCGAAGGCCACGCCTTCCGCCGTGCGGCTCTGCAACCAACGCTGCATTCCCTGCCGAACTTTCAATTCGCAAAACATCGTCTCGATTTCCCAGCGGCGATGGTACAAGCCTGCCTCCAGAACGTGGCCCGCCTCGTCGGCGGTCGCCATGCGCACCCAATCCTCGCGGGAAACGATTTTGGGATCGAGCACGTTGGTGACCACGGCACTGGGACGAAAGCCGGCCATGTGATAGCGGACCACCCGCAACGTCTGCGATTGCGGCAACTCGGGTACGCTTTTCCACTGCGCACTTTTTCCGCGACGTTTTGGGCATTTTCCATTCCACCAGCCGATCGTCCGGTCCGAGGTTTTTCAACGTTTTCAGCAATACGCCGCGACGCAGCCGGATGCCGAAAAATACCCGTCGGCGTTGGATTTGCCAAAACAGCCCGTAGCTCCAAAAGCCTCGGTCCATCAACAGCAGGTTTCGCGGCTCCAGGTATTCGACCAGCCGGGCCGCCGAGGTCTGCTCGTGGCACGATCAGGGCGTCAGTTCGTAACGCCACGGCAGCCGGCATTGCGGAAACGCCAACATGAGCATTCTCGCGAGGGCTCGTCGCCGTCGGCCGTTGCGGCTGGTGCCGAAAGTTTGGGCCAACGTTTTCCAGTAGGGCAAGGCGATTTCCGTGCCGTCGAGCCCAGCAAACGAAAGCCCTTCCACCGCACGGCGTCGGGATGCTGGACCTGAAAGCGTTGCACCAGCAGCAGAATCAGCCACGACCAAAAATCCATCGGCATCCGTTGCCGCGCCTGCACGAAAGCTTCCTCGCTCGTGAGCGCGGCTTCTTGCCGTGGGGATTGTGCTTCGAGGCACGCCGCTTCCGTTTGGAAGGCACACGATCGGGCTTCCACAGGTCGGCATCCTCCAACAACTTGAAGGTCAAGACGAGGATGTCGGCGGAATTCTTGGCGGTGTGCAGGCCAGCCGCAATCCCCAGCCAAACCATGTTGGCATAGTTCAACGGGTTGCTTCCCAGCTTCACACCCGCAGCTTGCGCCGCTTCTTTCAACAGCGCAGGCGTCAGTATTTTGCCAAAAACCCGCAAATCGTGTTGACGAATTCGATCCCATATATTACACCTTCGTTCATCCGTGAACATCGTTCGAGTCCTCCTGACAAAGTCCTTTGTGGTAAAAGGCTTATGTCACGGAGGACTCTTTTTGTGTCAAGACAAACTTAGTGCCATTGGGTAGTGGGCAGTGAATAGTGGGTGGTGAATGGTGGCAAATTAATAGCTGGGCAGTGGATAGGTGGGGAACAGCCGCTTGCGGTTTCGCAGTTCTCTTGCGAAAACGTGAGAAATCAAGCCTTCATCCTTCATCCTTCATCCCTCATCCCCCATCCTTCATCCCTCATCCCTCATCCTTCATCCCTAACTCCCCATCCACCATCCCCAGTCTCTTGTTGTCCCCCCAACGCTCAATCAGCGCGTTCGCAACCCCCAACTGATCGCAGATCCGCGAGACGATGAAATCGACCAGATCACCGATCAATTTCACCCCGTGATAGAATCCGGGCATGGCCGGAAGAATCACCGCCCCCGACTCGGCGGCGAGCCGTCATATTCCGAAGATGCACCAACGACAGCGGCGTCTGCGCGGCACGAGGATCAGCTTGCGGCGCTCCTTCAGGTGGACTTCGGCGGCGCGGTGGATCAGGTCGATGCTGGCCCCGTGGGCGATCGCGCCGAGGGTGCCGCCCGTGCATGGGCAAACGACCATGCCGTCGGTGCAAATGAGCCGCTGGCGATCGGGGCGAGACAGTCGCCGAAGTGCTGGTAGTGGAGCGTTCCCGGCTCGCCGGGGCCCATCTCCAGCACGTTGCTCGAATCGCCCGAGATTCCGGCCATGGTTCTAAGGGGCTTGCAGCTTGGGATCGCGCTGGGTTTCGCCCGCGTCGAGCATCACAGGGCGGGCGTGAAGTGGTCGAGATCGACGCTGAAGACCGAGTTCCTGTTTGAGCACGACCTGACCGGCCGCGCTGATGGTCAGGTGGACGTCGCACCCGGCGGCCAGCAGCACTTCCAGAAGCCGCACCGAGTACGCCACCCCGCTCGCGCGGGTAATCGCCACCATAATGGTGCGTTTCATGGGAAGGGAAGGGGATTGGGGACTGAGGATTACGGATAGGGAAAGGGAATTAGGCAATGGGGATTAAAGACGGCAAATAGGGTTGAAGAGAGCGACGGTTTCCGTGTTTCGCTTCCAATCCCTCATCCCCAATTCCGTCATCCCTCTTTTCTTCCGATGTACAGCGTGGCAACGCCGAACGTGAACGGCCAAAACCAGACCTCCCCCATACCCGCCGCCCTCATCGGCTCGGCCGGCGCTTCGCCCTGGGGAAAGTGGCCGACGCTCTGCGGGAGTAATTTAGGCGGCCTGGGCGTTTCGAGCCAGGGCCTGGCCGATGCGGGGCAAACCTGCCGGAAGTACCAGCCGTACATCGCTCCCAGCGGCCAGGCGGTGGGCGTCGAGAACTCCAGCACGGCCACCCGCCCGCCGGGCCGGCAGACGCGGACCATTTCCCGCAGCCCGGCGTCGGTGTCGGCTGACGTTTCGCAGGCCGAACGCCGCGCAGACGATCTGAAACGTGTCGTCGGCAAACGGCAGCCGCAGGGTGTCGGCTTCGATCAGGGTGATCCCCGCTTCCTTCAACGCCCCCGCGCGGCGGCACTTTTCTTCGGCGATCGCCAGCATCGGCCGGCAGAAATCGGTGCCGACGATGGGAGCCGTGCCCTTCACGCCCGCCAGTAGGCCAGGGCCAGATCGGCCGTGCCGGTGCAGACGTCGAGGATCGGCCCGTCGCCCATCGGCGGCACAAGCTTGACCGTTTTCCGCCGCCACGAGCGATCGACGCCCAGCGACAGCAGCCGGTTCAGGAAATCGATACCGCCCGGCGATCTGGCCGAACATCCCCTGGATTCGGGCGGCCGATTTGTCGAGGGTCATGGCTTCGGGCCGGTCTCTTGTTGCTGTTCCAGATACTGCTTCAACCACCCTGCCGTTTCATCCCGAACTTTTTGATTTCTTTTTCTGCTTTCGACCTGCCCACGGGAAATCGACCACAACCCAATCGTAGTCTACCTGAAGTGCAAGAGATGCTGACGAGCTTGGAATAGAGACGCGAAATTGACTCCCCGCGGATCGAGGCGTCTTTCCGGCATACCAGAGGGCCGGCTTCAGTTCTCGGATCCGATCCGCGGACGATGGGAAAACTCGGGTAGTCGGACGGCGGGTCGGACCCGTTGAATCCCCGTGCCGCAAGCCATGCGTCCACGTTGGCCAGCACCGGCTTGGGTATCGAGCAATCCGCGGAGGAATCGTCCGTTCGCACAACCAAGCCCCCGATGCCGCCGCTTGTGCCTTGGTGACCGATTTGCGAGTGACCGCCGAAAAGCACGACTGCCACGACAACGAGCAGACCTTTGCTGAGCGTTCGCTGGTCCAGCCACGCCGCCAACAAGCTGAGTCCGACGAGGCCCGCCATCGTGAACTGCCAGTAAGGAATCGTCCCCTGGGAGAAGCCGGCCGCAAGGACGGCCGCTGCCGCGGTGACGATCATCAATGCGCGAATGCTGAACTGAAAGTGGAAGGACGGTTGCTGCTCCAAGCCGAAATCGCTTGCCGCCGGAAGCTGTCTTACCATGCGCTTCAGCCCGCCAATCGTTCGGCCCAATGAGACAAAAGAGTGTATTAAAACGGCGAGTGCGACCAGGGAGAGGGCGAGCAGTGGAATCAACACCAACAGTGGCGTGCGTTCGGCAGAATATCCCCCCAGTTCGTCCTTTGTCGACCACCAACTGAGACAGGTTGCGACCAGAATGGCAGGCAGTCCGAAACGCCAAAACAACAGACTCGTTCGCCAACTCTTCTCCGCGTAGTTCAGGGGAATCGCCTCACAAAGCCGCCGCATTACGAAGCAGAATCCCACCGTAGCGAATGCGTTGAGTATGCCGAGCACGACGCGGGCGATCTTCTCGACCAGCGGCATTCTGCCAGGGCACTCGACAAACGGCGCCCACAGAGCGTTCAGAAGCGTTACCGCGACGATGAGCTTGATCACCACGCCGTAGCGACTTCCAGTGGGGTTCTTGGCCAGGCCGATCATTCCTACGGCGATGATCGCGTAGCCGAGAACGTCGTTGAGCACGTCAAAGTGATTGATCAACACGGTGACTGCCACCACCAGCACGCCCCAGAAGATCCATCTCAACGATTGCAGAACGGACAAGATGCTTCCCTCACTTCACAGTTGCAGACTCTAGAACGTCGGATCGTCAATGTCGCCAAACAACAGCCGGGAGCCAACGACTCCCGGCGGGCAGCCACGAACTCCGCACGTTTCGGGAGCCGTCGACTCCCGGCTATTCTATCGCCGTACTCCGCGGGCCGTTGGCCCCCGGCAATTGTACGATATTATTCCTCTGCCGATAAAAGACAGTCTGGACTTGCCCTGTCACTCCGAATCCAACTTTCGCGTCGCGTCGATCGCCATCCGCTGCCCCAATTCGCCAACGCGTGCCGCCGGGTCGAACGGGTCGGGCGGGCCTTGGTCGATCAGAACGTCGCGGGCGGGATTCATGTTGGCCGACACGGCGGCCAACACCGCTTGATGGTCGCGAACGTCCACGTCGTCATCGACCAGCACGAGCGTCTTGGCAAACATCATCGGCCGCAGCCCCCATGCCGCGTGAGCCGCACGACGGCCTTGGCCCGCGTACGTCTTGCGAATCGAAACCGACGCCCAACGCGCGCGCGGCGGCGAACTCCGGCATGTCGTAATCGACCAACTCCGGCATCGCCAGTCGGGCCAGCGGCAAGAAACGCCCGCTGCATCGCCCGAGCCACCGTCACGGCTTCGTGCGGCGGACGGCCGGGAACCATCACCGTGTAGATCGGATTCGCCCGCTGGGTTATGGCCGTTACGTGCATTACCGGGGCGGACAGCGACGGCGTGGCATGGCCCAGCGGTCCGCACAGGGGGCCGGCGGTTACAGGCGGCTCCGCCGGATCGACGTAGCCCTCCAGCACAATCTCCGCCTCGGCCGGCACGATCAGATCGACGCCGCGGCAGGCGACCACGTCGAGCGGCTTCTGTCGCAGCAAGCCCGCCACGGCACAGACGTCGCCGCCCGGCGGCAGCGGCGCGGCGGCCGCCAGCAGGAACGCCGGATCGCCGCCAATGACCACCGCCAGCGGCATCTTTCGGTTCCGCGCCCGATAATCGCAAAGCAGCCGGGCGTGCTCGTCGTGCGCCGCCCAGCAGACCGCCAGCCGCGCGGCGTCGATCTCCTGCAAATCAAAACGTCCCGCAACGCGGCCGATGCGAGTCGGGCTCGGCCGAAAAGACCGCTGCCGACGTGATGGCTCGCAAGGGGACGGAGGAGGTTGTCGGCAGAGCGTTTTCCAACTTGTCGGGCTTTTCTCCGACAATCTCCTCCGTCCCCCTCGGCCGCGCGGGCGGGACGCCTGCACCACAACCGAGCAGCGGCAACTCGTCCAGATCGATGTCGCCACCCAGCCGGACGATTTGCTGGCACGCCGCCGACTTGACTTCGCGCGGGGTCACGCCGGAAATGGCCGCCGGCTGCGAGCCGCTTTTCAGGCGTTCGAACCAGCCCTCTGGCGAGGAGACGTCGACCAGCCGGGCGATTCGGTCGGTCAGTTCGTCGAGCGTGGCAACGCCGAGTGCCCGGCAGATGCGCCCGTCGCTGGCCAGCAGGTTGCCGAGCACGGGCAGGTCGTGTCCTCTGAAGTGCCCCCAAAAGTATGGCTGGTCCACCCGAGCGTGCCGCCTGGGCGACGATTTCGGCAGCTTCCGCCGACGGATCGACCTCGTCATCGAGCCGGGTCAATTCGCCGGCATGGTTCAGTTCTTCCAGAAAGTCGGCCAGGCATCGGTACGGCATGGCGGCATTGTAAAGAGGAAGGCTGGAAGGGGGAAGCCCGAGGGTCGGAGGGCTTGGCTCTTTCTGGCGAACTGGGCGATTTCTGAAGGGCTGGGCACTTTAGTGCCCAGTGCCCGCGACAACCCCGAACGGATCGTCCTCCGTCAACCGATAACCAATGATGCCCTCGACGGGAGGAGACCCCCCATCATTGGAGGCGAATGGACATGGATTTCGATCGCTACGAATTGATGCTGGAAGTGGAAGACGCTTTAGGGTTCTCCATTCCCGTGGAGGATGCGGCGGAACTGTCAACCATGGGCAAGCTCTATGATTACGTGCTGGCGCATCGGTTCCGCGGAAAGCAAGACGCCTGTTTGACGAGCATGACGTTCTATGAGCTTCGGCGAGCGTTGATGTCGGTACTGCAAATTCCCAGAGATTCGGTGCGTGTTTCGACGGAATTGTCGGCGATCATCCCGAGGCGCCGACGCCGGACTTGGCGGGCCATCGAGAAGGCGACCGGCTACCGCCTCCCCCTGCTTCGCCGCCCGCGCTGGTTTGTCACGCTCGCCACACTCGCGGCTGTGGTCCTCGGCATCACGGTGCCCGTGCTTGCCGGGCTCAAACCGTTTTGGCGGCGGAATTCTGTCGGCGATTGTCTTGACGGGCGCGTTTGCTGATTTTCTTCTGCCGTCTCACGGAATTTCTCGCCGGCGAGTTTCCGCCCGACGTTTCGACAGTCGGCCAACTGGCAAAGGCCACGCTGGCCCGCAACTACCAGCGAATCGTGGCCGACGCGAAGCGGTCGGCGACCGATGCTGAAGTGTGGGACATTTTGCAACGTATAATTGCAGAGCAGTTGGGCGTTCCGGTTGACCAATTGACCAAAGATGCGGACGTTGTCAAAGACGTCAGACTCGATTTGTTGGGACGCGCGAAGATAACGTCATGAAACCCACGCTGAACGTCTACGCCCTGCCGAAACTCGTCGATCCGCGGGAGTTGGCCGGCGGAACGGCGGTGGTGATCGACGTGCTGCGGGCGACGACGACGATCGTCTACGCCCTGGACGCCGGGGCCAGGCAGTTTGTTCCCTGCCTGACCGTCGCCGACGCCCTGGCGATTGCCGAGCAGTTCTCGCGCGACGAAGTGCTTCTGGCCGGCGAGCGCGAGGGCTGCCGATCGAAGGTTTCGATCTGGGCAACTCGCCCGACGAGTTCACCCCCGAGCGGGTCAGCGGAAAGACGATCGTCTTCACCACTACCAACGGCACCCGGGCGATCGACCACGCCCGAGCGGCCGACGAAGTCGTGCTGGCGGCGTTCGTCAACGCCGGGGCGATCGTGCGTCGGCTGGTCGATCGCCAGCACGTCCACATTCTCTGCGCCGGCACCGATGGGAAGATGGGCGACGACGACGTGCTGCTGGCCGGCATGTTGGTCGAGCGGCTCCAGCGCGAGGGCGGGTTGGTCTACCAGCAGAACGCCCAGGCGATGACTGCCCGCGAAACCTGGCTGCATTCTTTCTCCCTGCCGCAGGCCCTCGGCGCCGAGGTGCTCGATCCCGACCTATTGGCGTCGCAACTGCGAAAGAGCCCGGGCGGTCACAATCTCACGTCGCTGGGGCTGGACGACGACATTCTGGCCGCCTCCTGGATCAGCCGCTTCGACCTCGTGCCCCGGCTCGACACGAACGACCATGCGGATCAAGGTGGAAGGGATGGGGGATGAATGACGAAACTCATCGTTCCCCCACCCCTGGCCTCTTCGTCCTGACGCCCATAGAATTAGTACCCTTGCCAATATCACCCTAGACTTCCCAGGCGACTGCTATGGAAATGGATCAACTGGTGGCCCTGTGCAAGCGGCGGGGATTTCTGTTCCAATCGAGCGAAATCTACGGCGGCCTGCAGGGCTTTTGGGACTATGGCCCCCTGGGCGTCGAACTGAAGCGGAACGTCCGCGAGGCGTGGTGGCGCGACATGGTCACCGCCCACAACGAGCTCGAAGCCCCGCCCGGCGCCCCCTCGGCCTTTGAAATGGTCGGCCTCGACTGCTCGATCATCATGCACCCGCAGGTCTGGAAGTGCTCGGGCCACTACGACCTGTTCCACGACTACATGGTCGATTGCCGCGAGTCGAAACGCCGCTACCGCCACGATCAGGTCTGCGGCCGCTGGGTCGCGGTGCAAGGGGCAGCGGATTTTCGTCGCCAGCGACGCCGCCGGCAACGAGGGCCTCGAACTGACGCAGCACAAGGCGATGAAGTTCTTCAACCTCCGCGGAAAAGACGCCGACGAGCTGGTCAATGGGACGGCCCGCTGGTCTCGCTGACCACCGTCAGCGACTTTCCACACGTGCTGGGGCCCGACGCCAAGACGCTCGGCACGCTGACCGAGCCGCGCGAGTTCAATCTGATGTTCAAGACCATCGCCGGCGCGCTGGGCGGCGAGGAGGACGCGGTCTTTCTCCGGCCCGAGACCGCCCAGGGCATGTTCGTCAACTTCAAGAACGTCTGCGACAGCACCCGCGTGCGAATTCCGTTCGGCATCGCCCAGATGGGCAAGAGTTTTCGCAACGAGATCACGCCGCGGAACTTCACCTTCCGCTCGCGCGAGTTCGAGCAGATGGAGATCGAGTTCTTCTGCCACCCGAGCACGTCGCCCGAGTGGTATCGCTACTGGCGCGACCGCGCGCTACCAGTGGTACGTCAGATCTCGGCCTGGCCGGCGAGCGGCTGCGGCTGCGCGATCACGACAAGGAGGAGTTGAGCCACTATTCCGTGCGGCACGGCCGACATCGAATACGCCTTCCCGTTCCTTTCGCAGGGCGAGTTCGGCGAGTTGGAGGGCGTGGCCCATCGCGGCGATTTCGACCTCCGCAGCCACATCGAGGGCAAGCTCGTCCGCCAGGGCGACGCAACTCGTCGTCGAACTCGACGCCGACGGCAAGCCGCGCCATCGCGGCAGCGGCAAGGACCTCAGCTACTTCGACGATCAGACGAAGGAACGATACATTCCGCACGTGATCGAGCCCTCGGCCGGCGCCGATCGCGCCACGCTGGCGTTTCTTTGCGAGGCGTACAACGAGGACGAAGCCCCCGACGAGAACGGCAAGCCGACCAAGCGGGTCTTCCTGAAGCTGCACCCGCGGTTGGCCCCGATCAAGGCGGCCGTGTTTCCGCTGGTGAAGAAGGACGGAATGCCCGAGATCGCCCGCGAAATCTACAAGGCCCTCAAGCCGCAAATGCCCGTCTTCTACGACGAGAAGGGGGCCGTCGGCCGCCGCTATCGCCGCCAGGACGAAGTCGGCACGCCCGTTCTGCATCACCGTCGACAGCCAAACGCTCGCAAGACGGCACGGTCACGATCCGCGACCGCGACACGCTGCAACAATGGCGGGTGCACAAGGACGAGTGCGCAGCCGACCTGCGGCAGCGGCTGACGGCGTAGCGGAGGTAGGACGGATTTCCAAATCCGTCTATGTTCGCAGACGGATTTGGAAATGCGTCCCACGGCTGCCGTTAGCCGATCTCTCGGTGTGGCGAGAGATGCGGGTCAGCCCCCGGTCAGGCGTTCTCGCGCAATTTCTTCCGCCAGCCTCTTGTAGTCCTCGGCGCCGTGCGAGTCGGGGGCGTACTGGAAGATCGACTGGCCGAAACTCGGCGCCTCGGCCAGGCGAACGTTGCGGCGAATCCGCGTCTGGAACGTCTGCGCATCGGCCCAGGGGGTCGGTTGGCCGCGGGCCTTCTGAAAGAACTCGTCCACGTCGTTGCCGACCTCGACCGCCAGCCGCGTGCTGCCGTCGTACATGCAGAGAATCACGCCGGAGAGCTTCAGTTGCCCGTTGAGCCGCTCCGCCACCAGATCGATCGTCTCCAGCAGCTTGCTCAGGCCGTGCAGGGCGAAAAAGTGGGGCTGTAGCGGGATGAAGACCTCGCTGACCGCGGCCAGGGCGTTGAGCGTAAGGATGCCCAGCGACGGAGGGCAATCGACAAGGAGGTAATCGACCGGCGGCGGATCGTCGCGGAGCTTGTCGCGGAGAATCGCTTCGCGGCCGATCACGCTGACCAACTCCAACTCCGCCGCCGCCAGGTCCAGACTCGACGGGATCAACCAGAGGTTTTCGGCCACCTGCCGGCACACCTCGCCGACGCGGGTTTTGCCGGTTAGCACCTGGTAGATCGAAATCTCCTCGGGGGCGGGCTCGACGCCGAAATGCAGCGTGGCATGGGCCTGCGGATCGAGATCGACCAGGCACACCCGCTGGCCCGTGGCGGCCAGCGCGGCGCTGAGATTCACCGCGGTGGTGGTTTTGCCGACCCCGCCCTTCTGGTTCATGATGGCGATCGAACGCATGGCGGAATTGGAAATTGTTGATTGCTGATTGCTGAGCGATGAAGGACGAGAGATAAGGGATGAGACAACCGGTGCTCACCGTTTCTCCCACTCCGCCGCCTACTGCCGACTGCCTACTGCCTACTGCCTACTGCCTACTGCCTACTGCCTACTGCCGACTGCCTACTGCCTACTGCCGACTGCCCACTGTCTTTCCCGCTACGTCGAGCGAGCGAATCCTGATGTTTCGCACGGCGCCTTTGGTGGCCCAGGTGCAGATGCCCAGCGGGCGGCAGAGATCGACTTCGCTGCGGATGCCGAACTTGTGCCCCTTCCGCGGCTGGTTGACCATCTGTGCGCCGTCGATCCAGGCCTCGATGGCCGCGTCGGACACGCGGATTCGCACGCGATACCATTGGTTCTGCTGGAACCAGAGAATCTTCATGGTCGGGTTGTTGGAGGCGTCGTGGAAATCGACGTTGGACAGCCCGACCACGCCGCCACCCCAGCCGCCGACGACCAGCGAACAGGCGTTGTTGCCGACCGGGAAGGTCGTGGTGCAGAAGAAATCGGAGCCTTCGAGCTTCATGCCTTCCAGCGAAAGCTCGTAATTGTTGCGCGGGACGTCGCCGGTCCATGTCACTCCGGTCATGTTGCCGCCGATCTCCATGACGATCGCACCGTTTTCGACGTAGACCTTGCCCTCGCCGCCGAATTCCGGCGTTTTCCAGCCGGCCAGCGTCTTTCCGTCGAAGAGGCTCTTCCACGCCGTTGCGTGGGGCGAGTTTTGCCGGGTCTCGGTAGGCTGGCGCTCCGGCTGACGAGTAAGGTCGGCTCGCACGGCGTGCGGCGCCGCCGGTTCGCCGCGCTGGCAGCCCTGCTCGACAAGCAGCACCGCGCCGGCGGCCATCAGCGCCAGACCGAGCAGCATGTGAGGGCGGGAATAGCTCATAGCGACGCTCCGATCAATCCGGCAACGGCTTTCCGTGCGTTTCCGGCGCAGAACCAGATAACCACCATTCCCAACAGATAGATCAGCGCACGGCGCTCATCGCTCGGCCATAGTCGCCGCCGAAGAGTCCGAAGAACTGCCCCAGGCAGAGCGTTCCGCCGGCAGCCAGGATGCGGCCGAAGTTGAAGGAAAGCCCCTGGCCGGTCGCGCGTATCCGCGTGGGAAACAGCTCCGGCAGATAGAGCGGCAGCCAACCGTAAAACGCCGCCGTGATGCCGCCGACGACAAACACGACGAACAGGAACCAGGCGTTGTACTCCGTCAAGTAGCGAAACAGGTAGCTGGCCGATAGAAACGAGAGCAGGCAGAGGCCGAAGTAGACGGGCCGGCGTCCAAACATGCCGCCGATCACGGACGCCGCCAGGCAGCCGATGATGGCGCCGATGCCCATGAGAACTTGCGCAATGGCCTTGCTCTTCGCCGTCAACTGTCCCACCTCGCTCCACTCCTCGCCCGTAAGCAGGTCTTTCAGCAGGGCGTGCTTCTCCTCACGGACGGTAATCGCTTGGTACCGTGCGAGCTCTTCAGGCGACAAGCAGCTTCTGGCGACTTCCTGGGCCTGGTTCATGTCGTCAACCCAAGTGGGAATATAAGCCGAGACAGCCGCCCAGGTGCCGATCAGCGGAATGCCGGAGAGGATCGCGGCGAAGACGGTCTTGCTCAGAACTCCGGGAGCGAAAATCGCGATGATCGGGCTGCGGCCCCCTTGTTTGACCGAGGCCTTCCAGCGTTCCGACTCCGGCACGAACCCGAGGATCAGCAGCGCCAGCACTGCCGGGCTGGCGCCGACTAGCATCATCCAACGCCAGTCGATCGCGGTCACTTGCCGCGTCAGCGCCACCACGGCGATAAACAGTAGGCCGACGTTGCAAGCCGCACCGATGATGCCGGCCAGTTTGGGGCGATGCCGATCGGGCCAGCACTCGACGACCAGGGCGACGGCCAGCGACCATTCTCCGCCCATCCCCAGGGCGGCCACGAAGATGCAGGCCCCCATCTGCCAAGGGGACGTCACAAAATAGCACAGGCCCGTGAAGACCGAATACGTCAGCATACATACGACCATGCCGCGCACGCGGCCGACCTTGTCGCCGAGCCAGCCCAGCGACACGCCGCCGATGGCCGCGCCGACGAGGAAGCAGGCGATAATTCGGCTCATCCAGGCCATCACTTGCTTTTCATCGGTGACGTGCAGCAGATCTGCCATGGCGACGCGGCCGACCAGCGGAAACAGGCCGATCTCGACCCCGTCGAACATCCAGCCAAGAAACGCGGCCGCCAGGACCAGCCATTGCCCGCGCGTCAGCGGTCTTTTGCTCTCCTCCACCTTGCTTCCTTCCGGCCTGGGGCGAGTATTCAGGTTTCGGCAGTATAGGCGCTCGCGCCGCCGTGACAACACGGGCGGGGCGACGCAGTGATCGATCGAAGCCCTGCCCTCCGCGGCGTTTTGGAGCGGGATAGAGCCCGTTCTTTACCGATTTGCCGTCGGAGCGTTACCCTGGGTCGGACCAGGCCCCAAGCAGTGAAGCACTGGAGGTCAATCTCTCCGCGTTGCGAGAAATGGGGGATTGTATCAATACATCCCATTTATCCCATAAATCCGATTGCTCCCATTGCCTCACGGCGGCCGCGTTTCTGCGCCTCAATCGCCGCGGAGTTTCTGGCGATGCTCCCATCCCAACACATTGACTGGCAAGTATAGGTTTGCTATACTGAGAATTGCAGGGTTATCCGCGGCCGATCCTGCATTCTAACCTTTGACTACAGAAGAATTTATGGATGACGGGCAAGCCGGTCACGAGATCGAAGACCCGGTGATGGCGATCGGCGTGCTTGCCCAGAAGGTGGGTTTGTCGGTGGCGGCGGTGCGCAAGTATGAGAACGAAGGGCTCGTCATCGCTTACCGGGCCGCCTCGGGACACCGCCTGTTTTCCCATGAGGACGTCGACCGGGTTCGCAACGTCCAGCACATGATCCAGGAATTGGGCTTGAACATCGAAGGCATACGCCGGTTGCAGGCGCTGCTGCCGTGTTGGGACTTGCTTCCTTGCAGTGTGGAGACCCGCCAAAGTTGTCCGGCGTACCAGGACAGCACTCGACCATGCTGGACGATCAAGGGGCTCGATTGCACCCCCCAGGGAAACAAATGCCGGCGGTGCGCGGTCTACCGCTTCGGCTCGTTGTGTACCCAGGACATCAAGTGTCTAATGCACGACCAGAACGGCGCGCCGAGCGCGAGTGCGGCGATCCGGGAACTCGTGGAACGAAAGAAGCGGTCGAACGGGGAGCATTGATCACCAAACGCCTCTCCGGTCGACGATGGCATAGGAAAGCACTCCACAATGGACGGCAAGAAGAAATACAGCTTCTACGTCGAGGACAAGGCGCTCGAGGTAACCGAGCGGCCGCGGAAGTTCCTGGAGGCGTTTGCCGCCGTCTTGCAGCATTCGAACTATTACCTTGCGCTGGACGCCTACAGCCGCCTGAGCACGAAGTGCAGCCGCTGCGCGGCGAACTGCCAACTCTACCAATCGACCGGCGAAGACCGCGACATCCCCTGCCAGCCGCTCGGAGTTGTTGCTGAAGATTTTCCGGCGGTATTTCACCCAGGCTGGGAGCGATCAAAGCCAGGCTGTGGGGCGGGTTCACCCTGACCGACGAGCATCTCGACGAGTTGGCCGAAGCGGTCTACCGCTGCACGGCCTGCCGGCGATGCAAGGCGACTTGCCCGATGGGCATCGACCACGGATTGGTCACGCACCTGGCACGATGGTTGCTTGCGGAGATCGATCTGGTTCCCAAGGCCTTGGTGGCGGCGACGCGGGCACAGTTGGAGGGAGTGGGCAACACCTCGGCGATACCCGTCCCCGCACTGAAGGACACCTGCGAGTTCCTGGAGGAGGAATTCCGCGACATCTACGGCGTCAGACGACGTGAAGTTCCCGTTCGACGTGGAGGGGGCCGAGTACGTCTTCTTTCCGGCCGTCTCCGACTACCTGCTGGAAGCCCGACACGCTGATGGGCAACGCCGCGGTGATGCACGTCACCGGCGGCTCCTGGACGATCGGCACCGGGAACTACGACGGGATCAACTACGGGCTGTTCTACAGCGACCGCATGATGGAGCGGATCGTCAAGAACGTCGTCGCCGAGGTGCGGCGGCTGAAGGGCGAAGAAGATTCTGGTCGGCGAGTGCGGGCACGCCACGCGCAGCGCCTGGTTCGCGCCCACCTTCTGCGGCCCCGACGCGCCCGAGGTGGTCAATTTCCTGCAATACACGTTTCAGCAACTCAAGGCGGGAAAGATCCCGTTGAAGCCGCAACTGATCGAGGAGCGGACAACCTACCACGACCCCTGCAACCTCGCCCGCAGCGGACGGATCACCGAGGAGCCGCGCGAGATCCTCAAGACGATCTGCAAGGATTTCGTCGAGATGACGCCCAACCGCACGGAGAACTACTGCTGCGGCGGCGGCGGCGGAACGGTGTCGATCGACGAGATTCGCAAATTTCGCACCGGACCGATGGGCCGGCGGAAGGCCGAGCAGATCCGGGCCACCGGGGCAAAATATCTGGTCGCCCCTTGCGCCAACTGCAAGAAGCAACTCCGGGAAATCTGCGAAGACAATGGATTGGACACGGTCGAGGTCGTCGGCCTGCACGATCTGCTATTGAAAGTCATCGACTTCGGCGTCGCCAAACCGGCGTCCGGCGAGGACGCGGGCCAACCGGCCGGCCAACCGGCCGGCGGCGCCAAGGGTGAAGAGGGAGGAGAGAACTGATGCAAACCTGGATCGAGTGGGCAAGCGGACCGGTTTTCGCGTTCGCCTTTGCCTTTATGCTGTTGGGTCTGGCCCGCCGCGCGGCGCTGACGATCTGGGAGGTGGCCCACGCGATGCAGCGCGCGGGCGACAAGAAGCTTCCCTACCGGCAGATCTTCATCGCCACGCTGAAATGGCTGGTTCCGGTCGACAAGGTCAAAGATCAGCTCGCATTCAGTGTGACCTCGATCATCTTTCATGCCACGATCCTGATCGTGCCGCTGTTCCTCGGCGGCCATATCCTGTTGTGGGCCCGCAGCCTGGGCATTTCCTGGCCGGCGATCCCCAACGGGCTGGCCGACGTGCTGACCATCGTCGCCATCATCACGGCGGTGGCACTGGTGCTTCAGCGCGTTTCGATGCGGTCTGCCCGGGCGCTGTCCCGATTTCAGGACTATGCGATCCCCTTGCTGATTGCCGTGCCGTTCGTTTCCGGCTTTCTGGCGATGCACCCCGGCGTCAACCCGTTCTCGTTCGAGGCCACGCTCTTGGTCCACATCGCCAGTGCGGACCTGATCTTTGTGTTGATCCCGTTCACCAAGCTGAGCCACGTCGTATTGCTGCCGAGCGTTCAACTGGTATCGGAAGTGGCTTGGCACTGGCCGCCCGACGCCGGCAGCAAGGTGGCAGTGACTCTCGGAAAGGAGAATCAGCCGATATGAGTACCTGGGCGATTCTTACCGACACGACCCTTTGCATAGGCTGCGAGAAGTGCGTGGCAGCGTGCAAGAAGGTGAACGGACTGGGCGAGGACGATCCTCGTCATTGGCAACAACGCATCGACGATCTTTCGGCGACCCGGTTCACGGCGATCGTGCGCCGCCCGGGAGACCATTTCGTGCGCCAGCAGTGCCGCCACTGCCTGGAGCCGGCCTGCGCATCGGCCTGCCTGGTGGGCGCCTTGCACAAGACGCCGGAGGGTCCGGTCATCTACGACAGCAGCAAGTGCATGGGCTGTCGCTACTGCATGATGGCGTGCCCCTACGGCATTCCCCGCTACCAGTGGGACCAGCCGGTTCCCTACATTCGCAAATGCACGATGTGCTACGAGCGCGTCAAGGCGGGCGGGCTGCCTGCCTGCGTGGAAGCCTGCCCGCAGAAGGCCACGATCTTCGGCCCGCGCGACGAGCTCTTGGCGGAAGCCCATCGCCGCATTCGGACCAAGCCGGGCAAGTACGTCGGCAAAGTATTCGGCGAGACCGAGATTGGCGGAACTTCGGTGATCTACCTCTCCGACATCCGCTTGGATTTCCTTGCCTTCAAGAAGGATCTTGGCAGCGAGCCGCTGCCGCTGCGCACGTGGGCGGCCCTGTCGAAGGTGCCGCCGCTGATCGTCGGCGTGGGCAGCGTGATGACCGGCGTCTGGTGGATCATCGGCCGGCGAATGAAGCTCGCGGAAGAGGCGAGGCAGTCTTCAACGCAACTCCAGAATTCCGACCAGGAGCCCTTCGACGCCCGCGCAGCCCGCGAAACCACACGAAGAATAGCAATATGAACACGAGACTGACGATCGTCAAGACATTTCTTTGGGCCCTGCTGGGGGTATTGGCCGTGGTGACCGTGGCGCGTTTCGCGCGGGGGCTGGGCGCTACGACGGCCCTCTCGGACGCCGCGCCTTGGGGGCTCTGGATCGCGTTCGACGTAATGTCGGGCGTGGCCTTGGCGGCCGGCGGATTCGTGCTGGCGGCCACGGTCTACATTTTTGGCCGCGAGAAATATCGCCCCTTCGTCCGGCCGGCGATTCTCACGGCCTTCCTCGGCTACACCGCGGTGGCGATAGGATTGCTCTACGATCTCGGCCTGCCGTGGAACATCTGGCACCCGCTCATCTATCCGCAGCCGCATTCCGTGCTGTTTGAAGTGGCAATGTGCGTGATGATCTACCTCACGGTGCTCGGCCTGGAGTTCCTTCCGGTGCTGCTGGAGCATCCGTGGTTCGACCGCCCGCTGTTTCGCGGGATTCACAAGCTGCTGCACGCCGCGGTGATTCCGCTGGTGATCGCAGGCATCGTGCTTTCCACGCTGCACCAGTCGTCGCTGGGCTCGCTGTTCTTGATCGCACCCTATCGGCTGCACCCGCTCTGGTACAGCCCGATCATCTGGGTGCTGTTTTTCGTCTCGGCGGTGGCCCTGGGGTTGATGATGGTCGTAACGGAGTCGTTCTTTTCCGCGTGGCTCTTCGGGCACAAGCCGCGAACGGAACTATTGGCCGGGCTGGGCTGGGCCGCGTCCGTGGTGCTGTTCCTCTATGCCGGCCTGCGGCTGGGCGATCTGTCCGTGCGGGGCGACATCGGTTTGGCCTTTGACGGCTCATGGCAGGCGTCGCTCTTCCTCTTCGAGCTCTTCGTGAGCGCGTTGATTCCGGCCACGCTCCTGCTGTTCCGCCGCATCCGCACCAGCAACGCCGGCCTTGCCGCGTGTGCGGGCATGACCGTGCTGGGGATGATCGGATACCGCTTCGACGTGTGTATCGTGGCTTTCGCGCGTCCGCAAGGGGCGTCCTATTTCCCGAGTTGGATGGAGTTGGCAGTGAGCCGCGGGCATCGTGGCCGGCGCCATGCTGGTCTTCATCTTCTTCGTGGAGAGGCTGAACGTCTACCCGGAAGAGCACGCGGAGAAGTTGGGCGACGAAGCGCGCGGTTTTTCCAAGGTGGACTACAGCCCTGTCGGCGTTCGCAGCCTGTTGCCCGAGTCTCTCCGTGGGCCGCGGCGTTACTCGCTGGGCTTCGTCTTCGCCGCCGCGGCCGCCGTGGCCTTTCTCCCGGCGAGTGTCTGGTCCGGAACGCAACTGCTAAAGACGCCGGTATCCGCCACGCGGACGATGGAAGGCTGGGTTCGAGACCGAGGCGGTCGTGCCGGGCGCGAGATCGGCCTTCTTTGGCCGGGAGGCAAAATACCCGACGGCGCCACTCGTCTGAAGCTGATGTTGGTCGATGGCAACCGCGACGGCCGGCTGGTTCTGTTTTCGCACGATGAGCACGTCAAGGATCTCGGCGGAGAGGGTTCCTGCGGCCAGTGCCATCACGAGAATATGCCGTTCGACAAAAACAGCTCCTGCTCGGCCTGCCATCGCGACATGTACGCCACAACCGACATCTTCGACCACGCGCTGCACGTCGGCAAGCTGGGCGGAAACGACGGCTGTGCCCGCTGCCATCAGCACTCGGCAGAGGTCAAGAGCCGGGAGACGGCCTTGGCATGTGCCGAATGCCACCAGCACATGCTGGTGGCGAACTCCCTGGTCGCGCCGCCGAAGCACGGCATGAAGGGGTTTGCGCCCGGGTACATGGACGCCATGCACCGCTTGTGCATCGACTGCCACCAGCGGAAGGTGGAGGAAGACCCCAAGAAATACGCCGCCGGTTTTGCGGAGTGTGCCGAATGCCACCGGGATATCGACGGCGACCGATTGCGGCAGATGCCGCCCTACTCGACCGGGCCAACGAAGCGGTGATTGCATGACTTCGGATGAGATTCGGGACTGGATGCACGCGCGGTTGTGGTATCGGGTGCCGATAAGCATCAGCGTGATCGACCAGGATTACAGGATTGTCGAGGCCAATCCCCATTTCGCCGTGAACTACGGCGACTGGGAAGGCCGTTATTGCCATGAAGTGTACAAGGGGTTGTCGGAGCGGTGCGAGCAGTGTGCGGCGGCCAAGACGTTCGCGGACGGTCTGGTTCGGCAAAGGGAAGAGCGAGGCGTGATCCGCGACGGCCGCCAAACCCATTATCTCGTACACATGGTCCCGTTGATCGATGACGAGGGCCAGATCCCCTATATCGTCGAGATGTCCAGCGACATCACCGAACTGAAACAGCTAGAGCAAGAGAAGCTCGTTGCGGAACGCCTGGCAGCCGTGGGCCAGACGGTGGCCGGCTTGGCACACGGCGTCAAGAATCTCTTGATGGCGATCGACGGCGGCATGTACGTACTTGAATCGGGCATGAAAAAGGGCGACGCCGACCGGATGCTCAAGGGATGGGGAATGCTGAAGGACGACATGGCGCGGATGAAGGCGTTCGTCAGCGAATTCCTGGAGTTCGCCAAGGGGCGCACGCCGGACGTTGATCTGATCGACCCCAACGAGCCCGTCAGGCAAGTGCTCGCCTCGTTTCGCGACGCGGCGAAGCGCAAAGGCATCGAGATCCGGACGAACCTCGATGAAGACATTCCGCCCGCGTTGATGGACAAGGACGGAATCCACGCCTGCCTGGCCAATCTCGTCTCCAACGCCCTCGACGCCTGCGAAGCAAGCGACAAGCCGAACAGAAACGTGGTGCTCTCCACCAGCGAGCGGGACGGAAAGCTGGTCTTTGAAGTCGCCGACGACGGCGCCGGGATGGACTACGACATCAAGAAGCGGATCTTCAGCACTTTCTTCAGCAGCAAGGCCTCGGGCAAGGGGACGGGACTGGGCTTGCTGACAACCAGGAAGATCGTTCAGGAGCACGGCGGCACGGTGTCGTTCGATTCCACCGAGGGGGCGGGATCGGTCTTCCGCCTTGAGTTTCCCCGAGACAGGCTGCCCCAGCCAACCAAGCACAACAACGACCAGGAGCGGTAGCGGCCCCAACCATTCCATCTTCAGTGCTCAAGGAATAGCCCGATTTTCGCCGGGTCGAGAACCGGGCACTCTCCTTGAGGGCAAATCGCAGGAGCGAATAATATGGAACGCGCCCAGGACAAGACGATTCTCGTGGTCGATGACGAGCCGAACGTCAGGCAGTATCTGACGACCGTCCTCGAGGACGCCGGCTTCCGCGTGGTCAGTGCGGGTGACGGGGAAGAAGCGCTGGAAGTCGTCAAGCGGCAACCGCCCGACTTCATCTCGCTCGACCTGATCATGCCGAGGAAGTCCGGCCACAGATTCCTGCACGAATTGAGAAAGAACCAGCAGTGGTCGCGGATCCCGGTGCTCATCGTGACGGCCCACGCCCGCGATGAGTTGGGGGAGGCGGAGTTGAAGGACCTGCTGGACAACCGAGTCATGTCCGGCCCCGGCACGTACCTGGAAAAGCCGGTCAACCCGCTGACGTACGTTCGCAGCGTGCAGCGGGCATTGGGAATCGAGGAGACGGAGGAGACGACCGACAAAATCAGCCTTCGGGAAGAGCTGCACAAGAGCATGCAAGGCGCCACCCCCGACGCGCTGCGCAAGGCCCTTGAGGTCCTGAAGAAGACCGCGGACTGACTTTCAGCCTGCATCAGTCCGCCAGAAAGCCCTCCAGACATCGGAAAGACGCAACGAATGCCCGAACAACAACCGACAAAAAAGAAGATCCTGATCTTGGACGACGAGCCGCACGTCGTCGCGTACTTGGAGACCCTGCTGACCGACAACGGGTATGAAACGGCCTCGGCCCCCAACGGCAGCGAGGGCATGGAGAAGGTGAAGAGCGAGAAAGTGGATCTGATCTGCCTGGACATTTCCATGCCCGAGCAGTCGGGAATCCGCTTCTATCGCAATCTGAAGGACGATCCCGAGCTGCACGCCATCCCCGTGCTGATCGTGACCGCCGTCACCGGATACGGTGGCGACCCGGAGTCATTCCGGCGGTTCGTCAGCACCCGCAAGCAGGTTCCCCCGCCCGACGGGTTTCTTGCCAAGCCAATCGTCAAGCAGGAGTTCCTCGACACGATAGCAGGAATTCTGTCTTGCAGCTCGGCGGGGAAGAATAAAATATGAGAGGAGAGAACTGAATGCCCGGTTCGATACTGCTGATGGTTACTTATGTTTCGGCGGCCGTCTTCGTGGCGGCGGTTGCCTGGCGGGCCGTGAAGCTTGTCCGGCTGCCGGTGCACCTCCGTTGGGAACTCTACCCCGTGGCTCACGAGAAGGGCCGGGCAGCAGCTACGGGGGCTCGTACCTCGAGGAGCCGGACTGGTGGACCAAGCCTCGCCACTCGTCGCTGGTCGGGGAACTGAAGGTGATGATCCCCGAGATCCTCCTGCTGGCGGGCGTCTGGGAGCACAACCGCAAGCACTGGCTGCGGCTCTTTCCCCTTCCACTTCGGCTTGTACCTGCTGGCGGAGCTGGTCGTCCTCCTGTTGATCGGCGGCATCGCCGCTGCGGCGGGAATGAGCGTGGCGGCCGACGGCGGCCTGTTGGGCAAGGGTCTTGTACCACCTTACCTACCTGGTGGGATACGCCGGCCTTGGCCTGGGCTTGCTGGGCGCCGTGGCGCTGCTGGCCCGACGGGCCTTGAACCCCGACTACCGTGAGTACACCAAGAAGGGGGACTACTTCAATCTGGCCTTCTTCGCGTGACGCTCGCGGTGGCGCTGGCTGCCCAGGCCGTGGCGGACCCGGATTTCACCGGCCTGCGGGCCTACTTCGCGCGGCTGGTGACATTCGACTTCTCCGCGGCCGGCGCCGCTTGCCGTGGCCGACGGGCCTGATCGCCGTGGAAATCGTGCTGGCTTCCCTGTTGGTGGCCTACATTCCGCTGACCCACATGTCGCACTTCTTCACCAAGTGGTTCATGTACCACGACATCCGCTGGAGCGACGAGCCGAACGTGCGTGGGCGGGAAGATCGAAAAGCAGATCGCCGAGGATTGCAGTACCCGGTGAGTTGGTCGGCGCCGCACATCCGCGGGGACGGCAAGAAGACCTGGGTCGACGTCGCCACTTCCGACGTGAGATCAGAAGGAGGAGGAGGAGGAAGACAAGCATGAAGAAACGCATCAAGATCGAAGACATATCGAAGCCCTCGGTGAAGCTGTCGGAACTCCGCAAGGAGGACTTCAAGCCGCTTCCCGCCGCCGTTTGACACGCCCGAGGCCACGCCCGACTTCCCGCCGCTTAGCGACACGGCCCGGGAGAAATACGAGAGCCTCGCTGGACGACACGATCGTGCTGAGCCTCCCCAAGCCGAAGACCAAGGCAGGAGGAGGACCGGCTGGTGGCGAAGTTCCTCTCCGGCCTGGAAAAGCTCTTCACCAAGGAGAACAACTGGACGTTCCTCCAGCCGCTGCTGCTTTCGATGGAGCACTGCGCCACCTGCCACACCTGCTCCGAAGCCTGCCACATCTACGAGGCGAGCGGGCACAACCCGATCTACCGGCCGGCCTACCGCTCCGAGGTCTTCCGCCGCTTGTACAAGAAGTACGTCAAGTCGAACGGCGGGCTGTTGCAGGCGTGGCGCGACGGCGAAATCGAACTGAACTGGACGACCGTCGCCCGGCTGGCGGAGCTCTCCTACCGCTGCAACCTCTGCCGCCGCTGCGCCCAGACCTGCCCGATCGGCGTCGACAACGGCTTGATCGCCCGCGAAATCCGCAAGCTCTTCAGCCAGGAGATGGGCATCTCGCCGCGAGGAGCTGCACGACAACGGCTCCGTTCTGCAGCTCAAGGTGGGATCCTCGACCGGCATGAACAGTCTGGTGGTCAAGGACAACATGGAGTTCATCGACGAGGAGGTCTCGGAGAAGACCGGGCTGAACATCAAGACCCCCTGGGACAAGGCGGGGGCGGACATCCTGCTGATCCACAACGCCGGCGAGATCATGGCCTGGCCGATGAACCCCGGCGCCTTCGCCGTGATCTTCGAGGTCGCCGGCTTGAGCTGGACCATGTCGAGCGAGATCGCCGGCTACGACAGCATCAACTACGGCCTCTTTTACGACGACGCCCAGTTCGCCCGCGTGGCGCTGAAACATGCCCAGGCCGCCAAGAAGCTCGGCGTGAAGAAGATCGTGCTGGGCGAGTGCGGCCACGCCCACAAGGCGCTGACGGTGATCGCCGACCGCGTGCTCACGGGCGAGCTGAACATCCCCCGCGAAAGCTGCATGGTGACGCTGGAAGGAGCTCATCTTCGTCGGGCCGGATCAAGGTCGATCCGTCGCGAAACGACTTCCCAGTCACGCTGCACGACCCGTGCAACCTGGTGCGGCTGATGGGCGTGGTCGAGCCGCAGCGGCGAATCCTGCGGCAGATCGCCCCGCGGTTCCGCGAAATGGAGCCGCACGGCGTGCACAACTACTGCTGCGGCGGCGGCAGCGGCTTCGCCATCATGTCGGGGCACAATTTCACCGACTGGCGATGCCAGATCGCCGGCCGCAAGAAGCTCGAGCAGATCCTCAACGCCTTCAAGGACGAGCTGGACCCCTCGATCAAGAAGTACGTCTGCGCCCCCTGCTCGAACTGCAAGGGCCAGTTGCGCGACCTGATCGCCTACTACGACCTTTGGGAAAAACACTCCATCATGTACGACGGCCTGGTCGAGCTGATCGTCAACTGCATGACGGACGTCAAGCCCGGCTTCATCGAGTGGGAGCAACACTAATGCTCCGACACGATTAAAATGTCGAGCAACGTGGGACGGATTTCCAGATCCGTCCTACGCGATAACTATGTTGGGGTGGCAGTTGAACTGCCACCCCAACATCGTGGTGCCTACGTGATAACTTTCGTGTGTCGGACTACCAGGCTCAGGCGTAAGGATACATTCCCTTTTGGATTGCGGTCAGCCGCTCCAGCATCTGGTTATGCTTCTGCTCGTCTGCCAGCAGGTATTCCAGAAGGTAGGCTTGCACCAGCATCCCCTTCGAGCCCTTGATCATTCCGAGGGCTTGTTGGGCCAGATCCACGGTCTTCTTCTCGAGCTGGATGTGGTCCTCGATCATCCCCCATACGTCGCCAAGCTCGTCGGGCGTGAGGCTGACCGTCTTGCCCTCCAGGCTCTCCGCGATCCACTCCTGCACGCGGTAGTGCATTTGCGAGTCACGGCCGATGATCTCCATGACCAGACGAACGATGGGGTTATTGGTTTTCTCGATCACGCGGCCGGTGGAGGCAACCGAAGCGTTCTCGACCTTCTGCCAAGACCGCATGTTCGCGACGAGATTCTGCTGCGCCTCTTTTTTCGATTCTGCCATTTTTTCTTCTCCAACGTTTTGCCAACATGAATAATTCCGCATAGCCGGGGGCAAACGGCCCCTGGCCCTTTGGCGGGCACTTTCCGCGGGCCGTTGGCCCCCGGCTATTACGACAACATGTAACCGTTCACTGGGCGGCAAGGGGACGGAGGAGGTTTTCGGAGAAATATCTTCTCCTGCGGCGGATACTGTCGCCGAAAACCTCCTCCGTCCCCCTCTGTTTCCGGCCTGTGAACGCTTACCGACAACATCGACTATTGTCTGACAGTCAATAGTCTAGCCACTGGCGTGCAATAGTCAACCGACCTCTTGCGTTGCGGCCGGTTTGCCCGGCAGACTCGATTCCAGCGGCGACGAGAGTTCATGCGTCAAGGTTCGGGCACGGCCTCTTCCCCGGCGATTTTCAGCACGAGATCGCGCAGATAGCTTAGGCGGAAGGGCTTGGTGACGAAATCCACCGCCCCGCCTTTCAGCGCTTGCCGGGCGGCTTCCACGGTGGCGAACGCCGTGATGACGACGACCTTGATGCGGGGACATCGCTGGCGGGCGAGGTGCAGAAGCTCGATCCCGTCGAGCGGCGCCATTTTCAGGTCGGTGATCAGGATGTCGAACTGTTTTTGCAGAAGCCGTTGGCTGGCCGCTTTGCTGTCGGTGAAGCTCTCCACCAGCAGGCCGTTCTTCTCAAATACCCGCTGCAATCGCTCGCAGACGATCCGCTCGTCATCGACAATGCACAACTCGATTGGTTTGCCCATTGCCTGCAGATCCACGGCTTGCTGGCACGTTCGCCCCACGCGAGCGTCAGCTTGTGAGTATGGAAGCGCCGCCGTCACTTAGGGCATTGTAGAGCAACTGCATAAACTCGTCAACGCCTTGGACGATCACGGAATCTCCGCGCATGCGGACGTCCATCTGCCTGGTGAAGCCGATCAGCAGGCCGAGCATCTTCATCTTTTGCAGCATGGTCGGCTGCTCGAATTTCTTCAGGCGCGCGACGATGAAATCTCCTTTTGTGTCCACCAGGAAGTCCTGCCGTTCGAGGATGATGGAAATCATTTTCGCCCGCCGGGAGCGTCGCGCGAGGTCGGTCAGGCCGCCGGCGAATCGGAAGTGGATGTAGTTGTCGTTGCGGACCTCGGAGATGTAGCTGTCGACCTGGTTGAAATGGTAGCCCAGGTTGAGGTTCAAGTTGAGGTAGTGGTCGGAGACGACGGCGAGATTTCTGTGGGGAAGTCCGTCTTGCGAAGTGGAAGGCAGCGAGCGCCCCATGGCACTGGAGATGAAACTGCCGAGGTCCAAGTCGGTCGGCTGGGTCGACCAGGCGCCGGGGGCGTTGAGGCCTTCCAACAGGGCTCGCAGCGGAATGCAGCTAATCTGGCCGAGGGTGCAGCTCGGGCTGTTGCGTTGCACCTCCAGCCCGCCGCCAATATCGACCGCCGCCAGATCCAAGGGCACGGCCATCTCCACGCCCGTGCAGTGCAGGCCGCCGGCGGCGCCGCTGAGCTCGTGCCCCTCGAGAAAGAACTCCACCGCCTTCTCGTGAGCGAAGCGGATGATGTCGTGATAGGTCTGGCAATAGCGGGGGGCGAAGTTTTTGGCCTGCGGGTTTTTCAGGTTCAGCGGCGAGACCTGTTTCAGCAGTCGGCGGAGGATGCGAAACTCGCGGCTGTCCTCGAAGAAGGACTGCTTGAGAATCTGGTGCCGCAACAATCCATCCACCCGCCCCTCGTAGACCACGTTCTCCTCGGCGTCGACCGTGATCTCCAGACCGCCCGCCAGCCGCTGGTGGCGGTCCCCGTGTCCACGATAGTGGGCACGTGAAACTCCCGGGTGATCGTGGCCAGGTGAGCGGTGGAGGCGCCGACGTCCGTAATTACGGCGTTGGCGCGGGGGACCAACTCGGCGAGATGGGGCGACGACAAATGGGCGACGAGCACGAAATCCTTGGGCAGATCGGCGGGCATCTCGTCGCCGCGGATAATCACCGCCCGTCCGTGTCCGATGCCCCGGCAAGCGATCGTCCCTTTGCCCGCCAGCAGGACGCGATGTTGCCCCGTCGCCACCTGAGCCTGGCGGTCGATGCCAACCAGGTCGGCACGTAGTTGCAGTGTGCGGGCTTGCAGAATCACCAGCGAGCCGTCTTCGTCCTCGGCCCACTCGACGTCCTGGGCCGACTTCATATACCGCTCGATCTTCAGAGCGGCGTCGGCCAATCCGGCGAGGAACTCCTCCGAGACGGCGGGAACGTCGCGGCGGTCGGGCGGCACGCTACTCAGGTGAATCCCTCCGAGGGGATCGACTTGGTACATTTGCTCCTTGCAGGGCACTTCCCGTGAGAGCACGGCGTAGGGAGCTTCACGCGAGACAATGAAGCGGTCGATGCTCGCGACCCCCTCGACCACAGTCTTCCCAAGGCCGGGGGCAGCCGAAACGATCAGCACGTCACGCTGTGGATCGTTCGGATCCAGGGTGTACACAACTCCGCTGGACCTGGCCGGAACCATTTGCATGCACCCCACGGCCATCAGGGCCTGCTGCAACGGCTCTTCACGCTCGTTTCGGTAGACGACCGCGGCGGCGGCGAACAGGCCGGCAAGAACCTGCTTGTAACGTTCGAGCACGTCGGCAGCGGGCACGCCGAGGCAGGTCTCGTGCAGACCGGCGAAGCTGAGATCGCCGTCCTCGCCGATGGCGCTGCTGCGGACGGCGAACGTGCCGGCAGGCGTCCCGACCTTGGCCAGGCCGCCCAGCGCCTTGTGAATCGATCGGGAGATGTCGCGGGGAACGCGGGCATCCAAAATGAGCTTGCTCAAGCGGGTCTCGATCGTTCGGGCAAGCGAGCTTCCCGTCTCCCCCGCGTCCAGCACTTCCCGCAGCCGGTCCGCCAGCCGAATCTCCTCGAAAATCCTCATGCACGCCCGGGCGGTGATCGCAAAACCGTCGGGAACCCGGTACTTCAATCGGCGGCGGATCTCGGCCAGCCGGGCCATCTTGTCGCCCACCGAGCCGCTGAGGTCGCGATCGATCTCATCCAGCCCCAGCACATAGGGAGTCGTGCTGGGAACCGAAGGTCGCGCCTGCAGCACCTCGTCGACGCGGGCCCGAATTCTCTCGTAGGCCTCGGCCAACGCGAGATAGCGGTTGTCGGTAATCACGTTCAGATCGAGCACGACCCTCTGCACGGCGTCGGCCAACTCCGCAACGAGAGCGCGAAGATACTGGAAGTCAAACAACAGATCGCCGCCCAGACTCTCACCGGCCTCGGCCATCAGCTCCAGCACCTGGTTGTTCCGGTTCAAGAGCGTCTGAAACCGTTCGATCTTCGAGCGCAGCGATGCCACCGTCTCCCGTTTCCGTCCTCGCTCGAAAATGTGGCGCCAGTTGGACATGGCTGCCCTTGCTTTCAGGTTGCGCGGGTTTCGCTATTACCTGCTGAAGAGGAAACCTGTAAAGAGCCCTGCGAGAACGGCGATCACCACCGCAAGGCAGCCGTAGAGCAGTCCGTGGTTGGCGGCCAGCGACGCGATCCATGACACGGTGGAAGTGCGCTTGACGTGGATCGTCGCGGTGCCGAGCAACTTGCCTTGCTGCGCTCGAAAGCCGAAGACGTCGACGGTGTAATCGCCCACCGGCGTCTTCGCGGGCAGAAAGAAGTCCGCCTCGGCTTCCTGCCGTCCCGCCCCGAGGTCGTGGAGTCGAACGCCGGTCGGCTGGTAAGAGAACAAGTGGTCGTGCTCTTTCAGTTTGACCAGTTCGCCGAAAAGCTCCCTGGCGCCACCTTCTGTCCCGGCGGGAATCCGGTCCTTCAGCGCGTCGAATCCGAGTTTCAGCCGATCCAGGGTTTGCGGAGGTGCGATTCCGTCCAGACTGCGCGAACTGCAGAGGAAGTATAGGATCGGAACCGCCTCATAGTGGACTTCGCCCACTTTCATCCAGAGGAAGCCGTACTTCTTGCCCTTTCGCTTGAGCAGCAGCGGCTCCTCGGCCCCGGCAATTCGCATGACGACGTCCCCGGAGGCCGGCGCCGCGACCTTCACGTGGACTTTCTGGCCGGAGTAGAAGATGCCGATCGCCACGCCTTCCGGTTTGACCTGTACGCTGTTCGGTGGGTTGTCGGCCGGCGCCGCCGCGACCGATAGAAGCAGCAAGAGCAGAGTCATTGTCGACGTCAGACGGCGAAACATCAATGGCCTCCCGTATAGGACAGCGTGATGCCCGGCGCGATCAGCAGGTCGAGAAGCATCTTCACCATCACCACAAGCACGATGACGGACATCAAGATTTTCAGTTGCTCCGCCTTAAGCCGTTTGTTGATGCGCACGCCGACCTGGGCGCCCAACACCGACCCGAAGAGCAGCAGCAGCGCCAGGACGAAATCGACCGTATGATTCATCCAGGCCTGCATTACGGTAACGTTGGAGCAGGTGAAGAGGATTTGGAAGAGGCTGGTGCCGACAACGGCGTGCATCGGCATGCGGAGAAGGTAGACCATGACGGGGACCATGATGAAGCCGCCTCCCACACCCATGATCGCGGACAGCACGCCGACCATTCCGCCGAGCAGTAACGGGACGAGGGCCGAGACCCGGATTCCGGATTTCTTGAAGTCCATCTTCCACGGCAGGCGGCCGACGAGCCGGGCGTAGAAGGAGGGGCGGCGGCGGGGAGTTTCCGCCCATTCCTTTCCGGCTCCGCCGCGCAGCTCGCGGAGGCTGTCGTAGAACATGTAGCTGCCGATGCTGCCCAGCATGACGACGTAGGTGACGGTGATGACGAAATTCGCCTCGCCGGCGGCGCGCAGATGTTGGATGATGCGAACGCCCAAGGTGCCGCCGCTGAGGCCGCCGATAAGCATGAGGATGCCCATCTTGAAATCGACCGTGCCGCCGCGTGCATGGGCGATGGTGCCCGACGTGGACGCGGCCACGATCTGGTTCGAGTCGGAAGCGGCGGCCACGGTCGGCGGGATGCCGATCATCATCAAGAGCGGGGTCAGCAGAAACCCGCCGCCGACGCCGAACAGCCCCGACAGCAGGCCGACCAGGCCGCCCAACCCCACCAGCAGGAAGACGTTGACGCTGTTCCCGGCGACCGGCAGATAGATGTCAAACATGATCGGAGATCATCCTCTCGATCGGTTCCGAAGTCCCGTCAATCAAGCAGCGGAATACCGGTCCCAGTTTCCGCAGGTAAGCGCTTTCGATCCGATAGGTCACAATATACCCCCGCACGGAGCCGATGGAACAGGCCGCGCCGGTCAGAATCAGCACGCCGTCGAACACCGACCAATAGCCGATTCCGAAGTACCGCATCAGGACAATTCCGAAGGCGATCAGGGCCACGCCGGTTCTGATCACCGCCAATTGCGTCCTCTCCTTGGCGAGAATCGTCCGATAGCTGGACATGGTCGTTCGCAGCAGAGCCTTGGTCGTTCTCTCTTCCGCCAGCAGGTTGCGCTCCTGGGCAAGATCGGTTCGCGTGAACGACATCTCCGTTCTTTTGCCGGCCATTTGCGTGCGGCGGCCCGCCATTCTCGTCCGCCTGACGGACATCGACGTGCGTTTCGTGGCCAGGTCGGTGCTCTCGTGGCTCAACCGCGTCTGTTCCCGGGCCAACTGCGTACGTTCGTCCGCGCTGGTAGTGCGGGCCTCGGCGAAGTCCGTCCTCTTCTGGGCCAGCACCGTTTGATCGCGGGCCAGGCGGGTACGTTCGTCCGCGCTGGTGGTGCGGGCTTCGGCGAACGCCGTCCGTTTCTGGGCCAGATCGATCAAGTTATTGGTGAGAACGTTTTCTTCCTCAGCCAGTTGCACCAACGCATGTAAGACCCCGTCCTGTTGTGATTCATTTGCCATGACTCGATGCTCCAGATAACCGGTGAATAACGAATTGGATGCAAGAACTCGCCGCTTTGTCGGAGAATCGGCGGAAAACCGCCGCTTTCACTCTCTTTCGCTTAGCCGCCCAAGGCGACGCCACAAATTGAAATTGAATTGACCAATTATTGCAGAACGGATTTCAACCCGCCCGGTATCGCCGGGCGAAGTAAAGTCCGCCCTACGATGAAAATGCGCATGTTATTCCTTTACGGCTCCCAGGGGATCTTCGACGTTGGCGGGCACCTTGGTCACGGGCAACAGCACGGTAAAGACCGCCCCCTTGCCGAGTTCACTCTCGACACGGATATCGCCGCCGTGTCTTTGCACGATCCCCAGGGACACCGACAATCCGAGCCCGGTTCCTTTGGCGGCTTTCTTGGAAGTGAAGAAGGGATCGAAAATCTCTCTGAGATGCTGCTTGGCGATGCCGACGCCGGTATCCGCGAACTTGACCGTGACAAACTCGCGGTCGTCGGTCTGCGAGATCTCGATGCGGAGCACTCCGCCCTCCGGCATGGCATCCAGCGCGTTGAGCACGAGATTGAGAAACACCTGCTCCAGTTGCTGCCGATCGCCGTAGACGGCGGGGAGGTGTTCCTCGACCTGGCCCTCCACTTTCACCCTGCGCCAGCTTGATCTGGTTGCTGGCCAGCCGCAGGGTCGCCTCGACGATGTCCTGGACTTTGTGCGATTCCAATTCGACCTCGCTTTCGCGGGCGAAGTCCAGGAGGTTGCGGACGATCTTCTGCGCTCGCTCCGATTCGCCCACCATGTCATTTACCAGTGACAGGCATTGTTCGTCGGAGAGTTCCTGGAAGTCCTCCTGCAGCACCGAGGCGGTGAGGATGATATTGTTGATCGGATTGTTGAGTTCGTGTGCGACGCCGGCGGTGAGGGTTCCCACCGCTTTCAGCTTATGCGCCCGCACGAGCAGTTCTTGCCGGTACGTCACCTGGTGCATCATTTGGTTCATGGCCGAGGCCAATTCGGAGAATTCGTCGTCGTACTTCCTTCGCCAGAGCATGGGGGTGAAGTCGCCCTGCGCGACCCTGCGCGTCGCCCCCATCATTTGGCTCAGCGGCGAGAGCACGTGTTTGGAGAGAAAACCGGCGAGGTAGATCATCAAGAGGATGAGAATGCCCAGGAATGCCACGGGGACGCGCTGCGACATCGCCAACATCGAACTCACCGACTTGCGCTCTTTCAAGACAAGATCCTCGGCGACGGCGACCATCTCCGCCCCGTGTTCGCGCAATTCCGCCTCGATCTCCGTCACCTGCGCGGCAGGAAGCCGCGCGCCCGGCTCTGCTCCGCTTTGGGGAGCCGGGAAATCAACTCCTCGTATTGCGCCAGATGTCGCGTCATCGTATCGAAGGCGGGGTGTCCGATCACCGCGACAATGTTGCTGCCCTCCTCCTCCAGAATGCTGCGGGCGTTGTGAACGTGTTCCAGGGCGTCGCCCAGGTTGGTCCGGTAGAGGAAGTAGTTCTTTTCGAAGCGACGGGCCTGTTGAATCTCGAACGTGTAGTTAGTGGCGGCCTCCAGGAAAGCCAACTTGGCCATGATCCGGGAGATCATTCCTATCGAGACAATGGCCAGCGCCAGCGTCAACAGGAACCAGAGCAGAAGGCCGAGACTCAGTTGTTTGCGGATCGAAACGTTGTGGCGCCGCGGAAGGGCTGCTTGCGGCTCGTCCGGGCTTGTCTCCGGGGACGCGGAGGACGGCTGCGAATCGACGCTTTGGTCACCGCCGCCGCTTCTTGACCAACCGGCGATCGTCGAGTCGCTGCCGTCTGTTTCCGTGCTCGGACTATTCAATGGCTGTAAACCCCAATGACAAGGCCGCTTTGTTGATTGCGGCGCGAAGATCCCGCGGCTTGAAAGGCTTGGCAATAAAGTCGAAGGCGCCCTTGACCAGAGCCTCCCTGGCGACCTCGACCGTTGCGTAGCCGGTAATGAGGATGACTCGCGTGCCTTTGCAGTGGTCCGTCACGTAGGTGAGAACCTGGATGCCGTTGATCTCTTCCATGCGGAGGTCGGTGACGACCACGTCGAAGTGCGTCTCGCCCAGTCTGGCGATGGCGCTGGCGGGGTTCTCGAAGACTTCGACTTCGATGCCTTGCTTGCTCAGAATCTGCTGCAGACGCTGACCGACGATCGGCTCGTCGTCCAGAACCATGACCCGAAGTCGCTCTCCGCGGGGCTGCGGGGGAGTCCCACCGTCTGCTGGCGCCATGGCTTCGTCCCCTTTGGCCGAGGCTGATGCCCTCTCCGACCGCATGACCATGATTTTCTCGAAGGCCAGCTTGGTTTTCCGCTCAATCTTCGAGCCGGTGACCTCGAAGCCCAAATCGGGCTCTCCGGCTTCCGCGAAGGCGATTCGGATCATCCAGTCGTCGAACTGGGTCGTCTCCTTCTCTTCTTCTTTCTTCTCCATAGCACACCTTATCGCTGATTTTGACCGATTGCGATGATATGCCAAAATACCAATGCCTGCAAGCTAAGCCAACGAGCGGGGCGGCGACGGTTGTGGCTCGGTCTCAACTCGACATTCGTTCATCGCTCCCACTGAAGACGGGATGCGCGCGAGACGTGCGACGATCTGAAGCCCGCCGCCGCCCGCAGCAACGACGGCGCCCAACTCTCGGTCCCCAGCGCGTGCACGTGCATATACGACGCCAGCACGTTGCGATAGCACAGGCCGTCGCGCTGCCCGTCGAAGCCATATCCGCGGCGGACGCGGAAGGCGAAGGTCAGTTCCTTTCCCGCCGGGGGCTGCATGTAGGTATAGTGAAACTCATGTCCCGCGCAGGGCATCGCCGACCGAGAAGAACGGGTTGTCTTCGACCGTCTCCAGCATCGGCGTATCCGTGTCCTTGCGGCTTGGCGCCGAAGGCGAAAGTCACCGGCAGGACGCCCGCCATCGGATACTGTTTCGCATCGACGACGAGTTGCTCGCCCAAGAAGACCGCGCCGCCGCACTCGGCGTAAACCGGCAGCCCCTTTTCGATCGACCGTCGCAACGAGTCGAGGAACGGCCGGTTTTCCGCCAAGCCGGGGCCAGCGTCTCGGGAAAACCGCCGCCGATGTACAGCGCGTCCACGTCCGGCAATTCTGCATCGCGCAGGGGGGAAATCTCGATCAGGCCGCGCACCTTCCCGCGCCAGGGCCTCAAGGTTCTCGGGATAATAGAACTGAAACGCCGCGTCGCGGAACACGCCGATCGCGCACGGCTGCGGGATTAGGGATCGCGGATTGGGCGATTAGAATCCACGCCTCCAAACGGATTGCCAATCCCTGATCCCCAATCCCTAACCCCTTCGATCGCCGGCGCCTGCTGGGCCACGTCCCAGAGCGCCTCCAAGTCCAGGCCCTCTTCCGCCACGCCGGCAACCTGTTCGATGGCTCGGGCCACCTGGTCGTGCTCCTGCGGCGGGACCAGGCCCAGGTGCCGTTGCGGGAAAAGCTCCTCGGGCAGCCGAGCAATCGCCCCCAGCACCGGCAGACCGCAGATCTCCGCGATCGCTTCGCGCAGCACCGACTCGTGCCGGGGGCCGGCGGTCTGATTGAGGATCACCCCCGCGATGGACACCTGCGGATCGAGCCGCTGACAGCCCAAGACGCAGAGCGGCCAGCGTGCGCGTCGACTTGATGCAATCGACGCAGAGCACGACCGGGCACTTGAGCAGCTTGGCCAAGCTCGGCGGTGCTGTAAGTGCCCCGGGCGTCCACGCCGTCGTAACAGGCCGCGGTTGCCCTCGATCAGCGCCACGTCGGCCGCGAGCGGCAGCGTGACAAAGGACCGCACGATGGTCTGCGGCGACATGAGGAACAGGTCGAGGTTTCGGCAGGGCTTGCCGGCCGCCCTCGACAGCCAGGCCGCATCGATGTAGTCCGGCCCCTTCTTGAAAGGCGGCCACGCTCCGGCCCCTCTTCCGCCAGGCTGCCGCGAGCCCCAGGGAAGTCAGCGTCTTGCCGCCCCCTCCGCGCAGCCCGGCGATGAGGATCCGAGGGATGGTCATGGGGTCACAGCATGTCGATGAAGCCGCAGGGGCATTCTTCCGCGCACTTCTTGCAGCCCGTGCAGTTCTCCAGCTTGAACGTGTAGAGCACGCCCTTCTGCATCGGCTTGTCGACGGCCTGGTCCTGGCAGAACAGCCAGCACTTTTCGCAGTCGAAGCAGTAGCCGCAGCTCATGCAGCGCCGCGACTCGTCGATCACCTGCTCCCGGGTGAAGCCCAGGTTGACTTCCGCGTCGACCGACTTCCAGGCGATGCTCGACGCCGAGGGACGGCAGGCTCGTTGCGCTCCGTCTTCTCGTAGTGGTCCAGCCGCATGCGGTCGGTGCGGATGACCTTCATGCTCGTCGTCCGACGCGGCTGTGCCGAGGAACTTGCGCTCGATCGCCTCGGCCGCCCGGCGGCCGTGGCCGATGGCGGTGGTGACCAGGTCCAGCTGCGTCACGTCGCCGCCGGCCCAGACGCCTTCGAGCTTCGTCGCGCCTTGGTCGTCCACCGCGATCCAGTTCTTGTCCTCGACCAGCGACTCGAAGCCGCCGAAATCGGGCCTCTGGCTGATGGCCGAGATGACCGCGCTGGCGGGGATCTCGAACTCCGAGCCCTCGATGGGCACCGGCCGGCGGCGGCCGGAGTCGTCCGGCTCGCCCAGTTCCATGCGGATGCAGCGCATGGCGGTGACGCGGTCGCCTTCCTTCTTGAAGCCGACCGGCGCGGCCAGGAACTCGATCTTGATGCCTTCCTCGATCGCCTCCTCCACCTCCTCGCGGATGGCCGGCATCTCCGTCGATGGTTCGGCGGTAGAGGATGGTCACGTTGGCGCCGAGCCGCCGGCAGATGCGGGCGGCGTCGATGGCCGTGTCGCCGCCGCCGACGACGATGACCACCACGTCCTTGCCCAGGTCCAGCTTCTCGCCGTGGTGGAAGCGGTTGAGGAAGTCGACGCCGGAGAAGACGTTGGGGGCGTCCTCGCCTTCGACGCCCAGGCGGACGCCCTGCTGGGCGCCCAGGGCGACGTAGACGGCGTCGTACCCCTGCTGCAGCTCGTCCAGGCTCGATCTCCTTGCCGACCTTGACGCCGCACCGCAGCTCCACGCCCAGGTCGAGGATCCTCTGGATTTCGGCGTCGAGCACCGACTCGGGCAGCCGGTAGCCGGGGATGCCCCAGCGGAGCATCCCGCCCGGCGCTTCGGAGCGCCTCGAAGACCGTCACGCCGTAGCCGCGCCGGGCCAACTGGTAGGCGCACGACAGGCCGCTGGGGCCGGCGCCGACGACGGCGACCTTCTGCGGCCTCTTTTCCTCGGTGAGGATCTTCGAGCTGGAGGCCCTTTTCGATGCCGAAGTCGCCGATGGCCCGCTCGATCTTGTTGATGCTGACGGCCGCCTTCGAGTTCCTTGCGGTTGCACTGGGTCTCGCAGGCGGCGGGACAGACGCGGCCGCAGACCGCGGGGAAGGGGCTGGTGTCGGTGTAGACGTACCAGGCCTCCTCGAAGGCCTGGTCCGGCGGCTTGCCCAGCCGTTCGGCCTGGGCGATCGTCGTGACGAACTCGCGGACGCGGTTGCCGCTGGGGCAGGCGTCGCGGCAGGGCGGCTTCTTCTCCACGTGCTTGCGGCCGCAGCGGCGACTGCTCCCGCGCCCGGGACCGCCGGAACGGCCGCCTGCACCGAAACGCTTCTTCTTCTGACGACTTCTCTTACTCGCCATACGCTCGACGCTTGGGACTGCACACTCGAGTCCGCTGACGAACGCGATGCCGAGGCCTTCCCCTGCACTCGGCTGAGGAACCCGTATCGCGTGCCGGCAACCCCGTCGCGATGGCTTGCAGCGATCCTTCCGGCGCGCCCGCGGCCTTCCTCGTGTGGAACCTCGATGAAGCTGCCGCCGAAGTACGTGTAGACGCACTTTCCGGAGTCCATCAGCGTGCGGATGGCGGCCTTGCACAACTGCTTGTCGCACTCGGCTTCGCCGAACTTCTCGATCATGGCCTTGGTCAGATCGCCGGCCTTGAACTTCTTCTTGCCCTGGTACTCCTTGACCATGTGCGTACATCGCGTCCGCGACCTCTTGGGTCGACAGAGCCATGGCTGCACCTCCTTCCTACGACTGCCTGAGTTGGGCGGACCGCTTGAAGGTCAGGCCCGCGTGTTGAAGTCGTCGATATGCTGCTTGGTGAACTCGAAGCCGGTCAGCTTGAAGAAGCGCGGCCAGCCGATCCGCTCGATGAACTCGCCCATCCGCTCGTACTTGCGGGCGCCCTTGGCCCAGACCTCGACGATGTTGCGCACGGCCTCGACGACCTCCGGCCAGCGCGGCGGGTTGTTGGGCAGGTAGGGAATCGCCAGCTTGGAGAACATCGGCTCGTGCCGGGCGTTGGAGACCTTGCCGCCGACCCAGATCGAGACGCCGTCGTTCAGCGGGTCGGCCATCGGCATGGCGGGGCAGACGGAGAAGCAGTTGGCGCAGAACATGCACCGCTCCTCCAACACTTCCACCGAGGGCTTGCCGTCGACGGTGGTCGGCCGGATGGCCGCCGTGGGGCAGGAGGCCACCACGTTGGGGATCTCGCAGACCTTGTTCAAGCTGTCGTGCTGCACCTTCGGCGGCCGGCGGTGCACGCCCAGGATGGCGATGTCCGAGCAGTGCACGGCGCCGCACATGTTCAGGCAGCAGGCCAGCGCGATCGCGCAGCTTGCCGGGCAGCTTCATCTCGGTGAAGTACTCGTGCAGGTCGTCCATCACGCACTTGACGATGCCCGAGGCGTCGGTGGCCGCCGAGTGGCAATGCACCCAGCCCTGGGTGTGCACGATGTTCGAGATCGCGTTGCCGATGCCGCCCACCGGGTGGCCGATCGCCTTCAGGTCGGCGATCACGGGCTCGATCTTGGACTGGTCGGTCAGCAGGAACTCCACGTTGTTGCGGCTGGTGAAGCGCAGGTGGCCGCCGCAGTACTTGTCGGCCAGGTCGGCGAACTGGCGGAGCTTCTTGATGCTCACCAGGCGCGGCGAGGCGGCGCGCACCGTGAAGAGCTTGTCGCCCGATTCGGCGACGTGCACCATCACGCCGGGCTTGAGAATCTCGTGATACTTCCACTGGCCGTAGTTCTTCTTGATGACCGGGGGCAAGAAATCGCGTCGTAGCTCGGAGGCCCGATGTCGGTTCGTCTGTCAGTTGCTGTTGCCATACGGATATTCCTTATTGTCTGAATGGTTGATGTTTGCGAATGGAGACGTCTGTTCCCGGCAGGCAGCGGTCTGCTCCGGGGTTGTTATTCGCCTTCGCCCCTCCTCGTCCTCTTCCAGATACTCTTCGTAGAAGATGAAGGGGTTTTCGCGGGGATGGGCGACCATTTCCGGAATGGGTTCCACGCCGATGGCTTCGAGGAAATTGC
>CAWFIG010000006.1:0-42837 GCA_963815695.1 uncultured Planctomycetia bacterium
CCGTCGGAACACGGCTGCGTAGAGCCACCGCCGGGGATCGCGTTCCGTGGGCGAGGCAAGTCTTTCCGAGGCGACCTGCACCATACCGTCTGCGGCAAGGGCGATCGATCGCGACTGCACCGATCGCGCAGTACCGTCGAGCCGCCACCAACCGTACTGCACAACGCCTTCGACCGGCCGCAGCGTATCGTTGACCATTCGGGTGACGAGTTGATCGCCCCGCCGCCGCACGATGACCTTTACCGGCTGGCAGGGCGACAAAGGAACGGTCGCCGTGGGGGGTGGGATCACACTTGCCATCCAAATCAATACCACCCATCCTGCGGCCCGGCGGCGGTCGTTTTCAAGCGGAAAGTCATCGCTTATGATAGGAGTTGATGGCTGCGGTGCAAAGCGACGAATCGGCGACGGCAGTCGCCTCCGGCAACCTGAATTCCCGGACATCCTCGGTTTCAAGCGGCGCAGCGCGGCGGTGAGAGACTCCAACCAAGAACCTTCGCTAGCTTCCAGGAGAATTCTGCATGGGCAATCCGCTTTCCCGCCGCGCCATGTTGCAAAAGAGGCGCTGGCCTGTTGGCGGCCGGCGCCGGGTTACCATTGATGTCCGCCAGCGGAGCAGAGCCGCAACGCGAGGCCATGTTCCTGCCGTCATTGTACGATCCGCGAAGTTGGCCATTCATTGCCTGGTGGAGCATTGCGACAAATCGCGGGCCTATCTGCCGTATTTCTATACGCGAATGAGCGATCGCCCGGCGACAATGTTCCTTGCCATCTGGTCGTACGGCGACGGACAAGGGCGGAGCATCGACGCGCTGTCGCTGCTGCGCTGCCTGACGGGCGGCAACCTGGACCAACCGGCCGACCGCGCGATGCGGGCTTCGCTTCTTTCGCTGATTGGCGACGATGGCTTGTCGTGGTGTCCGGCCGAGCCGTGGACCATGCCGCTGCCGCACACACGGCCGAACTGGCTGCAACAGGGCAACCTGCTGGCGCTGACGACGCTCCACCAGTTGACCGGCGAGGGGCGCTATCGCCGCTTGGCGGAGAAGAACATCCAGGCGCTGGCCGGGATGCTCGTTCGCAGGCCGGAGGGTTGGCTCGGCTTTCCCAGCGATGTTTACACGCCGGTCGACGGCTGGGCGCCGCTAGCGGTCGACCCGGCGAGCCCGTTTCCGCTTTGGAGTGCTGTGGCGGCCATGCCGGCGCTGCGCGATTATCGTTTGACCGGCTATGAACCGGCGATGAAGCTGGCTTCCGACCTTATGACCGCCGCCCTGCGGGCTAGCGACAACGGCAAGAGACTATTCAAAGTCGGGCATTTTCACTGCCAGAGCCGCTTCGTCACGGCGCTGCTGATGCGCGGCATTCTGAAGAACGACAAGGCCGACGTCGAGTTGGCCGAATCGCTATACCGAACCGCCCGCGGGCTGGGCACGCAATCGGGCTGGTTCCCCGAGCAGATCAACCTCCCGGCCGATAACCGATCGAATCTCTCCGAGAACCTGTTGCTTGACCGATATGCTGGAGATTGCGATCCTGTTGGCGATACACCGCGATCCCGCATACTGGCACGATGCCGAGCGATACGTCCGCAATCACCTACTTGTACACCAGATCGTCGATACCGGCTGGGTGGCGCAAATGACGCCGGTTCCCTATGAGAGGCACCCGCTGAGGACGTTCTGCGACGGCCACGACAACACCGGCGGCGTGGTCCGCGGCGACGATGCGATCCGATCGCTGGTCGGCGGTTTCGCCGGATGGGGAGCGGTGACTGCCATGTCGGACGACACGCCGATGTCGAACACGAACCAGCACTGCTGCAACGCAGCCGGCGCCCGGGCACTCTACGATGCCTGGCGTTACGCAGTGACGGACAAGAACTCGATTTTTGACGTGAATCTGTACGTTCATCGCAACCATTCCGCCGCGGAGATCGTAGCGGCCGAGGCGATTCATCCCCGCCCGTCGCTCGTTGGCGCAGGAGCGGACGAAGTGGGCGGCCTGCAAATCAAGATGAAGCAGCAGCGGCGGCTGAGAATCCGCATTCCGGAGTTTGTCACCGCCAAGGAGATGCAGGTTGCCATCAACGGAACGAAGGCTATCGCCCACGAAGCGCGCGCATTTCTGGATCTCGGCACGGTCCGCCCGGGCGACCGAGTGGAAGTGCTCTACCCGATGAAACCGCGAACGACCAAAGAGCGGATTGCCCCGGGCGAGTTCGAATTTCGCTGGCGGGGAGCGACGGTGGTTGATGCATCGCCCAAGCAGAAGATTCGGCCGCTGTTCGGCAATAGCCGATTCACGAAGTCGCCGCCGCAACTTGGGCCAGCCGTAAGCTCTGAAGCGGACTCTCTTTGACGGCGGCTCAAGAGCGCGGGCTGGCGGTGAGCTAGACTTGAGTAGCGGGGCGAGGGGGACGGCGGAGGTTGTCGGGAATACGCTTTCCGATCTCCGGCGATTTGTCCCGGCAATCTCCTCCGTCCCCTTCCGCCGAAATCGCCCCCTGTGAGGTGCGCTCATGCCCGTCAAGACGAAGATGCTCGATTACGGCGGCTTCGTGCATTCACCCAATGCGCCGGTGTCGGCGGACTTCGCCGAATACCTGCGGCAGATCGATCTGCTGGTGGCGGCCTGGCGGGGCGCGGTCGAGGAGTGGAACCAATCGCAGTTCTCCGCCGAGTTGCTGCAACGCAAGAAGGAGACGCAACGGGCGTTCGACGACTTTGCGGCGGCCTACCAGGACAAGTTCACGATCAAACACGTCGAGGGCGATGCGACGTTTCTGCCGGTGGCGCGGTTCTTCGCGCGCTATCACCCGATCCGCCGCCCGTTTGCCATCCTGCACTGCAATCTCGACCTGCCGCTGCACACGGTCTACGCCTTCGAGAACGATGCCGATGTTGCCGCCGCCAATGCGGCACTCGGCAAGGTGACGCCGCTGCGCTGGTGGCAGAACGGGCCGTCGAATCACCCCTGCTATCTGTTTGGCGAGTGGATTTGGGAGCTGAAACCGACGGAACTGAACTCCAGCGACAAGGGCTTGCTGCTGCTGTTCGAGACAATCGCGGAAAAGGACCGGCTGCAACGCGATCGGCTGCGGCATGATCTTGCCGGCGTCACGTCGGGCAGCCCGGCGGACGAGCAGTTCATTTCGGAGGCGGTGCGGGCGGCGGTCTGGCGGCGCGACGGCGGCAAGTGCGCCCGCTGCGGCGGCCACGACGGCATCGACTTCAGCATCGTCAGCCCGTCGCTGCGCGGCAAAACGCCCACGGCGCAGAACGTGCAATTGCTCTGCGCGAAGTGCCGGGTCAAGCAAGCTTAAGACTGGGACCGCGGCGGTGATGGAGAGCACGTTCCGCGGGCCGTTGGCCCCCGGCTATTGTGGCGCTTTGCACCACAGTGCTATCGACAGCTATGCCTGCTGCAACGCCTCGACGACCGCGCGGACGAGCGTCTCTTCCTCGCCGTCGAGGAGCGTGCGGGGATCGAGCAACAGGTCGCCTTTGTGGACGCGGGCGAAGACCGGCGGCGTGTCGGCGCGGAGTCTCGCCGCCAACTCGCCCGCCTCGATGCTATTCGATCGAATGGCAACGAGCTTGGTTGTCAGATTCTGCGTCGGCAGCGAGCCGGAGCCCATTTGGGAAAAGCCGTCGATTGTAGTCGCAATTGCCGCAGAAGTCCTTTCGCCGATCGCGGCGACGATGCGATTGGCCTGCTCGGTGATGTCGGCCAGGTCGCGGCGGAGCATCCGCAGCGTGGGCACTTCGCGCAGGGCCCGGGCTTCGTCGAGAAATAGCGACAAGGTGGCTTCCAATGCGGCCAGCGTGAGCTTGCCGACGCGGAGAATCCGGGCGAGCGGATTCTTGCGGATCGCCTGGACGAGGTCGGCCCGGCCGAGGATGATGCCACCTTGGCTGGCGCCGATCAGTTTGTCGGCGCTGGCGGTCGTCAGGTCCGCGCCGGTTTGCACCGATTCTTGCAGCGTCGGCTCCTTCTCGAAACCGAAGCGGGAGAAATCCACCAGCGGCCCGGCGCCGACGTCGTCGATCACCACAAGCCCGTGCGCGCGGCCGATTTTCACCAGGTCGGCCAGCGGCACTTCGGCGGTGAAGCCGGAAATCTTGTAGTTGCTCGGATGCACGCGGAGGATCGCGGCGGTGTCGGGCGTGATCGCGTTTTCGTAATCGCGGGCGTGGGTCTTGTTGGTCGTTCCCACCTCGACGAGCTTCACGCCGCTAGCCGACATGACGTCGGGCAGGCGGAACGAGCCGCCGATCTCCACGAGCTGCCCGCGGGAGACGATCACTTCGCGGCCGCGGGCGACGGTGTTCAGCACGATCACGGTGGCGGCGGCGTTGTTGTTGACCACGGTGGCGGCCTCGGCGCCGGTGAGTTGCTGCAAGAGGCTTTCGATCCGCCCGTCGCGTTTCGTGCGCTCGCCGGTCGCGATGTCGGCCTGGAGCAGCGAGTAGCCGGAAAGCTCCGTGGCGATCTGCCGCAGGGCGTTGGCGGGAAGCACGGCGCGGCCGAGGGCCGTGTGCAGGATGATGCCGGTGGCGTTGATCACCTTGCGATAGTGCGGGCCGACCGCCGCGAGGGCGCGCTGCCGAGCGTCGGCGAGAATCGTTTGCCGCAACGTATCCTGGTTGCCGGGGCAAGCGGCGACGTCCGCTGCCCGCGCCTCCGTCAAGCATCGTCGCGCATGATCGACCGCCGCCCGGATGGAATCGACCAACGTGCGTCGCGGGACGCCCGCGGTCCAGCCCTGCGACTCCGCCGCTTGCAGGAGGATTTCGACGGCGGGGATTTGGCTCAAACGATCCTGCTTTGACGACGCCATAAGCACCTGCTTCGACCTGGAGGCCGGTTGTGGGCCCGGTCTGGTCCGTTCCGGGCGACAGTCCTCCATTCTACTTCGCGGTCTTGCGTCGAATCAAGCTGGTCAGAACTCGTACTTGATTTGCAGCCACCAGGAGCCGTTCGCGTTGGAGTTGGCCAGGTTGCCGAACAGGCCCCAGCCGGCGCAGAATGTCGTGTGCGTGTTAAGGATATAGCCCACGTCGATGGCGTTCCAGTTGTTCTCCTCGCCGATGAGGAACTCGCCGGGCACGTTGCTGGGAAGCGTTCCGTAGGGGTCGGTCTTCTGGCGAAACTCGTAGGCAAGCACGATGTGCTGGGAGGGCATGACGACGATGCTGCCTTCAAACGTCGTGTAGTAGGTGTCGCCGAAGCCGAGGAAGCCGATCTGTGCGGCCTGGCTTTCGCGGAGACCGGCCGTAAAGAATATCGGCATTCCAATGCCGGTGGTGACCTTCTTGGTCATGGTGAGAGTGAAATCGGTGCCGTTGGTGCGGCGATATCCGATCGTGCCCAGCGCACCGCAGAGGTTGTCGTTGATCTGCTCGATGCCGCTGTTGACTTTGAAATGCACCCCCGCGGTGACGGCCGGCAGCGGAATGCCCGCCAAGGTGGTGTCCTCTTTCACCAGGAGGAATCGCAGGTTGAAGTTGTGCAGCCAAACGTCGCCGGTGTCCATATCCAGCGTCGTGCATCGCTGCACGTCGCCGGGCAGGCTTCCCAGCGCGAGCCGATCGGCGCCGTAGCCGAATTCGATCCTGTCGAAGAGCGTTTCGGTGACGGTGATCGCGCTAAGTTGTTTATCGCCGAAGTTGCCGACCGAAAGCGCCGCGGCCGGCTTGCCGAAGACACGGCCGGGCGCGCCCGGATTGACCAAGTAGGCCATCGGCGTGATCGCGGCTCCGCCGTATCCTTCGATCGAGTGAAACGGCAGCGGCGGGGACATATCTTCCTCGGCTTTTGCCCACGGAACCAAGAACGCGGCAGCAACGGCAGCGCCCAGAATAATCCTTATAGCCGCTAAACTCGACATGACTCCTCCTCCTTGGTCAATCCGATTCCTTTATCGCAGGGCGGGGATTCTCTTTGCAGCCCCGCCCTCCTATCGGAATGTCAGACCGCTGCAATTGATTCCGTCGTTGCATCCCACCCCCCCAAGTCTGTCGTTTGCGGAAGGCGACGGTTGCGTGCTAACGTCTGCGCAAGACCTGCGGCCCGCTGGAGACAGTCCGACGGGCTGGCGCAATAGGAAAAGAAAACCGTCTGTTGACACGACCGACTCGCTGGTGCATCATCATGGCTGTCATGTCGCCTCCCCCTTAGTTCGGATTATTCATGGGCCTATACCAACCCGAAGCGCAAGCGAGGGCGGAAGAAAGAGTTGCCCTCGCTTGCGCTTCGGGTTGGTACGGCGTGCTGTGTGTGCGATCCCCCTGGGCCATGAATAATCCCGGTTAGGAACCTACCCATGAAGAGTGCCACGCCTGTCGGCCTGAAAGACGTGCAGGCGGTCTACAGCGGTCCCGAGGGGCAGTTGTGGGAACTGGTGATGGGCCAGCAGATCCACATCGGCGGGTTCGCGCTCGTCGATGGATCTGGCCGAGAAGGCCGGCATCGGGCCGGGCATGGCGGGCGTCGATCTCTGCTGCTGCACCGGCGCCGGGATGCGGTTCCTCGTCGCGGTTCCGCAACGTGGCGCGGATGCACGGCGTGGACGCCACCGAAACCGTCGTCGAGCTTGGCCGCCGCCGCTGCGAAGCCGAGGGGCTCGCCGACCGCATCGCGTTCACGCTGGCCGACGCCTGCGAACGAAGCTCCCCGCGGCGAGCGCCGATTTCGTCTGGGGCGAAGACGCCTGGTGCTACGTGGTCGACAAGCAGCGGCTGATCGCCGAGGCCGCCGGCTGGTGAAGCCCGGCGGAGTCATCGCCTTCACCGACTGGGTCGATGGCCGAACGCCGTGGGCCGACGGAGAGGCCGAGCGCTACCGCACGTTCATGAAGTTCCCCAACACGCTTGCACTCGACGGCTACGCCTCGCTGCTGGCGGCCGAGGGCTGCGAGGTGCTCATCGGCGGAAGACACCGGCCGATTCGCCCCTCACGTCGACTTGTACCTCAACATGCTGAACATGCAGTTGACGTACGACGCCCTGCGGATCATCGGCTTCGACATGCGCGTTGATGGAATCGCTGGGGGCCGAGATGGACTTCCTGCGGCCGGATGGCCCATGCCGGCAAGATCGCCCAGGGGCTGTTCGTCGCCCGCAAGAGGGCGTGAAACCCAGTTTCCGGCAAGATTTCCGCGTCATGCCACGTGGTTAGCGGCCTCCATCCGCAGGAAGGCCGACGGGATCATATTGGGATGTGCCTACTCGGCGGCCGGTGTAGAATGACGGGACGGTTTTCATCCGCGGCATCGATTGAATGCCGCCGGTCCCGGGCATCGACGAAGGACTTGCATCCACACTTAGGCACGTACGGTGACATCATGGCGAAGTGTTGCGGCAAGAAGGCGAACGGCGACGGCCGCTTTGCGTGGTTCGACGAAATGATCGAACACTGTTACGAGTATGCCGTGGCGGCGAAGGAATCGGGCCGGCCGGTCGTGGGCATCCTCTGCGAATACACGCCGCGCGAGCTGATCATGGCCGCCGGCGGCGTGCCCGTCTGCCTGTGCGGCGGCTCGGCCAAGACGATCCCCGCCGCCGAGCAGCACCTGCCCGCCAACCTCTGCCCGCTGATCAAGTCCACCTTCGGATACCACGTCCTGCGCAGCAATCCGTTCCTGGAGATGGCCGACCTGGTGGTGGGCGAGACGACTTGCGACGGCAAGAAGAAGATGTACGAGCTGATGGCCGAAACCCGGCCGATGTACGTCCTCGAACTGCCGCACAAATCGGCCGACCCCGACGCCTTCGACTACTGGGTTCGGGAGCTGGAGGAGTTCCGCGTACTTCCTCTCGAAGCGTTTCGCCACGGACGTTTCCGACGAGAAGATCCGCGAGGCGATTCGCCTGCTGAACCGCGAGCGGCGATTGCGGCGGCAGTTGGCGGCGCTGATGAAGGCCGACGGCCGCCGCTGTCGGGCCGGCAGTTGCTCGACTGCAAGAGCAGCATTTGGGCCATGCCCGCCGCCTTGAAGCAATACGAGAAGGTGCTCAAGTCCGCGCGGAAACAAACGCGGCGCCGGCGGCGATCGCGTCCGCGTTCTGATGACCGGCGTGCCGATGGTGCACGGCGCCGAGCGCGTGCTGGACATCGTCGAGCAGAGCGGCGGGCTGGTCGTCGCCATGGAAAACTGCACGGGCCTGAAGCCGATCCTGGACGACGTGGACGAAGCGGCAGCCGATCCGCTCCGCGCCCTGGCCGAGAAGTACTTCCACCTGCCCTGTTCGGTGATGACGCCCAACGACCGCCGGCTCGATATTCTCGGGCAGATGGCCGCCGAGTACCGGGCCGAGTGCGTCGTCGAGCTGGTCTGGCAGGCGTGCCTTACCTACGACGTCGAATCGCAGCGCGTCCGCCGCTTGGTCGAGGAGGAACTGGGCCTGCCGTACTTGCACATCGAGACCGACTACTCGCCTTCCGACTCGGCGCGGATCGCCCTGCGCGTGGAGGCCCTGTTGGAGACGGTGCGGAGCCGCCGTGCGGAGAAAGCCGCTGTGAAGCCGGCGGCAAAAGTCCGTGCGAAGCGGCCGGCGACGGCAAAAGCCCGCAGCGCGGGCAAATCGAGGCGGTTGCCCCGAGGTGGCCGATGAACGGCGTCGGCTACAGCAGTCCCTTCGTTCCTGCCGAATGGATTGCGGCCCACGGCTTGCGGCCCGAGCGGTTTCGCTTGCATCCCACCGAGAAACTCACTCGCGGCGTCTGCCCCTACGCCGGCGCGCTGATGGACGCGGCCCTCGCCTCCGGAGACGGAAAAGGGGACAGGCGCCTTTTGCCGGGACGGCCCTCCGGGTGCTTCGCACAAAAGGCGCCCGTCCCCTTTTCGTCTCGGGTCTGGTGCTGACGACCACGTGCGATCAGATGCGATACGTCGCCGCGATGCTGGAACAGCGGGGCAGTCGGCCGGTCTTTCTGCTGAACGTGCCCTCGACGTGGCAAACGCCCGCGGCGCGGCAGCTCTATCTCGACGAACTTCGCCGGCTGGGCCGATTTCTCGTGCGCGCTCGGCGGAAAGACGCCGAGTGATACGCCGAGTTGGCGCGAGATGATGCTCGCCGTCGGATCGCGCGCGAGCAACGAGCACAGAAACAATAGCCGCTGGCGCCAACGGCCCGCGGAGCGACTGCTGGCAATCCCGCTGGCGATTCTCGGCGGTCCGCTGTTGGAGACCGACGGCGAGTTCTTCGACTCTGATCGAGCGCGCCGGCGGCCGCATCGTGCTCGACGCCACGGAACATGGCCGAGCGGACGTTGCCCGGCCGTTCGATCGCGGCGCGAGTCGCCGCCGATCCGCTGCAAGAGCTGGCCGACGCCTATTTCGACGGCATTCCCGACGCCTTTCGCCGGCCCAACACCGCGCTCTACGAGTGGCTCGGCCGCGAGTTGGCCGCGCGGCAGCGTCCGCGGCATCATCTTCCGGCGCTATCTCTGGTGCGACCTCTGGCACGCCGAGTTGCAGCGGCTGAAACAGTGGAGCCCAGTGCCGCGTGCTGGAAATCGACGTCGGTCCCGACGACGCCGCTGCCCCGAGCCGCATGCAGGGGCGAATCGAGGCCTTTCTGGAAATGCTGAAATGAACCGATCAGCCGCAACGAATCACGCTTGGCCGAGTGGGACCGGCGCTACGCCGAGCTGCGCGCAGCCGGGCTGTCGCGAGCCCGACTACGGCGGACCGCTGCGGCGGCACGTCGACGACGGCGACGTGCGGCTGCTGAAGCTGCGGATGGACAACTCGGCCGGCCGCGCTGCGGCTGTGGAACTTCCTGCTCTCCGAAGAAGATCGCCTGCACCGTGCGTGGCCGAGGGCAAGAAGCTCGTCGGCACGATGAAGGACCTCGGCACCGTGCCGGTCATGGCCTACGCGCTCGACAATCTCGTGGCCTTCTATCCCGACGGCGCATGGTGGCTGCCGTGCCTGCTGGAAGGCGGCGGCGGGGCTGCTGGAGATCGCCGACTCGCTGGGCATCGACGATTCGTTCTGCCCGGTCCGGGCGATGCTCGGCGCGTTTGTGCGCCGGCAGACCGCTTTCCGATTCCCGGCCTGCTGACGTGCAGCGTCGGGGCGACCTGCGACGACTTCTCGGCGATCGCCCAGCGGCTGGAGTCGCTCGGCTTTCCGATCTTCTGGTGGGAGATTCCGCATCGCCGCCGCGCCCGATCCGCACGAGGCGGCGGTCGAGCTGCCCGGCGGATTCCGCGCGCCGGCCGCCAGGTCGCCTTGGTCGAAATCGGAGCTCGACCGCGTCCGGCAGGCACTGGAAGCGTACGCCGGACAGCCGCTCGACGACGAGCGACTCGCGGAGGGAATCGCGCCGGGCCAACCGCGTGCGCGCGGCTGCTGGCGGAATTGCGGCAACTGTGCTTCACCGCCGATCCGTGCCCGCTGCCGGCGCTGGAAATGCTGATTGCCGAGATGCTTGCGATCCACTTCTGCTCGGACCATAATGAGACGATCGGCGTGTTGGCGGAACTGCTGGAGGAGGTGCGCCGGCGGGTGCACGCCGGCGTCGGCGTGCTGCCGGCCGATGCCGTGCGGGTGTTCTGGGTCAATCCGGTGGCGGACCTGCGCGTGATGAACTTGCTGGAGGACGTCGGCGGCCGGGTCTGCGGCACCGACTACATGTTCTGCCACGCCCTGGATCCGATCCCCACGGACCTGCCGCCGCTGGAGGCCCTGGCGCGGATGGCGCTGGCCGACCCGATGGTCGGCTCGGCCGCGGACCGGGCCGAGCGGATTTGCGCGGAGATTCGCCGCTTCGGCGCCGAGGCAGTCGTCATCTCGCGCATTCCCGGCGCCAGCCACTGCGCGCTGGAGGCGACGATCATCGGCGAGGTGATCCGCCGGCAGCTGGACGTTCCCGTGGTCGAGATCGAAGTGCCGCCGGTGACCGACGCGATGGAGCCGACGCTTCGCACGCGGCTGGAGGCGCTGGTCGAAACGGTGCGGAGAAGCGAAGCGATTGGGGATTAGGACTTGGAAGCACAATCTCGCACTGACGACTGGCCACTATCCACCGATCCACTATCCACCATGATTTGTGCAGGAATCGACGCCGGATCGAGAACCACCAAGGTCGTGCTGCTTGGACGGCGACGGCCACGACGTGGTGGCCTCCGGCGTGGTCGATCAGGGCATCGAGCAGGACGCGCTGGCCGAGTCGCTGCTTGGACCGGCTGTTGCGCGAAAACGGCATCGGCCGCAAGCAGCTCGGCATGGTCGTGGCCACCGGCTACGGCCGCAAGCTGATCAGCGTGGCCGACGCGCACGATCACCGAGATCACCTGCCAGGCGTGGGGCGTGCGGCGCATCGCGTGCCCGAGGCGCGAACCATCATCGACATCGGCGGCCAGGACAGCAAGCTGCTGCGGCTGCACGCCAACGGCACGGTCGGCGACTTCGTGATGAACGACCGCTGCGCCGCCGGCACCGGCCGCTTTCTCGAACTGGTGGCCACGCGGCTCGGCGTGCGATTGGCGCGCTGGGCGAGCTGGCCGGCCGAAGCCGCAACGCCGCCGTCATCAGCAGCATGTGCGTCGTGTTCGCCGAGACGGAGATCATCGGCCTGCTGGCCTCGGGCGTGCTGCCGGCAGGACATCGTGGCCGGCGTGCAGGCGTCGCTGGCCACGCGCGTGGCGGCCATGACCGGCCGCAACGTCGACGCCGCCGATCGTGTTGACCGGCGGCGTGGCGATGGTGCCCGGCATGGAGGCCGCGCTGAGCGCCGCGCTCGGCCAGCCGCTCTCCGTCGCCCCGCATCCGCAGCTGACCTGCGCCCTGGGCGCCGCCACGCTCGCCTGGCGCCGGCTCCACGGCCAATCCACGCCGACGTAACAGCAGGCAAGCGGCTTCACGGACGAAAGGGGAAGGAGGAGGTTGTCGGAAGAGAATCCCCACAATGGGACGGCTTCTTCCCGACAACCTCCTCCGTCCCCCTTGTTGCGTCACGGCTTCTTCTGGAGGTGCCAGTCGAGCGCCTTCACCCCGATCCACTGCTTCTTCTTCGCGTCCCAAGAAAATGGCAGATCGCCCTTGAGGACTTTTCCGTCCTTCAGGTGCAACTCATAGTAGACCGTCGGCGAACCATCGGGGCCGGCGACCACTTTGCCCAGGCGAACGTCGCTGATCGCGTTCGCCTTGAAGTTTTTGCAAACCCAGCGGACCCAGCCGGGGAAATCGCGGCCGGGACGATAGGCGGCGTCCTTGGCGGGAAAACTCTTCCAGGCGTCGTCCTTCGTCCAGTCGCGGTCGTAATCGGCGTCTCGGATGGCGTCGACGAGGCGTTGCGCGGCGGCGGCGACCTCCTTGGCGGCGGCCGCCGTCAAGGGTTGCACGGTCCGCGGCTTGTCTTCGGCCAGATTGGCTCCAGTTTTCATGGCCGCGATCGCGTCGTCGATCACCGGCTTGGACGATTTCGCCGCTTCCGCCTGCTCGTCGCGAACGATGCTATCGGCCAGTTCGCCGCCCACCTTCTTCATCGCGGCAATGGTTCTCGGCTCGCCCTCCTCGTAGCCGTACCAGGAGTCTACGATCTTGCCGTCGCGGCCGATGACGTAACTCATCGGCACGGCGCTGCGGCCGTAGCGCTGGTAGTCGCGGAAGCAGACTTTCTGCGCGGCGTCGGACGCATCGATGATATTGGGAAAGGTCACCTTGTTGTCGCGGAGCATCTCCAGCGCGATCTGTTTGTCGTCGCAGGCGTTGAAGCCGAGGACGACGAAGCCCTTGTCGCCGTACTTCGCATAGAGTTCTTGGAGATGACACATCTCCACGCGGCAGGCCGGTCAGCCGGCCCTCCAGACGTAGAACCAGACGACTTTGCCGCGATAGTCGGAGAGCTTGATCTGCGTGCCGTCGACGGCGGGCAGATCGAAATCGGGGGCTGCGCGCCTGCCTTCAGCAGGCCGATTTCCAGCGGCGGATCCTTATATTGCGTCCAGCCCTTGGGCGGCCGCCAAGCGAACATCTTGTCGGGAATCTCCCCGTTGACGATCACCGACGACCAGTCTTCGGTGATGATCAGATCGAAACTCACCCGCACGATCTCTCGCATCTTCCGCGGCAGGTGGTCGCGCTTCGACAGCCAGAGAAACCAGCTTCGCTGGTGCTTCATAATGCTGACTTCGATCTTGTCGCAATCTTCGCCTCGCGACCTTCTCCGCACCGAGCCCCCGGACGCCGTCGAGATACTTTTGCAGCGAGTCGGTGTATCCGTGAAAGGTGCTGGGATCGATCACCGGCATGCTCATGCCCGCGCCGAGGCAGCAGACCTCGTGACCGATGGAGTGTCCGCCGGGCGGCGCGCCCTTCTTGATATAACTGGTCAGGTGGATTTTGGCGAACTCCTTGGCGTCTTCCCACTCGTGCTTGTAGCGTCCCTTGGGCCAATAGATCCAGAGCAGGTTGCCGTCGCCGATGAGGACTCCCCTGCCGCCGCCGGCTCCCGGCGGAAGCGGCGTTTTGCCGGCCAAATCGCTCTCGGCTTCCACGCGGAAGTAGTTCGGTTTCTTCAGCCACGCCCGGTAGGTGCTGCCGATTTTGAAGCCCTTGCCTTCCATCGCAAAGTGGCTGACGTACGAAAGGGCGTCGGCCTTCCGCATCGCCTTGATCATTTGCTTGTAGAGCGCGTGGGCGGCAGGCTCGTCTTTGAAGGGCTTCTCCGCCGCCTTCGGAGTCTTGGCGACGGCTTCGGGCGATTTCGCCGCGACCGGCTTCTTGGCTTCGCTCGCCGCGGGCTCCTGCTGGCCGTACGCCGTGGAGCACAGCACCGCCAGCGCGATGCACGATGCCGCTATTCGATGCGTCATGATCGGCCTCTGACTGAAAGAACAAAAAGCCTGCTCGGAATCGTCATGGACCCGGCAGACGGAAACCGTGGAACGCCAACGGAGGACTTTCCGATGCCCCGCGATCAACTTGCAGCGGCTTCGCCGGCCCCAGACCCGACGCGGGCCTGCTCCTCTTCCCCGGTCAGCAGCCGGGCAGCGCCAGAACACCGACCAGAAGCAAAAACGCCAACGCCAATCGTCTCATCGCATATTCCCTATATGTTGAGGCGTCTCCGTCCGACCTTTACGTAGGCAAATCGAAAATCGTTCAGCCGGCGAGCCATTATTCTAGCCGGCGGCCGGCTCTGCGTGCAACAGCAGGGCGGTGTTGGCTTGCACGCCTCCCCCACGGGGCGTAGAATGAAGCCTGGTCAATAGAATGAAAGGGGACGGAGGAGATTGTCGGAAAAGCGTTGCGAGAATGGGTGCCGTGTCTCCGACAATCTCCTCCCTCCCCTTCTTGTTCCGCTATCCCGGGCGGTGTTCCCTATGAAGGACTTGGCGAAGCGCAAGCGGGTGATGGCGCGTTCCATGCGGTTGGGACATTGCATCTGCAACGCCAAGAAGTCCTGCCCTTGCGACGTCTTTCGGGAACAGGACTTATGCCCTTGCGCCGGCGAGTCGGCGGACGGACAGGCCGGGCCGGTGCAGTTGATGAGCCTGGTCCAGAGCGCCGGCTGCGCGTCGAAGATCGACAAGGCGACGCTCGGCCGCGTGCTGGCGGGGCTGCCGCTGTTCGACGACCCGCGGGTGCTCGTCGGCGCCCCGGCCGGCGACGACGCGGGCGTGTACCGCCTCGACGGCGAGACGGCGCTGGTGCAAACCGTCGACGTTTTCTCTCCGTCGGCCGACGATCCTTACACTTTCGGGCAGATCGCCGCGGCCAACTCGCTCAGCGACGTCTACGCGATGGGCGGCCGGCCGATCACCGCGCTCTCCATCGTCGGCTTTCCGCTGCACACGCTGCCGACCGACGCCCTGCACGAAATCCTTCGCGGCGGCGTCGACAAGATGGCCGAGGCGGGCGTGGCCGTCATCGGCGGACACAGTATCAACGACGCCGAGGTCAAGGCCGGCTTCGCCGTCACCGGTTTGATCCACCCCGAGCGGATTGCGACCAACGCCGCCGCTCGGCCCGGCGATTGCCTGATTCTGACGAAGCCGCTGGGCACGGGCATCGTGTCGTTTGCCGCGCAGATCGGCCGCGCCCCGGCCGGAGCGACCGAGGCCGCCGCCCGATCGATGGCCGCGCTCAACCGCGACGCGGCGCGGCTGATGATCGAGTGCAACGCCCACGCTTGCACGGACGTAACCGGCTTTGGCCTGATGGGGCACTTGGGGGCGATGGCCGCCGCAAGCGGCGTCGATGTCGAAATCGTCTGGGACGATCTGCCGCTGTTGCCCGGCGTGCTCGAATGCCTGGCCGAGGGGATCGCCTCGGGGGCGGTCGAGCGGAATCGCGAATCGTCCGGCGGCTGCCTCGTCGCCGGCGACGACGTGCAGCCGGCAATGCTCGACCTTTGCTTCGATCCGCAAACGTCCGGCGGCCTGTTGATCGCGGTCCCGGCATCGTCGGCGGACGACTTGCTCGGACGGCTCCATGCGGCGGGCGTGGCCGAAGCCGCGGCGATCGGCAAAGTCGTCGGCGCAGGCGCGGGCCGCGTCCGCTTGCGCAGCGACGGCCGACGGCCGATTCCATCTCCCTCTCATCCCAATTCCAAACCACAACCCGTAGCAGCGGAGGCCGGCGCGATGGCTTGCTGCGATCCCAGTCACCAGTCCGATCCATCCGTCAACAATGCTGCCGGCGGCGGCGGGGGCGTCACTGCGGCGGAGCGAAAGTTCCAGGAATTTCTCCAGGCCGCCGGCGCCGCGGGGCGCTCGATGCCAAGACCAAGCAGGCAATTGCCATCGCATTGTCGGTGTTGGCCCGCTGCGAGCCGTGCGTAAAGAGCCACCTGAAGAAGGCCCGCACGATGGGCTTTTCGCAAGAAGAAATCGACGAAGCGGCTTGGATGGGCATCGGTTTCGGCGGATCGCCGACGATGGTGTTTTACAACGGCCTGCGGAAGAGTTGAGAAAATGGGACGCCAATTGCCGCGACTGCTGCTTCTGCTGGTGCTGTTCCTGGCCGGAAGCTACGCGCTTGTGTACGGGCTGTTCTACCATCGGGTGGCTCTCGACGAGACGAAGCAGCGTACGGTCACGATCGGGGTGAGTACGTTGGGCAATGACCAGGCCGCGCCGCCGGAAAACGCGCCGCCGGAGAGCGGACCCGCCTCGGAGGACGTCGATCCGTTTCGCTCGTCGCCGGACGGCAATGCACCTGCCGCGAATTCCGGGAACCCTTTCGAGAGCGCCTCTCCACCCGGCCTGCCGATTATCCCCGGCATCCGCTTGAAGAAGATCACGGAAGACTACGTCGACACCGTCTTTGATTCGGAACGGGCGATCGTGCGAGACGTGACCGTGGGGGGGGTGATGCGGCTGCCGAACGGCCACTTGCAGCGAACCTACACCGGCAAGCCCCCCGCGCTGTGCCCTACGTGAGTGAAGTGAAGCCGGTCATGGTGTCCATGACCACCACATGTGGCACAGTGCGTCACCGCCAATCGCGCAACAGCACAATGCTCGGGAAATCGGCGCGAACAGACCGCCAGAGCGGTTCGTCGGCAGTAACGCCGCAAATGTGCAAGTCGCTGACAATCGCGACGAACAAGGCGTCGTAGACAGCGCAGTCATATTTGGCGGCAATTTCCAACGCTGAGGTCAGCAAACGATCTGATGGATGAATTTGAACTGGACTAGCCAATAGGGTAACCGTTCACATGGCGGGGACCATGAACGCCCTCGGCAAGAAAGCTCTCCGCCTGGAAATCCTCGGCTCCTTCCCGGCAGCGGCGCCGGTGGATTGCCGGGCCTTTTGCTGCTCGGCGTGGGCGAGGGAATTTCCAGCCGTCGAACCAAGCGAACACGGTTGCTTGGTCGGTCCCCGAGGATACCGATTCTCGCTCCGACATCATCCTCCCCTATCCCGGCTCCACGAACCCAACTTCTTACGGTCCATGGCTGGTGTTATATTCGTGATCGTTTAACGCCAATACTTCCGCGAGAGATCCTGTTTGCGGTCGTTTTTTACCAGTATTCCAGCAAGAGAAGGAGTCATCATGAAACGTACTCTGCCGACAGCAATCGCGATCATCATGTCGGTGCTTTGCCACCAATTGAGTTGGGCTGTTGAGCAAAGAAGCGATCAAGCCGCGGTAGCTGCCAAGGTAGCGAAGCTACGCGGCAACGTTGTCGTTGACGAGGCAGATCCCAGCAGGCCTATCATCGGCGTCGATTTCCGTTGCAGGCGGATTACCGATGCCGACATTGGTTTTCTCAAGAGTTTGACGAAGCTAAGAAGCCTCAACCTGCGGGGCACCAAGGTCACTGCCGACGGGTTGGCAAACATCGAAGGACTTACGCAACTTCGGGAATTGGAACTTGGGGAAATCCATCTCACGGACGCAGGACTCGCGCATATCGTTCGGTTGACGCAGCTACGAGTGTTGGTCGTTTCGGACGCCAGGATCACCGACGCCGGCATGAAGTACCTCAAAGGGATGACGCAGTTGCAGGATCTGAACCTCCGAGGCACCAAAGTCACTGACGTTGGATTAGAGTGTCTCGAAGGAATGACACAACTGAAGAAACTGGAGCTAATCTTCACCCAGGTCACTGACATCGGCCTTGAGCATCTCAAGGGGCTGACGCAATTGCAGCATTTGAACCTTGTGCATACGAAGATAACTGATGCCGGGTTGAAGCACATCGAGGGGTTGAAGCAATTGCAGTTCTTGAATCTTGGCGGAAACCCAATTACCGATGAAGGGGTAGAGCATCTGAAAGGCTTGACACAAATGCGGGACTTGACGCTGGCTCAGACTCAGATAACCGATGCCGGTTTGGCATACCTCAAGGGAATGAAGCAGTTGCAGAGACTGTACGTTCGGGAAATTGATATCACCGATGCGGGGCTAGAGCACCTGAAGGGACTCACGAGACTGACTGATCTGAACATGTGGGGAACGAAGGTCAGCGATGATGGACTAGAGACGCTCAAGGGCCTTACGCAGTTGCGAACACTAAACCTATTTCGGACAAAAGTCTCCAAGGCCGGAGCGAAGGAAATCAAGAAGGCGTTGCCGAACTGCCAGGTTAGTTGCGGCCCCTAGGGCCCAGGCTTGTGTGTCATCTCTAATGGAGTCGCCGATTGCGGCCCGATCGGTAACCGTTCACGGGTCGGGGGCCTTGAAAACAAGGGGTTTTGCGAATGGTGGGTGCACCGAACGGTCGAAAAACCAAGCCGCAGCGCAACTGGCCCAGGACTTGTACACTGATAGCACTCGCAATTCCCGAGAAAACCGGCCTTGACTGTTCACCATCGTTCTATGTTATGCGCGACCCGTGAACGGTTAGCCAATAGGTAGCGCACATATCGACGCGCCTCGGCCAAGGAAATCATCTTGCGGTGGTGACGTTTCCAAACGGCATTCGTCACCTCAACCAAGGCTAGATCCAGACCATGCACGCACCCGCCGCCAGCCAGCACGTCGGCGAAGAGCCGTTCCGCTTGGTTCGAATCGTCCTCGGGCAAAACGCACTTGACAAGGGCGCTGCTATCGACAATCACATCGCTCATCTCTTGCGATCTTCGGCAATATCGAGGGTGCTATCGGGAAGAAGTCCGTGCTCCGCGGCCATCTGATCACGAAAGCGACTCACCTCCTCAATCCAAGCCAAGGCATCTTGCCGCGGCAGAGGTTCCACCTGTAGCGCGACTCGCTGATTCTCAAGCAGCGTCACCGCCTCGAGCGGCCGAAATACCCCGCCCTGATAGATCGCATCGACACGAGTAGTCATACTCGACCCCTTTGCCTCGCTTCCCCACCCCAGCAATTGTACTCCAACAAGGGGGTCTGTCAAGCCGGAGCAGAACAGCCCCACGATCTGCTCGTTCTCGCCGATGTCGATCGTCTCGCCCGCGATTTTGCGCTCGCCGCTTAACTGGTGTAGAACTCCCGCACGCGCATCAGCACGTCGAATCCTTTGAGCTTCAAGCACTCTTCCAGGCAGAGCATGGCGGGATGGTCGGAGGTCAACCTTTCGTAGTTCCGCTTCACCGAGCCGATGACCGTGTCCAGCCCCAGCGGCATCGCTTTGGTGAGGAACGCGCTCTCCAGCGGACCCTTGACCGGCGAGCCGTCGGGCCGCTTCGTCGGCAGCATCACCGTGAAGTTGCTCAAACCGACCGACGCGTGGCAGCCGGCGAACGTCTTGTCGTTATGAATCAGCTCCATCGCGGCGATCAGCCGGTGGATGTTCCCCTCCGAATCGCTGCCGAGCGGGGCGATGCCGGGGTCGATGAGGTAGTCGTCGTTGCTCGTGCCGGGGCAGCGGGTCAGGAACGTCTCGACCAACTGATGCGCCGCCTCGAAGGTCTCCTCCGCCGTGTGGCACGGCTTCGAGCGGCCGTCGATCACGTTCTCCGACACCAGCAGGATCGGCCGATACGGCTGGATCCTGTACAGATCGAACATGTCCGCCCGCAGGGCGCTGACGGAATTGAGGATCGGCCTCTTGCCGCCGGCGCGGGCCAGATCGTAGGCTTTCAGGCCGGCCTCGGCAATGGCCGGATCGGGCGTGTCGATCGACAACGGCTTGGCGGTGACGCCCTGAATCTTCGCGACCATTTCGGCCATGAACTCGGCGGGGCGCGGGCCGATGTTCACGTCGATGTAGGCCGCCCCCTTTTCGTCCTGCATCTTGGCGATTTCCAGAATGCCCGAAATGTCGCCGGCGTCGAACAGCTTTTTCGTCGACGGCACCGAGTCGTTGATCGTTTCGCCGATAATCGTCAATCCTGGTAGTGCCATAGCAAAACCCCTTCTAGTATGACAGCGCTACAATGGCTCAAGCCTACCATGTGCGAACGCCGATAACGGCGAACGACACATGGAGGTGAAAAATGACGACGGACGAAATCCGGGCGTTGGAGCCCGATGCGCGACGTAGATTGCAACGGTTTGCGGATTGTTTCGCAAAAAGTTCGACGTTCGAGTATTTTATGAGTTATTCCCTGGCGTTGCTGGCACATTTTGACCGCAAGAGCATCGAGCCAATCGCCCTGTGGATCGGGGCCGCCGTACGAACGCTTCAACTCTTTTTGTCGCACTTCGTCTGGAACCACGAGCGGATTGAATCGCGACTGCGACAGGCGATCATGGATGAGTACGGGTGCGAGAACGCCATCGGAGTGATTGACGGCTCGGCCCACGCCAAACAAGGCGACAAAACGCCCGGTGTACAGCGGCAGTGGTGCGGCGAGTCCGGAAAAATCGATAACTGCGTGGTGGGGCAACACCTGATCTACACGAACAACGATGCGAAGAACCCCTTCAGCGCTTGCATTGCCTCGGACGTGTATCTGCCGGAAAGCTGGATCAACGATCCTCTGCGGCGCAAGGAAGCCCATATCCCGGAGAGCGCCGTGTTCCGCAAGAAGTGGGAAATCGCGGCCGACCAAGTCGAGGTGTGCGTTGCCGATGGCGTTCGTTTTTCGTGGATCACCTGCGATGAAGAATTCACCTCGGTACCGGAGTTCATTTACCGCATGGACCGCAGCGGGCAACGGGTCATCGGCGAGGTTCGAGCCAATTTCCGCTGCTGGGCGACCAAGCCGGCCTGCCACAGTTCGCAAACGGCGCATGCCTCGAAGCAAGTGGACAACCTTTGTCGCTTCAGCCCGGCATTCAGCAAGCAATCGTGGCGGCGAGTCCACATCAAGGACACGACTCGCGGCGCGTGTGTGTGGGAAGTCAGGTTGGCGAGGGTTTACCTGGTGGCCAAAGACGCCGAAGGCGAATCCTGCCCCACGGATCGGCCGTACTGGTTGATGGTAGCCCGCAATGCGGCAACGGGTGAAATCAAGTATTTCGTCAGCAACGCCTCCGAAAGTACGTCGTTGGAGGAAATGCTGAAAGCGGCCTTCGCTCGCTGGCATGTGGAAATGTGGTTTGAACGGGCCAAACAGTACTGTGGATTCGGCGCGTTCGAGGTGCGAACCTATCAGAGTCTGATACGTCACTGGCTTTGTTCGCGCATCAGCATGTACCTCCTGGCTGCCGAGACGACGCACTTGCGGGGGAAAAAATCCGGAGATCACACTGGAGCAGGTGGTCCGAGCACTCGGACCTCTCTTGCAACGGTCGCTTGAATGTGATCCTGATCTCATTGAACTACTTTCCAACATCAACGATTATCATCAAGAACGAAATCGAATGTCCTACGAAAGCCGACAACGCCGTGCAAAAACATTAGCAGGTGGTGCCGGAAAAACCTAGCGCTGTCATACTAGGTAAGCAACCGCAGAGGACGCGAAGGGCGCGGAGGCGAGGAAGATACGGCCGATGTCGCTCGCATCAAGAACAATGGGAGCGAACGATTACAGTCTCTTCGGCTTCTTCTCTGCGTCCTCTGCGTGACCTAAGGGCTCATCCAGCGTCATAAAGCGGCCAGACGCCGCGTCTACGATCCCGACCCGCGAACGGTACGAACCTGCGTTACACCAATTTCCGCGCCAGCGCCACCGCCGTGCTGGCATTGTCGCTGAAGCCGTCGGCGCCGATCTCATCGGCGAATTGCTGGGTAATCGGAGCGCCGCCGATCATTACCTTTGTCTTGTTGCGGATGCCGGCATTTTCCAACGCCGTAATGACGGCCTTCATCATTGTCATCGTCGTGGTTAACAGCGCCGAGAGGGCGACGATCGTGCCGTCATGCTCGCGGGCGACCTCGACGAACCGGTCGGGTGGAACGTCGACGCCGAGGTCGGTCACCTTGAATCCGCCGCCTTCGAGCATCGAGGCCACGAGGTTCTTGCCGATGTCGTGCAGGTCGCCCTGGACGGTGCCGATCACCACGTGGCCGACCGGCTCCGTACCCGCCGCGGCCAGCAAGGGCGTGATCAACTCCAGCGAAGTCTTCATGGCACGGGCGGCGATCAGCAGCTCGGGCACGAAGTACTCGTTGCACTCGAATCGCTTGCCGACCTCGTCCATGGCCGGGATCATGTACTTCTGCACCAACTCGCTAGGATCGACTTTCGCCGCAATCGCGGTCTTGGTCACTTCCTCGGCCTTCTTCGCGTTGCCCGTCAGAATGGCGTTGTAGAGTTCCGAATAGTCGGACATCTCGATGACTCCCTCAATAGAACCAGATAGTGTTTGTACCCGAACTCGCTATAATAGCACTCGGCAGACGGGGATGCCAGTCCCATTGCCGCCTTTCAACGGGTCGGTATGCGGACAGGAACGTGTCTATTTGCGGTCCAACGACCCCGTGCCCCCTCTGACTGGGTGGCTGTTGCCGTGTATCGCAGCGTGAAACGCCGCAGCGTCTTCTCCAAGCTGCTAATCCCGCGAAATCCGCTCGTCCGCCAAACATCTTCCGCAACGCACCGCGGAATCGTGGCCAGTCGTCGGAACGCGGTGGGCCATGCGGCGCCTGTTCGCAGGCAAGGCGTCTCGTTACGTTGCATCTACCAACAAGGCGACTGTCGACAGAAAGCGGCTGGCCGCCTCTACGGGGGCGTGCGCCGTCGATCGTCGCGATATGCTCTTGGCGTCTGCTCGAATTGGCTGCGAAACAGCGTGGCGAAATACTGGCTGGAGTTGAAACCGCACGCCAGTGCGACGTCGATGATGCTCCGCTCGGGCTGTGATCGGAGCAAATCGGCTGCGGCCGTCAACCGGCAATGGTTGAGGTATTGCATCGGCGTCATGTTCGTCAACTGTCTGGTGTTGTGCGTGAAGTTGGTCACGCCCATCCCGCAACGTCGCGCCATGCTTCGGACCGTCCACTGCAACGCCAAATGCTCGGGATTCTGACCTACATCGGCCCAAAATAGCTCGACCGTGCGGCGCGTGCTCGATAGCGAGCGGTCGAGCGGCACGTCTTGCCCGCGGAACATATCGAGAACGCAGAGAAGCAATTGGTTGAGTTGGACAGCCAGATTCGAGATACTGCTGCCGCCGCGGTCGCTCGCGACGGCGGCGCCGATCCGGCGAAAGCAGCGTGACAACTCGGGCGTGGCGTGCCAGACCGGCTGCTCGTTGTGACGCAGCACCGCGGTCAGTTGGCGGAGATCCGCGGGAGCCAGGATGATCCACGCCGGCCATCGCCAGGACTGGTGCGGGCGGCGCACGCCAACGTCGAGGATGAGGAAATGCAGCCGCCCGGCCCCGACGTTCGGCTCACCCACCCGGTGCAATTGCCAAGGGCGCGTACAGGTCAGGTCCCCGCTGTGGAGTTGGAAGTTATGATCGTCGACGCCAAAGCCGACGGCGCCGCTTTCGAGAAAGGTCAGTTCGACGCCTTCGTTGCGGTGCCAGTCGAGCCCCCAATCTTGCTGGTGGTGGGCGTCCCAATAGCCCACCGATTTGACGCCGGAGAGCACCCCGGGCGAAAGCCTGCGGCCCGGATAATGGCCGCGGACCAGCGCTTCGAGGCGAATTTGCCCGGACTGCTCGGCTTGCACCACCGGCCGGCACGTATCGGCCGCATACTTCTTGCCGTGATCCTGGTAGATGGGCACAAGCATGGCTGTCTGGCGAGGAACGTACCAACTATTTCAGTGAAACATCCTGAACGACAAGACCACCGGCTGCAGCATATTCTCTATAGTATCACACTCAGCGACATACTTCCAGTCGCAGTACAGTTCATCCGCCTGGCGGGTATGTAAAATTGACGGAGACCAGTCGTGATAGTCTCACATCCACGATCGAGACGGCGATCGCGCATTCTCCCCGCGTACGGGAGCCGGAATGTGTGCCGATGCAGCGGGATATCCGAAATCACGCGTCGGGCGTCGTCGGGCTTTACACTGGTGGAACTTCTCGTGGTCATCACCATCATCGGCATCTTGATCGCTCTGTTGCTGCCGGCGGTGCAGGCGGCTCGAGAAGCGGCCCGCCGATTGCAGTGTACGAACAACATCAAACAACTCTCGCTCGGACTGCTGGGGCACGAGCAACAATTCGGCTTCTTTCCCTCCGGCGGATGGAGTTGGGAGTGGGCAGGCGACCCCGATCGCGGAACCGGCAGGGGTCAACCCGGCAACTGGGCCTACGCGATCCTGCCCTTCATCGAGCAACAAGGTCTGCACGATCTGGGAATGGACGGCCAGGCGAACGCCTTGACGCCGACGCAACTCGCCGGCGCCGCCACACGCGGGCAACAGACGCTCACCGTCTTTAATTGCCCCACCCGGCGTCAGGCCATCCTGTATCCCTTCTGGGCAGACTGGGCGACGACAACTCCCTGCTTCGATAGCTCGGGCGGGTACACCGCCTACAACAGCAACCGCGTCACCCTTAGCGGTCGCTCCGACTATGCAGCCAACGCCGGCGACCAATCGACCTGCTGGGGATGCGGCACGCCAAGCAGCATGGCTCAGGCCATCGTCTGGGACGGCAATCACAGTTGGCCCAACATTGACAGCGCCAATTCCTCGGCCTGGGGCGGCGGCGGCACCGGGCCCGCTACCGGCGTCTGCTATTTCCGCAGCCAAGTCACCATAGCCGACATCACCGACGGCGCCTCCAACACCTACATGGTCGGCGAGAAGTATCTGGATCCCGATTACTACTACAACGGCCAGGACCATGCCGACAACGAGTACCTGTTCTGCGGCTACGACAACGACACGCACCGCCTGACGTGGTGCAACGAACAGAATATCGCCGACCCCGCCAACCTGTACTACGCGCCAAAGCAGGACACGCCCGGCGAGGAAAACTACCTGCGCTTCGGCAGTGCCCACTCCAACGGCTTCAACATATCGTTCTGCGACGGGCGTGTCCAGTTCGTCAGCTATTCGATCGATCTGGCCGTCCATCATCGCTTGGGGAACCGCCGCGACGACCTGCCCATTGACGCGAATAAGCTGAAGCTTTGAGAACAGACGTGACCTTTGGTTCCCCGTCCTCCATCGCCGCGACAAGTCGCGACGACAGAAAAAAACGTGGAGAGGGCTTGTGGGTTGTGTTACAATATGTATTGAGAATCCGCGCAGCCGTGGCGGCAACCATGCGGCGCTAGCGGCTAACGTCGGCGACGGTATCGCTATTGAAGAAACCCGAAGAGTGCTTATGCGAATGTCAAAGTCGTTTTTCGCCATCATTGTCTTCATCCTTGCGGGGCTGGCGGGCGTCAACACCGAGGGTGCGCCGGCAGCCAAGCAGCCCCCCGACGACTTGCGGATCGTCAAAGGCGACGCCACGGTATCGGTGTTCGACGCCGGGCGGCCGGTGCTGCGTTATCGCTACGCCAAGGTGGCGATGAAGCCGTACGTTATCCAGCTTTTTTCGCCCAGCGGTGTGCAGGTGCTGCGCGATTCGCCGCCCGAGCACATGCACCACCACGCGCTGATGTTCGCCACCGCGGTCGACGGCGTCGATTTCTGGAGCGAGGTCGGCCAGGGTTTCGGCAAGGAGGTCAACAAGTCGCTGGGCGACGTGAGGGCGGCGATCCGCGACGGCGTCGGCTCCGCCGGATTCGTCGAGCGGCTGGATTGGGTCGGCCCGGCGTCGAAAAGTCCGCTGCTGCTCGAGCGGCGGCGACTCACGGTGCTGAAAGCCCCCGATCTTGGCGCGACGCTTGTCGCCTGGCGGTCAAAACTGGAGACGCCGCCCGGCAAGAAGACCGCAGTGCTGACCGGCGATCATTACTTCGGCCTGGGAATCCGGTTCGTCGAGTCGATGGACGGCAGCGGGCGGTTCTTCAATGCCGACGACAAACGGGGCCAGATCGTCCGCGGCGACGAGCGGGTGACGCCCACGAAGTGGTGCGCCTACACCGCCAAGGCCGACGGCAAGCCGGTGACGGTGGCCGTTTTCGCTCACCCCGAGAACATTCACTATCCCGCCGAGATGTTTACGATGAGCCGGCCGTTCGCCTATGTTTCGGCCACCTGCAACGTCTGGAAGCAACCGATCACCATTAAAGCCGGCAAGCCGCTCGAGCTGCGCTACGGCGTGGCCCTATGGGACGGCGCCGTCGATAAGAAGACCGTCGAGAAACTGTACCAGCGCTGGTTGAAACTATCGAGCGACAAGCACGCCAAATAAGACAAGAATCCATCCCACCAAAGGAGTCCCGCCATGAAGAAGAACTCATCGGTTCCCGCGAAGGCGAGCAATCGCCGCGATTTCCTCCGCACCACCGCCGTCACCGCTACGGCTGCTGCTGCCGCAAGCGTGTTTCAACCGAAGTTCACCATTGCCGCTGAAGGCGCCAAGGGGGCCAACGAGCGCGTTGGCATCGGCTTCATCGGCACGGGCGGCCGCTGCCAGGCCCATATCTATTACGTGCATGGCGATGAAGGCCCAGGGCCGTTGCGAGCCGGTGGCCGTCTGCGACATCTACGGGCCGCGCGTGCAGGCGGCCGCGCGGAAAACCGGCGGCAAGATCTATCGCGACCACAGGGAACTGCTGGCCGATCCGCGGGTCGACGTGGTCTGCATCGCCACGCCCGACCGCCATCACGCCCCGATGGCGATCGACGCCATCCGCGCCGGCAAAGACATCTACTGCGAGAAGCCGCTGACGCACTGGTCGCAGATGGACCTCGCCCGGCAGGTCGGCGAGGAGGCGGAAAAGCACAAGCGGATCGTGCAGGTGGGGACGCAGTACGTCGCCGACGACGCCTACGCCAAGGTCCGCAAGCTGTTGAAAGAGGGGATCATCGGCAAGGTGGTTCACGTGCAGGCGCGGCTACTTCCGCCGCGGCGACTGGGGCGAGCGGATGCCGATTGACGATCCCAATGCCAAGCCGGGGCCCGATCTGAATTGGGAGGCCTTTCTCGGCGACGCCCCGAAGCGCCCCTTCAGCGTGTCGCGGTTCTTCCAGTGGCGGCTCTATTGGGACTACGCCGGCGGGCCGGCCACCGATCTGCTAGTCCACGTTTTCACGCCGATCTTCTGCCTCTTGGACCTCGACTATCCCGAGCGGGTCTTGGGGGGCGGCGGCACGTTCCAGTACAACCGCGAGGTGCCCGACCAGTGCAACATCATCGCCGACTACGCCGGCGGGCCGAGCGTGGCGCTGCTGAACTCGCTGAGCAACTACAGCGGCATCGACACGATCATTCGCGGCACCGACGGCCTGATCAAGTTCGGCAACATCGACCACCCGGGCAAGGGCATCCGCATTGTGCCCATCGGCAAAGGAGCCAAGGAAATCGATGTTCCCCTGGCAAGGCGCCGGCGATACGGGCAAGCTCTGGTCGAACCTGCTGGACTGCGTCCACAGCCGCCAGACGCCCTATAGCCCCATCGACGTCGCCGTCCGCGTGCAAGCCCCGTTGAACATGGGCATCCTCTCCCACCGTGCGAGCAAGGTGGCCAAGTTCAACAAGGAGACGAAGAAGATCGATCTGGTGTAGAGTCGCCGTTCGTGGAAGCGGCGTCCCGCCGTTTCGCCGGCACGGAGGCCTCATTGCCGCCAGTAACTGAAGGACCCTATTTCAGTCCCTCATTGTCGAAGGTCTTGTCTGGCAGCAACTGAACCGTCGCGCCTACATCAGCAACAGCATGGCGATGCCGCCGGCGGCGGGAATGGCGAAGAGGACGGCGATGCGGGCCAGCAGACGCCGGCCGCCTAACAAGCCGGCGATGGCCGCCTTCGACACGAGATTGGCCGTGGCCGCCACCACGATGATCCGCCAGCCGTCGGCGGCAACCAGCGGATCGGAGACCGACAGCCGCGCCGTCGAGAGCGTCACCGCGTCCATCTCGGTCAAGCCGGAGAGAAACGCCACGGCGTACATGCCGTGGCCGTGCCAGAAGCTCTGGGCCGCGGCCAAAGCCATCAGCACCGCCGCGTACATCACGGCGAACACGATGGCCGACTTCAGTTGCGTGGGGTTCTCCTGCTTCGGCATCTGCGACGGCTCGCCCCGCACGCGATACCACAGAACCATCGCCGGCAGCATCGTCAAGAAAGTCAGCACCGCCACCGGCAGCAGGATCGTCTGCAAAAATTCCCACGACGAGACGATCGCCACGGCCAGCACCACGCGAGCGTACATGATCGTCGAGGCGATCATAATGACGATGGCGGCCGTCCTCATGCGGATCGGATCGTCGCGGGTTCCGCGGGCGTAGCTGACCGTGGTGGCGGTGCTCGACACGGCCCCGCCGAGAATGCCGCCCAGCAGGATTCCGGCGTTGCGGCCGAAGTACTTGTAGCTGATGTAGCCGCCCAGACTCAGCCCGACGATCAGCACGACCATCAGCCAGATTTCCCGCGGGTTGAGCACGTCAAGCCCCGGCAACGGCTGGCGAAGATGGAAAAAACTGTCCGGGCCGTACTTCTGGTTCGGCAACACCGGCAGGATGATGCAGGTGATCAGCACGAATTGCATGATCGCCCGCAAGTCTTCGTCGCCGAGTTTTTGCGCGATCTGGTGAAGCTCGGGCTTGAATTGCAGCAGGACGGCCACCCCGCCGCCGACGGCCACGGCGACCGACATCGCGCCGACCGCGAGGAACGCGCCGACGGCGAACATCAGCAGCATGGCCACGTCGGTGGTGACGCCGCGATGCGAGTCGGCCGAGGGAAAAGGAGACTGGTCCGATTTGCCGGAATGGCTCTTCGGGTGCGCCGCACAAATTGGACCTGTCCCCTTTTCCCCGTCGTTGCCGCGCGGCTGAATCAGATGGCCGACAACCGCGACGGCCACGACGCCCAGCATTCCGACGGCGACGATCCAGGCCGCACCCATTTGGGTGGCGAGCATCGCCGAGAGCGTGCCGAAGACCGTGATCAGCGGAAAGGTCCGCATTCCGGCGAACCCGCCGGCGACGTGCTCCCGCTGCAACCCGACCAGAAGGCCTAACAGCAGCGAGATTCCCAACTGTTGAAACATCGGCTCCATGATAAGAAGTGTAGCACGGAGAGCGGAGCCGCTACGCCGGCCGGTTTTTCTCGTCGACGTGGACGATCTTCGGCTTGAGCTCGCGGGCTTCCGCGCGTCGACGACGGCATAGGCGAGAATCGTGACCTTGTCGCCGACGGCGCCCAGCCGGGCGGCGGGACCGTTGAGCATCATCGTGCCGGAGCCGGCGGGGGCTTCGATCACGTAGGTGATCAGCCGCTGGGCGTTCGAGAGATTCAAGACGTGAACCTGCTCGCCCGGCAATAGTCCGGCGGCCTCGATCAGATTGCGATCGATGGCGATGCTGCCTTCGTAGTCCAACTCCGTGCCCGTCAGGGTGGCGCGGTGGATCTTGGACCTCAACATGATGCGTTGCACGCGAATTCTCCCTCGGACCAGCGGAACGGAGGGGGGTGTCGGAGAACGTCTCGGCCAATGGAAAACGCTCCGCCGACAACCTCCTCCGTCCCCTTCCAATAACACCATTCTACCAGTCGGCCCATGCACCGGCTTGTAGAAACCACTACTATGACGCCGTAACTCGGAAATTTCAACCGCAGCAGCCACCGTCGGGGGGTTGCACCCCGTTTAGCCGGCGAACTTGTTCGCCGTGTTGTGTGACGTTGCCACGGTAGGGCGTAACCGTTCACTGGGCGGCAAGGGGACGGAGGAGGTTTTCGGAGAAATATCTTCTCCTGCGGCGGATACTGTCGCCGAAAACCTCCTCCGTCCCCCTCTGTTTCCGGCCTGTGAACGCTTACGGTAGGGTGAACAAGTTCGCGGGTTAAGCTGCAAACGCGCAAACACTTACGGTACGAGCCCCCCCTGCGTTGCCAGAAGTTCCGGCTCGATCACGCGGATATGCCGCCAGCGGCCCTGGAGGAATCGGGCCAGGTAGACAACGCCCGACGTGCAGACCCAGACGGTGATGACGATCCAGCACCAGATCAGCCCGAGGCCGAAGAAGTGGATTCCGACCCAGGCGGCCGCGACCGGCATCGGCGTCAGCAGCAGCGATGCAATCATAATGAAGCGGGTGTCGCCCGCGCCTTTCAGCGTGCCGGTGAAGACGACGCACAAGGCGTCGAAGAGGCAATAGGCGGCGACGAAGCGGAGCAGGATCGTCGTGGTGTGGCGGAGCTGCTCGAACTCGGTGAGCTTGTCCGGCGACACGCCCAGTTCATGCCCCTTCAGCAGCAGATTGGGCAACAGCACGTAGACCAGCGCCATTGTGCCCATGTAGCCCAAGGCCATGCAGAGCGAAGTCCAGGTGGCGCGGGCGGCGAGTCTGGGGTTGTTTTGGCCAAGCTGCTGGCCGACGACGACGCTCAGGCCGATTCCCAGACCGAGCGTGGGCACAAACGCCAGCGAGTTGACGTTGAAGGCCAGCGTGGTGGCGGCCATGGCGTTCTTGCCCAAGTTGCCCACCAACAGCAGAAACAGGGTGAAGCCGGCGACTTCGATAAACATTTGCAGGCCGCTCGGCCCGCCATAGCGCAGCAACCGCCGCAGCAGCGACAGGTCGAATCGCCGCCCCCGCCAAGTGCCATAGTGTCTCTGATAGCGCGGCAGCAATAGCAATACTCCATAGACGGCCACCCTGGACCAGAGCGAAACCACGGTGGCCAAGGCGGCGCCTTCGATGCCCAATTCCGGAAAGCCCCAGTGGCCGAAAATCCAGGCGTAATCCAGCACGATGTTCAGCAGCCGAGGCCGACGAATCGACTACCATCACGACCCAGCGTGACGCCGCGGCCGGTGAAGAAGGCCGACATCGGCGGCGGCCATGACCTCGGCGCCCGCGCCGAACAGGACGGTCTGGAAGTAGACCGTTTCCAATCCGGCGAGTTTCGCATCGTGACCCGCCACCCGGAAGATCCAAGGCGACAGCGGAATCAGGGCCAGGAACAGCGGGAAGCAGGCGAGGCCGAAGCGGAAACCCTGCCAGACGGCCGGCCCGATCCGTTGCGGCTGCCCCGCGCCCGTGGTATTGCGCCACGAACGTGTTGACGTAGGCGCGATGCCCATCGGAAAGCAGACCATCGCGAAGTGCAGCATTCCGGCGGGCAAGGCCGCGGCCATCGACTCCTCGGAGTGCCAAAGCAGGAACATCCGATCGGTGAAATTCATCACCGTCCAGGCGGCCGTCGAGACGATCAGCGGAACGGCGATCCGCAGCACGTCGCGGGCGCCGCAGGGACGAGACCACCAGCCCGTCGGTTCGTAGGAATCCATTGACGCCGTCATGGTTTGCGAAACCGCAAGCGGTTTTGATGGGGAAATCATGATGTGCCGCAAAGCCGCCGATATGCCGCGAGTGTGCGCCGGACGTCATCGACGCCGTCTTCGCTCAGTAGTTCCACGCGGAAATGCCGCACGCCGCGGTGCTGCAATTGGGGCACGATCTCCAACAGGCTCTCGGGCTCGGCGTGGAAGAGCGTATTGCGGCACTGGCTGTCGGCCGACAAGCGATGCTCGACGCCGAGACGATCGCGCAGGCGGACTCCGTGACGCTCGCAGGGACGGCCGCAATCGGCCCGATTCGTGCCCGACGTCAGCGCCCCGCAAAACAGGCAGTATTCCGAATGGAACATCGGCGTGTGGCGATGCACGACCACTTCAAGCCACTCGGGCGGAACCGCCGCCGCAAGGTCGAGCAGTCGCTCCCGATTCAAGTCATAGGCCGCGGTCACTCGCCGAGCGCCTTGGGCACGAAGCCACTCGACCGATAGATCATTCGCGGCGTTCAGCGAGAAATCGGCCACGGCCGCCAAGCCCTTGCGGCGGCAAAAGGCCAGGCCGGCCAGATTTCGCACGAGAATCCCATCCGGCCGTCGTTCGGCCAATTGCTCCAGGACGTCGGATTCGCCGGGCTTATGAATTCGCGGCGCGGCCAGCAGGATCGACGCGCCGGCAAGATGCGCCGTGCGGACGGCGTTGCCGTAGCGATGCGTCTCTCGAAAGTCGGCGATCACGCTCCGTCACGCCGCAATCGATTGCCGCGTCGAGTTGGTCCATCGAGCGGCAGAGAACGTGGAGGAGCGGAGAGGGGGAGACGAGGAGAGGGGGAGAGGGGGAGACAAGGAGACCGCGAGAGAAGCGAAATTCCCTCTCTCCTCGTCTCCTGGTCTCCCCGTCTCCTGGTCTCCCCGTCTCCTCGTCTCCCCCTCTTCACCGGTCGGTGTGCGAAGTACAACCAACGCGGAACCTTCAAGCACGACCCGCTGCGGCGGTTCGCTCACGGCGGCGTCCAACTGGCGGACCATTTCGTGGCGGAGCTTGCCAAGCTCGCTCAGCGGGATCATCGCCCGGCCGTCGAGCTTCGCTTCGAGGTGGCGCAACTGGTACGGCGTTTTGCCGAGACGGCCGAATTGCTCGATGAGCGTCTCGGCGGTGAGCGGGTGTTTCATCGCCTCGGGCAACGGCTGTGGCGACTCGACGCGGCACTTCGCGCCGTTGGTCGCGGTGGCCACAACCCGCAGCGGGCTGCCGACCGACGCTTCTACCTGTAGATCGAGCGGCACGCGGCGTTGCGATTGACTGGAAGAGTACGTCTGGCGAAGCCGGCGAGCCGCGCGGGGATCGTCGGTCTTCCAGACCTTCTGGCCAAGGCGAATTGCGGCCGACTCGATCGAGCCGTAACGGAAGGCCAGCTCGACCGTGCCGCCGCCGGCTTCGCTCTCGATGGAGCGGCGGTCTTTGGAAGATTTCGTACACGCGGCCGCCCTGTTCGGCCGCTTGGCTGCGATCGCCCTCGAAGACCACACCGTCGCCGCAGCGAAGCGGGATCGGCCAATTCGACGCAAGATCCGCTCGCCGCGCACGCCGCGGACCTCGCCGAGCAGAACGCCCCGTTTGGCCGAGCCTTCGCCGGAAACCAGCCCGCGATGGTCCGGCCCGTCGAGCCAGCCGTGGCAGAAGCCGCGGGAGAAGGTGGTCTCCATCTCTGCAATGTCTTCGGGGGCAAGCAACGCTCCACTCTCCCTTTGGGAGAGGGAACCGCAAGCGGCGTCCAGGGCCGCGCGATAGTGGCGAGTCACGCTGGCAACGTACTCGGGCCGGCTTCAGTCGCCCTTCGATTTTCAGGGCGGAAACGCCCGCGGCGATCAGCTCCGGCAGCCGGTCGTAGGCCGCCAGATCGTGCGGACTCATGGGGTACTTCTTGTCGCCGGCGTCGTGCGGTCGGCCGTCACGGATCAATTCGTAGGGCAGGCGGCAGGGCTGGGCGCATTGGCCACGATTGCGCGCTGCGGCCGCCCATCGACAAACTGGCCAGGCATTGGCCGGAATAGCTGATGCAAAGGGCGCCGTGAACGAATGCTTCCAGCTCGACGGCCGTCTGCCGGCGAATGGCGGCGATCTGGTCGATCGAAAGCTCGCGCGGCAGCACGACCCTGCGGACGCCCAGCGACTCGACCTCGCGGATGCACTCGCCGCTGCTCAGGGTCATCTGGGTCGAAGCGTGCAGCGGCAGTTCCGGGCACAGCCGGCCGAGCAACCGCAGCAGGCCGAGGTCTTGGACCAGCACGGCATCGACGCCCGGCCGCGATCGCCACGCGGGCGGCTCGCTCGGCCTCGTCCAATTCGTCGGCGAACATCAGCGTGTTGAGCGTCAGGTATCCTTTGACGCCGCGAGTGCGGAGGAACGTCATCAGTTCGGGCAGGTCGGCCGGGTTGAAGTTCGCCGCCCTTGCACGGGCGTTGAAACCGCCCTGAAGGCCGAAGTAGACCGCATCGGCCCCGTTTTCCACCGCCGCACGGCGCAATCCCAGTCGCCGGCGGGGGCCATCAGTTCGGGAACGGTTCTGGATGCGGACTCGATGCTCATAGGAAGAACCACGGAACACGGCGCGGAAAAACGCACCGCAGAGGACGCCAAGGACGCAGAGATGGAGTGACGATGGGAATTGTCGTTTAGCCGCCGCGTCCACGCGGCGTACGAATTACGCCGCAATCTTGCACCGCGTGGACGCGGCGGATAAACGAAGCCCCCAACATCTCTGCGTCCTTCGCGTCCTCTGCGGTGGAGTTTCCAGTGTACCCCGCCGTGGGACCAGCGGCAACGGCTCGGCCCGGCCTTGTCAGGTCGGCGAGAATCGACTAGATTATATGTATCGATTGTTGACCGAGACGATTCAGGAGAGAGGACTGTCATGGGAATCCGCCCGCGCACCGATCACGTGATGAAGCTGAAGAGCCGCCGCTGTCCGAAGTGCGGCGGGGCGATCAATTCGCAGAAGACCCGCTGCAAGCGCTGCCACGAACCGCAACGCCGGCCGAAGAAGACAAAGAATAGCTAGAGTTCGCCGGCTAAATCGTTGATGCGGCGCTCATTTCCCGCCGCCCGCCGGCCGCCCCACCGCGATCAGATGCGTCGCGGTGGCGATGTAGAGCACATCGTCGGCCACGACCGGCGTGCTGTAGACCTTGTCGCCCACCGCGTTCTTGGCCAGCAGCTTCGGCTTCGACGAAAGCTCGAACACCGCCACGTCGCCGTCCTCGTCGCCGATGTAGATCTTGCCATCGACCACGCAGGGCGAACCCCAGATCTGCGACATCAAGTCGTGCGTCCAGTGGGGCTTGCCGGTCTTGGCGTCGAGGCAATGGACCACGCCCTGCAGATCGGCGATCACCAGCAGGCCGTCCTTGATGACGGCCATACTGATCGAGCGGTGCATGGTTTCCTCGAAATCGAGCTTGCCGTTGCCGTTGAGCGTCGAAGCCGGTGTAGCGCCACACGGCGGCCGAGTTTGGATTGGGCCGCACCGTCTCGCCGGCCGACTCGTCGATGGCGCGGATCCGTCGCGAGGTGCGCAGCGCGTCGGAAATCGGCTTGCCCTGCTTGTCGACGACCAGCTCGGGGCTTACGTCGCCGCGTTGCGTCGGATCGATGCACCAGAGGCAGCCCGGCCCTTCGCCGTAGTCGGGCTCGGCCCCGACGGCGATATAGACGCGGCCGCCGTACATCACCGGCGTGGCGATCAGGTTGTTCCGATCGCCGGAGCCGTCGGTCTTCCAAACCGACGTTTTGGGATTGGCGTCGAACTTCCAGAGCAATTCCGATTTGCCGCGGGAAGAAATAGGGAGAGGCGCCGCACGAAAACTGTAGACCCAGCCGTCGCCGCCGGCGAAGATCGCTTGCGGAACGCCGCCGAGCACCGCCGCGGCGGGCGACGACCATTGGCCGTCAAGGATATTGTTGCCCGGCGAGTTGTCGGCCCACAGCAGCTTGCCGGTTCGCTTGTCCAGTGCGATGAAACTCGGGGCCTTGGGTGATGGGACTCGCTTGTGCGCCGCGTCGGCGCCGTTCGACGTGTTCACCAGCAGCAAATCGCCGACCGCCGTCACCGAGCAGGAACTCATGCTGTAGGGAGTGACGCCAAGCTCCTTGATCATGTCGAATCGCCAGACGACGTCGGGCTCGTGGGGACGCGTCTTGGAGCCTTCGGCCTTGAGGCAGAGGACCTCGCAACGGTTCGTGACGACCCAGAGTCGCTTCTCCTCGACCAGCGGCGAGCAGCAGATGCCCTGTTCGGGATAATCGATGGCCCGGATGCGGTTTCTTGCAGGAGAGCTGCCACTCGAATCGGCCGTCGCTCTGCCGGAAACAGAGCAAGCAACCGAGATCGACCTTCGCCGGGTATTGCTTGAGCCAGCCGGCGCCGTTGTTGGTGGCGCAGAAGACGCGGCCGTCGGCCACCACAGGCGTGCCGTAGCTGGTCGAGCCGAGCCGGGCGACCCAGCGTACGTTCTTTGCCGAGTCGGCTTCCCAGCGGCCCGACTGCTGGTCGAACTTGCCGATGTCCCATTCGACGGGGATGTTCTTGCCGGCCGGTGTATTGTTCCGAGCCGGCGAGCCGCCCCACTGCGGCCAGTCGGCCGCGGCAGCGAACATGACGACCATCGACATCAGGGCCAAGGAACCAATTCGCGTCATGGATTCAACTTTACCACAGTAGCCCTTGCCGGGCCATTGCGGGCGGGATGTCGGTCTTGTGCGTCGTTGAAATTGGGGTGGGTGTGCCGGTAGCGGAGACTCTGCCGGACCGGCCGGCAGGATCTGGCGGCCCTATAACCGGCAGAGTTTTACCAGCTTGCGTGGGCGGAAATCTTTGCGCAGCAGGAGCAGTAAACCTTTTGCAGGAAATGTCTTGCGTTCATTCAAGGCCTCTTCTCGCCGAGGCCGATACCGTAATTGACCCTTAGCAAAACGCGCGTGCCACGTGGTACGCCTTGAGGGCGCGTCAGGCAACCGGATAGGGTGAGAATCGAGCCAAGGAATGGTTCGACGGCCCTGGCGCAGTACACCGTATGAACTGTGGGTAACGACCCGACGTACTCCCACCCGCAGTTCACTGTAAAGGAGTGGTTGCTCAATGAGAAGCAAGATGATTTTTGGAGCGCTCCTTGTGAGCGTAGCTCTGTGCAGCCAGGGGTTCGGCTTCGAACTCTTGGATCGCATGCTTGGGCTGAACGGCGGTGGCTGCGGCGAGTGCAATGCTTGCGCCAAGGTCGCCCCGTGCCAACCAGCCTGTGTGAAGGCGTGTGCGAAGCCCTGCCTGCCGGTTTGCGAACCGGCTTGCGAGAAGTGCAAGGTATGCCGGCCGACGCCCGTTCGCGACCTGTTCGCCAACATCAAGGATCTGTTTTCGGCCAAGGCCTGCGCGTGCGAACCCGCTTGTTGCGAAGCCCCGAAGTGCTGCCCGGAACCCGCTTGCTGCGCGAAGCCGGTGCGCTGCCGCGTAGCGCGTTGCGAGCCCGCCTGCCAACCGTGTGCGCCGGCCTGCAAGACCGCGTGTGCGCCCGCTTGCGAGCCGGTATGTGCAAAGCCGTGCAAGCCGAAGTGTCACAAGCTGTATCGCCGCCCGGTGCTCGAACTGCTCGAGAACCTGTTTGGCCCCTGCTGTGACAACGGCTGCGAAGCTGGCTGCTGTGAAACCGGCTGTGGCGGTGGCATGGCCGTCCCAGGGGGCAAGACCATGCCCAAGACCGGTCCGGCCAAGGCCCCAGAGACGACGACCCCGCCGCCTCCGGTGGTTCCGAAGCCCGACTCGGTGACCAAGAACCAGACGCGCGGCATCTACGAAGCCTCGCGCAGCCTGGCCCGCAACTAGGATCGAACCGTAACCGAAACCCTTTCGCAGGTCTGCCCGGAAGTGATTCTGGGCAGACCTGTTCGTTTTCTTGAGGGGCTAGGGGCTAGGGGCTAGGGGCTAGGGGCTAGGGGCTAGGGGCTAGGGGTCAGGGGTCAGGGGTCAGGGCCGGCGCAAAGAAGGGCAGAGATCTGGAACTGCCAGCAGGGGGACTTCTTCCTAAGGCGCCCTCACCGTCCATCGATCCTCCGGATGTTCCCCGTCCGCTACGCCCTGACCTTTGCCTCTGACCCCTAGCCCCTAGCCCCTAGCCCCTAGCCCCTGGCCCCTGGCCCCTGGCCCCTACCGAGGGGTGTTGACCCGACGTTGAACCCGAATTACAGTAAACTTAATGTTTGCCAAGAGGGTGATTCCGTGCCTCGACGTGTGCCGGGGCCGGGTGGTCAAGGGAACAAACTTCCTCAATCTCCGGGACGCCGGCGACCCGGTTGAGGTGGCTGCGCGGTATGAGGAGGAGGGGGCCGATGAGTTGGTCTTCCTCGACATCACCGCCAGCCACGAGGAGCGCGACATCATCCTTGACGTGGTCCGCCGCACGGCCGAAGTGGTCTTCATGCCGCTTACGGTCGGAGGCGGGATTCGCACGATGGAGGACATTCGTGCCCTGCTCCGGGCCGGGTGCGACAAAGTATCGATCAATTCGGCCGCCTGCCGCGATCCGGAGTTCGTTCGTCAGGCGGCTCGGCGCTTCGGCAGTCAGTGCATCGTCGTGAACATCGACCCGAAGCGGGTTAGCAAAGACGGCAAGGAGTTTTGGGAGGTGCATATAAACGGAGGCCGCATCGGAACCGGCCTCGAAGCCGTCGCCTGGGCCCGCGAGGTCGAACGCCTGGGGGCGGGCGAAATCGTGTTGACCTCGATGGACGCCGACGGCACCCACAACGGCTACGATTTGGAGATCACCCGAGCCGTGACCGACGCGGTTTCCATTCCGGTGGTGGCCAGCGGCGGCGCGGGATGTCCGGATCACCTCGCCGACGCCATCCTGTTGGGCGGCGCCGACGCAGCACTGGCCGCGGGCATTTTCCACTTCGGGCAGTACGGAATCGAAGAGACAAAACGTGTCATGCAAGAGAGAGGAATCCCGGTGCGAAGAAAAATGACGAAGCTCGAATGCCGAATGTCGAAGCAATGACGAAACCTGAAGGCCGAATCGGCTTTTCAGGTCCTTTCATTCGTCATTCGCCATTCGAGTTTCTTTCGTCGTTCGAGCTTCGCCATTCGTCATTTGCCATCCCCATCCCACCACCCCCGACCCCATAGTCCCTTCCCATGTCCTCCGCCGTCGTCGCGCCGACAGCAGTTTCTCGGCAAGCACCAGGAACTGGAAATCGACAAGCTCTTCCGCGCCGTCGTGAAGCTTGCCGGCAGCGATCTTCACCTGAAGGTCGACTTGCCGCCGTTTGTACGCGTCAACGGCACGTTGCGGCCGCTGAACCGCGATCCGGTCAACGACGAGGAGATGGTGCGGTTGATCTTCCCGATGATCAACATGCAGGAGCGGCGAAAACGCATCTTCGAGGAGGACGGCGGGGTGGACTTCGCCTACATGCTCGACGTCGACGGCGAGCGATGGCGATACCGCGTGAACGTCTTGCAGCAGATGGGGCACGTGGGGTTGGTCGCCCGGCGGGTCAACCGAACGATTCCCGACTTCGAGAAGCTGCACCTCCCCCCCTCGCTGGCCGAGTTGTGCAAGTTCGCGCAAGGCATGATTCTTCTGGCGGGCATCACCGGCTCGGGCAAGAGCACCACGATCGCCTCGATGCTCGACTGGATCAACCACCGCTACCGCAAGCACGTGCTGACGCTGGAAGATCCGATCGAATTCGCCTTCACCGACGACAAGTGCCTGATCAACCAGCGCGAGATCGGCATGGACGTGAAGGACTTCATGATCGGCATGAAGCACGCCGTGCGCGAAGACCCCGACGTAATGCTGGTGGGCGAAATGCGCGACCGCGAAACGTTCGAGACGGCGATCCAGGCGGCCGAGACCGGGCACCTCGTGTTCGGCACGATCCACGCCTCGACCGCGCCGAGCACCATCGGCCGCATCCTCGACCTCTTCCCGCAGGCGATGCACTCGGCCATCCGCAGCGCGCTGGTCTTCAACATGAGGGCGATCATCGCCCAGAAGTTGCTGCCGTCGATCAAGCCGGGCGTCGGCCGCGTTCCCACCTGTGAAATCATGACGTTTTCGCCGACCATTCGCAAGCTGCTGTTGGAAGGGCAGGACGAAAAGCTGGCCGACGCCATCCGCATCAGCAAGGAGGACGGCATGCAGGACTTCACCATGAGCTTGCGCGATCTGATCGAGAAGGACATGATCGATCGCCCGACGGCGTTCGAGGTGGCCCCGAACGCCGAGGCGCTGAAAATGGCCCTGAAGGGCATCGATCTCCGCGAGGCGGGCATCCTGTGATTGAGCAATCGAGGAATTATGAGTCTTGACTGTCGAAAACACGCAACGATGCTTCGCCTCGCCGCGATCGTCGCCCTCGCCGCTCTGGCGGTCACGATCGGGGCCGGCCACGCATCGGCCGGCGAGTGGCCGGCCTTCACCCCCGATCCGAAGCCGGGATCGGCTTTCCGCGGGCCGGGCTTCTATCTCAGTTGGGTCAAGATCCTCGCCTGCTGGAGCGTCTTTCTGCTTTGGGTCAAGAGCTGCGACTGGGTCAGCACCGACTGTCAAGAGTTGAAGCTGGATTACATGCGCTGGAATCCGATCGTGGTCGGCAGCTTCTTCGCGGTGTTCATTCTCATCTGGCTGATCCCCTCGTTCCCGTTCTTCGCCGCTTTCCCGCTATTGCTGATCGCGTACGTCGCGCCGTTTGTCAGCTACGTCGTCTATCGCAACGGCACGGTCGACAATAACCGCCGCGTGTTTACGAAAGAGCACCTGCGCTATTGGTTTGCCACCCGCGGGAGCAAGGTCGGAATGAAGATGCAGGCGGAGAAGCTCGATCCGCACGAGGCCGGGCCGCCGGTGAAAGTCTTCGGCCACAGCGGCGTCGACGCCGTCACCGACAACGCCCGATTGGGTATGGCGCGACAGTCGCCGGGCCTGCTTACGGCGCGGGAAATACTGGCCGAGGGGCTGGCCGTCCGCGCCACGGCGTTTATGCTCGACTACACCCAGCAAGCGGCGGCGGTGCGGACGATGATCGACGGCGTGTGGATTCCCGCGGAGCCCCGCGACCGCGAGAGCGGCGACCCGGCGCTCGAATCGCTCAAGCTGCTTTGCGGCCTGAATCCTCAAGACCGCCAAAGCCGCCAGGAGGGCACGTTCGCCCTGGAATATCAATCGCGGCGTTACGTCGCCACCTTCGTTTCGCAAGGGACGCCCAGCGGCGAGCGGGCTTTGATTCAGTTCGTCGAAGGCGACATTCCCCGCCGCACGCTCGACGAATTGGGAATGCGGTCGAAGTTGCAGACGCAGCTCGGCGAACTGCTGGAATTGCCGCGGGGGTTCGTGCTGTTTTCCGCCCCTCCCGGCGGCGGATTGCGGAGCACGATGGACGCCGTGCTGCACCATAGCGACCGTTTCACCCGCGAGTTCGCCACCTTGGAGGAAGAAGCCAATCGCTATCAGGAAGTGGAGAACGTTGCCGTCACCACCTACAACATCGTCGGCGGCCAGCCGGTGGCGGGGGTGCTGGCGAAGTTCTTCCGCACCGAGCCGAACGTGGTGATCGTTCGCGATTTGATCGACGGCGAGATGATCGAGTTTCTGCTCGAGCAGATTCCCGACGACCGCCTGATCCTCAGCACGGTGCGGGCGACCGACTGCGCCGATGCGCTGATGCAGGTGTTGGCGTTGGGGGCGCCGCAAGCCGAATTCGCCAGGTCGATCAGCGGCGTGGTCTGCCAGCGGTTGATCCGCAGGTTGTGCGACTCGTGCAAGGAAGCCTACGCGCCGGCGCCGCAAGTCTTGCAGCAATTGGGCATTCCCGAAGGCCGCGTCCAGGCGTTCTACCGGCAGTTCCAGCCGAACCCGCAGGAGCCGCCCAAGGAGCCGTGCCAGACCTGCGGCGGCATCGGCTACCTCGGGCGAACCGCGATCTTCGAACTGATGACCGTCGGCGACGAGGTCCGCCGAGTGCTCGGCGGCGAGCCGACGGCGGAGGCGATTCGTCGCGCCGCCCGCAAGGAAGGCATGAAGAGCCTCCAGGAAGAGGGCGTGTTGTTGGTGGCCAAGGGCGTCACTTCGCTGCCCGAGTTGATGCGCGTGTTGAAACAGTGAGAAAGTGGGTAGTGGATAGTGGATAGTGGGCAATGGCACTAAGTTTGTCTTGACACAAAAAGAGTCCTCCGTGACATAAGCCTTTTACCACAAAGGACTTTGTCAGGAGGACTCGAACGATGTTCACGGATGAACGAAGGTGTAATATATGGGATCGAATTCGTCAACACGATTTGCGGGTTTTTGGCAAAATACTGACGCCTGCGCTGTTGAAAGAAGCGGCGCAAGCTGCGGGTGTGAAGCTGGGAAGCAACCCGTTGAACTATGCCAACATGGTTTGGCTGGGGATTGCGGCTGGCCTGCACACCGCCAAGAATTTCGCCGACATCCTCGTCTTGACCTTCAAGTTGTTGGAGGATGCCGACCTGTGGAAGCCCGATCGTGTGCCTTCCAAACGGAAGCGGCGTGCCTCGAAGCACAATCCCCACGGCAAGAAGGGCGCGCTCACGAGCGAGGAAGCTTTCGTGCAGGCGCGGCAACGGATGCCGATGGATTTTTGGTCGTGGCTGATTCTGCTGCTGGCGCAACGCTTTCAGGTCCAGCATCCCGACGCCGTGCGGTGGAAGGGCTTTCGTTTGCTGGCGCTCGACGGCACGGAAATCGCCTTGCCCTACTGGAAAACGTTGGCCCAAACCTTCGGCACCAGCCGCAACGGCCGACGGCGACGACGCCCTCAGGCGCGAATGCTCATGTTGGCGTTTCCGCAATGCCGGCTGCCGTGGCGTTACGAACTGACGCCGCGATCGTGCCACGAGCAGACCTCGGCGGCCCGGCTGGTCGAATACCTGGAGCCGCGAGACCTGCTGTTGATGGACCGAGGCTTTTGGAGCTACGGGCTGTTTTGGCAAATCCAACGCCGACGGGCATTTTTCGGCATCCGGCTGCGTCGCGGCGTATTGCTGAAAACGTTGAAAAACCTCGGACCGGACGATCGGCTGGTGGAATGGAAAATGCCCAAAACGTCGCGGAAAAAGTGCGCGTGGAAAAGCCTGCCCGAGTTGCCGCAATCGCAGACGTTGCGGGTGGTCCGCTATCACATGGCCGGCTTTCGTCCCAGTGCCGTGGTCACCAACGTGCTCGATCCCAAAATCGTTTCCCGCGAGGATTGGGTGCGCATGGCGACCGCCGACGAGGCGGGCCACGTTCTGGAGGCAGGCTTGTACCATCGCCGCTGGGAAATCGAGACGATGTTTTGCGAATTGAAAGTTCGGCAGGGAATGCAGCGTTCGTTGCGCAGCCGCACGGCGGAAGGCGTGGCCTTCGAGGTGGCGGGCCACGTGCTGTTGTATTTCCTCACCCGCTGGCTGATTTTCGAGGCGGCAGAAGAGCATGGAGTTTCGCCGTTGCGAATCAGTTTCACGCAAGCGCTGCGCGAAATCAACGATATACGTCATGCGTTGCTGCTGGCCGATCCCCAGCGAGTGCGTCGGATTCTTCTGCCACGATTGTTGTTGCGAATAGCTCAACATTTAGTCCCGCTCCGTCCCGGTCGTCATTATCCGCGTCCCGCCGACCGCTACCGGAAAGGCAAGTATCGTCAAACAGCTAAACGAGTTACAAAACAAACTTAGTGCCATTGGATAGTGGGTAGTGGATAGTG
>CAWFIG010000007.1:0-31687 GCA_963815695.1 uncultured Planctomycetia bacterium
GAGAGGAATACGCGGAATTCCTCCAACTCCCGCACCCAATAGTCGAAGGCGTCGCGGTCGGCCGATTTGTGCGGCAGCTCGAGAACGTACACCGGCCGGGTTTCGGCCATCAGCTCGTACAAACTCTTCTTGCCGTCGCAAGTCGTTTTGCCCACCACCAGGTCGGCCATCTCCAGGAAAGGATTGCCGTGCAGTACATGGTATCCGAAGGTGGATTTGATCAGCGGGCAGAGGTTGGCGGGCAACTGCTGCTCGGCGGCGGGGATCGTCTTGGCCGACCCACCGCACAGGCAGACCGGCACGCCGCCTGCCGCCATGATCAATTCCCGCGGCGTGTATTCGCAGAGAATGCCGACCACCGGCCGGCCCGATTCCTTCGCCGCCACCGCATATCCGTAGCAGTGTTCGATCATTTCGTCGAACCAGGCAAAGCGGCCGTCGCCGTTCGCCTTCTTGCCGCAACACTTTGCCATGATGTCGCCGTACGTGCCTAGGTGTGGATGCGAGTCCTTAGCCGATGCGCGGGAGCTGCGGCATAACGAATGCCGCGGACTGAAAACCGTCCCGACATTTTACACCGGCCGCCAAGCACGCACATCCCAAAAAGATGCTGCCGGCCTCGCCTTGGTTGGAGGCCGCTAACCATGCGGCATGACGCGGAAATCTCGGCGAAAACCGGGTTTCACGCCGTTTTGCGGGCGACGAACAAACCCTGGGCGATCTTGCCGGCATGGGCCATCCGGCCGAGGAAGTTCATCTCGCCCCCCAGCGACTCCATCAACGCGCGTATCAAAGCCGATGATCCGCAGGGCGTCGTACGTCAACTGCATGTTCAGCATGTTGAGGTAGAGGTCGACGTGCGGCGCGAATCGGCCGGTGTCTTCCGCCGTGAGCACCTCGCATCCTTCGGCCGCCAGCAGCGAGGCGTAGCCGTCGAGGCGTCAGCGTGTTGGGGAACTTCATGAACGTGCGGTAACGGTCCGCCTCTCCGTCGGCCCAGGGCGTCCGGCCGTCGACCCAGTCGGTGAAGGCGATGATGCCGCCCGGTTTCACCAGCCGGGCGGCTTCGGCGATCAGCCGCTGCTTGTCGACCACGTAGCACCAGGCGTCTTCGCCCCAAACGAAATCGGCGCTCGCGCCGGGCAGCTTGGTGTCGCAGGCGTCGGCCAGCGTGAACTCGATGCGGTCGGCAAGTCCTTCGGCTTCGCAGCGGCGGCGGCCAAGCTCGACGACGGTTTCGGTGGCGTCCACGCCGTGCATCCGCGCCACGTTTCGGAATCGCATGAGGAATCGCATTCCGGCGCCGGTGCAGCAGCACAGATCGACGCCCAGCCATGCCCGGCCCGATGCCGGCCTTCTCGGCCAGATCCATCGACGAGCGGAACCCGCCGACGTGGATCTGCTGGCCCATGACCAGCTCCCACAATTGGCCCTCGGGTCCGCTGTAGACAGCTTGCACGTCTTTCAGGCCGACAGTCGTCGCACTCTTCATAGGTAGGTTCCTAACCGGGATTATTCATGGCCCGGGGGGATCGCACACAAGCACGCCGTACCAACCCGAAGCGCAAGCGAGGGCAACTCTTTCTTCCGCCCTCGCTTGGCTTGGGTTGGTAAAGGCTCCTGAATAATCGGATAAGGGTTAGGCGATTTTGCAGCCATGATGATGCACTATCGAATCGTCCGTGTCAATCGACGGTCCTCTTTTCCGTATTGCGCAGCCCGTCGGACTGGCTCCAGCAGGCCGCAGGACTTGCGCAGACGTCAGCACGCGACCGTTCGCCTTGGGGAATGACAGATTTGGGGGGGTGGGAGGCACGACAGAATCAACTGCAGCGACGATATTCCGATAGCACCGCGGGGCTGTAGGGAGAATTCTCGCCCTGGGTTTCAGGAATCGGATTGACCAAGGAGGAGCAGTTATGTTGAAGTTGACCGGCGAGGATTGTCGTGGGAGCCGCCATTGCGCGGTGTTGTTGGTCCCGCGGGCGAAAGCCGAGGAAGAGAAGGCGCCGCCCCTGCCTTTCCATACGATTGAAGGATACGGCGGAGGGGCGATCACGCCCATGGCCTATTTGGTCAACCCGGGCGCGCCGGGCCCTTTTTCGGCAAGCCGGCCGCGGCCCTTTCGGTCGGCAACTTCGGAGACAAGCAACTCTCCGCGATCACCGTCACCGAAACGTTCTTCGACAGGATCGAACTCGGCTACGGGTGCGATCGGCTTGCACTGGGAGACCTGCCCAACGACATCCAGCGATGCACCTCGCTCAACACGGACACCGGCGACGTGTGGCTGCACAACTTCAACGTGCGGTTCCTCTTGCTCAAAGAGGACACGCCTCTGGCGGGCCTTCCGTTGCCGGCCGTCACCGCAGGCGTTCACTTCAAATACAACGACGGCATCAACCAGATTAACCAGAATCTCTGCGGCGCACTGAACACAATCGGATACCGCCGCGACAACGGGACGGATTTTACCCTGACGATGACCAAGAAAATCACTACGGGCATCGGGATGCCGATATTCTTCACGGCGGGCCTCCGCGAGAGCGAGGCCGCGCAGATCGGCTTCCTCGGCTTCGGCGACGCCTACCACACCACTTTTGAAGGCAACGTCGCTTTCATGCCGTCCAAGCACATCGTGCTGGCCTACGAGTTCCGCCAGAAGATCGACCCCTACGGAACCATTGCCGACAACCAGCCCGGTGACTTCCTCATCGGTCCCGAGGAACAATTGGCAGGCCATTGACGCGGCCTATATTCTCAACAACCACACGACGTTCTGCGTCGGCTGGGGCCACCTTCGGCAACCTGGCCAACTCCGAAGCGAACGGCTCGTGGTGGCTGCAACTGAAATACGAGTTCTGATTTCAAATTGCCGCCAGTGTGCCACTGCTTCGAACAAGCCGTGGCACACGCTGGTGAGAAATACGAGCCGGATGGCAGCGCCCTGCCAGCTTGATCGTGTACCGGACGGTGAGGTAGAATAGCCGGCGGTACCGGCAGCGAATCGGCCGAGAGCCACCGTTCCTTGTGCCCCAGGCAGGCAGTCATGGCGTCGCCAAAGCAGAATCTCTTGAGCCAAATCCCCGCCGTCGAAATCCTGCTCAGGAGGCGGACGCGGAAGGCTGGACCGCCGGCATCCCGCGGCGCATGCTCGTCGATTCCGTGCGCGCGGCGGTCGATCAGGCGAGAACCAGTTGCTCGATCAGGCGACAGAAAGGGGGACGTCTCCCTTTGCCCGACGGCAACGCAGGGTACGTTGCGGCAAACGATCCTCGCCGACGCTCGCCAGCGCGCCCTCTCGGCCGTCGGCCCGCATTACCGCAAGGTGATCAACGCCACCGGCATCATCCTGCACACGGCGCTGGGCCGCGCCGTGCTGCCCGCCAAGGCCATGCGGCAAATCGAAGCGGAACTCTCGGGCTACTCGCTGCTCCAGGCCGACATCGCCACCGGCGAGCGATCGAAGCGCGACGGGCGAATCGAAAGCCTCTTGCAGCAGCTCACCGGCGCCGAGGCCGCCACCGTGGTCAACAACAACGCCGCCGCCACGTCGATCGTCTTGAACACCGTCGCCCGCGGCCGCGAGGTCATCGTCTCGCGCGGGCAGCTGGTCGAGATCGGCGGCTCGTTCCGCCTGCCCGATGTCATGGCGGCCAGCGGCGTCAAGATGGTCGAGGTGGGCACGACCAACAAGACCCACGCCCGCGACTACGAAAAGGCGATCACGCCGAACACCGCCGCCATCCTCCGCGTGCATCCGAGCAACTACAAGATTTCCGGCTTCACCTCCGAAGTGCCGCTGGCCGACCTGGTGCGAATCGGCCATGCCCACGGGCTGGTGGTGATCGACGACGTCGGCGCCGGCCCGCTGATGGACTTTTCTCGCTTCGGCTTCGAGCAGGAGCCGACGCTGCAAGAATCGGTGCACACCGGCGCCGACCTGACGACCGCCAGCGCCGACAAACTGATCGGCGCCAGCCAGGGCGGCATCATCCTCGGCCGCGCCGACCTGGTCCAGGCGTCCGCAAGAATCCGCTGGCCCGAATCCTCCGCGTCGGCAAGCTCACGCTGGCGGCGTTGGAGGCCACGTTGTCGCTGTTTCTCGACGAAGCCCGGGCCCTCGCGAGGTGCCGACGCTGCGGATGCTCTGCCGCAACCTGGCCGACATCGCCGCCCAGGCCGATCGCATCGCCGCCGGCGATCGGCGAAAAAACATCCGCGGCCGTCGTCACCACCACCGAAGGCTTTTCCCAAATGGGCAGCGGCTCGCTGCCGACGCAGAATCTGCCAACCCGGCTCGTCGCCATTCGATCGCAATCGCATCGAGGCCGGCGAGCTGGCCGCCCGGCTCCGCGCCGGCCCGCCGCCCGTTTTCGCCCGCGTCCACAAAGGCGAACTGTTGCTCGATCCCCGCACGTTGTTGGAAGGCGAAGAAGAGATGTTGGTCGCGGCGGTCGTCGCGGCGTTGCAGCAGGCGTAGAGCTGACGATAGAACTGTGGTGCAAATCCAAATAGGGTGGGCCAACGGCTCGCGGAACGTGCCCTCCATCACCGCCGCGTCTCGATCTTTTGCTCACTTCCCGCGGCATCTCGCGCAAAGCAATTGCACGTTCTGTACCGTTTCCGTATTGCCGTGGGCGCCGGGCCAACGATGCTGAAGTCGATCCCTTCGCGGCTGCCGCAGCGGACGCACTTGCCGCCGTCCCGCCGCCAGACCCCCGCCCGCACGGCCCCGGAATGAACTGCTCGTCGCGGGCGGGCCGCTGGAGCCGGAAAGGTCGTGCCGCAGCCGATCGCGTTGCAACAGGTCCTTTTCCTCGTCGTCTCGAACAGCAGCGTCAGGCCCTTGTCGCTGGAGTTCAGTTCCGTCGGCTTCAACTCCCAAATCCACTCGCCGAAGAGGTAGCAGGGATGATTCGACGGCCCGTTCTGCCACCATCGCAGCGGCGTCACCTGGCCGAGCGCCGCATTGGCGGCGCAACATCGGCGTCGTTCTCGAACGCGTAGACCGTGTGCAGCGGCAGGTCCAGATTGCAGTGCAGGATGGCAAACGGCCGGCGGATCGGGCGATACTCGCGAAGAACCGCGCCACCGGCAGGAACGTCGGATCGCGCTCGACGTGTTTGATCGTGTACTTGTCCTGATAGGCCGCCGCAAACTCGTCGAACGCCCGTTGCGTCTCCTTCTTGCGTTGCAGCAGATCGGCCGAGAACCGCGATTGGTCCCACTCCTCGACCGCGCCCCTCCATGCCGCCACCAGCAGATCGATCTGCCGCAGGTATTCGGCGAAATCCGCCGACACCGGCGCTCGGGCGAATGCACGAAGCCGCCGTAATCGAGCATCTTCGTCTTGACGGGCATGAGCGCACCTCACAGGGGGCGATTTCGGCGGAAGGGGACGGAGGAGATTGCCGGGACAAATCGCCGGAGATCGGAAAGCGTATTCCCGACAACCTCCGCCGTCCCCCTCGCCCCGCTACTCAAGTCTAGCTCACCGCCAGCCCCGCTCTTGAGCCGCCGTCAAAGAGAGTCCGCTTCAGAGCTTACGGCTGGCCCAAGTTGCGGCGGCGACTTCGTGAATCGGCTATTGCCGAACAGCGGCCGAATCTTCTGCTTGGGCGATGCATCAACCACCGTCGCTCCCCGCCAGCGAAATTCGAACTCGCCCGGGGCAATCCGCTCTTTGGTCGTTCGCGGTTTCATCGGGTAGAGCACTTCCACTCGGTCGCCCGGGCGGACCGTGCCGAGATCCAGAAATGCGCGCGCTTCGTGGGCGATAGCCTTCGTTCCGTTGATGGCAACCTGCATCTCCTTGGCGGTGACAAACTCCGGAATGCGGATTCTCAGCCGCCGCTGCTGCTTCATCTTGATTTGCAGGCCGCCCACTTCGTCCGCTCCTGCGCCAACGAGCGACGGGCGGGGATGAATCGCCTCGGCCGCTACGATCTCCGCGGCGGAATGGTTGCGATGAACGTACAGATTCACGTCAAAAATCGAGTTCTTGTCCGTCACTGCGTAACGCCAGGCATCGTAGAGTGCCCGGGCGCCGGCTGCGTTGCAGCAGTGCTGGTTCGTGTTCGACATCGGCGTGTCGTCCGACATGGCAGTCACCGCTCCCCATCCGGCGAAACCGCCGACCAGCGATCGGATCGCATCGTCGCCGCGGACCACGCCGCCGGTGTTGTCGTGGCCGTCGCAGAACGTCCTCAGCGGGTGCCTCTCATAGGGAACCGGCGTCATTTGCGCCACCCAGCCGGTATCGACGATCTGGTGTACAAGTAGGTGATTGCGGACGTATCGCTCGGCATCGTGCCAGTATGCGGGATCGCGGTGTATCGCCAACAGGATCGCAATCTCCAGCATATCGGTCAAGCAACAGGTTCTCGGAGAGATTCGATCGGTTATCGGCCGGGAGGTTGATCTGCTCGGGGAACCAGCCCGATTGCGTGCCCAGCCCGCGGGCGGTTCGGTATAGCGATTCGGCCAACTCGACGTCGGCCTTGTCGTTCTTCAGAATGCCGCGCATCAGCAGCGCCGTGACGAAGCGGCTCTGGCAGTGAAAATGCCCGACTTTGAATAGTCTCTTGCCGTTGTCGCTAGCCCGCAGGGCGGCGGTCATAAGGTCGGAAGCCAGCTTCATCGCCGGTTCATAGCCGGTCAAACGATAATAGCGCAGCGCCGGCATGGCCGCCACAGCACTCCAAAGCGGAAACGGGCTCGCCGGGTCGACCGCTAGCGGCGCCCAGCCGTCGACCGGCGTGTAAACATCGCTGGGAAAGCCGAGCCAACCCTCCGGCCTGCGAACGAGCATCCCGGCCAGCGCCTGGATGTTCTTCTCCGCCAAGCGGCGATAGCGCCCCTCGCCGGTCAACTGGTGGAGCGTCGTCGCGCCAGCAGGTTGCCCTGTTGCAGCCAGTTCGGCCGTGTGTGCGGCAGCGGCATGGTCCACGGCTCGGCCGGACACCACGACAAGCCATCGTCGCCAATCAGCGAAAGAAGCGAAGCCCGCATCGCGCGGTCGGCCGGTTGGTCCAGGTTGCCGCCCGTCAGGCAGCGCAGCAGCGACAGCGCGTCGATGCTCCGCCCTTGTCCGTCGCCGTACGACCAGATGGCAAGGAACATTGTCGCCGGGCGATCGCTCATTCGCGTATAGAAATACGGCAGATAGGCCCGCGATTTGTCGCAATGCTCCACCAGGCAATGAATGGCCAACTTCCGCGATCGTACAATGACGGCAGGAACATGGCCTCGCGTTGCGGCTCTGCTCCGCTGGCGGACATCAATGGTAACCCGGCGCCGGCCGCCAACAGGCCAGCCTCTTTTGCAACATGGCGCGGCGGGAAAGCGGATTGCCCATGCAGAATTCTCCTGGAAGCTAGCGAAGGTTCTTGGTTGGAGTCTCTCACCGCCGCGCGCCGCTTGAAACCGAGGATGTCCGGGAATTCAGGTTGCCGGAGGCGACTGCCGTCGCCGATTCGTCGCTTTGCACCGCAGCCATCAACTCCTATCATAAGCGATGACTTTCCGCTTGAAAACGACCGCCGCCGGGCGCAGGATGGGTGGTATTGATTTGGATGGCAAGTGTGATCCCACCCCCCACGGCGACCGTTCCTTTGTCGCCCTGCCAGCCGGTAAAGGTCATCGTGCGGCGGCGGGGCGATCAACTCGTCACCCGAATGGTCAACGATACGCTGCGGCCGGTCGAAGGCGTTGTGCAGTACGGTTGGTGGCGGCTCGACGGTACTGCGCGATCGGTGCAGTCGCGATCGATCGCCCTTGCCGCAGACGGTATGGTGCAGGTCGCCTCGGAAAGACTTGCCTCGCCCACGGAACGCGATCCCCGGCGGTGGCTCTACGCAGCCGTGTTCCGACGGGACGGCGCGGCCCTGGATCAATCCGTCTGGCTGCTCGAACCATATCGACAACTGGCCGTCACGAAGCCACAGATCAAAGTGACGCAGTGTGCCGACGGATGCCTGGAAGTCTCCATCTCCGTTTTCGCCCACGCCGTTCATGCCGAAGATCACGGCCACGAACTGATATCCGACAACTGGTTTGATCTATTGCCCGGCGTGCCGGGGCGCGTCCGCCTAGCGCCCGTGAGCAAGCCGGAGTCAATCCATCTGGAAGCGACGATGCCGAGATAGGAGCGGTGAATTTCTCGACGCGGCCCCACCGCACAGCTATCTTTGAGGAAGATTAACGTAAGCGTTCACAGGCCGGAAACAGAGGGGGACGGAGGAGGTTTTCGGCGACAGTATCCGCCGCAGGAGAAGATATTTCTCCGAAAACCTCCTCCGTCCCCTTGCCGCCCAGTGAACGGTTACAAGATTAACCATTCCGCCCACCCACCTGCCGTGAGAGCGCAACCATGCAACGCCTCCATTCTCCATTCCGGTTCTCCGATCTCCGTAAACTCCCGCGAGTCCTGCTGCCGCTCTTCGTTGTGGCGACTGCGATCCTCATCGCGATGCCGGCGGCTGCATGTACGAGCATTCTGGTCACCCGCGGCGCTTCGGCCGACGGCTCGGTGATGATTACCGCCGCCGGCGATTGTGCCGGGGGCTTTGCCACACTCGGCATTCTCCCCGCCGCCGACCACAAGCCGGGCGAAATGATTACGATCAAAGCGAGCAACGACGAGGTCAAGAACCGCGCCGGCAAAATCCCGCAAGTTCCTCATACCTATCAAGTGCTCGGCGGCCTGATCAACGAACATCAACTCGCCCTGTCCGAGACCACCTTCGGCGGCCGAAAGGAGTTGGAAAATCCGCAAGGGCTGCTGCGATACGGCTTTCTGATGTCGCTCGCGTTGCAGCGGGCCCGCACCGCCCGCGAGGCGATCCAGGTGATGACCAAGCTCGTCGACGAGTACGGCTACGCCGATGAGGGCGAGTCGATCTCGATCGCCGATACCAAGGAGGCATGGATTTTGGAGATCGTCGGCACGGGCCCCGGCGGCAAGGGTGCGGTCTGGGCCGCCTGCCGCGTCCCCGACGGACAAATTTCCTGCCACGCCAACCAAGCCCGCATCGGCGAGATCCCCCGCGACGATCCGACCAACTGGCTCTACTCGAAAAACGTGGAGAGCTTCGCCGTCAGCCACGGCTGGTACGATCCGAAGTCGGGCAAGCCGTTTCGCTTCTACGAGGCCTACTGCCCGCCGACGCCGTTGTCGCGGCGGATGTGCGACGCCCGCGTGTGGAGCATTCTGCGGCGTGCGGCCCCGTCGAAGCATCTTTCGCCCGACTATCATCGCGGCAAGCCCGGCTCGCAGCCCTATCCGCTTTCGCTGACGCCCGACCAGAAGCTCTCGGTGGCCGACGTCATGGCCCTGATGCGCGACCACTACGAGGGGACCGAGTTCGACATGACCAAGGGGATCGACGCCGGTCCCTTCCGAGCTGCCGAGCCGCTGGCGCCCGCTGGCCTGGAAGGTCGACGGCGTCCAATACGCCTGGGAGCGGCCGATCTCGACGCAGCAGACCGCGTTTTCCAGCATCACGCAGTCGCGGGCGTGGATGCCCGACGCGGTCGGCGGCCTGGTCTGGTACGGCATGGACGACAGCTTCACCACCTGCTACGTGCCCTTCTACTGCGGCATCGACGCGGTGCCCAAGAGTTTCGCCGCCGGTACGATCGGGAAGTTCTCCTGGGACTCGGCCTGGTGGGTCTTCAATCTCGCCTCGAACTACGCCTACACGAAGTATTCCTACATCGCTCCCGAGATTCAAGCCGTCCAGAAGGAGATCGAATCGACCGAATTGGCCCTGCAACCGGCCGTCGAAAAGACGGCGGTCGAGCTATCCAAAACCAGCCCGAACATCATGATCCGCTACCTGACCGACTACTCGGTGATGCACGCCGAGCAGACGACGGCCCGCTGGCAGGCGCTCGTCGAGCACCTCTTCACCAAGTACAACGACGGCTACATCCGCGACCCGCAAGGCAAGTATCCCGACGTCGGCTATCCCGAGGCCTGGCTCCGTCGCGTGCTAAAAGAGCGTCCCGAGCAATTCCGCGTGCCGGTGGAAAAGCCGAAGGATAAAGCAGGGCATTAAAGCGGCCGCTTAGAAGCGTTGCTCCTTCGCAAAGGCGATGATTGCGTTACGTATCGCCCTCCAAGCGATTCTTGCCCCGCTTGGTCGCCCGTCGCTTTGGCTTGGCGGCTGGCGGCCGTTGGTCAGTCAACTTCTGAACGGCCCGATCGAAGTCGCTCGTTGGCTGCTCGGCTTCCAATTGCCGGCGCTGTTGCTCGTGCAGGGCAAATTGGGCGTGCGCGTGGTCTTCGGCCAGTTCGTGAGAAATGCGACCAGCGTGCGTGAGTATTTCGCGATCGCTCAGCCGCAAGAAATCGTCGAGCTTGGCAATCCAATCGGCCATGTGCACGGGTCGATGGCTGCTGGCTTGGAGTTCCGCAAAGTCGAGATAGGCCGACACAATCAGGTGCAAGCGTTCACAGGCCGGAAATAGAGGGGGACGGAGGAGGTTTTCGGCGACAGTATCCGCCGCAGGAGAAGATATTTCTCCGAAAACCTCCTCCGTCCCCTTGCCGCCCAGTGAACGGTTACGCCGCCGTTAACCATCTTCTGCCAGTTTGCAAACAGCCTATTGGAACGTGCGATTCCCGCAAAATCATGGAAGGAACGGTGGGATCGCTTCCAAGAAGTCTCTTCCTTCGAGGCGATCACTGATAAATTCGTCACGAAGGTTCTTACTGACACAGGCTATCGCTTCCTGAAAGACGGCGTCGCGGTAGTGATGAAGGCAAAGGAGATTGCCACAGCCCCAACCTTCAAGTGGCGGACCTACATTGAAGAGGCTGAAAAGTCCTACGAGGCAGACTTCCCCGACGACGAGTTTCTGAGCATCCGGGGCGTAGGTTTCAAGACACGCGATTTGGCGCTCAGCATATTATGCGACCGGTTCGTCGCGATGGATGTTCATGTCGTCCGTGTCATCTCGCGGACGGGTCTGCTGTTGCACGGATACGGAATCGCGGACATCTCGACCGACGTAAGCAAAGAAAGCGGTTACATGTTCTTTCACGCCCTGGTCCTGAAATTGGCCCGCCAAACCGGTTGGCCAACTTCAACTTCAGGCTATTCTCCTGGCGAAATCGATCGAATGATCTGGAACTTCGGCCGGGCCATGTGCGGCGATAAGCCCAAATGCAAGTTGTGCCCGCTCGCAGGGGTTTGTTTGACCTCCGGCAGATCCTTCGGTTGAACGAAGATGGAGCTAGGCGTAAGACGGGCGATGGGGCGACCCTCAGCTAATGAAGAACTGCTGGAATAGCGGCGGCGCAGCATCTTGAACAAATGGCCCAACTCGAAATGCTACGCCGAAAAGACCCGGCGCAACGGGCAAGGCGTTGGTGAGCTACGGAGCGCATTGCCGAGCTGCCGAATACTTCGCTGATGCCGCGCAAAACGGCAAATGGGGGCTGGCTTCTGCCATTTGGTCGGATTTGGTACACTGACCGGCATGACCCGCTCTGCCGTGACGTGGGCGCTGCTTGTATCCGGCTGGAAATTAAAGGAGAGTTTTCCATGAAGTCCTTGACCTTCGGTGTGATTGTCGGCAATCGCGCGTTCTTTCCCGACGTTCTGGTCCGCGACGGCAGGCAGCAGTTGCTGGACCTTCTGACGGCGTCGGGTTTTCAACACGTCGCCTTGAGTCCCGACGACGCGAAATTTGGCGCGGTGGAAACCTATGCCGACGCAAAGAAGTGCGCCGACCTGTTTTCCCGGCATCGTGCGGACGTCGACGGGATCATCGTGACGCTGCCGAATTTCGGCGACGAGAAGGCGATTGCGGAAACGATCAAATCCGCCGGCCTCGACGTGCCGATCCTGATTCATGCCGAACCGGACGACCCCCGGCAATTGGCGGTCGAACAACGGCGAGATTCCTTCTGCGGCAAGATCAGCGTCTGCAACAACCTCCGCCAGGCCGGCATCCCCTACAGTCTGACGCAGCGGCACACCATCGGCGTGGCCACGGAGGACTTCCGCCGCGATCTGGACCATTTCGCCGCGGTCTGCCGGGTGGTCCGCGGGCTGAAGCGGGTCCGCTTGGGGGCCATCGGCGCTCGCACCGCGGCGTTCAACACCGTCCGCTTCAGCGAGAAAATCCTCGAAGCCCACGGCATTGCGGTCGAGACCATCGATCTTTCGGAGATTCTCGGGCAAATCCACAAGACCGCCGACGCCGATCCGGCGGTGCAGGAGAAACTCCGCTCCATCAAGCAATATGTTCCCGCCCCCGACGTGCCGGGAGAATCACTGCTGAAGATGGCGAAATTCGCCGCGGTGGTCGGCCGCTGGGCCACCGATCTCGACCTGAACGGCACCGCGGTCGAATGCTGGACCGCATTGCAGGAATACTACGGCATCATGCCCTGCACGGTGATGAGCATGATGAGCGAGGAATTGCGGCCCAGCGCCTGTGAAGTGGACGTCACCGGCGTGCTGGGGATGTACATTCTCCAGTTGGCGTCGCAGTCGCCCAGTGCGCTGTTGGATTGGAACAACAATTACGGCGACGACCCGGACAAGTGCATCGTTTTCCATTGCAGCAACCTACCGCAGAGCTTCTTCGAGAAGCCGCAGATGGCATACAACGCGATTCTCGGCAACGTGATGGGAAAGGCCTGTAGCTGGGGGACGATCTACGGAAAGATCAAGCAGGGACCGGCCACCTTCTGCCGTTTGGCCACCGATGATCTTCAGGGGACGATCCGGGGATTCGTCGGCGAAGGGGACTTCACCGACGATCCGTTGAACAGCTTCGGCGGCGTGGGCGTGTTGGCCGTCAGTCGCTTGCAGCAATTGCTCCAGTATATCTGCCTGCAAGGATTCGAACATCACGTGGCCGCGTCCTTCTCGCGGGTCGCTCCGGCAGTTTATGAGGCGTTGACCCGCTATCGCGGTTGGGACGTCAATTTCCACCAGTCTTGACACGCAATCGACCGGCACTCCAGGAGAAGAACCCAGGAGAAGAACATGGTCATGAAGAAACTGATCAACCACCCGGATCACGTGGTGGATGAATTGGTCGAGGGATACGTATTGGCAAATCCCAAGCTGGTGCGGAGACATCCCCGCGTCAACGCCATTCTCCGCGCGGACGCCCCGGTGGCGGGCAAAGTGGGGATCGTGATCGGCGGCGGCGCGGGGCACGAACCGCTTTTCCTCGAATACGTCGGACCGGGCATGGCCGACGCCTCGGCGCACGGGCAGATATTCGCCGCGCCGGCGGCGGAACTGATCTTGGAGGCCGTCCGCGCGGTCCACGCCGGCAAAGGAGTGATGCTGCTGTACAACAACTACGCCGGCGACTGCCTGAACTTCGATATTGCCCAGGATATGGCCCGGCAGGAGGGCATCGAGGTCGAGACCGTCCGCGTGAACGACGAGATCGCCTCGGCCCCCAAGGGCAGTGAAGACGATCGGCGCGGCACCACTGCCGACCACGTCGTGATCAAGATCGCCGGGGCGGCCGCCGAGAGCAAATTGTCTCTGGGCGAGGTAGTGCGGCTGACGCGGAAGGCGATCGCCGGTTCCCGCTCCTTGGGCGTCGGGTTGAGTTCCTGCACCCTGCCGGCCACCGGCCAAGACATCTTTGAAATCGGCGACGACGAAATGGAGATCGGCATGGGTTTGCACGGCGAACCCGGCGTGGAACGCATGAAACTCCTCCCCGCCGATGCGACCGTCCAACGGATGATTCCCCGCATCGTCGAGGATCTCCCCTATCGCAGCGGCGACGAGGTGATTCTGGTCATCAACGGCTACGGCGCCACGACCCGCATGGAGATGTTCATCGTCAACCGCAAGATCCGCGCGATGCTGGCCCAGCGGCAGATCGAGGTTTACGCCACGGATATCGGCGAGTTTTGCACATCGCAGGAAATGAAGGGGCTGTCGATCACGTTGGTGAAAGTGGATAACGAGCTGAAGCGTCTCTTCGACATGCCCTGCAAATGCCCCTTCTATGTCCGGTACTGAAGATGAAAACCTTGAGTCGCGATTACTGGCAGAAGGCCTTCACCAATCTGGCGGCCGCGTTTAACGATGAGAAAGTGCATCTGTGTCAATTGGACGGCGCCATCGGCGACGGCGACCACGGAGCGAGCATGGCACGGGGATTTTCCGAAGCGTCGAGCCAATTCTCTTCCTTGGGTGAGTCTGCGGAGGTCGCGCCGCTGTTTCTAACCACGGGCAATGCCTTTCTCGGCAAGGTTGGGGGCGTGACCGGCGTGATTTTCGGGACGCTCTTTATCGAGGCCGGCAAAAAGGCGGAAGGACTGACGGAAATCGATCCTTCCGCCTTGGCCGCCATGCTCGACGCCGCCTTGGAAGCGATTAAGAAGAGGGGCAAAGTCCGCGAGGGGGACAAGAGCATGGTCGACGCCCTCGCCCCGGCCGTCGCCGCGCTGAAACAAAGGACAGACGAAGGGGCGGATTGGAACGAAGTCATGCAAGCGATGGCTGAATCGGCCCGGCAGGGAATGGAGGCAACGAAGCAGATGGCCGGCAAAGTCGGTCGTGTCCGCTATCAAAAGGAGAAGGGGCTGGGGCATGTCGATCCGGGCTCCGCCTCGGTGGCGATCATTTTCAGAACACTCCAAGAGAGCTTGAAATAATCGGTCGTGCCCCATCGCGCGGCATGTGGTGTTCTCGTCAGATTCGCGACGCTGCCAACCAACAGGAGATTCCGCTTTGCAGCAGGTCAACATCACCCTCGGCACCGCCGGACATATCGACCACGGCAAGACCGCGCTGGTGAAATGCCTCACCGGCTGCGAAACCGATCGGCTCAAGGAGGAGAAAGAGCGGGGGATGTCGATCGAACTGGGCTTCGCCCCCTGCAAGATCGGCGACACCCAGGTCGGCATCGTCGACGTGCCGGGCCATGAGAACTTCATCAAGACGATGGTCGCCGGGGCGAGCGGGATGGACGGCGTTATCCTCGTCGTGGCCGCCGACGACGGCGTGATGCCGCAGACCCGCGAACACCTCGATATCCTCACCCTGCTGGGCGTTCGGCACGGCATCGTCGCCCTGACGAAGATCGACCGCATCGCCCCGGAAAGCCGCGCAGACCGTCCAGGCCAACGTCGCCGCGTTCCTGCAAGGGACCTTCCTCGAAGCCGCTGCCGATCTGCCCGTTGTCGAACATAACCGGCGAAGGGTTCGACCCGTTTCTCGAAGCCCTGTGGGCCCTGGTCGCCGCGATCGAGCCGCGGCGAACCGACGGCGTCTTCCGCCTGCCGCTGGAACGGGCGTTCTCGGTCCAGGGCTATGGAACCGTCGTGGCCGGCATCCCCGTGGCCGGCTCGGCCCACGCCGGCGATGAAGTCGTGCTGCTGCCGCGAGGGGCTCACCGGGCGAATCCGGCGGATCGAGGTCTACGGCCAAACCAGCGACACCGTGATGGCCGGCCAATGCGCCGCGCTGAACGTCGGCCACTGGGACCATCGCGAAATCCATCGCGGCGACGTGCTGACCGTCCCCGGCTTCTTCTCGCCGCAGCAGTGGTATCTCTGCTCGCTCCGGCTGCTGCCGCGCGAGAAGCTGCTGCTGAAGAGCGGGGCGGAAGTCCGGTTCCACACCGGCACCTCCGACGTGGCCGCCATGTTCTATCCGCTCTCGGGCAGCCAGATGGAAGGGCGGCGCAGTCGGGCCTGATCCAGGTGAAGACCAAAACGCCCGTGGTGGCCGGGCCGGGCGATCATTTCCTCCTGCGCACCTCTTCGCCGGTGCGCACCATCGGCGGCGGGCGGATCGTCGAGGCCGTCCAGCGGCCGCCTGAAGGGCAAGCGCCCGGAAGTGTGCGAAGACCTGCAAGCAGCGGGCCGAAGCGATTCTCGACCCGCGCGCGGTTCGTCGAATACTGCGTTCGCCGGGCCGAGTCGCTGGCCGTCGACCGAGGCGGCGATTGCCGTTCGCACGAAGATTCCCGCACGCCCGCGTGCAAGAGATCCTCGCCGATCTGGCCGCCCGGCAGGTCATCTTTTCCTTGGCCGGCAAAGACTACGTTCATCGAGACACGGCGGCCGAGGCGCGGCAGAAGATCTTGGAACTCGTCGCCGATTTCCACCGCCAGTCGCCCGAAAGTCCCGGATTGCCGCCCGAGCAACTGCGCCAGGCGATGCCGATCGACAAGGCGGTTCTCGACGCCTTGCTGGCTCGTCTGAAAGAGCGAAAGCCGGCTGGTGGAGCGAAACCGGCGGCTGGCCCTGCCCGAACATCGCAGCACCTTCGGCGGCGAGGACGCCAGGCTGTTGGAGACGATCGAAGACGCTGTTCCGCGACGAAGCCGTTCTCTCCGCCCGACGCCGCGGAGGTGGCCAGCCGAACGGGCACGCCGCCGGCCAAAGTCGCGAAGATGCTCGGTCTGCTTCGCGAGCACGGGCGGCTGGTCCAGGTGGACGCGGCCGGGATGCTCTTTCACCGCGATGCCGTCGCCCGCGCCCGCGAAATCCTGGCCGAGCATTTTCGCAAAGAGGGCCGGCTGGAAAGCGTGCAGTTCAAGTACCTCTTGGACACCACGCGGAAATTCGCCCTGCCGATGCTGGACTACATGGATCGGCTCGGCCTGACCCGCCGCGTCGGCAACACGCGGTTCCCGAAGAATCCGCCGGCGGCGTAGGGCCGCGGAGGGCAAGCACGTTCCGCGGGCCGTTGGCCCCCGGCTATTGTGACGTAATTGCTCGACCCGTGCGAAGCGGTCTGTTCCTGCTTCTACGAACTGACCTCAAACGTCCGAATCTTCCAAGGGTCGACGGTGAGCCGAAGCTGGTGGTCCTCGCGGGCGACGTCGGCCATCTTCGCGCCGAGCAGATTCGTTTCGCACGCGGCGGCGACGGGGAAATCGAGCGTGACGGCGGCCTCCGGCGCTGCGCCCTCGACCTCGACCACGCGAACCTCCAGGCGGTGGTTCGGTTTCCGTCGCAACGCCGAAAGCTGCACGCCCGGCGGCGTCACGCGTAGCGAAGCTGCCGGCCGCCGGTTGGTCGCCCTGCTGCGGCGGAGCCACGTGCGTCAACAGCGGCTGAACGAAGTCCTTGGCGGCGCGGAGCCGGTCCGAATTGCCGAGCTTGCCGCCGTGCGGCAGCAGGGCGTGGTGGTACTCGGCGTAGAGCGGCCAACCATACTCGCGCGTCCAGTGCGACTCCCACTCGCGCATGACCAGGTTCGACAGCGTCCCGCTTTCATCGCGGCGGAACCACTGCGTGCCCGGATGCAAGACCAGCAGCCCCGCGTCCTTGCCCAGCAGATCGACGAACGTCAGGGCGTGAAAAGCCGCGTGCTTCGTGGGCTCGATGCCGAAGGGAAAGTCGCGCAGGACCGTCTCGACGTGGAAGGCCGGTTGGAAGGAGAGCCAGTATCCCTCCTTGATGTCGGCGGGCGGCCAGGCGTCGGAGTGCGGCGGCAAAGACGCGAACATGCGGCTGTAGACCTCGACGTAGGGCGAGCCGGCGGCCAGCCGCACGCGGGTCTCGAATCGCAGGTACGGCAGGGCGTGTTGCGCCCGCACCTCGGCTTGCAGCGGCCCCTTGGCCAGCCAGTCGATGGCCGCCTTCGATGTGGCGGTGTCGTAGAACTTCGGCGGATTGGGGCGAAGCGACAAGTTCGGGTTCGGACGGCCGGTAAGCCGCGGCCAGGCGCCTTGGCTGGCGTCGAGCATCTCGCGGTCCGAAGCCTTGTAGACCAGGCCGGCGATCCCGCCGGTGGTCGGATCCAGCCGCACGGACAAGTGCTCGTTTTCCAGCACCAGATTCGTTTCATCGATCCGCAAATCCGTCTTGGCCGGCGGGGCGGCTTGCGGCGCGAAATCGACGTAGTAGGTGTCGTAGCCGGCCGACGGCACCTCTTTCGCCCGAAACGCGACGTTGGCAACGATGATGTTGCCCTTGGCGTCCTTTTCGCTCTTGACGATCTGCGAGGGCAGGGTGCGGCCCGAACCGTCTTTGACGACGACGTCCTTGGCGCCGGCCGGCACCGGATAGATGCGGCCGGTCGCAGCCAGATCGGTTCGCGCCCAGCCGTGCGGGTTGAACACCGTGGCCGCCAGAGGGCCGTGGGCCTTCAGCGGCGCTGCCGATCCGCCGGGCAAGGCACGCCAACGCGGCGTCGAGCACCTGCTGACCCTGTCTCTGCGCGGCGTCGAGATGGTTGTAGCCGATCGCGCCCCACGTGAAATTGTGGTAGTCTTCGAGCCGGTCGGCGGGAGCCATCTGGTCGCCTTGCCAACGCGAGAACTCACAGAGCCCCACGTCGTGGCTTTGCGACGCCAATTCGTCTCGCCACGCTTTGTCCAGCAGGTCGCATTGCGAAGCGGCGCGCCACGACGAAGCGGCCGCATCGAAGACCTCGGCAGCCAGCAGCAGCGCCTCCACCTTGCGATCGAGCACGCGCACCTGATCGCCGCCGATCCCCCAGGTGAGCGACTTGTTCCAGGCGTCCATCGGCAGGTAGATCGTCTTCTTGCCCTGGCTGCCGTATTGTTTGAGGTATTCGCGGATGGTGACGAACTCGACGTTCGCCTTGTCGGCCAACGCCTTGTACTTGGCCGGGGCGGAAAGGTACGCGGGGTGCTCCGGCGAGTCCCAGCCAAACTCCTCCCAAGCGAAGACCAGCGGCTTGCCCAGGGCTCTCAGCTTTTTGAAATCGGGCGAGGCGGCCAGCCGTTTCGCATCGAGCGGAAAGCCGAACAGCGCGTTCTTCGGCACGCAGGGGATCGCCGTGCCGTCCATCCCTTGCCAGTGGAAGCAGTTGAGGTCTTGCTGCGGGCAGCCGGCGCGGCCCCAAGTGTCCAGTTGCGCCAGACTGGCGTAGCGATAGCCGGCCAGCGTGGCCAACTGCGGGATCTGCGGATGCGTGAACTCCTCCTCTTCGAGGAACGTGAGCAGGTCGTAGTCGAGCGCCTTGCGGACGGTCTCTCTGCCCACGACCATCTGCCGGATGTTTGATTCGCCGCCGATGGTGGTGCCCATCGGCTGGCCGTAGGTTCCGGCGATCAGTTCGACGCTGCCTGCCGCGAGATACTTTTTCAATTTCGCCGCCACCTCCGGAAACTTCTCGGCAATCAGTTCGTAGGCGCGGGCGTCCATATTGACGCAGGTTTTCACGTGCGGGGCGCGGTCGGCCATCTCCATCGCGTCGGTTACCGACAGGACGCACGATTCGATGCCCAACTGCCAGCCGATGCCGATGTAGCTCCAGTGATTGCACAACGCCAGGCAGAAGCTCTCCGGCGTGTCGGCGGCAAGGGCTACGCCGCCCAAGACACTTGGCCCCAACAGCGCCGCTCCCGTGCCGCCGATCAGACCGGTCTGCAAGAAACTACGCCGCGAGAAGGCAGACTTGCGATTCATTGCCAGTTTCCAATAAAACAGGTGGGCCGTCTAAGGAGGTGGGACAACGTTGGCGGGATGACCGAGATCTGAGATTCGCCCAGCGGCCTCCAATATACCAGAGGAGTCTGTGAAAAAGCAACACGCTGTGTGAGCACGGCCTGGAGCCGTTGTCTCGTTTGACGACGGTAAAAGGGCTGTCTCTGACTGTCCCGAGGGGTTGTTTTTGGGTAGACTGAAACGCATCGCTTTCCCAAGGAACCATCGTCGCCAATTGCCATGCAACAGCGTGAAATCGACTTGTGGCACATCCGCCGGGCCCTGGAACTTGCCCGCCGGGGAGAGGGGTTCGTCGAGCCGAACCCGATGGTCGGTTGTGTCATTGCCCAGGGGGCGGAAATCATCGGCGAGGGCTGGCACCGCCGCTTCGGCCAAGCTCATGCCGAGGTCGAGGCCCTGAAAATCGCCGGCGATCGCGCGGCAGGGGGCACGCTCTACGTCACCCTCGAACCCTGTTGCCATCACGGCAAGACGCCCCCCTGCACCGACGCCGTGATTGCCTCGGGCGTCCGCCGGGTGGTCATCGCCATGCGCGATCCTTTCCCGCAGGTGCAAGGCGGCGGCATCGCTGCCCTCCAGGCCGCCGGAATCACCGTCGATGTGGGAGTGTGCGAGGCCGAGGCCGCGCGGCTGAATGCGCCGTACCTGAAGCTCGTCGAGAACCGGCCGGCCGTGGATCATTGCCAAATGGGCAATGACGCTCGACGGCAAAATCGCCACCCACACCGGCCAGAGCCGTTGGATCTCGAACCCGCAATCGCGTGAGATCGTTCACGCCCTGCGCGGCCGGGTCGACGCCATCATGATTCGGGCGCGGCACGGCCGAGCGGGACAACCCCCTATTGACCGCCCGCCCGACGGGACCGCGCATCGCCGCCCGCGTGATTCTCGATACGCAAGCGTCGCTAAGTGGCGAGAGCCAGTTGGTGCGCACCGCGGGTCAGTCGCCGGTGTTGGTGGCCGGCGGAAATGAGGCTACGGCGGCCGACTGCCAGCGGCTTCGCGACGCCGGCTGCGAGGTGTTCGTCTGCGACGGCCAGACGCACGCCGCGCGGCTCGGTGCTTTGCTGAACGAACTGGGCCGCCGCCGCTGGACCAACGTGATGGTCGAGGGGGGCGGCCGCTTGCTGGGCAGCCTGTTGGATGCACGGGCGATCGACGAGATTCACGTCTTCATCGCGCCGAAGCTGGTCGGCGGCGCATCCGCCGCAACGCCGCTGGCCGGCCGCGGGATCGCCGAAATGTCGGCGGCCCTCTGTCTCGAAACGCCGCAGGTCCGGCAACTCGACGGCGACGTCTACATCACGGCCCGATGCTGCCCGGATTCCTGGCGAGGTAATCGCGCGGGCCGCGAACCGTATAGTAAGGATACGTGATCGCGCCGGCGGGAGGTCCGGCCTCGGCGACCGGCCTTTCGCACGGCGCCTTGGGGGCTCGGCAAAGTCGTCCGAGCAGGGGACAGCAGCGATTCTTCGCCGGGTCACCGCAGTTGGCAGAGGGATCGTCGCAGGTCTGGCAACTCGGCTGAGCCGTGCCGCAGCCGCCCCCCGGGACTGCGGCGGTGCAATCGCCCCCCACGCACGACGCGGGAAAGTGCCGGTGGCTCGCACAGCCGACTAGCCCGGCGAATACAATTAGGGTCAGAACCGAGAACGTTGCACGTTTCATGTCTGGCAATTCCTTGTTTCCTCTTGTCAGATTAGGCGGGAAAGATAGGATCGGGATGCGGGAGAATCCGTTTCCGCCTTCATCAGACATCGGCCTGACAATCGTCAGAGTCCAGAAAATCGACAGAACCGCTTCTTTCCGCAAGACACGAAAGAGCGATTCGTTCGGACCCTGTGCCGTCAGGCATAGAATGGGTAATATGAAGTAAGTTTGCGGCTCCGTAGACGCGGCGTCTCGCCGCGTTGCGTTGTTGGGGTGACAGTGCAACTGTCGCCCCAACACTGTAGGAGGCGACTCCCGGCACCGACCAACGCCGACCAACGCCCCGTCGGCGTCTGGGGACGCCTCCTACAAAACCGACTGGCAGGCGCTGTAGAATTGATGGATATATCGACTATCCGTGGTTTCTAACGTGGCAAACCTCTGGACGCACATGGTGATGATGGCTTCTCCGCACGACGTCGAGAACGTCGTTGCGACGTTCGATCGCGCCGCGGAGGCGAACCGGCAAATGCCCGGCCGGCATGGCAGCACGCTGGAGCTTACGCCCGAGTTGGCCGACGAGGTGATGATTACCGGCGACGTGCACGGGCATCGCGGCAATTTCGATCGCATCCGGCAGATCGCCGCTCTCGACGACAATCCCCGCCGACACCTGGTGCTTCAAGAAGTCTGTCACGGCGGACCGAGCTATCCTGGCGGCGGCTGCATGTCGCACACGATCGTCGAAGACGTCGCCGAGCTTGCGGTGAAGCATTCGCAGCAAGTCCATCTGATACTCGGCAACCACGAGTTGGCCGAACTGGCCGATTTTCCGATCTGCAAGAACAACCAGTTGTTGAACATGGCATTCCGGATCGGGTTGCGCCAGCGTTACGGTTCGGCGGTGGAAGAGGTCCGTCTGGCGTCGATGCGATTCCTTTGGAGCTGTCCGCTGGCCGTGCGGCTGCCGCAAGGGGTGTTCGTCACGCACAGCTTGCCCAACTTGGTCGATTCTCAGGGTTTCGACCCGTCGGTTCTGCTGCGCGACCTTCAGGCGGGCGACGGCATCGACGGAACCGACGTCTTCCGGCTGGTCTGGGGTCGCGATTATCGTGGCGAGAACGCCCAGGCGTTCGCCGAGTTGGTCGGGGCCAAGCTGCTGATCACCGGCCACGAGCCCTGCTTTAAGGGATTCATGGCGCCGAACGATCTCCAGATCGTTCTCGATTGCTGCGGCGACAACGGGGCTTACGTGATTCTGCCGATCGACGCGGCGGCCAAGCAGGCCGAGATTCTGGCACGAATCGAGATACTGGGCGAATAACGCGACCACCCCCGTTTAGCCGTGCCGCAGGGAAGCGCTCGTGAACCGGCGCCGCACTGGCCTCGTGAACAGTAAGCCCAAAAACCCGCGGCTGTACCCTCCATCTCCCCCCATTTCCGCTGACTTGACAGTCGGAGCCGATCGCGGCACAATTGCGCGAGCGCCAACGTACCGGAAGGGGGTGGAGGAGCCTGTCGCACAGAATCTCCCCAAGAGGGACGACGTCTGCCCGACACGCCCCTCCGTCCCCCTCGCGCTCGGAACGGTTCTTCCTTCCTTTTGCAGCTTTGGAGGGCAACGTAGGTGAATGAGCAGGAGACTCGCCGGTGGACGACCGTCGATGCGGCGGAACTGTATGAGGTGGCCGACTGGGGAAAGGGCTATTTCTCGGTCAACGATGCCGGGAACGTCTGCGTCCATCCCGGAAAGGAGCCGCAGCAGAAGATCGACCTGAAGCTGCTGGTCGACCGGCTCCAAGCCCGGCAGATCGAGCTGCCCGTGCTGATCCGCTTCGGCGACATGCTCAAGCATCGCCTGGAGGAGATCCAAGCCGCCTTCCAAGCCGCCATCAACGAGCAGCGAGTACCAGGGCGGCTTACCGCTGCGTCTATCCGATCAAGGTCAACCAGCAGCGGCACGTGGTCGAGGAGGTGCTGCGCTTCGGCCAGCCGTACCATTCGGGCCTCGAAGCCGGCAGCAAGCCGGAGCTGCTGGCCGTGGTGGCCATGGCCGACAACGAGGTGCCGATCGTCTGCAACGGCTTCAAGGACAGCGAGTTCATCGAGATGGCCGCTGCTGGCCCAGAAGATCGGCCGGCAGATCTTCATCGGTCATCGAGAAGTACACCGAGCTGGAGCTGATCCTCGAGGCGGCCGAACGGATCGGCGTCCGGCCGCTGATCGGCGTGCGGCTGAAGCTGGCCTCGCCCGGCTCCGGGCGGTGGCAGTCCTCCGGCGGCTACCGCTCGAAGTTCGGCCTGACGGCCAGCGAGGTCCTGCGGGTCCTAGGACGAGCTCAAGGCCCGCGGCATGGAGGACTGCTTCAAGCTGCTGCACTTCCACCTCGGCAGCCAGATCACCAACATCCGCCACATCAAGCGGGCGCTGAACGAAGCCGACGCGGATTTACGTCGATCTGGTCCGGCAGGGGGCGGGGCTGCAATATCTCGACGTCGGCGGCGGACTGGGCGTCGACTACGACGGCTCGCAGACCAATTTCGAGTCGAGCGCCAACTACACGCTCGCAGGAGTACGCCAACGACGTCGTGTTCCACATCCAGAGCGTCTGCGACGACGCCGAGCGTGGCCCATCCCACGATCCTCTCCGAAAGCGGCCGCGCGGTCGTCGCCTACCACAGCGTGCTGGTGTTCAACGTGCTGGGCGTCTCCGGCCACGGCGAAGACGAGCTCCCCCGAGCTGCCCGAGAGCGCCGAGCAACCGCTGCTCGACCTGCTGGACACCTACCGCGAGATGACTGCCCAGCGAACATGCTGGAGGCCTACCACGACGCCCAGCAGGCGATGGACATGGCGAGCAGCCTGTTCGGCGGCGGCTACCTGCCGCTTGGAGCAGCGGGCCCAGGCCGAGAAGCTCTACTGGGCCATCTGCCGCAAGGTCCGCCGGCTGCTCCGCCAAGGCCTGGAGTACGTGCCCGAGGAGCTGGACGGGCTCGACGCCATGCTGGCCGAGACGTACTTCTGCAACTTCTCGCTCTTCCAGTCGATTCCCGACAGTTGGGCCATCAAGCAGCTCTTTCCGATCATGCCCATCCACCGGCTCGACGAGCGGCCCACGCACCACGCCGTGCTGGGCGACATCACCTGCGACTCCGACGGCAAGGTCGAGCGGTTCATCGACCGCCGCGACGTGAAACGCACGCTGCCGCTGCACACGTTCGACGGCCAGCCCTACTACCTCGGCGCGTTCCTCGTCGGCGCCTACCAGGAGATCCTCGGCGACCTGCACAACCTCTTCGGCGACACCAACGCCGTCCACGTCAGCATCGACGAGCAGGGCGACCTGGTGATCGAGGAGGTGGTCAAGGGCGACACCGTCCGCGAGGTGCTCCAGTACGTGCAGTTCGATCCCAAGACGTCCTCTGGCCCCGCTGCACGCCTCGGTCGAAGCCGCGGTCCGCCGCAACGTCATCGACGACCAGCAGGCCGGCCGCATCTTGCGTTTCTACGGGTCCGGCCTGGAGGGCTACACGTATCTGGAACGCGGGCTGGACGTGTAGGCGCTCGCGGTAGGACGGATTTCCCAATCCGTCTGGGTGTTGGGGGCGGATCGGGAAATCCGTCTGCGATCGATGCGTTGCCGCGAAGAGAAAGGCTAAAACATCGCCCGGTTGTCATGGATAATGAAGTCGGAACCGAAACGGAAATGGTCAAGATGTTTGAGAAGATGAGCCTCGTTCCAACTTTCTTTTTGTCGACCCGTGGGGGCATAAGGAACTTTTCCCGCGGTCCCACGGATTCGCCGGCTTCCAAGCGTTTTGCCGCGGCGTTCGCCCGCGGCTTTCGTGGTCCGCTGGACCGCCGATTCGCTTAGCCGCAACGCCGCCATTTTCTGCAACACCCGCTCCGCGCCTTCGCCAAAACTGCCCAACACGCCAGCCATCGCCGTAATCTCCTCCGCGGCAGGACTCAACGCGATTGGTTTCAATTGCAGCACGTGTTCCCAAGGCTTATGGCCGGAGTGACCAGCGCGGCAATGGTAATACGCCGCTTGGACAAGGATCGGCCCCATCAGGGTCATAATGCCCCGCGTCCGCCAGCCGACGAAACGTCCGTCGTGGCCACAGTTGGGACAGGCGATGCTGCTGCCCTGGTACCCTTTTTTTTCGGTGGTCGACCGTTGCCTCGAGTGCTTGCGCCCCCATCCGAAGGACCTTTTCGCGCAGGGCGAACTCCGTCTTGCCAAACAATTGGTCATCGCGCCGAGTAACCACAAACTCGGCCATTCGCCAAATCTCCTGATCCATTGCTTTTGGCATAACATCATGCACACGTTGCACTTCCTCTGATTTCTCCGGCATCATCCCGGCAACCCGATTGCGGCCTTCCACGACCTTTGCTCCTTGATTCGGTGGAAGATAGGCAAACCTCCGCCGGAAAAGCGCTTATTGTCGAATTTCCCACCCACAATCAAGATGCCCACACCCCATTTTCCGCAGCACCCCGATTCCCCCTTGCCCCAGCCCAGGGGCTTCTGCTACACTCCCGCCCCTTTCTCCTACCCGCGACAAGGAGGTCGCCGGTGCTATCGAAGTGGCCAATTCGTCGGAAGCTGCTGCTGGGGCTGGGTTTGTTGGTCCTGGTCGTCTCGATCCTGTCGAGCACCGGGCTGGTGGCCACCTACGCTTACCGCAACCTGGTGAACAGCTTGAGTTGGCGCGTGAACGAGCTGCCGCTGGCGGCCGAACTCAGCCGGCACGTCAGCGATCTGCGAATTACCATCGGGGAATTGCGCGGCCCAAGGCTGAACACGTTCCTCGACAACCGCCGCGATCCGGCCTCGATGCGGTTGCTCCGCGAGCAGTTCTCTTCGCAGTTGGACGAGGTCGACCAGACGTTATCGCAATATCGGAACCAGTTGGCCAGTGAAGCGAGGGCCGACGTGAGCATTTCCGATCACGAACAGGAAAAGGAGACGGTTCGCGACATCGAGAAGCAAATGAAACGCATTCGCTCGGCCAACGGCGACGAAGACTGGATGCTCGACAACGTAAAAATCGATTGGCTCGACGTGGAACTTGAACAACTGCAAGAGCTCGCCAAGGAGCTGCCGAGCCACCTGCACAAGAAGCTGGCCGGCTTCTCCGATGAAGTGCGGGGCAAGTACGCCGCGCTGATCGTGAGCGAATGGGCGGCGGCCGTATCGGCCGCGCTGATCTTCCTCCTCTTCATGCGGCTCTCCTACCGCTGGGTCTTTCGCCCATTGCGGATTCTGATCGCCGGCTCGCGTTGCGTCGCCGCCGGCGAGTTCGACTACCGCATCCGGCTGGAGACCGGCGACGAGATGGCGGAGTTGGCCAAGGCGATGAACGACATGACCGCGCGGTTTCAGGAGATTCGCGACGATCTCGACCGTCAGGTGCAGGTCCGCACCAAGCAGGTGGTGCGAAGCGAGCAACTGGCCAGCGTCGGTTTTCTGGCGGCCGGCGTGGCGCACGAGATCAACAACCCGTTGGCCTCGATCGCGATGTGCTCCGAATCGCTGGAGAACCGCTTCCGCGAGATCCTCGACCAGAACGACCCCGAGCAGGCGGTCGCCGCCAACTACTTGCGGATGATCCAGGCCGAGGCGTTCCGCTGCAAAGGGATCACCGAGAAACTGTTGGACTTCTCCCGCATCGGCCCGGGCAGACGCGAAGCGCACCGAATTGGGCGAACTGGTCTGCGGGGTGATCGAAATGCTCGGCCACCTGGGAAAGTACCAGCGGAAGCACGTCGAATTCGCCCCGCGAGCCGGTCAGCGCCGAAGTGAATCCACAGGAGATCAAGCAGGTCGTGCTGAACCTGCTGACCAACGCGCTGGACAGCCTCGACGACGGCGGCACGGTGCGCGTCGAACTGAGCGCCGGCGGAAACCACGCCGTACTGACGGTGGCCGACGACGGTTGCGGCATGGACGCCCGCACGCTGGAACACCTCTTCGAGCCGTTTTTCACGCGCCGCCGCGGGGGCCAAGGGACCGGGTTGGGGCTCTCGATCACCTACCGCATCATCGCCGATCTCGGCGGCGACATCGAAGCCGCCAGCGACGGCCCCGGCCGCGGCTCGACGTTTCGCGTTCACCTGCCGTTGTGCCGCATTACGAAGGAGTCCGACGATCGCCGCCAAGCCGCATAATCGCCTGAAGCTGTTGTTTGCCGACGACGAGAAATCGTTGCAGGAGCTGATGCGCATCGAGCTGCCGCGGATGGGCCACGAGGCTACCGTCTGCCCCGACGGGACCACCGCGCTGGCCGCGCTCGATCGCAACACCTACGACTGCATCCTCGTCGATCTCGACATGCCCGGCTGCAACGGCATCGAGGTGATCGCGCGGGCGAAGCAACTTTCGCCCGACACCGAGGCGATCGTGTTGACGGGCAAATCGTCGCTGGAAACCGCCGTTGCGGCGCTTCGCTACGGCGCTTTCGATTATCTCACCAAGCCCTGCAAGCTGGCCGATCTCGAATCGCTGCTGGCCCGCGTGGCGGAAAAACGCGAGTTGACCAACAAGTGCCGGGCAATGAAGCAGCGGCTCGAACGCATCGAGGGCTCGCCCGATCTGATTGGCCAATCGCCGGCGATGGAGCAGGTCCGCCGCCTGATCGCCAGGGTGGCCACGACCGATTCGACCGTGCTGATTCTCGGCGAGACGGGCACGGGCAAGGAGCTTGTCGCCCGCGCGGTGCACCAGCAGAGCCGCCGGGCCGAAATGCCCCTGGTGCCGATCAACTGCGGCGCACTGCCCGAAAACCTGATCGAAAGCGAACTGTTCGGCCATCGCAAGGGCGCCTTTACCGGCGCCGACGAGCATCGCACCGGTTTGCTGCAAGTGGCCAACGGCGGCAGCCTCTTCCTCGACGAGATCGGCGAGTTGCCCAAGACGATGCAGGCGAAGCTGCTGCGTTTTCTCGAAAGCGGCGAGGTCCGCCGGGTGGGCGACAACGAGCCGTTCAGTTGCGACGTCCGCGTGATTTGCGCCACCAACCGCGATCTGGCCCAAATGGTCGCTGCCGGCGATTTCCGCGAGGATCTCTGGTTCCGCATCAACACGTTCGAGATTCCGCTGCCGCCGCTGCGCGAGCGGATCGAAGACGTTCCGCTGTTGGCGCGTCGCCTGGCGGCGCGGTTCGGCGCGCCCGGCCGCAGCGACGACGAGCTGTTCTCGCCCGAGGCGCTGGAGATGCTGATGGCGCACACCTGGCCGGGCAACGTCCGCGAGTTGGCGAACGTCGTCGAGCACGCGCTGATCCTATGCGATTCGCTGCCGATCCGCCCGGAACACCTGCCGCGGCGTTTTGCCGCCCCGCCGGCATCGACGGTCCCGCTTCGCCCCGCCGAGACGCTCAACCTCCGCGAGCGCGAGATGCAGGCGATCCACCAGGCGCTCGACCGTCACCACGGCAACAAGCCCAAGGCGGCCGAAGAACTCGGCATCAGCGTCAAGACGCTCTACAACAAGCTCAACCAGGCCGAATCGCTGGGCAAGACGGGATAGCCCGTCGTTTCCACGCTCCGCGTGGAAATGCAGCCGCGGTCGAGCCATGCCTTAGGACGCGGAGCGTCGCAACCAGGCGGGAGACCGCTACGGCCTTCGTCGCTGCTGCTGGGCAATTTCGTCGCGGAGCCGGGCGGCACGCTCGTACTCCTCGGCCGCCACCGCGTCGGCAAGCTGCTCGGCCAGCGTCTTGCCGACCCGATACTCCTCGCGCAGCGATTCCTTCATTACGGCCAATTGACTGACCAGTTCGTCGCCGTCGAACTGCTCCTCGGCCCCGAACCTGACGAACATCTCGCGCATTTCGTCCAGGCCGCGGTTGATCGTCTCGATGGCCGGCTCGGCGCCGTGCTGTTCCAGGGCGAGCATCGCCGCCGCCTGAATGCGATGGAAGAGGACGAAGGGCCGATACTGCTCGTGCGAAAGCGTCCATTGTTGATTGGGGGAGTGGGCCGCGACGAAGTCCATCAGTCGCAGCGTGTAGTCGGCGTCGGCGATCGCGCGGGCAAACTGCCGCAGCGCCAGAATAGCAGATCCGCCGGTGGTAGAACTGCGCAAACTCGCGGTCGATCTCCATGCACTGCTCTTCATTCAGCGCGAACGCATCGCCCTGAACTCGCGCCAATTCCCGCAGCCAGTCGAGACACGTATCGACGCCGCCGGGATGCTCGCCGTCGGGCCGGCCGCCGGTCTCCATTTGCAGCAGGCCCATTTCGATCCGCATTTGGATCAACTCGCGCCCGTCGCCGGCGCGGACCAGCCGGGCGGCGATCACCCCCGGCTTGAAAGGCCACTGCCGCAGGACAAAATCGATGTCTTCGTGTTCGTTGGGCATATCTTAATCATACTGCGCCGGCGGAAACAGAAACAGGGCCTGGAACGACGCGGCAAAGAACTGCTTTGCGACGTGGCGGTTCCGGGACTTGTCATTGTGCTTCACGAGAGCGACGTAGCGTCTGCAAACGCCCCACGACTGCGATTCGCACCTGGGGCTTGCTTCACGAGTCGTCCGCGCCGGCGGAACGGCGATGCCGCTTCTTCTGCGCGAGCCGCCGCTTGTTTTCCAGGCGACGCCGCACCGACGACCTCGTGGGCCGCGTGGGCTTGCGAGCACGTGGAGGTGACGCCGCTTCGACGAGCAACTGCCGCAGCTTTTCCAGGCAGTCGGCCACGTTGCGGCCGGCGTCGCGGAAGCGTTGGCTGACGATCAGCAGATCGCCCTCGGCCGTGACCTGGCGGCGGCATTTCGCCAGCAGCCGCCGCCGCACCGGCTCGGGCAGGCTGGGGCTGGTCATCACCGGCCAGCGGAGCAGGGCCTTCGTGTTCACCTTGTTGACGTTTTGTCCGCCCGGCCCGCTGCTGCGGGCAAAAGTGAACTCGAACTCCCGCAAAGGAATCTGCAATTGTGGGGTGATGATGAGCATGGGGCACAAGGGATGGGGATGAAGGATGAGGGATGAAAGACTAGCAATAACAGATATGAAAATGGAGACTGCGGCGGTGTCCACTATCCACTATCCACTACCCACTACTCAATGGCACTAAGTTTGTTTTGTAACTCGTTTAGCTGTTTGACGATACTTGCCTTTCCGGTAGCGGTCGGCGGGACGCGGATAATGACGACCGGGACGGAGCGGGACTAAATGTTGAGCTATTCGCAACAACAATCGTGGCAGAAGAATCCGACGCACTCGCTGGGGATCGGCCAGCAGCAACGCATGACGTATATCGTTGATTTCGCGGCGATGCGTGAAACTGATTCGCAACGGCGAAACTCCATGCTCTTCTGCCGCCTCGAAAATCAGCCAGCGGGTGAGGAAATACAACAGCACGTGGCCCGCCACCTCGAAGGCCACGCCTTCCGCCGTGCGGCTGCGCAACGAACGCTGCATTCCCTGCCGAACTTTCAATTCGCAAAACATCGTCTCGATTTCCCAGCGGCGATGGTACAAGCCTGCCTCCAGAACGTGGCCCGCCTCGTCGGCGGTCGCCATGCACACCCAATCCTCGCGGGAAACGATTTTGGGATCGAGCACGTTGGTGACCACGGCACTGGGACGAAAGCCGGCCATGTGATAGCGGACCACCCGCAACGTCTACGATTGCGGCAACTCGGGCAGGCTTTTCCACGCGCACTTTTTCCGCGACGTTTTGGGCATTTTCCATTCCGCCGCCGATCGTCCGGTCGAGGTTTTTCAACGTTTTCAGCAATACGCCGCGACGCAGCCGGATGCCGAAAAATGCCCGTCGGCGTTGGATTTGCCAAAACAGCCCATAGCTTAAAAGCTCGGTCCATCAACAACAGGTCTCGCGGCTCCAGGTATTCGACCAGCCGGGCCACCGAGGTCTGCTCGTGGCACGATCGCGGCGTCAGGTCGTAACACCACGGCAGCCGGCATTGCGGAAACGCCAACATGAGCATACGCCGTTGAGGGCGTCGTCGCCGTCGGCCGTTGCGGCTGGTGCCGAAAGTTTGGGCCAACGTTTTCCAGTAGGGCAAGGCGATTTCCGTGCCGTCAAGCCGGCGAAAACGAAAACCCTTCCACCGCACGGCGGCGGGATGCTGGACCTGAAAGCGTTGCACCAGCAGCAGAATCAGCCACGACCAAAAATCCATCGGCATCCCCACCACGCCTGCACGAAAGCTTCCTCGCTCGTCAAGCACCTGCTTGCCGTGGGGATTGTATTCGAGGCACGCCGCTTCCGTTTGGAAGGCACACGATCGGGCTTCCACAGGTAGGCATCCTCCAACAACTGAAGGTGGAGACGAGGATGTCGGCGAAATTCTGGCAGTGTCCAGGCCAGCCCCAATCCCCAGCCAAACCATGTTGGCATAGTTCAACGGGTTGCTTCCCAGCTTCACACCCGCAGCTTGCACGCTTCTTTCAACAGCGCAGGCGTCAGTATTTTGCCAAAAACCCGCAAATCGTGTTGACGAATTCGATCCCATATATTACACCTTCGTTCATCCGTGAACATCGTTCGATTCCTCCTGACAAAGTCCTTTGTGGTAAAAGGCTTATGTCACGGAGGACTCTTTTTGTGTCAAGACAAACTTAGTGCCATTGCCC
>CAWFIG010000008.1:0-119260 GCA_963815695.1 uncultured Planctomycetia bacterium
GTCCCGCCGCCGCGGCCGATGAAGAGCACGTTGTTACCGACAAACGTGCCGCCGGTGACATTGACGAGTCCGGAGGTGCCGTGGTCATGGGCAACGTTGGTCCATCCGCCGAGTTGCTGGACCGTGCCGCCACTGAGATTGAGTGTTCCACCAAGGGCGGATTGGCCAACGGTGAAATCACCGGAATAACCGTTGTTCGTGAATGTGGCGTTGCCGCCGACTTCGAGCAGTCCACTGCCGGCGCCGACGCCAATGGCCGTACGGTTAACGTCGACGGCGGAATTGCCGATCATGGTAAATGTGCCGGCGCCCTGATCGCCGATGTTCATCCAGTCCGAGATGCTCAAGGTCGAGTCACCGGCCATCGAGACTAGGCCATTACCTCCCCAGAGGGCGACAGCCATAGCATTGGACTTGACCGCGGCGTTGCCGGCCGTTTGGAGAAGGCCGGTCCCACCGTTGTAAGCGACGGTGAGGAGATTGCCAGTTACGTCTAACGTGGTGTGGCCGTCCATCAGGATGGTGCCGCTCGTGCCCGGGCCGTCGCCGAGGCGCAGCTCGCCGGTGGTGTGCTTGAAGGTCGAGTAATTGTTCGCGGCGTCCTGGCTCATGTCAACCAGACCTTCGCCGCTAAAGCCGCCGACATACGTGACGTTATTGTTATTGGTGGTGAACGTCGCGTGGTCTTTCAACGTTACGGTGGCCGCCCCCGCGGCGTCCGCGCCGAGAACGCACCAACGGTCGTTGACGTTATAGGCGAACGTGGCGGTGCCAGACATGTTAACGATGCCCGCGCCTCCGCTACGGCCAATCCAGAGCTCACCGCCGGTCTGGGTGAACGAGGAAGTACCCCTCATGTCCAACGTGCCGATGGTGCCGGCGGCACCAGAGCCGATCGACAGGCTGTCGCCGCAGGACATTGTAGATGCGTCATACATGGTGACACTGCCGACACCGCCATTGACGCCAATCCCAATATTGTAGCCGGTAGAGACGTGCGCGGTGTTGTGCATTTCGAGGGTTCCGCGGCTGCCGGCGCCGTCACCGAAGTTGATAAACCAGCAGTCTTCGTTGGTGACGTTGCCCAAGCCGCTGTCGTCGGCCATGTAGACCGACGCGGTGCCGCCGTTGTGGCCGAACTCCATTTCGTTCCACGTGCCAGCCAGTTTCGCCGTTCCGCCTAAGTTGATGTAGGCGGTGGAGGCGTACTCTCCAGCCCACAAATGGCCTGCGACTCTCACGACGCCGGCATTGCCCACATCGTTCATGTTGAGCGTGCCGGTACGGCCACCCGAACCGATAAGTATGCTGTTGTAGTTGGTGACGACATTCAACTGGCCTGTGCCGGTGACGTTCAAGACGCCGTCTCCGCCAGTGTAGTTGGACGTTCCATCGTCGGTGCCGATCAATACGCCGCCGTTAGCGTTAGGGTCGCTGCCGGTGACGTCGAGGATGCCGCCGCTGCCGATGGTCATGTTGCCATTGCCACCGCCGGCACCGGCATAAGTGCCGACGCTGAGCACGCCGATCGACGGGTTCGTGATCGACGAACTGCTGTCCAGCACTGGATTGAAGGTCGTCCCGGGACCGACGCCGAAGATGTCGGTGTCGGCGCTGGGAAAGCCGGGAAAGTTCGCATCCCAGTTAGCCGCAGAACTGAAATCCACCGAAACACCACCGCCCCAGTAGGTTTCGACAGCATGTAATGGCAGCACCATCACCATGCCCACTAAAAAGAGAAATAGAGACGCCTTAAGAAGTAACCTCATTACTTGAACCCTCCAAAATGAGACATCGAGGAATACCCGAAGAAGCAACTCATCGTCCCTGACAAAATCCATTCTTGTCCCCTCGTTCCTTCTCGGAGACACGCGTTCCGACTCAGCCCACGCCCCCGAGGCGCGGCCGCCGGGACGCACAACATCTGATCTCCCCGCCCACGCGCCAAGCGCGGAGGGGGAAACCCGCGGGTTTAACCAGTTCTCTCCACCTCCCTCTCGCTTGTCGCGATCTTGAGTTGATGCTGCACCTCCATGCTGTAAACTCGCAACTCCCTAAACGCGCAACTTGTTTGTGCGTTGCCCCGGACGGATGTGGAACCAGTCTTGCCTTGAAGAAATTCCGGCCCCCGAGCGTTAACCGCGGGCATCGCCCGCATGATGTCACCGGCAACCGCGCGCGAGCACGACACGTCGCACACGCAAGCGGCCGCCACGCCAATTGCCAATACCACTGCTGCCATCGCGTAAGAAAAGGAAAAGCCGCCGACGGAAAAACAACCGGCCGACAGCGAACCATCTTGGAACAACCCGAAAGCACAAAAGAGAACGAAGACAACTGAGAGCAACGATACGGTGAAAGCGCGGAATGCGAACCGGCGATTCACGACATCGCGGACGAAAAGCGCTTGGTAGTCGCTAGACTTCATCACCAACCCCGATCTGACTCTCTGTCCCGTCCGTTGCAGCCGAGAGAGCGACCCCGATCACACGACGCGATAGGTAATCCCCCGCGTTTTGGCGAAAAGTGTCGATCCCCCAACCCAAATCCAAATGCACATCACGAGAGGCTGCGCCCCGGCTTTCACAGTGGTATATTCCAGATGGCAACTGCGATCTTAGCGAGAAACGAGTTTAATTGCAAGCAAAAATGCAGCGGTTACGAAGAATACGGGCGTCTCGGGGCATGGTTAGGCGAGACATTGGGGGGGATTCGCAGCCTCCATCGTTTAGCCGGGCCGGGCCTTCGACCGCCACTTCCGAATCGGCCAGCACCATCCTTACGTATGGTCAAGATGGCAGATACGTCAGCAAATAAGGGCTGCAACCCCTCCGGAACACATTAAGTCCAAGCTAACCTTGAGAGTGGAACCAAGACGGGGTACATAGTATATATGAGCATTGAACAGCCCCTGGACCCGCAACTGATCGAGCAGACGAAACAGCAAATCCGCTCGCTGGTGGCGGAGATTGCGCAACTGACCAAGACCGACGTCGCCCCGGAGGAGTTTTACGGTCAGTTCCTGCCGAGGGTGGTGTCTGCCCTGGCGGCGGTCGGGGGGGCCGTCTGGACGATGAACCCCGAGGGTCGCCTGGCGCTGCAATATCAGATCAACATCCAGGAGACCAACCTCCGCGACAGCGAGGAACACCAGGCCCAGCACGGCCGCCTGCTGTACAAAGACCTTCTCGGACGGCGAAGCCATGCTCGTGCCGCCGTACTCGGGGCCCGGCGACCTCGCAACGCACCGACGGCGAAGTGCCCGCCGCCAATCCCACCGAGTTTCTCCTCTTGCTCGGTCTGCTGAAGACCGATCTGGAGAGCGTTGGCCTGGTCGAGATCTTCCAGCGGTCGGACTCCAGCGCCAACCACCCAGAAGGGTTATCTGCGGTTTCTCGTCGCAGATGTGCGAGTTGGCCGGCGACTTCTTGAAGAGCCACCAACTGCGGCATTTCTCCGACCGGCAAACCCTCTGGACCCAATTGGAGGATTTCACCCGCACCGTTCACATTTCGCTCGATCCGCGCGAGGCCGCCTACACCATCGCCAACGAGGGGCGCCGGCTGATCGAGTGCGACCGCGTCAGCGTGGCGATCCGCAAGGGGCGAAAGTGCTACATCGAGGCCGTCAGCGGCCAGGATCTCTTCGACAAGCGATCGAACACTGATCCGCCTGCTGGGAAAGCTGGCCACGGCGGTGGTGGCCAGCGGCGATCCGATCTGGTACACGGGCGACACCGGCGATCTGCCGCCGCAGGTCGAAGACGCTTTGCAGGAGTACGTCGACGAGGCCCACTCGAAAACCGTCGCCGTGCTGCCGCTGCGCCGCCCGCCTCCGCTCGAGGAGGACGACCCGAAGAAACGAGTCGAACCGGAGCCGCCGATCGGGGCGCTGATCGTCGAGCAGATTGAAGACAGCCGCGTGTCGCAGAGCCTGACGCACCGATCCGAGGTGGTTTGCCAGCACAGTTCGACGGCGCTGGCCAACGCGCTGGAACATCAGAATCTGTTTCTGATGCCCGTTTGGCGGGCGTTGGGCAAAACGCGCTGGATCGTCGAAGCCCGCACGCTGCCGAAGACGCTCAGCATCGCCGGCGCGGTGCTGGCGCTGCTGCTGATTCTGGGGTTTTGGCCCGCCAGTTTCTCGCTGGAAGGCAAAGGAACGCTCGAACCGGTGGTGCGGCGGAACGTCTACGCCCAGGTGGATGGCGTCGTGGAGGACATTCCCGAGGGAATCGAGCACGGGGCCTTCGTCAAAGAAGAGCCAATTGCTGTTGAAACTCCGCAGCACTCAGATCAAGACCGCCCTGGAAGAGATCGTGGGAAACCTGGGCGAAGACCCGAGAAGAGCTGGACAGCGTGCGGCAAGAACTGGCCACCGGAAGGATAGCTCAAGCCCGAGGAGCGAAAGCGGCTGATCGGCCGACAGTCGGAACTGAGCCAGACGTTGGACTCGCTCAATCGCCAATGGGATCTCTATAAGGAGAAGCAGGCGGAGTTGGAGGTTCGCAGTCCGATCGACGGCCAGATTATCACGTGGGACTTGCGGAATCGCTTGCTCACCCGGCCCGGTGCAAACCGGCGACGAGTTGATGCAGGTGGCCGACCCCAGCAAACGCTGGCGGCTGGAGGTACACATGCCAGAGAACCGCATGGGCCACATCACCGCCGCCCAGCGGGCCATGAAGAAGGAGGATTTGGACGTCACCTATATTCTCGCCCTGCAACCCGGCACGACCCGCCACGGCAAGATCGAGGAGGTCGCCCGCAGCGCCGAGGTCCGCGGCGATGAAGGAAACACGGTGATGATCTACGTCGAACTGGACAAGACGGAGATGGAGCAACTGCGCGCGGAGCAGAAACTCCGCCAGGGCGCCGCCGTGAGCGCCAAAGTCTATTGCGGCCGTCGCCCCTTGGGCTACGTGCTCCTGCACGACCTGATCGAGTTCGTTCAGGCGAAAATATGGTTTAGGTACTTTTGAGGTAGACTCGTTGGGGCGGGCAGTTGCACTGCCGCCCGCGGAGCAGCGGTACCGTTTGGGGGCGGCAGTGCAACTGCCACCCCAACCCTTGCGTTTCTTTGAGGTAGTGTCATGCGATTGATGGTGTTTCTGCTGGGCGGCCTGTCTCTTGCGCTCTTGCCGTCGCCGTTGAAAGCGGCGGACACGGCGACTGCTTCGAGTTGCAAGCTCTATCCCGAAGAGCAAGCGCAGATTCCGGCGCGGGAAGCGGGCGTGTTGACGAAAATCTTCGTGCACGAGGGGGAGCAGGTGTCCGCCAAGCAGATCCTCGCCCAGATCGACGATGTGATTCCGCGAATGCAGCGGGAACAGGCGTACTTCAAATGGCAGGCGGCTACCAAAAAGTCGGAAGACGACGTCGACATCCGCTTCGCCAAGATGGCGGCCGAGGTGGCCAAGGTCGATTATGACGAAGCCGAAGACGCCAATAAGAAGGTGCCGGGCACGATGACCCACTCCGAGGTGCTCAGGCGGCTCCTCGATTGGCACAAAATGGTGCTGTCTGCCGAGAAATCGACGAAAGACCAGGTCGTCGCCAAGATGGAGGCGCAGATGGCCGAGGCCGAGTTGCACACCGCCGAGGCAAACATCGAGCGCCGCCAGATCGTCGCCCCCTCCTGGTTCGACCGCGAAGGTCGCCCGCTTTCCGCCGTCGTCGTCGAGCTTACGCAGCACGTCGGTCAATGGGTGCAGATCGGCGAGCCGGTGATGCAACTGGTCTGCATGGATCGCCTTCGCGTCAACGGCTGGATTGACGCCAAGAAGCATCGCCCCTCGGAACTGCAAGGCCGTGACGCCGAAATCGCCGCGACGCTCCCGGGTTCGGACGGCAAACGTTCCCGGGCAAGGTCGTGTACGTTAAGCCAGTCATCGAAGGGGGGAAATTTCTCGTGCGGGCCGAAGTGGAAAACCGCAAGCACAACGGCGTCTGGGTTCTCAACCCCGGCATGAACGTCGATATGACAATCCAATTGAAATGATTGCTGATTGTTGATTTTTGATTGCTGATTTCACGATGCGCGTCTCGTGAGCAATCGACAATCGGCAATCAACAATTCTCCTATGGTCACCCTTCAAGACAGCCTGCTCTCCAGTTCCGCACGGAAGTCGCCGATCCGCATGCGGCCCGATCTGGTTGCGCAGCGGCAGCACTATTTGGGGCGAAGCTACTGGGTGGTGAAGGATCCGGTCGGCCTGGCCTACTACCGCTTCCAGGAGGAGGAGTTCGCCATCCTCCAGATGTTCGACGGCATGACCAGCCTCGACGAGATCAAGGAGCGATTCGAGGCCGAATTTCCGCCGGAGAAGATCACGCTCGAAGAGTTGCAGTCGTTTCTGGGCATGTTGCACCGTAGCGGACTGGTGATTGCCGACGTGCCCGGCCAGGGCCATCAACTTCGCAAACGCCGCGACGAACGCAAATGGAAGATGTTCTGGGCGGCCGTGAGCAACGTGCTGTGCATCCGCTTCAAGGGGTTCGATCCCGAGCGCATCCTCAACTGGCTCTATCCGAAGATTCGCTGGTTCTTCTCGCCGATCATGGTGTTTTTGTGCTGCACGTTGATGCTGTCGGCGGCGACGCTGGTGGCGGTCGAGTTCGACGTGTTTCGCTCGAAGCTGCCCGAGTTTCACCAGTTCTTCAACATCCACAACGCCTTCTGGCTGATGGTGGTGCTGTGCATCACCAAGGTGATGCACGAGTTCGGCCACGGGCTGACCTGCAAGCATTTCGGCGGCGAATGTCACGAAATGGGCGTCATGGTCCTCGTGCTGACGCCCTGCCTCTATTGCAACGTCTCCGACTCCTGGATGCTGCCGAGCAAGTGGGCGCGGGCGGCCATCGGCACGGCGGGCATCTACGTCGAATTGGTGATCGCCTCGATCTGCACGTTCCTCTGGTGGTTCTCCGTGCCCGAAACTCTCTTCCACAACCTCTGCCTCGACGTGATGTTCATCTCCTCGGTCACCACGGTCATCTTCAACGCCAACCCGCTGCTGCGCTACGACGGCTACTATATTCTATCCGACGTGACGGAAATTCCCAACCTGCGGCAGAAGGCCACCACGATTCTCAGCCGCAAGCTGGGCGAGTGGTGCCTTGGGCTCGAGCCGCCCGACGACCCCTTTCTCCCCCAGCGGAACCAGGGGTTCTTCGTGCTCTACTCGCTCGCCGCGGCGGCCTATCGCTGGGTCATCGCCCTGTCGATTTGCTGGTTCCTCTACCGCCTGTTCCTCTCGTACCATCTCGAGATTGTCGGCAAGGTGATGGTGGCGGCATCGATCTGGGGGCTGTTTTTCATGCCGCTTTGGCAACTCTGCAAGTTCTTCTACGTGCCGGGGAGGATCGACCAAGTGAAAAAACCACGTTTCTACGTCAGCCTGAGCGTGCTGACCGCGGCGCTGCTGGCGTTTCTCTTCCTGCCTTTGCCGCACAGCTTCGTCTGTCCGTTGGAAATCCAGCCCCGCGGCGCCGACTACGTCTACGTCGACGTGCCGGGCAAGCTGGTAAAACTCGACGTGAAAGCCGGCCAACAGGTCGAGAAGGGGCAGCAGTTGGCCCAACTCGAAAACATCGACGTCGACTTGCAGATCGCCAAGCTGCAAGGCAGTCTCGACGAAAACCAAACAAAGTTGAACAACCTGACCGAACAGGCTGTTTTTGACCCCGAGGCCGCAGACCAAATCCCACAGATCAGGGAGCAGATCGAAGCCCTCAAGAAAGAGCTGAATGAGCAGGAAAGCGATAAGCAGAGACTGCGGTTGACGGCGCCGGTGGCGGGCACGGTCTTCGCTCCGTCATGGACCCCGCGCCGCGACGATCCGAACGACAAGCTGCACACCTGGTACGGCACGCCCTTGGAAAAGGAGAACCTCGGCGCGCGCTTGGCCGCACGCACGCTCTTCTGCCAGGTGGGCGATCCGCACAAGCTCCAGGCCGTGATGGTCATCGACCAGACCGACCGCAGCCTGGTCCGCGACGGCGAGCACCAAAAGGTTGACATCAAGCTGGAGGGCTTCGCCCGCCCATCGGAGACGCTCCACAGCGAGATTGCCGAGGTGGCCGAATCGGAGTTGAAGGTCGTTCCGCGGCGGCTGACGACCAAATCGCAGGGCGAAGTGGCCACGAAGACCGACCCGGAGAACGGCATCGAGCGGCCGATGAGCACGTCGTACCAGGCCCGGGCCCCGATCAACGATTCGCTGGGCCAATACCGCATCGGCTTGCGCGGCGAGGCCCGCGTGCACACCCGCTGGCTTTCGCTCGGCCAGCGGCTCTGGCGGCTGTTGACGCACACTTTCAATTTCAAGCTAGGATGACCGCTTCACGATCTTCGCCAAGCCGAGCAACTTGGAACTCGCCTTGATCTTGTGGTCGCGGAGCGAATCGAGATTGATCTCGAATCGCACGTTGTCTTCGTCCCGGTAGAAACCGAGACAGCCGCCCGTGGCGGCGAACCCGGGAATCTCCCCGACCAGGAGGACCGCCTTCCCGCGCAGGCCGCGGATGGCCTCTTCCTGCTTCTTCTGCGGCAGCGTCTTCGGAAGAAACAGAACGTCGCAGCGCCGATACTTGTCGAGCGAGGCGAAATGCCGCACGACGATTGTCCGCCCGCCGATCTTTCGCTTCTTCGCGGCAAGCCGGTCGAGCGCCCCGCGAAACGGATCTTCGCCGAGTACGCCGACGACCCACTTGCCGTCCTTTCCTCGATCGGCGTCCTCGGGCCAGGCCACATAGCGGGCGAACATGCAGAGATACGCCAGCTTGATGTTGTACTCCCGCCGAGTGTCGTCTTCTTCCGGCGATTGCCCCCAGGCGATGGCCGCGGGATGGACCATCAGAAACAGTCCGGCGACCGCCAGCGCGAGAGAGCCGGCAATGCACAGGGCGGCGTGGCCTGCGACGCGACGCTTGCCGACAGACTTAGCCGGCGGGCCGGATTCCACGGTCCGCAATCGCCCGCACACTTTGTCACCGCTGCTGAGCATGGCTGATCAGGAAAAAAAGGGGACAGTTCCAATTTGTGCGAAGCACCCTCGGGGCGTTCCGGCAAATTGGAACTGTCCCCTATTTCTCCTGCCAAAATCGTGCAAGGTCATTTAGAACCGCGCTTCCACGCCCATCAACGCCGATATGCCCGGTTCCTCGACAAATGTCGGCAATCCGTTCGGTCCGATGATGGCCAACGAATCCGGCTCGGTGTAGGCGCGGTTCAGAAGGTTCTCGATGTCCAGGCTTACCCGCACGTTCTTCCGCAGCCGATAGTATCCGCGCACCGCGAAGGTCGTATATCCCGGGGCGGGAACCTCGGAGAGCGTCACGGCCGGATGGTCTTGCCCCCGCACCATCCGGCAGCAAAACTCCATGCACCACCGGTCCTCGGTCGGATCGAAAAACCGGATGCCCACCGTGCCGTAGAGCGGGTAGATCCCCGGCAGCCCGTCGGTGCCTTCAATCGGCTGCAGTACGCAGGTGGTCGACAAGTACGGATAGTCGGTCAGCACGGAGACCGGCGAGTTGTTCACTCCATAGACGTACGACATGTTGCCGAACACCGAGAAGCCCTCGCGCACCTGGTATTCGCCGAACAGATCGCCGCCCAGCAGCGACGCATTGGCGATGTTCTCATACACGTAGTTGTCCGACATTTGGTCGGCGTTTTCGGCTGGCGTGTCGAGGTCGTATCGCTGATCGGGAGGAAAATAGGCGAAATTCCGGCCCAACACGTGCGTGGCGTCCTGGTCCTGAGGAACCTGGCTGATGAAACATGGTGACGCCAGGATGTAGTCGCGGATGATCGAACAGAAGGCCCGCACGCCATAGCTGAGTTTCTTCGTCTGGTGGGTCAGCCCCAAGTCGAATTGCAGATTTTTTTCGGGCCGAAGCGTCGAAAGCCCGTCGATATAGGTGTTGCCGAAGCGATACAGCGGCACAAAAGCCTCGTAGTTGTACAGTTCGGTGAGGTCCGGCGGGCGCATGGCGAAGGCGATGCCGCCCCGCAGCAAAGTGCTTTCGCCCAACTTCTGTTTCGCCGTTATGTAGGCCATGCCCAGTGTATACGACGGCTCGTCGTATCGCGGCGTGTAGTCGTCCACCTGTGCGGCGATCGGATCGCTGGCGTCCAGCGTGGCCTTGCACAGATCCAATCGCCCGCCGATGTTTATTGACAGTCTGTCGGAAACGGGCAGCAGCATGTCGGTCAACACGCCGCCGTCGTCGGTCTTCGAGCGGGGTATGCCGTAAAGCGTATTCCACACCAGATCGCCTTCAGAATCCCACGTCTGTTCAAGATAGTGCTGGCTGTAGCGCCGCCAATCCACACCCACCGTCCACTGCGGTCCATCGGCCTGGCCGAACGTTCGCAAGGCGCGGACGCCCATCGACTCCAGGTCGCCGCGACCTTGTGTATTGACGGGCGTACCCAATCCCAAGACGGCTCGGTCATGTATGAGTGATAGAAGCTGGTCTGTTTGGAAGCGTTAGAGGCGTCGCCATAGTAGAACGTCTGCGTGTACCACGCTTGCAACTCGAGTTGCTTCGGCCCCTTGGGGTCTTCTTGAACGATATACCTGAGATTGTATTGGTCGTTCATCGAGTTCTGAATGTCGTAAACGACGCCCGGCAACTCGACGCCGTTCATTTCGGTCCGCAAGTAGTTGAACTCCAGCCGAGCCAGCGGGCTAAGATCGAAACTGGCCGCCACAAAGCCGTCCCATTTCTGATAGCGGGACGGAATCAGATAGCCGTTCTCGCCGCCGGTGCGGTAGTCGTTGCCGTCTCGCAGTCCGTAGCTGACGCACGCCCCCCAGTCTTTGCCCCCGGTGATCACGTTGTCCCGAGAGTACAGCGTCTGGGCGTTGCTGCCGTAGACGAAGTTCGACGAAAGATGCGTCTGCGGCGTCTCGAACCGCGGCGCCGGCAGCAGGTCGGCGATCATGAAGGCAAAACCCGGCCCGTAAAGTGACGTGTAAGGACCATCGACTACCGTGATATTCTGCACGACGCCCGGGTCGATCTGGCTGAAAAGCGTGTCGATGTCCAACCGGGCCTTCAGTTGATTCATCCCGTTCGCCGTGGCGTTCAACTGGCTCGAATGGTAGCCGCGTACACGAGGATCGAAGGTGATGGCCGACACCCTGCGGGTGGTGACGCTCGGAGCTTGCGTCAGCAAGTCCGCCGTCGAAGTCGCCTCGCCCGTATCGGCCGCGCTGCCGCTGATCTGGCTCGACGGCGACGTAAGATTCGTTTGCTTTGCCCCGCCGCCGACCGAAACCTTGGAAAGCTGATCGATATCGAGGTTCAGCAGGTCTTCCACCTTGCCGGAGTTGGCCGCCGGCCTCTGCTGCGGCGGTGGGTTGGCAGGCGCGGAAGCCTCGGCAACCCCTGCCGGCTCGCCAGGCCCAGAATCGGCAGCCGATGACGTGGAACCCGCCACCGCACACGCCGCAAAGTCAACGCAAATTAGCCATGTTGTCGCAAGGACACACCAACGCACGATATATTTCGTGCCCATATAATATCCCCCCTCGAAACTGTATCGACAATGCCGGACCTATCAATTGCACAAATTGTGCCGGCAGCGGCCGGTCACCACGTTCAGCCCAGCCCGCCGCCAACAACTCCGTCGCTGTTGGCCGCGGGCGGTGCAACGTCACCCTCCAAGTTATCCCCGCCATGAAACGGCAAGTCGCGCGGCTCGGTGAGAATCTCTAGTTCAGGCCGCTGGCGGGCTTCGGGGAGATAGGCGACGGAACACTCGATCTCGCTGAGATGCAACGTGTCGGGGATCCAGAGGAATTTCGCTTGCGGTGGCGAGGAGAGGCCGATGGCGGCCAGCGCGGCGGAGAGCATCTCGCGGTCGCTGCGATAGTCCAACGGCGTCATGGCGGCGGAAATGTGGCCGGACGTCAGCGCATTCAGCCGCGTGGCGGCGACGTCGATCCGGGCGAGCAACTCGCTACGGCAGAACTCGGCCATGCCGATGCCGATGGCGTTGCCGCGGCTCTGCGGCGTCAGACTGCGAACGGCAATCCGCTTGACCTTGGGGAACTCGTCCTCCACGGCCTTATGGTCGTTGAACTTCCGGCCCACCACGTTCGGGTCCATGCCGGTGCCGCTGATCTCTTTGCCGATGCGATCGATCAGCAGCACGTCGACGTGCGAAAACGGCAGCCTGGGCATGAGACGCTTGGCCAACACGAGCAGCTCGCTCTCGCGGGCCTCGAACTGCTCGGGCGCGATGGCTTCCACGCGGGCGGTCTGGTCGTACGCGTTTTCAACTACCGCGACGCCGGCCAGCACGTGGCATGGGCAAGCACCTCGGCCGCGGCGCGGCGAACGATGCGGTCGAAGCCGAAATCGAGCATCGCCCGATGATAGATCGTCGCCCCCTCGGGATTGCCCAGGCCGATGGTCAGCATCTTCAACAGCCCGCTTTCGATCGGGCCGGCGAAACCGGAATGCGGCTTCACGCGGTTGCAGACCAGCACGTGATCGGCCTCGAACGCGAGCCGGTCGAAATGGATCGGAAAACTCGCGATGGGAACGAGGGGCACGGTCCCATTTTCGCTGAGACGAAAACTGGGACAGTCCCCGACGCGGCCAACGACAACTGTCTCGATGCTGGAGCGGATCGGGCAGCCGACACATTGCTCAGTGATGCCGAGCGTCTGCAGTACTTGCCGCTGACCGTCGGCGGCGCCGCCGCCGTGGCTGCCCATCGCCGGAACGACAAACGGGCCGGCTCCCAATCCCTTGAGATGCTCGACGATGGCGCGGGTGATGGCGGCGATATTGGCGATGCCACGGCTGCCGGCGGTGATCGCCACGCTCTGGCCCGGCCGGACTCTCTTGCCCAAATCGAGCCGCGCAAGCTGGGCATGGACCTCCGCCGGCACGTCTTCCACGCGGGTGGGATCAAAGCTCTGGCGGAGCCGGAAAATCTGCGGAAAAGTGGTCATGGCACGCGGTCTTGACGGAAACGGCGCTCGCGAGAATCCGGCTCGCTCCACAAGACGTCGTTTGTTAAGGGATCTCGGCGAAGCGGCAAGCGGCGTGGAGGGCGGCTAACTCGTTTCGCCTTGCACGGTCAACACGATGTGGCGGCGGCCGGCGTCGTGGCGATGCTCGCACAGACATATCCCTTGCCATGTGCCAAGACAGAGCCGGCCGTTGTGGATCGGCACGACCAGCGAACAGCCCAGCAGAAAGGATTTCACGTGGCTCGGCATGTCGTCCGGGCCCTTCCTCGCTGTGGCGATAGGGAAAATCCTCGGGAGCCAGCTTGTCGAGCAGCTGCTCCAGATCGGCCAGCACGTTGCGGTCGGCGTTTTCGGTGATCGCCAGCGACGCCGAGGTGTGCTTGAGAAACAGATGGAGCAAGCCGACGCGAATTTGGGCGATTTCCGGCATAGCCTCCATGCACGATGCTCGTGATCGCATGGGGGCCGCGATAGAACTTGGGCAACAGGATTTCGCGGTGGAACCAGGCCACACTCCGCCTCGCAAAACGGGAAGTGTCCACTTTACACGAGCGACGCTGACGGGGACAGTCCCTCTTTTTTCGCCGACCACGGCTTCGCGGCGATGCCCGCGACAATTCGCGATAGTCTCAGCCAAGACCTTGATTCGCCAATGGACAGACGGTGCTGGCGAAATGGCCGCCAGGAGATCAGCACTATTTCGGGGTACCCATAGTGCCTAGCCGTAATTCTCGCCGATCTATTTGCGGACGCCAGGAAGCCTCGATGAACGAATTTCAGCGAATTCTTTGCCGAAATGCTTGACTACGATGCAATTGCCGGGGATAATGGAGTGTTTTAGATGTTCTTGGGGCAGGCCTCCAGTGAGTGGAGGGATCCTTGGTTTCTATGAGGGAGTTGTTCGTAATGAAAAATGTGTTTGAGGCAATTCTGGAATGCGGGCACGACGAGGATTTCTCTGCCCGAGGAGACAGAGGACTTTGGCGCGACCGACGCGCCCGCGGGGTCGCGTGCCAAGATCGACATTCTTGCCAATCGGGTGCTGGGAGGGCAGCCGTTGTGGCACCCCAGCGATCGGTCCGACTACAGCGGCCTGACCGGCGCCGTGCGGCCTCGCGCGTGAAGGCGCTCTGGTCTCGGCAACTCTGAGCGGGGCCACTGCCCTCGGTCCCCCGCATCGTCTCACGCTGACGCCCGGAGCGGCGGCGGTGGCTTCGCCTGACGCCGCTCCAATTCTCCCCGCAATACCAGCATATCCGCCGGGGCTTCGATCCCCAGGCGGACCCGGTCGCCGGCTACCTTGACCACCGTCACCACGATCGAATCGCCCAGTCCGAATTCGCTCGCTCTCCCGCCTCGATAGTACCAACATGAAGCAACCTCCGTGCCGTTGAATAAGTGTATATATGTATATATAACGATCGCGCCGCTGTCAAGTCCTTCCGCCACGGCCATTGTCGCCGATTGGCCAGCCGCTACGCGGCGGCCAAATCCAATTGCGGCGATTCGAGCAACTGGGTCTTCAGAAACCGCTCGCCCCGCGAGCCGTAGAATAGCACCTGATTGCGGTCGGCGTCCCAAATCGCGGTAAACTTCGTCGCCCGCGGGCCGTGCAGGCAAAAGTACATGCCCACAGCGTTTGCCGCCTCGCAGCAACACCCGTTCGGTCATGGAAAAAGCTCCCTCTTGGAGTTGGTAATTCGTGCAAATGGTTGTGTTGACATATTCTCGAAGATCGTGAACGCTCTCAATCCGTTGAAAACGAGTCACCATTATGAGCGTATATCTCCTGAATGCGTGCGAAGCCGAAAGAATGCCGCAGCCTCGCACAGGGTGGATAAAATGGAATGAATACCAACACAGGAGACTATCGGCAAACTGCGAAGAGAAATTCGCGCTGAGTATTTCGGGAATTATCTGAGTTGGCGAATGGCAGAAAATGCATTAGCCCTGCCACGAGCACGTAGAACGCTCTGTTACCTCGGTCCAGGCCAAGAAGATACGTCCATGAGTCCGCTGCCCGAAAATCCTCATTGCGTCGTTTGCTATTCTTTCTTCTAGAGTAGGCCAGGCCAGGCGGAAAATCCCTTCGGTCCGGCTTCAGCCAATTCTCCTTAGTTTCCGCCTGACCTATGAGCGCCTTTGCTTTTTCCTTGGGAGTACGCCGAGAACCGCTCGGCCACCTTTCCCTTGCTTCTCGTCACCCCGGTGCAGCAACACGCGGTATCGAAATGTCACGCTCTTGCCTCGCGCGAGCGTCAGCGAGCCGTTCGCATTTTTGCTGCCAGGAAACTCGTGCAGACCGAACGGATTGGCCGCGAACAGCCCATAAGTCCTCACGTGCCAGTAGGTTGGATAGCGAAAACTGCTTGGGTGATTGAAGATGGTGATGCCGACCGTCTGGCCGTCGATCGGTCCATGATAATCGACCCAAGCGGCAGGCCGCCCCCAAGCCGCCGCGTCGATTTGCCCGCGGCTGTTGACGATCTTTCCCCCTCGTTTTGCATCGACGCGAGGCTTTCCGCCACACGCACCCCGAACGATCCTTCCTTCGTGTCGCCAAACACAACGTCCCCATCGGTAGCTTTCAGCGTAATATCGAAGTCGATCCAGCGGGCGTCGCCGTCGGTGTCGAATGCAGCATCCGCTGGTCTTCGCAAACCCGCTGGCCATCGGGCGCGAGCCAGGCATTCCGCACAGCAATCACCGCCGGTCCACCGCTTTGCCGCTGTCGATCTTCGTGAATTCAGGTGTTTGATCGTGCCCCCTTTCCCCTGTTCCGTCCAAAAATCAATGCCATTGACGCTGCCGTGGCGAAAACCACAATGATCGATGCGGGGATGTGATCTTTCGTTTCGCCCGGACGATCGCGCATCGGAAAATCGCGGGTCATCGGCTTGCCTGTCGGCCCGATAATCGGCCAAATGATCGGCTTTGTGCCCGATCGCACGAGATATTCGGTGAACAGTTGGCCGTCGATTTTCACGACGGCCCCCTTTTCCGAGCGTTCGGCAGTGATTTCTGCAGAAAAGCCATCGAAACCGTGCAGAATCAACGTGGCAGCCAGAGCTGCGAGGATAGGCAGACGGCAAAACATGTACGGCTCCTCCAAGATGCTGATCCTTATAATAGTCCCCTCGTTTCCGCACGACAACCTGCAAACCCATGAAACTCTCAACAGCTTATGACGATATTCCTGACTATATGGGGGCTCTGTGCTCGTTGATCGAGTTCGAGTGGGCAGCGGGGGGATAGCTCATGGCTCGCGGTGTCGTTCTCGCATTCGTGCTTCTGCAAATTGTCGTCGGAAGCGGCCGCTGCCTGGCGCAGTCGTCGGATGCCACTCCTAAAAAGAACAATCAAGGCTCGCAGGCCAAGGACTTGCCGTGGCTTCCCGAGACCGAAGTGATGGCGAGCCGCCCGGAACGGCAGCGGCCAACGGCGGTGAGGGCATCGGGGCCGGTCAAGGCGACGGCACCGGCAATCACGGCCAAAGCGACTCGATCCTCCAAGGCAGCATCTTCGCCAGCCCGAACGCCAAGGGCTACAATGCCGACTCATCAACCGCCGGCACCTTGATCGACGTCCCCAATCTCGATGTCCCAAGCTCGATCGACGTGATTACCGAAGACGTGCGGCAAGATCAACAGGCATTGCAGATCGACGATCTGCTCCGCGACATCGGCGGCGCGGTCAAGATCGGCAACCAGCAGTATCCCGACGCCTTCTTCCTTCGCGGCTTCGAGATTCGCGCCCGCGACTACCGCAAAAACGGCTTCCTCGACCCAACCTACACGCCGCGCGATTTCGCCGACGTCGAGCGCATCGAAATCCTCAAGGGCCCCGCATCAGTCCTCTATGGCGCCGGCCAACCGTCCGGCGTGGTCAATCTCATCACGAAGAAGCCACTCGACGCCCCCATGTACCAAGGCGGCATCCAGTTCGGCAGCTTCGGCCTCGAACGATACACGATCGACGCCACCGGGCCGATGAACGCCGGCAAATCGCTGCTCTACCGCATCAACGCCGCGTATGAAGACGAAGGCAGTTTCCGCGATTTCGGCTATGCCGAACGCACGTTCGTCTCGCCGTCGATCACATGGGTTATCGACGGCAACACCATGTTGAACTGGGAAGGCGAGTACGTCAACGATCGTCGGCGGCTCGACACCGGCGTGGCGGCCATCAACAACGACGCGGCGGCCCTGCCCATCAATCGCTTCCTCGGTGAGCCGTCGAACGACACGCAGCATTACACCGACTACCGCCAAACCCTCATGCTGACCCACCGCATCAATGAAGACTGGGCGTGGAACTTCGGCGGCTATTCGGTCTTTTACGGCGGCCCGTCGTCGGCCACTTATCCCGTCGCTTACGTCGATGGCGCCATCGGCCCGCTCGGCCAGGACGTCTTCTTCCGCAGCCGGCAGAACATCGACCCGTTCCAAGAGCAATATCATTCCGCGATCGCCAACATCTCGGGCAAGTTCTCCGGCGACACTGTGACGCACAACGTCGTGCTTGGCGACCGAACAAGGCTGGCTCGCCTCGAACGGCTTCCACGCCGTCCAGTCGATCCCCAGACGCGCTCGATCCAACCACGTGGCTGGCTATCGACGGCATCAATCCGATCTACGACAATCCCAACTTCGGCCTGCCCAACCCCGCCACGCCGTTTTCGTTCGATTCGACCGGTACTTCGAGAATCGCCACGGCGTCTACATTCAAGACCTGATCGACATCGGCGAGCACTGGAAAGTGTTGACCGGCGTGCGCTACGATCACGTCGATACGACGTTCGACCGCGAAATCGCCATCCAGCCGTACTTCGATCAATCGGCGCGAAACCGTACAAGCGTTCGACCACGGCTCGCCGCGCGTGGGCGTGGTGTATCAGCCCGTCCCCGAGAAGCTCTCGTACTACGCGATGTACAGCGATTCGTTCGACACGCCCGGCGGCGGACCCGAGCTAACGCTCCAACCGCTGCTGCCCGAGCTTGGGCAGACGTGGGAAGGCGGCATCAAGGCCAAGCCGCTGGCCGGCCTAACGCTGACGTTGGCCGGCTTTTACATCACGAAAGAGAACATTGCCGTCGATGTGTTCGACGCCCCGTTCTTCGAGACCACCCAAGTCGGCCGGCAGCGGAGCCAGGGCGTCGAGTTCGACGCCATCGGCCAGCTTACCGAGCGGTGGAGCGTGCTGGCGAACTGGTGTTACGTCGATACGCTGCTGACCGATCCGGCCAATCCGCTGTTCGACGGCCAGCCCGCCCGCGGCGTGCCGCACAACACGATCAACGTCTGGAGCCGCTACAACTTGATCCAAGACGAGCAGCGAACGCTCGGATTCGCCCTCGGCGCGATCTACGTCGGCCAGCGGCTCGGCGACTACCTTGCCGCCCGGCCCGCAGTTCCTCCTGCCCGACTACACCCGCTGGGACGCCGGCGTCTACTACAAGCGCGGCCGGCTCGACACGAGCCTCTACGTCGAGAACATTTTCGACACCCGCTACTACACCAGCTCGATCAGCCAGTACCAAATCATGCCCGGCGCCCCGTTCACGGTGCGAGCGCAAGCGGGGTGGCGGTTTTTTGGATAGCGAACCTCTTCGACGGCGCGGTCAACGGCAGTTTGATCGATCCCCTGCTGACGGGCGATTTCTCTTGCTCTTTCGGCTTCCCGCCGCCACTCGATTTCCGATTTCTCCGCCAACAGCCGTGCTAGATAGAGTTGCTCTTCGGGCGACAGCAATTCCACCTTGTCGAGAATTTCCTGGACGGTCACAGTGCTCATGCAATTCCTCCGATTTCCTCTCGGATCACGATACCGCTACTGTATTCTATATTCTATCGCGCACGAGTAGGCCGGCTAGCATCGCCAGATGCAAGAGGCCGATGACTTGGCAAGCCTCCCGAGCCGGTATTGCTGCTCGACCAACCCGGATGCCGGCAGTGGCTGGTAATGAAGCCGACATGATTCAAAGGCGCTGGCCAGGCTCCGCAGCGATCGTTGCGTGTCGGTGCGGGGCAACTCCTCGCGGCGAAGTTCTTCCATTCGCTCGCCGGCCCGTTTGCAACCGGCGACCCAACGGCGAAGTTGCTCTCGTTCCTGGTCGTTCATGGCAGTCTCATTGTTTAGCGGCACGACATGTCTGTCAAGTTGCCGGCACGCTTCCCCCTAAAACATGCCGACCAGGATGTCATATGCCGCGTGGCTGCCGGCGGCGATGCCGAAGCCGCGATAGACGTAGACCAGCGAGAAGAACACGCCGGCCATCGTGCGGAAGATGAAATCGCGGCCACTGGATCGGCCACTCGCCGTAGGGACCGACGTGATGGGCGGCGGCAAACAGCAGGCTGCTCAATGCGATGGCCGCGATCATGCCGACCCGCGGCGCAGGCCCCGCCGCGTCGAAACACCCAAATCAGCAGCGAGAGCAGAATCAGCCGGAAGAGCAGCTCCTCGTAGATGCCCGCGCCGAAGTAGCCGATGGCGTTCTGAGATTTGCAGCGTTCCGCCGAAGCTCAGGCCGATGATCGCAGTTCTGGACGAAACGCCATCACTCGCAGGCACAGCCCCAGCGCGATCGACTCGCCGCCATGGCCGGCAGGATCCCGGCTGAAAGCCGCCACGGCTGCGCGCGAAAGATAATGCCAGCCGAGCAGGATGCCGACCAACAGGCCCGGCAGCAGCCAGTGCTGACTGAAGCCGAACAGGTCGAGAAGCCGCCGCATCAGATCGTCGGCGCCGTTCGGGCGGACGCCAAGCCACAGGACGCCGACCTCATAGATCACCAGCAGCGGGGCGATGAACACCAGGCTGGCCAGCGGCCGTCGCGATTCGACCCAATACCGCTCGGCTCGGCCGACGAGCGGAACGTGTTCGGCAGCGGTTCCCATCTTCCCCATTTTCGGCGCGAACCCGCGCGGGGCTTGAGCCGGAGCCCGCGGGGCAACATAATGGGAACGTTGGCGGTGGCGGCATAGCGGAAGGGGACGGAGGAGGTTGTCGGACGAATCTCTGGACAAGGAGTCGCCTTTCCCGACAATCTCCTCCGTCCCCCTCGGTTCGCGAGCGCCGAGCCCTGGAGGACTCATGCTCAGCGAAGTCTACCGCCGTCTGTTCGATACTTTCGGCCCGCAGCAATGGTGGCCGGGTGAAACGCCGTTCGAGGTGATCGTCGGCGCGGTGTTGACGCAAAACACCAGTTGGCAGAACGTCGAACGGGCGATCCGCAACCTCCGCGAGGCCGACCTGCTCGATCCGCACGCGCTGTACGCCGTGCCGGTCGAGGAATTGGAGGAGTTGATCCGCCCGGCAGGCTATTTCCGCGTGAAGGCCGCGCGGCTGCGGAGCGTGCTCGCGTTCATTGTCGATCGCTTCGACGGCTCGCTCGACGCGATGTTCGCCACGAGCTTGCCCGAGTTGCGGCGGCAGTTGCTCGAAGTGCACGGCATCGGGCCGGAAACCGCCGATTCGATCCTGCTCTACGCCGGCGGGCTGCCCAGCTTTGTGGTCGATGCGTACACGCACCGCATTTTCGCCCGACACGGCTGGATCGGGTTCGACGCCGACTACCATCAAATTCAAGATTACGTGCAGGGCGAGTTGCCGCAGGAGGTGCCGCTTTATAACGAATTCCACGCACTGCTGGTGCGGCTGGGAAAGGAATATTGCCAGAAGACGAACCCGAAGTGCGCGGAATGTCCGTTGCGAGAGATGTTGCCGAAAGGCGGCCCGCTGCAACCGGAGTAGCACGTCCTAACAGAAGGCCATGCCGCTTCGCTCTGCGTGCGAAACCGCAAACGGCCTATCGGCAAGCAGCGACATCCCAGCCGAGCGCCGTCCTTCTTGACGGGGGCTCGCCCGGCGGTGATACTATCGCTGTCGGCCGTTGCACGTTGCGTTCAATCCAAGAAAGGAAGACCCGATGAGAATCCGAATACTTGAAATGCAGTTGGCGGTCCTGACAATTGCGTCGCTCTGCCTTGTCCGGCCGCTGACCGCGGGCGAAATCAACTTGCCCGCGCTGACCCAAGAAACGCAGAAGCTGTCGCAGAGCCAGGGCGGAATGACGCTGGTGTGGTGGATTCCGGAAGAGTTCTGGAAGGCGAGCCTCTCGCAACAAAAGCAGTTATCGGCCGAGCAGGTCGATGGCTTCTTGAAGGTGATGAAGCCGTACATCGTCGTGGTCGTGGCCAAGGGCAAGATCGGTCTCACCTCGACGTTCAAGTCGGAAGAGTTCCTTCGCGCAAATACGAAGCTGATCGATTCTCAGGGACACTCCTGCGCACCGTTGAGCGACAGCGACGTCGATGGTTCTGCAAAGATGGCTCTCAGCATGATCAAGCCTATGTTCGCAAACACGATGGGGATGCTGGGCAGGAACATGCACATCCTGATTTTTTCGGCGAAGACCGCGGACGGCCAACAAATCGTCGACACGAAGAAACGCGGCCAATTCAAGGTCACTGTGGCCGGCGAGCAGTTCAGGTGGAGACTCCCCTTCGACTCCGTGTTGCCCAAACAGACGTGCCCCAAGTGCAAAGAGGCGTGCAAGGGATCTTGGCAGTTTTGTCCCTGGTGCGGCACGAAGCTGAAAAAGTGAGCGCGCGAGAAGGATGGTATGTCCCTGTTCGACGCCAGTGAAGCCGAAAACCGCTTAAAGGCGCAGCCGTTGGCGGCGCGGATGCGGCCGCGAACACTCGACGAGTTCGTCGGGCAGCAGCACTTCTTGGGCGAAGGCAAGCTGTTGCGGCGACTGTTGGCGGCCGATCGCCTTGGGTCGGTCATCTTCTATGGACCACCGGGCACCGGCAAGACGACGTTGGCTCGCTTGCTGGCTGGGGCGACGCGAAGCCACTTCTGCCAGCTTAGCGCGGTGGCCAGCGGCGTGAAGGAGTTGCGGGAACTTCTCGCCGACGCCCGCGACCGGCTTTCGGCCGTGGGTCAGCGGACGCTGCTGTTCGTCGATGAAATCCACCGTTTCAACAAGGCGCAGCAGGACGTATTGCTGCCTGACGTCGAGGACGGCGTGGCGATCCTCGTCGGCGCCACGACCGAAAATCCGTTCTTCACGATCAATAGCGCCCTGGTAAGCCGCAGCCGGGTCTTCCAGTTCGAGCCCCTCTCGACCGATGAGGTCAAAACGCTCATCCTCCGCGCGCTGGCCGACAACGAGCGCGGGCTGGGGCAGTACAAAATCGACTTGCACGACGACGCCCTGGACTATCTCGCCGAGGTCAGCGACGGCGACGCCCGCCGTGCGCTCTCGGCGCTCGAGGTGGGCGTGCTTTCAAGCCGCGAGTCGCCGGTCGAGTTCACCCGCCAGTTGGCCGAAGAGTCGGTGCAGCGCAAGGCGATTCAGTACGACCGCCAGGGCGACGTCCATTACGACGCGATCAGCGCCGCTGATCAAGAGCATCCGCGGCAGCGATCCCGACGCGGCGCTCTACTGGCTCGCACGAATGTTCGAAGGGGGCGAGGACGTGCGATTCCTGGCCCGGCGGCTGGTGATTCTCGCCAGCGAGGACGTGGGCAACGCCGATCCGGCGGGCCTGCCGCTGGCAGTCGCCGCCGCGCACGCCTGCGAGCTAGTCGGACTGCCCGAGTGCCAATTGACGCTCGCCCAAGCGGTCACGTACCTGGCCTGTGCGCCGAAATCGAACGCCGCCACGGTCGGCATCGGTGAGGCGCGTGCCGACGTGCGCGAGGGCCGCCTGCTGCCGGTGCCGGTGCATCTCCGCGATTCGCACTACCCCGGCGCAAAGCGGCTCGGCCACGGCGAAGGATACCAGTACGCCCACGATGCCCCCGAGGGCGTCGCCGCCCAGGATTATCTCGGCGTCGAGCGCGAGTATTATCGCCCGACCGATCGCGGCTTCGAGCGGGAGTTGGCCGAGCGGCTGGCGGCGATTCGGAAGCGCCTGCGAGGGGAATTGTAGGAGGTGACTCCTGTCGCCGAATTCGCGTGATTGCGAAACCGCAAGCGTTGTTGCTGCGTTGCGAAGCCGCAGCGGCTTCACCCGTCGCCACTTGGCGGCGGAGGCGATCGACGTCTTGCCGAATCGCGTCGAGATCCTGCCGGAATCGCTCGACGCGGCGGCAATCGCATTCGACGGACGCGAACAGCGCCGGCGGCAGCGGCGGTGATCGTTCCAGCCGGCGGCGAGCCTGGCGATTTCGCCGCGCAGCCCGCGTCGCAGCCGGCTGCAAAATCCCCACAGCAGCACCAAGCACCACAACAGCAGCCAGAACCCGGCCGACGCGTAAAACTCCAGTCCAAACACGGGCGTTGGATTAGGCGCCAGCCAGGAATCGTAGAAGAAGTTCTTGCCGCCGCGATACAGCAGCACGCCGAGCACCAGCAGCAAGAGGATTTCGTAGCGCCAGCGCGTCAACCAGCCGGTGTGGCGCTTGGCGAGCCGGCTGATGAGCGATTCCAGGTCGGCCGACGCCCGAGCGACGAAACGCCGCGGCCGCCCGTCTCCGCTTCGGCCACGCGACGGCGTCCGCCTGAACGCTGCGGCGATCCAGATCCGGCCTCGATCACGTAGCCCTCGACGATCAGCGTCGGCCTTTCGCAGTTCGGCGGGCTCCCAGCCGGCGGCGCGATCGACGCCGCGGTCGGCCGTGCGATTCTGCTGATGCCGCCGCCAGGTGCGCACGCCCTCGAACGCCCCCCACAGGGCCATTTGCGCCGGCGTGCGGGCGCGGTAGAGCAACGCGCCCGCTGAACAGCCCGCCGATGCCCTGATAGACTCGCAACACCAGCGCGAAGGGGCTGAATCCCCAGCGCGACGCCGCCTGGCCCAGCAGGCGATTCTCCCACTGCCGCCGGTTCGTCAGCAATTCGGCCTGCATCTTCGCGGCAAGCTGTTTAGCCAAGCAGCGCTCGCTGCTGGTCGACCGCGTCGCGTGCTTCGCGCACGCTCGGCAGCCCTCGTCGATGCCGAGCGCCGCATGAATCCAGCGTGTCGGCGGCCAGATCGAGGAAGTTCGCCCGGCGAATGCGGTTGCCGGCCGCGCTCGGCCATTTGCCGGGTGAGCAGATCGACCAGTTCGGCGAATTCGCCCCGCGGCTGCAAGTTGGCCTGCGGCGTCGGCCAGCGCCCGCAGCGAGTCGATGCGGAAGATATGGGGACGTGTGGCAGACGGCGTTCTCGACTTTGTTGGGGCGACAGCCGCACTGCCGACCCCCGGAGTGGCGTAAGCGCTGCTCCCAACTGTTCTTCCCCTTCAAGCACGTGTCGCCAATCGTCGCGGATGTCGGCGTCGACGTCGGCATGGGTTTGCACGAAAACCAGATGCGCCCCCGGGGCCGCGGCGGCCAATTCGTCGGCCACGCGAGCGCTGCGATATTTCTGCTGCGTGGCCGTCACCAGCAGCACGTCGCACTTGGGCAGGATCGCCCGCAGACGAGCGAGGTTGTCGCTGGGAGGAGAAGCGAGAGGCGGAGAGGGGAGACGGGGAGATGGGGAGACTGGAGCTCTCCGATCTCCTTGTCTCCGAGTCTCCCTCTCTCCCCCTCTCCCTCTCTCTCTTCCGTCGTATCCGGATCGGGACAATCGACCAACACCAGATCGCGCAGTGCCGGCAGGTCGCGTTCGATCCATTCGACCGACGCACGTTCGATGCCGAGCATTTCCGGCGTCAAGCCGGGCCGGCAAATCAGCGTGGGCCGAGTAGTGGTGGGGCGGGATCGGCCGGTTTGCACCACTTCCGCCCCGAGCAGAGCGTTGACCAGGTGCGCTCTTGCCCGTGCCGGTGCCGCCGAGCGTGGCGACGACCAGCGGCGCTTCGAGCCGCACTCGCAGCGAGTCTGCCCGCTCGGCAAGCCGACGCACCAGCGCCCGGCATTTTTCGGCCGGCTGCCACGCCGGCGCATCATCGCACCAGCGGTTGAGCCGATCGACCAGAGCATCGACTTCCGCAAGGACTTCGAGATGGGCCAATTCGGAGCCGGCCATAATTCCAAGATACCGGCAGCGACGATCAGGAACCAGTAGGGCGCGTGGAAGCGAAGGAGCAGCCGTTCACGTAGTGGTGATGCGACGAGAGGGGACGGAGGAGGTTGCCGGGAGAGATCGCTACAAGTGCGTAGCATCTTGCCGACAACCTCCTCCGTCCCCCTCGCCCCGTGAATGTTTACGCTCGCAGCAGCGGCAGCACCTCCGGCAACACCAAGCCGTTGGTGGCCGACGCCTTCGCCGGCCTGGTAAGCTGGGCGTGCCGCGCCAGTCGGTGAACGTGCCGCCGGCCTCTTCGAGAATCGGCGGCAGCGCGGCCGCGTCCCACAGCGCCATGGCCGGATCGACCATCAACTCGGCCCGCCCGGTGGCCACCATCAGGTATCCGTAGCCGTCGCCCCAGGTGCGCGTAAGCCGGGCGGCAGCTTGAAGCCGATCGAAGGCGGCGCGGCGGCCGAGTCTTGTCGAAACTGAGTACCTCGCTCGTCAGAAAGAGCGAATTCGCCAGCGACCGCTGCGGCGAGACTCGCGCCGGCTGAGGCGGCTGGTCGGCCGCGGAGCTGCCAGGCGCCGAGTCCGCGGGCGGCATACACGCACTCATCCATCGCGGGAACGCGAATCACGCCCAGCACGCTTTGCCCTTCGCACTCGACGCCGATCAGCGTCGAATAGAGCGGCACGCCGTGGATGAACGACTTCGTGCCGTCGATCGGATCGAGAATCCAGCGAAAGCCGCTCGTGCCCGGCTGCTCGGCGAGTTCTTCGCCGAGGATGCCGTCGTCGGGGAACGCGGCGGCGATGCGTTGCCGCAGATATTCTTCGGCCCGGCGATCGGCCGCGGTCACCGGCGTGTCGTCGCACTTCAATTCGACGTCGAGATCGTCGCGGCGGAAGTAGTCGCAGGGTGATGCGGCCGGCCGTCGTTGGCGGCCTCGACGGCCAAGGCGAGACGCGGCTGAAGATCAGTAGTGTGGAATGGCATGGTATGCTCCGTCCCCTGAAAGCGGAAGCTGGCGAACTACACGTAGGACGGATTTCCAAATCTGTCCAGGTGTCAGGGACGGATCTGGAAATCCGTCCAACGGGACCGCACAGACTGTTCTCTTGCGACCCCCTTCAGCCGGCCAACTCGCGGCATTTGCCCGGCGGTGACAAGTGGGCCAGCTTGACGGCGTCCAACTCTCGCCGGGCGAGTTCCGTCATGCCCGCCAGCGTGCATTTTAGCTTGTTGCTGGCCTGCTCGGAAAGCCCCTCACCAACCGGCAGCGAGGGCGTCACCGGCCCGTCGACGGCCTCGATCACGTCGAGCAGGGAAATCTCCTCGGGGCTTCGTTCGAGAACATAGCCGCCATCGACGCCGCGAGTCGAGCCCAAAATGCCGTGCGTGACCAGGCTGCGAAGAATTTGCAGGAGAAACCGCTCGGGCATCTTCCCTTCCGCCGCCAGACGGCTGCACGGGACCGGACATCCGGACGCGTCGGATTGAGCCAACTGCAAGATGGCCTGCAACGCGTAGGATGCAGTGCGCGACAGTTTCACGATTGCCTCCATTCGCACGTAGAATTGCTATTTGTCCACTAGCATATCCCTCATCTTGGGTATAAGTATACCTGGCACAACCAATGGGTCAAGGGGAGGGGGTAATTCAGCAGGGGGAAACATCTCGACAATCGCGGGGAGAAAGCCGAGATTGTTCATCGGCCCAAAGAATCTCTGTCCCCTGCCCCGCTGCAACACGCTCATTCGGGCTTCGTCATCTTCTCTTCCGCGACCACTTGGCTAGTGTCACGTTGCGACTTGGAGAAGAACGCGTGAAAAACCAGCAGCCCGGCGCCGCAGACAAGCGCGCTATCGGCGAGGTTGAAGTTCGGCCAGTGCCAAGGGCCGATCATCACGAGAATGTAGTCGCGAACGGCGTGCACGGGAGCGCCGACGGGTGACCGAAACCGGGCTGCCAACGCAAGCCCGGAAGCCCCAGACGATCGTAGAGATTGCCGAGAATGCCCCCGCTGACAAAAGCCAACGCGATGGTCAACAGCCAATCGCGGGCGGCCCCGGCCGGAAACAGCCAGACGACGAATGCCGATCATCGCGCCCAGCCGACAACGCCGCAAACAGCGGCCACAGCCCCTGTCCCATGCCGAACAGGGCCCCTTCGTTCAAGTTGGTTTGAAAGCCCAAGGACGTCCTGCCAAAGCCACCAAGGCGGGCTCCCCAGCGAAAGGCGGGGAGCCGAACATCCACGTCTTCGCCCCCAGGTCGGCCAGACAGACACCGATCGCCAGGGCGAAAAATGCCACGTAGCGGTTGAGCGGGACCGCCTGTTTCAAGACCGTTGTTCCTGCTGTTCGGCGCAACGAACGCACAATGTAGCGTAGGGAATCGCGTTCAACCGGCTCTTCGGAATCTTCATTCCGCACTCCTCGCACTGGCCGTAGGTCCCCTCTTCGATTCGCTCCAACGAAGCCTCGATCTGCGTCGAGCGTTCCGCCGTCGTTTTCCATCAGGCTCAGCGTGAACTCCTGCTCGAAGTTGTCGCTGCCGATGTCGGCCATGTGGATGCGGCATGCTGGAGAGGTCCCCGTTGGCCTCGCTGCGGCTCTTCTTCAGTGCGGAATCGGCCATGTGATCGACGTCGCCACGAAGCCGGGCTCGCAGAATAAGGAGTTGATCTTTGTAGACTTGCATCTCAGCCATTCTTCATCGCGTCTTTTCCTGTGTGAGATTGCCTCGGCGCACCTACTTCCCTACTTTTTCAGACTCCGTAGAATCGTTATTCTAACCGTACGGCCGCCGGTTGTCAAACCACCGGCACGGCGCAGTCGCGGTAATCGCTTCGGAGACAACGGTTTGCGAGCCAAGGGAATGTTGCCCCCCCGGCAAGCGCCGCCCTGCTGGCCGACGGCCAAACGGGGCAGTGAATCGACATTAACGACGCGTCGGCCGGACAGCGGCGAAACGACGGATCCCGGCTGCGCTATTGCCCTTGCTGCACCCACCGCAGTGTTCTAAAGTTGTGAAAACACTGAACTCACCCCTTTTCTCGGAGCACGGGCCATTCCCGTAACCACCCCCGCCTATCAGCGGTGTATTTCACCCTCCTGTCGTGCGACGTACGCCATCGACGAGGTTCGCGTTGCCTGCGATCGTTGCGGCAGCTTGTTGGACGTTGCGTACGACTGGGACCGACTGCACGTTCCCGGTTCGCTTTCGGGCTGGAAGCAGAAATGGTCGCACCGCAACGATCCGCACTGTTTCAGCGGCGTGTGGCGATTCCACGATCTGCTGCCGTTCGCGCCGCTGCGGCAAGTGCGTCACCATCGGCGAAGGGCAAACGCTATTGCACGCCTCGGAAGGCGTCGCGCGGTACGTCGGCCTCGTCGCCCGGCCGTCTGCTTTCTCCAATACGAGGGGATGAACCCCTCGGGCAGTTTCAAGGACAACGGCATGGCGGCCGCGTTCAGCCACGCCCGGCTCGTCGGCGCCACGAAAGCCGCCTGCGCCTCGACCGGCAACACCAGCGCCTCGCTGGCCCTCTACGCCTCCGTCACGCGGCTGATGAGGGCGGTGATCTTCATCGGCTCGGGCAAAATCTCCTACGGCAAGCTCTCGCAAGCGCTCGACTACGGCGCCTTGACCGTGCAGATCGCCGGCGATTTCGACGACGCCATGGCCCGCGTGCAAGAGGTCAGCCAGCGGCTGGGCATCTATCTGGTCAACAGCGTCAACCCCTTCCGGCTGGAAGGGCAAAAGACGATCATGTTCCGCGTGCTCGAATCGCTCGGCTGGGAAGTGCCCGACTGGATCGTCTGTCCCGGCGGAAACCTCGGCAATTCGAGCGCGTTCGGCAAGGCATTCCACGAACTGCACGAGCTCGGGCTGATCGACCGCATTCCGCGGCTGGCGGTCATCAACGCCGACGGCGCCGACACGCTCTACCAACTGGTCGAGCAGCGCGGCCTGCGCTGGAACGACGGCCGCCCGAACATGGAGATCGCCACTCGAACTACTACGCCGAAATGACCGCCCAGCATCGCCGGGCCTCGACCATCGCCAGCGCGATCGAAATCAACCGGCCGGTCAACCTGACCAAATGCCTGCGCGCGTTGGAGTGGTGCAACGGCGTCGTGCGAACGGTCTCCGACCAGGAGATTCTCGACGCCAAGGCCCAAGTCGGCGCCGGCGGCATCGGCTGCGAACCGGCCAGCGCCGCCAGCGTGGCCGGCTTGAAGCGGCTCTGGCCGAGGGTATCGATTGGCCCCGACGAGCGCGTCGTCTGCATTTTGACCGGCCATCAACTGAAAGACCCCACGGCCACGGTCGCCTATCACTGCGGCGATCGGAAGAAGTTCGACGAAGTGCTCGGCAGCCGCGGCGTGCGGCAAGCCGCCTTCGCCAACCACGCCGTCGCCGTGCCGAACGATCTCGATGAAATCGTTAAAGCGATCGAGACGCACAGTTAGAGTGTGGCGTTTGATCGTCCGCATGCGAAGCCGCAAGCGGCTTGATCACTGAACCACTGAACCTTCGCTACTGCATGCCACTCCGCATTGCCATTCACGGAGCCGCCGGCCGCATGGGCCAGCGGCTGGTCGCGCTGGCTTCCGCCGATCGGGAGCTTTCAATTGTCGCCGCCGTCGAATCGCGGCAACATCCGCGATTGGGTGAAGACGCCGGCGTCGTCGCCGGCGTGACGGCGTTGGGCGTTCCGATCACGGCCAGTCTCGACGGTGGCCGCCGACGTGGTGATCGATTTCTCCGTGCCGGCCGCCGCCGAGAAGATCATCGAAGTCTGCCGGCAGAAGCGGATCCCGCTGGTCGTGGCCACCACCGGCCTCGACGAGGCGCAACTGGAGAAGCTGCGGGCCGCCGCGCAAGAAATCCCGCTGCTCTGGTCGCCGAGCATGAGCCTGGCGGTCAACCTGACGATGAAACTCGCCGAAGTGGCGGCCGCGGCCTTGAAGGACCGCGACGCCGACGTGGAGATCCTCGAACGCCACCACCGCTTCAAGGAGGACGCCCCCAGCGGCACCGCCTTGAAGTTCGGCCGGATCATCGCCGACGTGATGGGCCAGACCCACGAGCGTCACGGCCGCCGCGGCCGGCCCGGCAGGCGTCCGCACGGCGAAATCGGCTACCACGCCATCCGCGTCGGCGACAATCCCGGCGAGCACACGGTCGTTTTCGGCATGTTGGGCGAAACGATCGAGCTAACCGTCCGCGCCACCAACCGCGACTGCTACGCCGCCGGCGCCCTGGCCGCCGCCAAGTTCCTGGCCGGCAAGAAGCCGGGGCTCTATGGCATGAACGACGTGCTGGGGCTGTGAATCGGGGTTGCAAAGACAAACTGCTTGCGGCTTCGCAAGCCATCGCGACAAGTTCTCCGTTTAGCCGCCGCGTCCACGCGGCGATTGCGGCCGGTTGACGTGAGATGGTTCTCGCAATCACGTACCGCCCCGGCTGGCAAAACGTGGGGGCTTCGGTATTCCAGCCGAAACGACGACCGAGTAGAATAGCGACAGCGAATGTGGCCCCTGAGGACTTCTGTCATGGCAACCGCAGCGGATTTGACGGCGTTTGATCGTGGCACCGACCCAATTCTCGATTTCTTCACCGTCGATCAGGCCCGTGCATTGGTGGCGTATCGTGGCGACGATTCGCTCCGAGCCAGAATCGAGGAATTGGCCTGCAAGAGCAACGAAGGCGAGTTGACGGACTCGGAGCGTGCGGAATATGAGGGGTACATTCGCGCGAACAACTTCGTTGCCATCCTTCAGGCGAAGGCCAAGAAGCTCCTTGACAACGGTTAGTCGAAATGCAGTCCGCTACGCGAAACCACGTCTGCCATCGCGCCGGTTTCCGTTGCGAGTATTGCGGGCTTCACCAGGACCAGTCGCCCTTAGCCGCGTTCCACATCGAGCACATTCTCCCCCGCAAACACGGCGGGAGCGACGATGTCGATAACCTGGCGTTGGCATGTAGCGACTGCAACCTGCACAAAGGCAGCAATGTGGCGGGCTACGATCCCAAAACGGGAGAATTGACTGAATTGTTCCATCCTCGACGCCACACTTGGCGCGAACACTTCGAGCGCCAAGGTGCGATGATTGTCGGCGTCACAGCCGTCGGACGCACCACCGTCGAGGTAATGCGATTGAATGCTGAGGAGCGACTGGAACTGCGAACCGCCTCCGGGCAATAAGTCCGATCCCTTTGGTCAATGTCCCATGCGTCTCGGCATTTTCGGCGGAACGTTTGACCCGGTCCATTATGGGCACCTGCTACTGGCGGAGTGCTGCCGGGAGCAATGCCAGCTCGATGCGTATGGTTCCTGCCGACGGCCGTGCCGCCGCACAAACAGCAGCGAGAGCCGACGCCGGCCATTCAGCGGATCGAGATGCTGGAACTGGCCATCGCCGGCAATCCGGCGTTTTCGGTGTGCCGCTACGAGGCCGAGCGGGGCGGGGTAAACTATACGGTCGATACGCTCGCCCATTTCCACGAGGAAGACGCCAGCCGCGAACTGTTTCTCCTGCTCGGGGCCGACATGCTGGCCGACCTACCAAATTGGCGCAGTGCGGTTCGGCTGTGCGAGTTGGCCCTGCCGGTCGCCGCGGGCCGGCCGAGTAGCGGGCCGATCGATTTCGACCGCCTCGCCGGAATCGCCGCTGCCGAGCGGATCGAGTTGATGCGCCGCCACCAGGTCGAAATGCCGGAAATCGACATCAGCAGCAGCGACATCCGTCACCGGGGCGGATCGGGCCAGAGCATTCGCTACCGCACACCCCGCGCCGTAGAGATGTATATCGAGACACACGGACTCTACCGTCCCTCGCCCTCCGCACCGCTCGATACGATCAAGAGATGATCGCGATCTCGCAACAGCACCGCGGCCGAAATCCGCTCCGATAGGGGGAACCACGAGAATCACCGTCTAATAGCGAGATGAATTCCACCCCACCTTGTGGTGGACAGCTTCGGATTTTTCTGGATTTGCTCCGCATCGGCCCGTTTTTTGCCCTCGGCCCGCCTTGCGTCAGAATTGACCTCGGTTATATTAAGAGATTCGCGTGGACGGGCTCGACCGGCTAGCGTAGCTCAATCGGCAGAGCAGTTGATTTGTAATCAGCAGGTTGTGGGTTCAAGTCCCTCCGCTAGCTTGCACGACAACCCCCCCCTTGTTTTTTGGCGGAATAGTGTTCAAATCGCGTATCGGCGGGCAGGCGGCGCATCGAGAAACCAGGACCGGACAGAGAGACTGACAAGGGGGGTTTCCCGAGTGGTCAAAGGGGTCAGACTGTAAATCTGATGGCAATGCCTTCGAAGGTTCGAATCCTTCACTCCCCACTGGGCGAATAACGAATGACGAAATCCGAATGACGAAGGAATGACGAAATCTGAAGGACGAAGCGGTGACAAGGCACGGGCGACGAACCGACGTCCTTCGACATTCGTCATTTGGATTTCGTCATTGGTTACATCGCGGGTGTAGCTCAACGGTAGAGCCGTAGCCTTCCAAGCTACTCACGAGGGTTCGACTCCCTTCACCCGCTTCCGCCGCGAGTTTTTGTGAGCGAACGATCGATCGACGGCAACGGGCACGGGAGCAAGAGAACCACCGGAGTGCGGCGCCAACGGCATCGGCCCGATGCTTGTGGGGCCGGGGAGATGACGCAGGCTGCTGTAGCTCAGTCGGTAGAGCGCGTCCTTGGTAAGGACGAGGTCAAGGGTCCGAATCCCCTCAGCAGCTCATATTGTATTCCTCTAACCGAAACGCTTGATCCAACGCAGGGAGAATAACACCACAATGGCCAAGGAAGTTTTTACCCGGACCAAACCTCACGTGAATGTGGGCACCATCGGCCACATTGACCACGGCAAGACCACGCTGACCGGTGCGATTCTGGCGGTTCAGAACACCAAGGGCATGGCGAAAGTCAAGTCCTACGCCGACATCGCCAAGGGCGGCACGGTCCGCGACGCCACGAAGACCGTGACCATCGCGGTTTCGCACGTCGAGTACGAAACCGACAAACGCCACTACGCTCACATCGACTGTCCGGGCCACGCCGACTTCATCAAGAACATGATCACCGGCGCCGCCCAGATGGACGGGGCCATCCTGGTCGTGTCGGCCGCCGACGGCCCGATGCCGCAAACCCGCGAGCACGTGCTCCTCGCCCGACAGGTGAACGTTCCGGCTCTGGTCGTGTTTCTGAACAAGATCGACCTGGTCGACGACCCCGAACTGTTGGAACTGGTCGAGTTGGAGCTCCGCGAGCTGTTGACCCATTTCGGCTTCCCCGGCGAGGAGATCCCGATCGTTCGCGGCGACTCGTTGCGGGCGTACAACAACCCGGCCGATCCCGAGGCCAACAAGTGCATCGGCGAACTGATGGACGCCATCGACGCCTACATCCCCGAGCCTACCCGCGAAGACCGACAAGCCGTTCCTGATGGCGGTCGAGGACGTGTTCTCGATCGAAGGCCGCGGCACGGTGGCCACCGGCCGCATCGAGCGCGGCGTGGTCAAGGTCGGCGAAGAAGTCGCCATCATCGGCTTCAGCCCCGAGCCGCGCAAGACGATCTGCACCGGCGTGGAGATGTTCAACAAGACGCTGGACCAAGGCCAGGCGGGCGACAACGTCGGCCTGCTGCTCCGCGGCGTCAAGCGCGAGGAGATCGAGCGCGGCCAGGTCATCGCCAAGCCCGGCTCCATCACTCCGCACACGAATTTCGAGGCCGAGGTCTACGTCTTGTCGAAGGAAGAGGGCGGGCGGCACACGCCGTTCTTCAGCGGCTACCGGCCGCAGTTCTACTTCCGCACGACCGACGTCACCGGCAACGCCAAATTGTTGGGCGACGCCGAAATGTGCATGCCCGGCGACAACGTCAAGCTCGAGGTCGAACTGATCTCGCCGATCGCGATGGACGCCAACGTGCGCTTCGCCATCCGCGAAGGCGGCCGCACGGTCGGTTCGGGCGTCGTAACCAAGGTGTTGAAGTAAGGAGCTTTCAGCGGTCAGCTATCAGCCTGTCGGCCCTTGGGCTCCTGGCGGTTGGCTCGCGATGGCACACGAAACCGAAAGCTGAAAGTTGATCGCTGGCAGCTTTCCTAGGGGTGTAGCTCAATTGGTAGAGCACTGGTCTCCAAAACCAGCGGTTGGGAGTTCGAAACCCCCCGCCCCTGCCATTATACGGTTAGGGTGGCGAGGTCGGGGCGGCAGTTCAGCCGCCACCCCGACAGCGGTTGAACTGCTGCCCCAACCATAAAATAACTGACGAGGAGGTAGCCTCCGGTGGGAGTGTTCTTCCGAGAGTTGCTGCGTTTCGGCATTTACAAGCGGACGCAAGGCCGGGTGACACGACAGGTCACGTTCGCCGCGCTGGCGGTGGTGATCGCGTTCGGGTTGGTGCGGCTCAGCGCCGTCGAGGCCGGCCACGGGCCGCATCTCCAGTTCGCCTTGCCGGGCGTGCTGCTGATGCTCGGTCTCTGGGCGTCGTACCGCATCGTCAACGTTCCGGTCTTCGCCGATTTCCTGATCGCGGTCGAAGCCGAGATGAACAAGGTCTCTTGGCCCACCCGATCCGAGTTGTCTCGCGCATCGATGGTCGTGTTGATCGTGATTTTCTTCCTTGGCGATCCTCCTATCGGTATTCGATTTCGTGTGGGGAGTGCTCTTCAGGTGGCTGGGCATCCTGTAGGAACCTTGGCGTGATGGACGAGCGGAAACATGACAAGCCCTGAGCCGGCCGCACCCCTGCCGCCGGAAACAACGGCCGGCGACGTCGAAACTGCGCAGGTGCAACCGCCCGAGGCGGCTGTTCCCGCGGAGCAGGCGCCGCCGCCTGCCCAGGACCAGCCCGCCGCCGAGCAGCCGCAGCCGACAGAGGTAAAAGAGGCCGCCGACAAAAAAGCGGAAGAAGTCGAGGTGAAGCCGACCCAGCCGCCACAAGAGAAACCGGAGGAAGAAGAAGCGGAAGAGAAGGTCGAAGAGGAGCCGGAAGAGAAACCGGAGCCGAAGTCCGACAAGATGGACTGGTATATCCTCAAGGTGCAGAGCAACCGCGAGGACTCGATCCGCGAGGGGCTGTTGCGCCGCGTGGCCATCGCCGGCCTGGGATTCTTCTTCGACCAGGTGATCGTCCCCACCGAGAAAGTCACGGAATTCAAGGGAGGAAAGAAGAAGGTCATCAAGCGAAAGCTCTATCCGGGCTACCTCGTCGTCCACATGGAGATCAACGACGACACCTGGTTCCTGGTCCGCGAAACGCCCGGCATCGGCGATTTCACCGGTGCGGCCGGCCGACCGAGCCCGATGCTTCCGCACGAAGTCGCCCGGATCGTCGCCAAACAGGAAGAGAAGAGCGAGAAGGCCCCCAAGCTGAAGATCGCCTTCCGCGAAGGGCGAGCGCGTGAAGATCAAGGAGGGCACCTTCGAGAACTTCGAGGGCGACGTCGACAGCATCGACGAAACGAACGGGCGCGTCACGGTAATGATCAACATCTTCGGCCGCTCCACGCCGGTCGAATTGGAATACTGGCAAATCGAGACACTGTAAGAAGAGGGGGCAGAGGTCAGGGATCAGGGGTCAGAGACAAGAGACCGACTCCACCCGAGAAGATGCCGCAAACAGCATTTCGACCCCTGACCCCTGACCCCTGACCCCTGACCCCTGCAATGGCAAAACAACTAGTTGGCGAAGCGAAATTTCAGGTTCCCGGCGGTAAGGCGACTCCCGCGCCGCCGGTGGGCACGTCGTTGGGCCGGTTCGGCATCAACCTCGGCCAGTTCGTGCAGCAATTCAACGACCGCACGAAAGACGCCGACGGTATGCCGATTCCCGTGGTGGTGAAGGTCTACAACGACCGGAGCTTCGAGTTTGTCACGAAGAGTCCGCCCGCCGCCGCCCTGTTGAAGCAGGCGGCCGCCGTCGCCAAGGGCTCGGGCGTCCCGAACAAGGAGAAGGTCGGCAAGGTCACGGTCGCCCAGATCGACGACATCGTGAAGATGAAATGGGCCGACCTGAACGCCAGCGACGCCGAGCATGGCCGCCGAATGGTCGAGGGCACCGCCCGGAGCATGGGAATTGAAGTGCTAAAAGAGTAACCGCTTGCGGTTTCGCAACGCCAACAGATAGATCACGACTCGAATACGCGGATCGGTACTGCGGAAAGTTGTTCGCTCATGCCAAAACTTGCAAAACGTATGAGCCGCCATGGTGAAGGACGCCCCGCCGCCGGAGAAGCCTTTGCCGGTGAGCGAGGCCGTGGCGGTTCTGAAAAAATTCAACACCACCAAGTTCGACCAGATCGGTCGAGATCGCCATGCACCTCGGAATCGATCCGAAACAGGCCGACCAGCTCGTCCGCGGTTCGATCGTGTTGCCTCACGGCATCGGCAAGTCGCAGCGCGTCGTGGTCTTCGCCAAGGGGGACAAGCTGGACGAGGCCAAGGCGGCCGGCGCCGACGAGGTCGGCGGGCCGGAACTGGCCGAGAAGATCAAGGGCGGCTGGACCGAGTTCGACGTCTGCATCGCCACGCCCGACATGATGGGCCTCGTCGGTCCGCTGGGCAAGGTGCTCGGCCCCCGCGGCCTGATGCCTTCGCCCCGCGCCGGAACCGTCACGCCCGACGTGACCAAGGCCATCCGCGAGTACAAGGCCGGCAAGGTCGAGTTCCGCACCAAGGACGAAGGCGGCAACATCCACGCCGTGGTGGGAAAGCTCAGCTTCGACGCCGCTAAACTCGCCGAAAACGTCACCGCCTTCATCAATTACGTCATCAGTCTGAAGCCCGCCGCCGTCCGAGGGCAATACATCAAGGGAATCGTTATCAGCGCCACGATGAGTCCGGGCGTGCGAATCGCCATGTAGGCGATCGTTGCCAGGTGACCCATATCGTGGCAGAGTACATTCCGCGGGCCGTTGGCCCCCGGCTATTCCGATACGAAAACAAGACGGCAACCGCCATGAGCAAATACGTAAAAAACCTGATTGCCGACGATCTCCGCCAGCGGCTGCAAAACGTCCACGACGCGCTGCTGGTGAACATGGTCGGCTTGAACGCCAACACCAATACGCGGTTGCGAACCGAGTTGCGCAGCAAAAACATCCACGTGATGGTGATTAAGAACAGCTCTGGCCGCTCGGGCCACCGAAGGCACGCCGCTGGCGCCGCTGTTCGAGGGCCTTGACGGCACCGCGGCGCTCTGTTGGGCGCCGAGGACATCGTCAGTCTGGCCAAGGAAATCACCAAGCTGGTCAAGGACGACAAGAACGCCCCCTTTGCGGCCCGCGCCGGCGTGATGGACGGCGAGCGGCTCGACGCCGCCCAGGTCGAACAGGTCAGCAAATGGCCGAGCCGCACCGAGCAATTGAGCATCCTCCTGGGCCAAATCCTCAGCCCGGGGCGCATTTGGCCAGCCAGTTGAACTCGGTCGGCGGAGCACTGGCCAGCCAGATCGAGCAACGCGGCGAAGCCGGAAGAGAGCGAGCAGCCGAGCAGAAGGCCGCAACGAACCGGCAGCATAGGAACCGAAAAGACGACCGCAAGATTGCAGAAGTTCGAGATTTGAAATGCTGAGAATTTGGCAGATTTGACATTCCTCCGCGTTTGCAGTCACCCGCAAGAACACCATTTTCCACTAACGAACTTTACGTGTGAGAAAGGATCGAGATCGTCATGTCCACGGCAGAAGCAACCCGCCAATTTTCCACAGTGACGCAAGAGCTTGGCGAGAAGATTGTCAGTTTGACCCTGAAGGAAGCGAAAGAACTCAGCGACTACCTCGAAGAGGTCCACGGCATCAAGCCGGCCGCCGGCGGCGCGGTGATGATGGCGGCTCCGGCGGGCGACGGCGGCGGCGCCGCGGCCAAGGCCGAGAAGACTGAGTTCGACGTCGTGCTCGAAGGGTTCGGCGACAAAAAGATTGGCGTGATCAAGGTGGTGCGCGCGGTCACGAGTCTGGGACTCAAGGAAGCCAAGGATTTGGTCGAGGGCGTGCCCGCCAAGATCAAGGAAGGGCTGTCAAAGGAAGACGCCGAGAAACTCAAGAAAGAATTGGAGGAGGCCGGCGGTACGGTTTCCATCAAGTAGCGTCCTATTGGTCCAATCGCGTTTCCAAGGAACAGTGCGTCCCGTTTCCCGAGAATGGGTCGTCGCGGCGGCAGGTCCGTTTACCCTGCTTGAGACGGCAAGCGCATCGCCGTCCCAACCAAACCGAACGTCGGGGTGGGGGTGATGCCTCCATCCCGATCTGCTCGTGCGCGGCGGCATTTCCTCGGGGCTTTGTTTGCTTTGCATTTCCTCCCAGGAGGGTGATCCCTTATGGCCACCACGGCTCAACGACGGCTTCAACCCAAGGAAAAACGTCGCTTTGGCAGCCTCCGACCCCCGCACCTTATCCCCGATCTGACGGAAATCCAGACCCGCAGCTACGATGTCTTTCTCCAGTACGAGACCCCCTGGCAAAAGCGGAAGGACCACGGCATCGAGGGCGTGCTGCGCGAAATCTTTCCCATCGAAAGCTACGATAAAACGCTCCGCTTGGAGTACATCCGCTACGAGTTGGGCAAGCCCCGCTACGAGCCCGACGAGTGCCGCCAACTCCGCCTGACCTACGGCCGGCCCTTCAAAGTCTGGCTCCGCCTGACCAAGGAGCAGCCGATCGAGGAGGAGGTCTATCTCGGCGACATCCCGATCATGCTCGGCGGCGGCGAGTTCATCATCAACGGGGCCGAGCGCGTCGTCGTCAGCCAGCTTCACCGCAGCCCCGGCGTCGATTTCGTCAGCGAGGTCGAGGGCACCGGCGAGCGCCGCCTGCAAAGCTGCCGCATCATCCCCGAACGCGGAAGCTGGATCGAACTGAACGTCAACCGCAAGGAAAGCCTCTCGGTCCGCATCGACCAGAGCGGCAAGTTCTCGATCATGACGCTGCTCCGCGCGATGGACCCGCAGTACAGCGACAACGCCAATCTGCTGCGCGTCTTCTTCGAGACCGAAGTCGTCAAGGTTGCCGACAGCCGCAGCGCGCCCAAGATCGAGGGCAAGCTCGCCGTCGGCGACATCATTTATCCCGCCGACAGCCCCCGCGCCGGCGAGGTGCTTGTCGAGTGTGCGCAGAAGATCACCAAGAACATGGCGGAAACGATCTGCACCTCGGGCCTGAAGCAGGTCGAGGTGATGTCCGAACCGAAGACCCCGCTGTTGCTAAATGCCCTGGCCGACGACAACACGGGCAGCCACGAAGAGGCGCTGTTGCGGATCTACCAGCGGCTGCGGCCCGGCAATCCGCCGCAGTTGGAAAAGGCCAAGGCCCTGTTCCACGAGAAGTTCTACGACACCAACCGCTACCGCCTGGGCCGCGTCGGCCGCTTCCGCATCAACCGCAAGCTCGGGCTGAACATCCCCGAAACGGAGATGACCCTGCGGCCCGACGATCTGATCGCCGCGATCCGCTACTTGATGAAGCTGCGCAACGGCGAGCCGGACGCCGAAATCGACGACATCGACCACTTGGGCAACCGGCGGCTGCGGACGATCGACGAACTCGGCGCCGACGAGCTGCGCAAGGGCTTCCTCAAGCTGCGGCGCACGGTCCAGGAGCGAATGAGCCTGAAAGACCTCGAAGACATGACGCCGCGGAGCCTGGTCAATCCGAAGAGCATTTCGGCGGCGATCGAGTATTTCTTCGGCCGCGGCGAGCTATCGCAGGTCGTCGATCAGACCAACCCGCTGTCGATGCTCACGCACGAGCGGCGGCTTTCGGCCCTTGGGCCCCGGCGGCTTGAATCGCAAGCGGGCCGGCTTCGAGGTCCGCGACGTCCACAATTCGCACTATGGCCGAATCTGCCCGATCGAAACCCCCGAAGGCACGAACATCGGCCTGATCTCCAGCCTGGCCATCTACGCCGGCGTCGATGAGTACGGATTCCTCGTCACGCCCTACCAGAAACTCAAGAACGGCCAATTGACCGAAGACGATCGAGTGGCTCCGCGCCGATCAGGAGCAGGATGCGATCGTCGCCCCGGCCGACGCCGTCATCCAGAACGGCAAGCTGGTCGGCGAAACGATCATCGCCCGCTACAAGGGCGATTTCCAACTGGTTCCCTGCAACCAGGTGCAGTACATCGACGTCGCCCCGGCGCAAATGGTGGGCGTCTCCGCCGGACTGATCCCCTTCCTCGAACACGACGACGCCAACCGCGCCTTGATGGGCTCGAACATGCAGCGGCAAGCCGTGCCGCTGCTGATCACCGAGCCGCCGCTTGGTGGCCACCGGCCTGGAGCAAGAGGCCGCCTTGAACTCGAGCATGTTGGTCCGCGCCCGCCGCAAGGGCGTCGTCACCCGCGTCGACGCCGAACATATCGAAATCGGCGGCGACGTGTACAAGCTCCGTAAGTTCGTCGGCCTCAACGAGCGAACCTGCCAGAACCAGAAGCCGATCGTCCAAGTCGGCGACAAGATCGAAAAGGGCCAGGTGATCGCCGACGGCGCCGCCACCTGCCAAGGCGAACTCGCGCTTGGGCAGAAACGTCCTGGCCGCCTTCATGGCCTGGGACGGGTTCAACTTCGAGGACGCCATCATCATCAGCGAGGAACTGGTCGCGAGCGACACCTACACCTCGATCCACATCGAGGAGTTCGACATCGAAATCCGCGAGACGAAGCTCGGCCGCGAGGAGTTCACCCGCGACATCCCCAACGTCAGCGAGCGGCAACTCCGCAACCTCGACGAAAGCGGCATCGTGCGCGTGGGCACGTACGTCCACCCCGGCGACATTCTGGTGGGCAAGGTCTCGCCGAAGTCGAAGACGGAGCTGACGCCGGAAGAGAAGCTGCTGCACGCCATCTTCGGCCGCGCCGGCGAAGACGTGAAGAACGATTCGCTCGAAGTTCCCTCCGGCGTCGAAGGCATCGTCATCGGCACGCAGAAGTTTTCCCGCCGCATGAGCCTCACCGAGGACGAGCGCAAGGCGTTCGAGGCCGCGTTGAAAGAGGCCGAGGCCAAGGGCAACGAGCGGATCGCCGTCGCCTTCGGCGAGCTGGTCAAGGAAATCGAGGACGTGCTCAAGAAGAAGCTCACCGACGAGGACAACAACCCGCTGGTCGAGGGCCAGGAGCACCGCTACGTGGCCGAGCAGGCGACGCAGTTCGACATCGAGAAACTCGACATCCGCAGCCCGCAACGCAAGAGCCGACGTGGAGAAGATCCACAAGAACCTCTGGCCGGCCGTCGAAGCGGCCATCGACGCCAAGGAACGAGTCGCTCAACTCGATGAAACGCGGCGACGAGCTCCGCAGCGGCGTGCTGCAAATGGTCAAGGTCTACGTGGCGGCGAAGCGGGTGATTTCGGTCGGCGACAAGATGGCCGGCCGCCACGGCAACAAGGGCGTCATCTCGAAGGTCTTGCCCAGGGAAGACATGCCCTTCCTGGCCGACGGCACGCCCATCCAAATCCTGTTGAACCCGCTGGGCGTTCCCAGCCGTATGAACGTGGGCCAAATCCTGGAGACGCACCTCGGCTGGGCGGCCGCCAAACTGGGATTCCAGGCGATCACCCCGATTTTCGACGGCGCCAGCGGAGCAGGACATCCACAAAGCGCTCGGCGAGGCCGGTTTGCCCGCCGAGGGCAAGGCCCAGCTCTTCGACGGCCGCACCGGCGAGCCGTTCGAGCAGCTTTCAACCGTCGGCTACATCTACATGCTGAAGCTGCACCACCTGGTCGACGACAAGGTTCACGCCCGCTCGACCGGCCCGTACTCGCTGATTACCCAGCAGCCGCTCGGCGGCAAGGCCCGCTTCGGCGGTCAGCGGTTCGGCGAAATGGAAGTCTGGGCGTTGGAGGCCTACGGCGCCGCCTACATTCTCCAAGAGTTGTTGACCGTCAAGAGCGACGACGTGGAAGGCCGCACGAAGATTTACGAAGCGATGGTCAAGGGCGAGAACACCCTCGAAGCCGGCACCCCCGCCAGCTTCGACGTATTGACCAACGAAATCCGCGGCTTGGCGTTGAACATGCAGTTGGAAAAATCGCACATTTAAGGACGCAGGGACTATGGAAAGCGGAGACCAGTGGATCGCGGAGAATGACGCCACGCTGATCGAGCATTGCTCATTCCGCGACCCTTGGTCGCGGCTTTACGAGGAGTCCGTCGCATACGACTACTACTGACTCCGCACCCAAGGAGTAATACCAGTGAGCATCGGCGAAAGCACTTACGATCGCATAAACGACTACACTTCGGTGAAAATCAGTCTCGCCCGGCCGCACGACATTCGTAGCTGGTCGTTCGGCGAGGTGAAAAAGCCCGAGACGATCAACTACCGCACCTACCGCCCCGAAAAGGACGGCCTGTTCTGCGAGCGGATTTTCGGACCCGAAAAGGACTGGGAATGCTCGTGCGGCAAGTATCGCGGCATGAAGTACAAGGGAATGATCTGCGATCGCTGCGGCGTGAAGATCACGCACAGCCGCGTCCGCCGCAAGCGGATGGGCCATATCGAACTGGCCGCGCCGGTCGTGCATATCTGGTTCTTCAAGGCCATGCCCAGCCGCTTGGGCGCCCTGCTGGCCATGAAGACCACCAGCCTGGAGAAGGTCGTCTATTTCCAGGACTACGTGGTCACCAATCCCGGCGACACGCCGCTGAAGATGCAGCAATTGTTGACCGAGGAGGAATACCGCGCCGCCCGCGCCAGTATCCGCAGGCCACCTGGGAAGCCGACATGGGCGCCGAGGCCGTCCGCAAGCTGCTGGTGCAATCTCGATCTGGTGAAGCTCTCGTCCGAACTTGCGCGTCGAGTTGATCGAAACCAATTCCAAGCAGAAGAAGAAGGACCTGATCAACCGGCTGAAGATCGTCGAGTCGATCCGCGACAGCGACAACCGGCCCGAGTGGATGGTCCTGGACGTGATTCCGGTCATTCCGCCCGACCTGCGTCCGCTGGTCCTGTTGGACTCGGGCAATTTCGCCACCAGCGACTTGAACGACCTCTACCGCCGCATCATCAACCGGAACAACCGGCTGAAGAAGCTGGTCGACCTGAACGCGCCGGAAGTCATCATCCGCAACGAGAAGCGGATGTTGCAGCAGTCGGTCGACGCCCTGTTCGACAACAACCGCTGCAAGCGGCCCGTGCTGGGCAGCAGCAACCGCCCGCTGAAGTCGCTGACCGACATGATCAAGGGCAAGCAGGGCCGGTTCCGCGAAAACCTGCTGGGCAAGCGCGTCGATTACTCCGCCCGAAGCGTGATCGTCGTCGGCCCCGCGCTGCGGCTGCACCAGTGCGGCCTGCCGAAGAAAATCGCCCTGGAACTCTACCAGCCGTTCATCATCCGCCGCCTGAAGGAACTCGGCCACGCCGACACCATCAAGACGCGCGAAGAAGATGCTCGAACGCAAGGACGAGGAGGTGTGGGACATTCTGGAAGAGGTGATCCAGAACCACCCGGTGATGCTCAATCGCGCTCCGACGCTGCACCGCATGGGCATCCAGGCCTTCGAGCCGATTCTGGTCGAAGGAAACGCGATCAAGCTGCATCCGCTGGTGTGCAAGGGCTTCAACGCCGACTTCGACGGCGACCAGATGGCCGTCCATCTGCCGCTGTCGATCGAGGCCCAGGTCGAGGCCCACACGCTCTTGATGTCGACGAACAACATCTTCAGCCCCGCCAACGGCAACCCGATCATCAGCCCGTCGCAGGACGTGGTGATGGGCTGCTACTACATGACCGCCTCGCTGCAATCGAGCAAGGGCGACGGCATGAAGTTCGCCTCGATCGACGAAGTGCAACTTGCCCACTCGCTGGGCAAGGTGGGCACCCACGCGGCGATCACCGTGCGCCTGCCGAAGGGGCGTCGCGTCAAGGGCGACCGCGGCGTGAAGCCCGGCGGACAAGTGCAGACCACCGTCGGCCGCGCCCTGTTCAACATGGCCCTGCCCACCGGGAATGCCCTACTACAACACGCCGTTGCGTTCCAGCGACTTGGCCGGCGTCATTTCCGACTGCTACGAACTGCTCGGCCGGCGAAAAACGATCGACCTGTTGGACACGCTCAACCGCGTCGGCTTCCGCCAGAGCACGCTCTCCGGCCTGAGCTTCGCCACCGACGACCTGATCACGCCGCCGAACAAGTCGAAGATCATCGCCAACGCCGAAAAGGTGGTGATGCGGATTATGAAGCTGTACCAACGCGGCATCATCACCGAGGGCGAACGCTACAACCAGGTGCTCGACGCCTGGACCCACGCCCGCGAGCAAATCACCACCGAAATGATGCAGGAGTTGGAGAACGACGTCGGCAGCGAGGCCCGCGCGCGGCCGGACGGTTACGTCAATCCGATCTTCCTGATGGCCCACTCCGGCGCCCGCGGCGGCGTCGAGCAAATCCGCCAGTTGGCCGGCATGCGCGGTTTGATGGCGAAGCCGTCGGGCAAGATCATCGAAACGCCGATTAAGGCGAACTTCCGCGAGGGCCTCACCGTGCTGGAATACTTCAGTTCCACGCACGGTGCCCGCAAGGGCTTGGCCGACACGGCCTTGAAGACGGCCGACTCCGGCTACCTGACCCGCAAGCTGGCCGACGTGGCCCAAAACGTCGTCGTCACCACGCACGATTGCGGCACCACGCAAGGCATCACCAAGGGCGTGATCTACCGCGGCGAAAAGGTCGAGGTCAGCCTGGCCGACTCGATCAAGGGCCGCGTCAGCCGCGCCAACATCGTCAACCCGATCACCGACGAAGTCGTCGTCCGCGAAAACGAATTGATTACGCTGGACGTGGCCCGCAAGATCGAGGCGATGGGCCTCGAAAAGATCCAGGTCCGCAGCACGATGACCTGCGACGCCCCGCTGGGCGTCTGCGCCCTCTGCTACGGCATGGACCTCTCGACCGGCTCGCTGGTCGAGCAGGGCATGGCCGTCGGCATCATCGGCGCCCAGAGCATCGGCGAGCCGGGCACGCAGTTGACGATGCGGACCTTCCACATCGGCGGCACCGCCGCCCGCGCCGTCGAAGAAAGCGAAATCCGCGCAAAGAAGGCCGGCGTCGTCCAGTTCACCCGCATGAAGGTCGTCCGCAACGACGAGGGCCAGCAGGTCGTGCTCACCCGAAACGGCGAAATCCTGCTGTTGGACCCCAAGGGCCGCGAACTCGAAAAATACGAGGTTCCCGCCGGCGCCAACCTGCTGGTCGAAGAAAACCAGGAGGTCCAACCCGGCGCCGTCCTCTGTCAATGGGATCCGCATAGCATCCCCATCCTCGCCGAAGTCGGCGGAAAGGTCCGCTTCGAGGACGTGATCGACGGCGAAACCATCCGCATGGAAAAAGATCCCGGCGGCCACGTCCGCATGATCGTCACCGAGTACAAGGGCGACCTGCACCCGCAGGTCGTCTTGGAAGACGAAAGCGGCAAGATTCTCGACTTCTACTACCTGCCCGAAAAGGCCAACATCGAAGTGACCGAAGGCAAGCACGATCTCGGCCGGCACGCTGCTGGCCAAGACCCCGCGCGAGGTTTCCGGCACGCAAGACATCACCGGCGGTCTGCCGCGGGTGACGGAAATCTTCGAGGCCCGCAAGCCCAAGGATCCCGCCGTCATCGCCGAAATCGACGGCACCGTCGAAATCCTCGGCGAAAAACGCCGCGGCAAACGCACCATCGTCGTCAAGAGCGAAGCCGGCATCGAACGCGAACACCTCGTCTCGCACGGCAAGCACTTGCGCGTCCACTCGGGCACGTTCGTCCGGGCGGGCGAGTCGCTGGTCGACGGGCCGCTGGTGCCGCACGACATCCTCCGCATCTCCGGCGAAGAGGCCGTGCAGCAGTATCTCGTCCGCGAAATCCAGAACGTCTACCGCAGCCAGCGCGTCGAGATCAACGACAAGCACATCGAGATCATCGTCGCCCAGATGCTCCGCAAGGTCCGCGTCGAGTCGATCGGCGACACCAACCTGCTGCCCGGCAGCGTGATGGACAAGTTCGAGTTCCGCGCCGCCAACCAGGAGTTGGCCAAGTGCCTGAAGATCAGCGAGAAGGGCGACAGCGATTTCGAGCCCGGCGCGATCGTGCCCGTTGCCGTGCTGGAGCAGGCGAACGCCCAAATCGAAGGCCCTCGGCGGCACGCCCGCCAAGGGCGTCAAGCCGAAAATGGCCACCGCCAGCACGCAGTTGCTCGGAGTGACGAAGGCGGCCGTGCAGAGCTACAGCTTCCTCTCGGCCGCCAGCTTCCAGGAAACCACCAAGGTGCTGACCGAAGCGGCCCTGGCCGGCAAGGTCGACCAGCTGCTCGGCTTGAAAGAGAACGTGATCCTCGGCCACCTCGTGCCCGCCGGCACCGGCTTCCACACCTACCAGCAGTCGGAGGTCCGCATCCGGCCGCTGGCCCTCGAGAGACTGGCGGCCGAGAAGGAGGACGTCCTCGCCCGGCACTTCCCGCTGTTGGACACGCCGAAGAAAGCGCCGCCGGCGATCGCCGACGAAGACCTCGACCTGCCGCCGGTCAAGAGCGAAGACCGACGGCGACTCCGAGCTCGCCGACCGACAACCGCGCTCGGCTCCCTCGACAGCCTCTTCATCGACGACGACGGAATGTCGGAAGAAGAGGGCTAGCAGGTGACACTCGGTTACAATGACGGTGGGGGTCCTGCCGCCTAGCGCAGACAGCGGCATGCTCCCATCTATGTTGTCAGGTGACTTGCCCATGTCCGCTTCTTGCCACGGGCCACTGCTCCGCACGCAGCGGTTCGCCAAAGGGCTGCGTGAGAAATGCCCGCTAGCATTGGTGCCCGCGTTCCTGATCGGCCCGGTCGTTGAAAAACACGAACTTATGGTAGCGTTCACAATACTCGTTAGTCCCGCCATGCTGAGCTAAGGGCGTCCGCTCGTCCGGTCACCGATTTCTCGCGAAGACCCGGAGTTTCCCTGGAATTTGCTTGTACCCGCTTGAGAACCGCTATATTGGCCGATGTGCGGCTATTTCCGTTTGGTCGGATTTTGCCGGTTGCGTCGGGTTTGGCAGTAGCAAATATCGGCCGATTTGCGGTTCGGTTCTTGTTGTTCCTAGTGGATATAAATCGCTTATTTTATTGCTTTTTTTGGAAGGAGGTGACATTGCGCGGGTCGGTGGCAAGACATCAACCCAGATCGGGAACCGCGCATCGCGAGTCTTGCCGCAGGATCCTTGCAAACGAAAGAACGCTTGCTCCGCGTCCCGCGATCGGGCATGTCCTCAGTAGCGGGCCGCAACACTTCGAGAGTGTGGGTTCTCTGGAAGGAGCAGGGAGCCGGGTAACGCAGCCGTCAAGGACGGAAGACAACTGTTTGTATTCTTCAATGTCTCATTTTGGAGGTTCAGCGATGAGGTTACTTCTCCGATTGTTTCTCTTTAGCTGCGCGTTCGCGGTATGGTGTACGGTGTCGGCGTTCGCCGAAGACAACATCACGTGGACGGGTAGCAGCGACACCAATTTCTCGAATGCCGCCAATTGGCTCGACGAGGGTGGCAACGTCCCGGGCAATATGCAGGACGATCATCGCATGTGGATCAACGTCACTGGCGCCACAAGCCCGGTGCTCACCGCTTCCAACCCGTATCCCGGGAAAGTCTGGGATCTCAACATCGGCGTGAACAACGGCAGCCTGGGTTTCGCCGCCGATGCGCCCGGTACGCTAACGCAGACCGGCGGCTTGTTGTGGCTGCGCTACGCGTTGAACATCGGGGTTGGAGTTATGGCCGACCCCACTCCTAGTTCATACAATCTCAGCGGCAACGCCACCTGCTTCAAGAAGTGGGACGGCGGCGACGTCAACATTGGCACCAACGGCGGCTCCGGCGTCCTCTCGTTGACCGACAATGCCAGCTTCTTCAATATCACCGAACTGGCTCTTCGTCGGCGCGAGCGGCGGGCGCCGGCACCGTGACGATGTCCGGCCATTCCTCGTTGACCTTCGCAAACGGCTGGATCAACCTCGGCTCGAACGGCGGCGCCAGCGGCCTGTTCGAGATGACCGGCAACTCCACGGTTTATGTTCGTGGCGCATTCCGCGTCGGCGTCAGCGACGATGGTTCGGTGGGCACGGGAGTCCTGACTGTTGGATCCGGTTCCACGCTCAACCAGTACGCCGGCGACTGGTTCCAAGTAGGATGCAACAACCCCGGCATGCGGGAACCGTTACGACCAGCGGCTCGATCAACATCCAAAACGTGCTGATGCTCGGCCGATCTCAGTCAAGCGGTGTGTGGAACCAAGACGGCGGCACCACAATGGCCCTGAGCCAAACCATTTTGACCGAGGGTTCGGGCCATGCCACTTTGAACCTCAATGGCGGCGTGTTCGCTGCCACCGGGATTCAGTCCGGTTGGGGTTATAACGAACCCACCACCTCGGCGATCAATTTCGGCGGCGGTACCTTGAAAGCCCTGACGAATAACGACTACTTCCTTAACCCGAATAGGGACGTTGGCGTTGCCGGTTTCGACATCAATGTCGGCAACAGCGGCGCGACGATCGATAGCAACGGCTACAACATCGGCTCGCACGTTGGCCTGCTGAGCGGAGGAGGCACGGGCGGTCTGACCAAGACGGGCCGTGGCACGCTCGCCCTGTACGCCATCAACACTTACACCGGCGGCACGGACGTTAAGATGGGTGGACTGGCGGTTGGTCCCGGCGCCGGCTTCGCCAGCGACATCACCATGGAGGATGGCACGACGCTGAGTACGAACGGCACCACATCCGTCAGCATTGCCTCGACCAACGTGGCCTTCGGCAATGCCTGCACGCTAAGCGTCTACACCGATGGCACTACCACCGGTGCGTTGACGGTTGGTACGGTTGGTGGATTGGCCAGTGGCAACAAAGTCGGTGTAGCCTACGTCGGAAGCTCGACCCCTCCGATTGGCACGACGACCGTCCTCACCTATGCCGGGCCGGGCGCCAACCCGGTTACCTTCATGGCATCGGTGGACGACATCGGAACTAGTGATTTCAGCGTTACCGATAACGGCACCACCGTGACCGCAACCCTCAGCGGCGACCAGTCCGGCACTCGTGGCTGGCTGGGCACCGGAGGTTCGAACTGGTCCACTGGCGGCTGGCAGGAAGGCGCTGCTCCAACCACTGGGAATGACAGGGCCTGGTTCGACGACACCGTGAACGTCCCCGCGACGTACGCCGTGACATTGGACGGACCCGTAACGCTCAGCTCGATGCTCTTCCGCGGAGCGACTTATACGATTACCGCGGCGAATCAGACGACGGACACCATTACCCTGGATTCCTTGATTGCGGCCAACGCACAAATCCAAGTGCTCTCCGGCTCGCACACCGTCAATCCTGATATGGTCATCACTGCTGATCCCGTGGTTACGGTGGCAGCCGACTCGCAACTGACCCTCAACGGGGCAATCAGCGGCGCGGGCGGCTTCACCATCGTCGGCGGCCCCCTCGGCAGCACGCAGGCCATCGTGAACCTGACCAACGCCGGCAGCAGCTACACCGGCGCGACCACGGTCACCAACGCGGTGTTGTCGACGGCCTATCTGGCCCCGGCCCCGCTTTCCGTGAACAATGCAACGATGGACTATTCAGGCGCATCGACGACCTGGAACCAAAGCATCAGCACGAGCGGCGACAACGTGCATATCAATGTCAGCGACGCCAGCGCGGTCTTGACCACGCCCATCGATGATCCGGCCTCCAGCATGGCGGGCAATTGGACCTTCAAGGAAGGGGCCGGTACGTTGGTCGTCGACAGCAGCACGGCCGGCACCTATCGCCTGGGCAGCGATGTTACCAGCAACGGCGGCAATCTGATATTGCAGTCCTCGGTCGCGACCACTTATCTGGTCACCGACGGCATGGGCGCCGGCTGGAATGGCACCGGCGTAAGCGGCGCCATCACGGTCCTCGGCGACACAACGACCGTCAATACCATGAACTACTTGGTGGTCGGCCGCGATCAGGCCTCAAACACTGGTTCGTTCACCTTGGGTGCGGCGGACGGTTCGGATGGACCCATCGTGAGAACCGGCGATTGGGCCGCCTTCGGCAACAGCGGCTCCACCGCTGCGATAACCCTAAACGGCGCGTCCGAGGCTGGAGATCGGCCAGTGGATCAACGTTGGCGACGGCAGCGCTGCCAACGTTACCATGACCATGAATGACAGCTCGGTCTTCACGACCGGCACAAGCTGCAATATCGCCCCCGGCTCAACCGCCAACGTGGTGATGAACGACAATTCGTCGATGAGAATCGGCGATTGGTGGGGCGTCGGCCGAGACAACGCCGATGGCAAGGGCACGTTCACCATGCACGACAACAGCAAGCTGTTGGTCGGTGCCTGGGCGAACCTGGGCGCCGGCAACGGAGCCAGCGGCACGTTGACCTTGGATGGCCACGCGTCGGCCATCTTCGGCGACGAGTTCGACATGGGCTACGCTAATCCGAATGCCTCCGGCGTACTCAACATCGGCGGCTCGGCCTCGATGTCCGTGGCCGGGCATTTCTATGCCGGCACTTGGGGCGATAGCCTCTTGCAGCAACTCCATCACCCTGAGCGATCACGGTTCCTTGACCATTGGAACCGATCCAAGCAAGCGCGAATGGATGCAGGGCGGCGACTACGGCAGCGCCTTCTCGTTCACGATGAGCGGTAAGCTCGAAGTTCACCAGCTACGAAAACGGGACGAGCCTCCAGCGCGGCCTGATTACGATGAGTGGCAATGCCCAGTTCAACGTGCCAAACGGCGACACTCGGTTCGGCACCGCCGATGCCACCATAACCATCACGGATAACGTCCAAATCAATGCCAACGCTCTGTTCGGCATTTACGGCGGCAACGAAACCTTGACGATGCCGAACCAAGCCTCCGTTCACGGTGGCTATAGGCGATGGGGCTATAGCGGGGCGAACACGACCGCCACCTTGGGCACCATCGATGGCACGACACCGTAAGTATAACTGCCGACTCCTGGTACAACATCGGCGGCTGGGGCGGCACTTGCCACGTTGACGGCCTACAACGGCACGAGCAATCCAGGGCGGTAATGACACCATCGCTGAAGGCGGTGGCTCTGTCGCCGATATCACCCTTAACGGCGATGCCTCGATCTATGATACCGGCGGGGTCAACATCGCCGACGGAGATGGATCCGCTGCAACCATCACTATGAACGACAGCAGCAGCCTAAAGACTGGTGGATGGATGAACATGGCCAACGGCGGCAGCCGTTGGAGTCACCATGTCGGGCACCAGCAGCATATACTCGCCCGGCTCGATCGCTGTCGGAAATGGAAACGGAGCGCTTGCAACGGTTGTCCTCAACGGACGCGCTTCGATGTCCACGGACACGGGCAATTGGCAATGGATAGCGGTGCCCAACTCGGGCGGCGCCACTGGGGTGGTGACCATGAATGGCAACAGCACGGTAACCACCGACGATATGCAGATCGCATGGGGTGGAACCGGCACCGTGGTTGTGGGCGACGGCAATGCGGCAAACAACGCCGTATTGACCGGCACACGCATGGTCGAAGTGGGTGCTGCGGGTGGCGGCGATGCAACCCTCACGGTTAACGCCGGAGGCATGGTTGCCACACCGCAGATCCAAAGCAGTGGTTCGCCAGCTTCCACCGTCATCAACCTCAACGGCGGTACGCTGAAGGCGCATCGCCGATAATGGCGACTTCATCGCCGACTTCGGCGCATCGACGGTGTTCCAGGTCAACGTGAAGGCTGGCGGAGCCAAGATCGACACCAACAGCCACAACGTTACCATCACTGCGGCGTTGCTGCACGCAGATGCCGTCGATGGCGGCTTGACCAAGTTCGGCGCGGGCAAACTGACCCTCTCCGGCGACAGCACCTACACCGGCGATACGCTGGTCCAAGAGGGTGCGTTGTCGGTGGCCGGCTCCCTCCAGAGCAGCGTCACCGTCGATGCCGGCGCCACCTTGGGCGGCAGCGGCAGCGTCAAGGGCATCAACGGCGTGATTGGAGCCATGCTCCATGCCGGACGACCCCTCCACGTTGACCGTCAATGGCGACATGGCCTGGGCCGGCACGGTGGAACTGCTCTATGACGGCAGCGCCACTCAGGCTGTCAGCAAGATCGACGTCACCGGCAATGTGGACGTGACCGGCGCCACCTTCGACTTCTATCAGGTTGGCACGGCCCTCACGGGAAGTTCCTACGACTTCCTCACTTACGCGGGAACCTTCGCGGGGACCCCGGCGGCCACCAATGTCCCGGCAGGCTACAACGTCGTATTCGGGGGCGGCACCGGCTCGCTGGTGCAAGTGCCCGAACCTTCGACGCTCATCCTGCTGGCGTTGGGTCTGATCGGTGCAGCGGCGTACATTCGACGTCGCCGATAACCACGAAAACCACGGAGCGAGCCCCCCAACTCTGTTGGGGGGCCGCTTCCGTTGATCTTCGCAACGATTTTCGGGACGCGACTTCCAATCGCGAAGTCGCGTCCCTTTTTTTGTCGCCGCCGCAAGGCCCCCATTGACACCACGCCGGGAAGTCGGCAAAATAAGAGGTTCGCGGCTGTCAATTGGCCGTCTTTCGAGAAATCCGAGAGTATCAATGCCTACGATCAACCAATTGGTTCGCAAGCAGCGGCGGATGCCGCGCAAGTTCAGCAAGGCGCCGGTTTTGGACAAGTGTCCGCAGAAGCGGGGGGTGTGCTTGCAGGTCAAGACGATGACCCCGAAGAAGCCGAACTCCGCCCTGCGGAAGATCGCCCGCGTGCGGCTGAGCAACGGCAAGGAAGTCACCGTCTACATCCCCGGCGAGGGCCACAGCCTGCAAGAGCACTCGATCGTGTTGGTCCGCGGCGGCCGCGTCCGCGACCTGCCCGGCGTGCGATACCAGGTGGTCCGCGGCGCGTTGGATACCCTCGGCGTCCAAGACCGCAAGCAATCGCGCAGCCGCTACGGAGCGAAGAAACCAAGCTAAGTAAGAGGGGCTAGGGATTAGGGACTAGGGCCTAGAAGCTTCGTGACGTAGAACTAGTCGCCAATTTCTAGCCTCTAATCCCTAGCCCCTAACCCCTAATCCCTTCGTTTACTATGGGCAACCTTACCGCCAGCAAAAAACGCTCGCTCCCGATCCGAAGTACGGATCGATCTTGGCCAGCAAGTTCACGAATTGCCTGATGTGGGACGGCAAAAAGAGCGTCGCCGAAGGCGTGTTTTACGACGCCCTGGAGATGATCCGCGAGAAGATCAAGGACGTCGAGCCGATCGATGTCTTCACGCAGGCGTTGGAAAACGTCAAGCCGAACATCGAGGTCCGCTCGAAGCGCGTCGGCGGAGCCTCGTATCAGGTGCCGATGCAAGTCAGCCGCAACCGCCAGCAGTCGTTGGCGATCCGCTGGATTCTCGGCGCGGTCCGCGAGAAGAAGGGCCGGCCGACCAGCGAAAAACTGGCCGCCGAGCTATTGGCCGCGTACAACCGCGAAGGCGCGGCAATGACCAAGCGCGACAACGTCCACCGCATGGCCGACGCCAACAAGGCGTTCGCCCATTTCGCCTGGTAGCGGCATTCAACAAGTTCCTTTCAACGCCGCGTCGGCTCCCCCCCTTGCTGACGCGGCGTTCTTATGCGCACTGCTGACTTCGCTTGGTATCTGTGGTATAATCGGGTGGTGAGGTTCAATGGGCGGAAGAATGCGGTACCTCGCTGCGGGAGGTCATACTATGACGACTAGCATCGAAGCGGTCTATGAAAACGGCGTTTTGCGCCCGTTGACACCGCTTAGCTTGCCGGAGGGGCAACGGGTGCATGTGTCCGTGGCGTCGGAGGAAGCCGTGCAGGGGCAGGACGCCGCTTCGATCCTAGCCAAAATTGCCGCGCTGCCCGTTGAGGCATCCGGCGATCCATCCACCAGCCGATGTCACGACCAAGTGCTGTACGGCACGCCCAATCAACCATGAGCGCGTTGGTTTTCGTCGACACCAGCGCCTGGTTTGCCGCCGTGGCGCCTGGCGACGCAAATCATGCAGCCACCGTCGATTGGCTTGCGCGAAATCGTCGTCCGCTGGCGACCACGGATTACATTGCCGATGAAACGCTTACGTTATTGCGAATGCGGGGCGAACGCCAGCGCGCGATAACGCTCGGAGCCAGACTTTTCGCCGGTGATCTTGCGACACTGCATTACCTGACCCCGGGACAGATCCACGCCGCCTGGCAGGTCTTCCAGCAGTTCAGCGACAAAAATTGGAGCTTCACCGACTGCACCAGCAAGGTTGTTATCGAAGAGTTGGGCTGTGTCCGGGCGATAGCGTTCGATGAGCACTTCCGGCAATTTGGCGCCGTGACTGTCGAGCCATAGCGACACGCTTCCCTCCGGTGATTTCAGTTCGTCGTCGCTCAGTGACGTTGCGCGAGTGCGTCGCAGGTCATGTGGCATCAGAACGGCAGGCTGTTGTTTCTGCCAAGTTTGTGAAGTTGTTGCGGCGGACGGAAATGCGGCCCTTGTTGCCCCAGAGGGACATATGGCCGCCTACACCTTGCCCCACCTGTAAGGTATTGTTATGCTGGAACGCGAAGGTGTCAATTCCTCGACTCATATAGCGTGGAACGCCCGTAAGACTGCCAGCGACTTTCCTTTTTCCGACGTCCCCGCCCAATGGCCACTGACATCCACCATCTTCGCAACATCGGCGTAATCGCCCATATCGACGCGGGCAAGACCACCGTCACCGAGCGGATGCTCTTCTACAGCGGATTCAGCCACCGCGTCGGCGCGGTCGATAAGGGCACCACCGTCACCGACTTCGACCCCGAGGAGCAGGAACGGGGCATCACGATCAACGCCGCGTCGGTCACCTTCCCTTGGAAGGACGTCGAGATCAATCTGATCGACACGCCCGGCCACGTCGATTTCACCGCCGAGGTCGAGCGGAGCCTGCGCGTGCTCGACGGCGGCGTCGTGGTGTTCAGCGCCCGCGAAGGCGTCGAGGCCCAGAGCGAGACGGTTTGGCATCAGGCCGACAAGTACCGCGTGCCGCGGATCGCCGTGATCAACAAGATGGACCGCGAGGGGGCCGATTTCTTCGGCACGCTCGACGAAATCCGCGAGCGGCTCAACTGCAAGCCCGATCCCCGTCAATCTGCCCATCGGCGCCGGGCCGCCGCACGTCAAAGAAGCCTTTCGCGGGCTGATCGACCTGATTTCGATGCGAATGCTCACGTTCGTCAACGACAATAAGAGCGGCGAAGTCATCGAGTCGGACATTCCCGCCGAATTGCACGACGAGGCCGAGTTGTGGCGCGGCCAGATGCTCGATCAGCTCTCGATGTACAGCGACGCGATGGCCGAAACTCATGCTGGCCGACGAGCCCGTGCCCGCCGAAATGATCCGACAGGTGCTGCGCGAGGCGACGATCCACAATCTGGCGGTGCCGGTGCTGTGCGGGTCGGCCTTGGACGGGATCGGCGTGCAGCCGGTGTTCGACGCCGTGGCGCTCTACCTGCCGAGCCCCGCCGACGTTCCGCCGGTCGAAGGGACGGACCCGAAGAAGCCCGACACGAAACTCATCCGCAAGCCCGACGCCGACGAGCCGTTCTGCGGACTGGTCTTCAAGATTCAGGCCGACCGCCACGGCGATCTGCACTACGTCCGCGTCTATTCCGGCACGTTGAAGGCGAACAGCCGCGTCCTGAATCCCGGCAAGGACAAGAAGGAGAACGTGCCGCAGTTGTGGCGCGTCCAGGCCGACCACCGCGGCCAGGTCGATGCCGTTTCGGCCGGCGACATCATCGGCATCGTCGGCCTGCGCCAATCCGTGACCGGCGACACGCTTTGCAGCCCGCAGGACCCGATCCTGTTGGAGTCGATCGCCTTTCCCGAAACGGTCATCTCGATGGCCATCGAGCCGGAGACATCGACCGAGCGGAAGAAGCTGGCCGACGTGCTCGAGATGATGAAGCGGCAGGATCCGACGTTCCGCGCCCGCGAAAACGAGGAGACCGGCCAAACGCTCATCAGCGGCATGGGCGAGTTGCACCTCGAAGTCATCAAGCACCGCCTGCTCCGCGATTTCAAGCTCAACGTCCGCGTCCACAAGCCGCGCGTCAGCTACCGCGAAACCATCGAGCGGGCGGTCGAAGTCACCGGCGAGTGCCATCGCAACATCGCCGGGCAGATGCTCTCCGCCAAAGTCCGCATCCGCATGGAGCCGTTCAGCAAGGGGGCGAAGCCGGTCATCGTGACAGTCGGCCCGAACGTCAACCTGCCGCAGGAGTTCCTCGTGCCGGCCGTCGAGGTGCTGACCGAGCAGGGCGAAGGCGGCGGCTCGCTCGGCTTCCCGCTGATGCACGTGAAGATCACGGTGCTCGGCGGCGAGGTTCACGAAACCGGCTCGACCGAATTGGCCTTCCGCTACGCCGCCGGCGACGCCTTCGAAAAGGGCCTGCGCGAGGCCGGCATCGTGTTGCTCGAACCGATCATGCGGCTCGAAGTGACCGTGCCCGACGAACACGTCGGCGACATCGTCGGCGACCTCCAGCAGCGTCGCGCGATCATCACCCGCACTCACACCCGCGGCCGCAACACCGTGATCGAGGCCCACGCCCCGCTGGCCAATCTCTTCGGCTATTCCAGCGCCATGCGCGGCCTAAGCCAAGGCCGCGCCACCTGCACGATGGAGCCCCACAGCTACGGCCCCGCGCCGGCGGACGTGCTGGAGGGGTTTATGTGAACGCACGGCCCTATCCTCTGATTGACGCGACGATTTGTGGGGTGTAGAATCCCACATAGAAGAAGGGCGTGTTAATGGACATACCAGTCATTATTCGCGGCGTATTCTCCAACAAAGTCTTTGTGCCGACGGACCCGTTGCCCGAGGCGGAGGGGCCGGCAGAACTTATTGTTCACACACAGCCGCCGAGGACGTCCCGTCATTCAATCTACGAAGCTTTCGGCAAAGCGGCGCATCCGCGAACGGCGGAAGACCTTGATACGCAGCTTGCGGAAGAGCGGGCATCCTGGGGTGATTGATGATCTACGCCGACTCAGGGATCGTCATGCGCTGGGTCGAGGGCGGGCCCGAAGTCCGCAACCCAATCGATATCCGGTGGCAGCAGGTTCCCGAGAGCGAGCGTATCTTCGTCACATCGCGGATAGCCCGCTTGGAATGCCGCTGCAAGCCCCTGCGCGATCGGCGAACCGACATTCTGACCTTGTATGAGGTCTTCTTCACCGGCGATGAAGTGGATATTCGGGAAGTGGACGCCGCTGTGGTGGAAAAGGCGACTGAAGTATGTGCGATTGCTGGACTGAAGGCGCCCGATGCGATTCATGCCGCTACGGCAATCTTGGCCGGAGCGAAGTCTTTCTGGACCACCGATGCCGACTTCTCCAAGTGCCCGGGATTGGCCGTCGAGGTGTTTAGAGCTGTGTGAACGGGAACGGTCGGCGGCTGCTCCATCGCCAATCGCGGCTTAAGCCAAGGCCACGACACTTGCACGATGGAGCCGCACAGCTAGACAATATGACGAGGACAAGACCGATCACTACGCAGCGACAATACCGTTCGGCAATTCAGCCAGCCGAAGAACGCATGGACGCCCAGCCCGGCACTGCCGAGGGCGATGAACTCGACCATCTCACGACACTCATCGAAGCCTACGAGGAAGAAACGCGCCCCAATACCGCCGCCGGACCCGATGGCAGCGATCCGGTTTCGCATTGAACAAGAAGGGCTCGACGGCCTCTTTTCCGCTCTGGCAAAGAGCCCGTTTCGCGGCCGCTTTCGCCTGGGCCCGAAAGAACGGGCCTATCTGGCGGAAAAGACGCTGCCGGTGATCTTGGATCATGGGCGGCGGTTCGTGCGGGAACGACTCGCCCCGGCCGAACCGAAAAACGACGGGCGGCAGACGCCGATGCGGGGGCATCCGATCTTCATCGCCCAACACGCCACCGCCACCTGCTGCCGCGGATGCTTGGAGAAGTGGCACCGCATTCCACGCGGGCGAGAACTCAGTGCGGACGAAATCGAGTATATCGTGACGGTGCTGTCCAATTGGCTGAAAGGGTCACACAACGGTCCCACGCCAAACCGGGCCCGCCAACTCGCCCATCGCCGCAGAGACGCGGTCACGAACCACTGATGAACACCAATGAACACGGATGGCCAAATGGGCTTGTCGCAGCCTATCCGTGTTTGTTTGTGTCCATCCGTGGTTCTCTTCTTCCGCTCGCCCGCATGAAGTGCCAATCGATCTTGCCGAGCAGTGCTACTTGCCCGCGATCTGCCGGTAATAGTCGATCGACCGCCGCAGCCCCTCCTCGAAATCGACTTGCGGCTCGTAGCCCAGCAGCCGCCGGGCCAGCGTGATGTCGGCCTGACTCTCGCGGACGTCGCCGACCCGCGGCGGCTCGAATCGCGGCTTCACGTTCGTGCCCAATTGCCGGTTGAGCACCTCCAGCAGCTTCAACAGATCGATCGAGCGGCCGTCGGCGGCGTTGATCGTCCGTCCGGCCACGTTCGGAGCGTCGGCCGCCAACAGGTTCGCATGGACCACGTTGGCCACGAACGAAAAATCGCGCGACTGCCGGCCGTCGCCATAAATCACCGGCTGCCGCCCGGCGAGCATGGCCGTAATGAACAGCGGAATCACCGCCGAGTATTGGCTGTTCGGGTCTTGCCGCGGGCCGAACACGTTGAAATAGCGGATGGCCACCGTTTCCAGCCCGAAGGTGGACCAAAACGCCTGGCAATAGAGTTCGCCCGCCGCCTTGGCCGCCGCATAGGGCGAAAGCGGGGCGGGCAAGTCGGTTTCACGCTTGCTGCTGGTCGGCTGATCGCCGTAGGCCGCGCTGCTGGCGGCGTAGACCACCCTTCGCACGCCGGCACGCCGGGCCGCATCGAGCACCGTCACCACGCCGGTCGCGCAGGCCGCGTGGCTATCCAGCGGCCGCTCGACGCTCGCCGGCACCGACGCCAGCGCCGCCTCATGGAACACGCAATCGACGCCCTCGACCGCCCGGGCCACGGTCTTCGCATCGGTCACGTCGCCCTTGATGAACTCGATCCGATCGCGGAAGCCCGGCCATATTGGCCTCGAAGCCGGTCGAGAGGTTATCGAGCACCCGAACCCGATCGCCCCGTTCGACCAACGTCGCCGCGATGTGCGAACCAATGAACCCAGCCCCGCCGGTAACTAAGAACGTGCGCATGATTGGTTTTTGGTGTGCGTGTGCAGCTAAGCAAAATAACACGCCTATCCTACAGAAGATCGAGAACGATGCGGAGCGATCGATAATCGCGGCAAGGGTTCCTGACCCGACACGGCCAAGACGTTTGACCAAATCGAGGGAGACAAGCCAGACGTCGCCGCGAGTCGGAGAGGGGCTGCGAGGCATGATGAATCACTTGCGGCTATCGGGTTCGCCGGCCCATACCTCCTGGTCCACGTGCTGCCAGTCTTGGTTCAGTGTTCGCGACGCCTTACGGCGTGCAAGGATCGCGGCCTTGACTTTGGCCGGGTCAACGAAGACCTTCTCGCAGGACAACTGCCCACGCGGAGTTTCGACAACAGCCTCGACGACCCGCACAGCCGGCTCCGGCAAGTGTTCAACGTTGATCGTCTTCATATCGAATATCTTCAACGCTTCGTCGGATTTACCCCCCATTCCAAGCATAACAGCGATCCGCTGGAGAGTCAACGTCTTCAGTGCTGCCCCGGCTTCGCCAGGTCGATGATCGTATCGCGATAGAAGCAGGCAATTCGGAAAATCAGGAATATGATGAATGCGGCGATCAGCGTCCAGACGGCGACCCGGCCAGCGACGGCCAACGCCGCCATCGCCAGCTCGCGCCTGTTCCTGATACTGCCGGGCCAGGCGGCCCATCGACTCGACCATCTGCCCGCTCTGCTCGCCGACGGCCAGCGTATCGAGAAAATCGGCCGGGTAGCCGCCCGCCCACCAAATGCCTCATGGATCGAATTGCCGCCACGATCTCGGCGTCGATCGACGGAATCTGATCGGTGTAGCGGGCGTTGTGCGTGCTGCGAAGACTCAATTTCAGCGCCCGACGAACGTCCATGCCTGTGTTCATCGTCAGGTGCATCGTCCATGCCAGCCGCGAAAGGGCAAGGATTTGCAGCGGTTTTCCAATGCCCGGTATCTTCATCACGAGCCGCTGGATGGGCCGCGTCCAAACCAGCCCGCGGGAAATCGCCCGCACGACAAGCCAAATCGACACGCCAACGATCGCCAGGAACGTCAGATAAATTGCCAGCCCGCGGTTGCCGACCAGTCCAATCCGAGGATATCGATCTTCGAGCCGGTCATGCTGCGAGGACGCCCATCAACCAAATGGCAAGGCCAATGACCCCCAGCGACAGAACGAGCTGAATCACCGGCCAGGCAATAGCGGCGTAGAAAGTCCGCCGCATCTTCACTTGGGCCTCGTAGTGGTCTGCCAGTTGGGCGAAGACTGAGTCGAGGTGTCCGGTTTGCTCTCCCACTTCGGCCATTTCGCGGAAGATGGTGGGAAAGTAGTCGCCCGTCGGGGCCAGGGCGTCGCTCAGGGATTCGCCCTGGTTCACCGCGTCGCTGATGTCCATCAGCCGGCTCTTGAGGAGGCCGGTGGCACGCTCGGCTTCGCGTGCCAAGCGGTTCGGGCGTCGATGCCGGCCTCCAGAGCGGTGCTCATACGCCGGCAAAGGCCACCAACGGTCCGGTGCCGATTCGGGGGGAGAACATGCTCATCTGACGCTCCCTGCTGACATTTGAAAAACCCACGGCCATTCACCGCTTGGCGACCGACCGGAGGGAAAAAGGAAACAGGTCCAGTTTGCCCGAACGGCCCGGAGGGTGCTTCGCACCAATTCGACCAATCCCCTATCTCCCCGGATCACGCAAGGTCATTCAGCATTATGTCATGCCCGTGTAACCGCTTACCCTCCCGCTGTTAAGGTACAGCATAACCTATGGCTTACTTAAGAGCTACTCGCCACCGCTGTGACATCCTGGCGGGTGATTTTTCTTTCGGTTCTCAAGAATTTAGGGAATTCGTAAGCGTTCACAGGCCGGAAACAGAGGGGGACGGAGGAGGTTTTCGGCGACAGTATCCGCCGCAGGAGAAGATATTTCTCCGAAAACCTCCTCCGTCCCCTTGCCGCCCAGTGAACGGTTACCTGGAATTCTGGCAACAATCTCGCCCGGCCATCGATAACGGTCTAGGGTTCACGATTGACCCCCGGGCGAGAGCCAAAGCTGCCGGAATTTGCGGCAGCAAGGCCGCGGGGCTGTTTCGCCGTGCTTCAACGGCGCCGGCTTGCCGGCTCGGTCTTGCCGAAAGTCCCAATACTGGAGGAACTTATGGCTGCTCTCACACCGCTGCAATTCCTGAGCCAGTACCGCAACTTGCGGGTGACCGTCAACGATGCGTCGAAGCTCAACGGCACATTGGGTCAAACCACGTATACGGTGCAGCTCAAGACGTATTACCAATACAGCTTGAATCCGGGTGCGGACGCATCGCATTATTCCGTTGCGACGGCCGGGCCAGCGGCAGGCAAGACCAAGGCGAACAGGATGCCGCACAGTGGTATTCCCAGAATAAGAAAGGCGCATCATGGCGGCCGGGTTCGGCAAACAAGGCGCCGCAGGATTATGAAGCTGGCGCTTCAATGGGCGGTAATGTCGGGCAAGATCAAGAACCCGAGCCAGTCGACGATTCAGCAATGGTCCGATGCTCATCTCGGCATCGATTGCAGCGGCTTTGCCGCGAACTACCTGATTGCCAGCGGCAAGCGCGTATACTCCTACGATCTGCTGGTCAACCATTCCAACGCCTCGTCGTATTTCAATACCGCCACTCCGGTCAACGACCCGCTCGACGTCCGCCGCGGCGACCTCCTCCTGTTTATCAAGCCGGGTGGTCACATTGCGGTCGTCGAGAGTTTACCTGGCGCTGTCGAGGGAATCCGGCAATATGCGGGTAGTGGAATCGACCGTGGCTGGATCGGGTGGGCCGCAGGACTCATGGTATACCGTCGAGCAGATTGTCGATAAGGGCGACAAAGACGCCCAAAAGTCCCGGATGAACCTGATTGTCAAGCGTTTCGGCAGGAGTCACTTTCGCATCGCCGTGGGACGGCCGTCTTAGGGTTTCCCGAGGGGCCGGGAGGCGGTCGTGCCAGTGATGCTGGCATTGCTGGCGTCGACGGAATTCTTGCCAAACCGCAAGCGGCTTGCCCCTCTTGTCGCCATCTGACCGGCGATTTTCGCGTGCTTGACCCATTTCTATGGCTGGGATATAATCAGCTTCGCTGCCTGGGACCGCCGGCTTCAGTCGGGCGGGACGACAAATGGATTTGTCGATGCTGGCGGCAGACGTAACGCGAAATGGAATTCGCCCTTATGCCCATGCGGGAGCTAACGGTGGCTACTGGCTCGTTCGACGCTAAAGAGCGGGTCAAGCAGGCGATCGACATCGTCGATCTCGTCGGCAGCCATATCCAACTTCGCCGCCAGGGCCGCAACTACGTCGGTCTCTGCCCCTGGCACGACGACTCCCGCCCCAGCCTCCAGGTCAATCCCGAGCGGCAGTCGTTCAAGTGCTGGGTCTGCGACATCGGCGGCGACGTCTTCAGCTTCGTCATGAAAATGGAAGGCGTCGAGTTCCGCGAAGCCCTGGAAATGCTCGCCGATCGGGCGGGAATCGCCATCGAAAAGCCGCGCGCGACGTCATTTCGCTGCTCCGGGCGAAACCGCAAGCGGTTCGGGCGAGGATTATGGCGAATACGCCGACGGCCCAACCGAAGCCGCTCGCGGTTTCGCAACTAGCCGCCGAAAACAAACGAACCCTGCTCCAGGCGATGGCCTGGGCCGAAACGCAATACCACCAGTGCCTGCTCGAATCGCCCGAGGCCGACGCCGCACGCCGCTATCTCAACGAGCGCGGCATCACCGCCGAAAGCATCGAGCGATTCCAGCCTCGGCTTCTCACCGCTCGAACGCGACTGGATTCTGCGAAGCGTCCGGGAGAAAGGGACAAGCCGAAGCCGCTCAACGCCGGGCGAAGATTCTCGAAACCATCGGCATCCTGATTCGACCGACCGAAGGCGGAAGCCCGTTCGATCGGTTCCGCGGCCGGGTGCTGTTTTCGATCCGCGACGCCCAGGGCCGCCCGGTCGGAATCGGCGGCCGCGTGCTGCCCGAATTGGGCACGAAGAGCCCCGCCAAATACGTCAATTCGCCCGAAACGCCGCTGTTCACCAAGAGCAAGTTGCTCTACGGCCTCGACCTCGCCCGCGAAACGATGCGAAAAACCCGCACCGCGCTGGTCATGGAGGGCTACACCGACGTGATCGTCGCCCATCAATACGGCTTCCACGAATGCGGTGGCGGTGCTGGGCACGGCGTTGGGCGAATAGCACGTCCGAATCCTCAAGCGCGCACGTCGATCAGATCGTTCTGGTGCTCGACGGCGACGAGGCCGGCACGCAGCCGGGCCAACGAAGTGCTCGAACTGTTCGTCGCCCAACAGGCCGATCTGCGGATACTCACCCTGCCCGAAGACCTCGACCCGTGCGACTATCTGCACAAGTACGGGGCCGAGGCGTTTCCGCGAATTGCTGGCCGACGAAATCGGTCGACGCCCTGGACCACGCCTTCGAAGTGATCACCCGCGGCATCGACGTCGAGCACGACATCCACGGCGTCGGCCAGGCGATCGAGCGGCTGCTTGGGCATCGTGGCGAAGGCCCCGCGACTGAGCGGCGAAACCCGCGGCGACGCCCGGATTCAAGAACAAAAGATCGTGCAGCGATTGGCCGCCAAGTTCCGCGTCGACGAAGCAGGACTTGCGCCGCCGGTTGGCGGCCCTGCGCCGCCGCGCCGCCACCCGGGCGTCGACGCCGCGGCCCGCCGATGCCAATGCCGTGCAAGCCGAACCCGACGTCGCAGCCGTCCACGCCGCCCACGCCCTGGGAACTCGCCGTCTTGCAGTTGATCGGTCGCCCATCCCGAGACGTTTCGCGGCGATCGGCGCCGCAATCGGCGTCGAATCGATCGCAAACCCGTCGTGCCGGCGAATCTACGAGACTTGTTGCCGATTGGCCGACGAAGGCATCGAGCCCTCGTTCGACCGGCTGATGCTCGAATTCGACGAGCCGGCCATCCAGAGTCTTTTGATCGGGATCGACGAGGTTGCCCAGGCCACGGGCCAGCCGGCCGCCGATCCCGAAGTGCTGTTGAGCGGACTGATCGAAACCTATCAAGCAAAGGAGATCGAACGGCAGCGCCCCGGACAAATCGGCACGCTGCGCGAGGGAGAACTGGATGACGCCGAGCAGGCCGCACTGCTCGACGACATCGTGCGTCAAAAGCGTGGGCAATCGCCGTGATCGCCCGACAACCCCTTGTACGCCGCGTGGGAACGCACTCGTTCGACGCAGACAGCGGCAGAACGCGGTGTTCCCAGCGCCGGCGTGGGAACCAAGTTCGACATCGTAGTACCCATAGAATCCGCAAGGCATGTTTCCAAACCCACGGAAGGGTGCGGGTGCCTTGGGCCGGAGATTCCTTTACACCCAGCGCGCACATGGACGGCGCGAAAGGAGTGGTACGGTGGACCTTTTCGATAAAGATTTGCAAGGACTCGTCGCCCGCGGAAAATCGCAAGGCTATCTCACTTACGACGAAGTGAACAGCTATCTTCCCGACGAAGAAGTCAATCCCGACAAGCTCGACAACCTGTTGATCGCCCTCGAAGAAGAGGGCATCGACCTGGTGAACGAGCCGCCGGCGCCCGAGTTTTACGACCCGATGGCGTCGTCGGACGCCGACGAGCCGTGCGCCGAACGGCTCGCCAAGGGCGAAGTGCCCTGCGGCCCCGTCGAACCGCCGCCGCTGCCGAGCGAACTGACCAAGTTCAGCAGCGATCCGATCCGCATGTATCTCAGCCAAATGGCGGAGATTCCGCTGCTGGCCCGCCAGGAAGAGATCGCCCTGGCCAAGAAGATCGAGGTCACGCGGAAACGCTTCCGCCGCACCGTCATCGGCTGCGCGATGGCGATGCGGGCCACGATCGGCACGCTGGTCAAGGTCCACAATGGCGTCGCTGCCCTTCGACCGCACGATCAAGGTCTCGCTGACCGAGCGGCTCACCAAGGAGCAGATCATCGCCCGGATGCCGCACAATCTCGAAACCCTCTCCCACTTGATCGAGGAGAATCAGAAGGACTTCAACCACCTGATGAACCGGCGAGCTCTCGGCCGACGACGCGGCCGAAGTCCGCAAGCGGTTCATCCGCCGCCGCCGCAAGATGCTCGACGCTGATCGAGGAGCTAAGCCTGCGCACCCGCCGCGTGCAGGCGATGATGCGGCAAATGGAGGACACCGTCGGCCCGGATGGACGAAATCCGCCGCCAACTTCGCTGCCTGCTCGACACGCCGGCCACCCGCGACAAGCGGGCGAACCTTCGCCGCGAACTCCGCGACCTGATGGTCATGGCCCAGGAATCGCCCAAGAGCCTGCGCAAGCGCTGCGAGATCATGCGCCGCCAGTATCAGGACTACGAGCAGGTCAAACGCGAACTCTCCGGCGGCAACCTGCGGCTGGTCGTCTCGATCGCCAAGAAGTACCGCAACCGCGGCTTGAGCTTCCTCGACCTGATCCAGGAAGGAAACACCGGCCTGATGCGGGCGGTCGACAAGTACGAGTATCGCCGCGGATTCAAGTTCTCGACCTACGCCACCTGGTGGATTCGCCAGGCCATCACCCGGTCGATCGCCGACCAGGCCCGGACGATCCGCATCCCGGTCCACATGATCGACGTGCTCGAGCAAGCTGCGAAATACGTCGAAACGCCTCTTGCAGGAAATGGGCCGCGAGCCTACAACCGAGGAAACGGCCGCCGCGGCCGGGCTGTCGATCGACGAAACCCGCCGCGTCCTGGCCATGGGCCGCCAGCCGGTAAGCCTTGACCGGCCGGTCGGAGAGAGCGAAGATAGTTGTTTCGGGGAGTTCATCGAGGACGGTGGGCTGCCCCGCCCCGACAGGGCCGCCGGCAATGAACTGCTCCGTGAAAAAATCGAAGCCCTCCTCAAGACGCTCACCTACCGCGAGCGCGAGATCATCCGCCTGCGCTATGGCCTGGGCGATGGGTACACATATACCCTCGAAGAGGTGGGCCGCATCTTCAAGGTCACCCGCGAACGGGTCCGGCAGATCGAGGCCAAGGCGGTCAAAAAACTGCAACATCCCGTCCGCAGCCAGCAACTCGAGGCTTCCTCGAGCGAACGACCGGCCTGCGGCGCAATCCGAATTTGATTCGGACGCCGAATACGAGCGTGCGGCCGGCTGACGCTGGCCCTCCGGCCACCAGCCCACGGGTTGCCCCCCGTGGGCTTTTTCGTTTCTTGGCAATCATAACAACCTCACCCCGAGATAATCTCCCATGACGCCCTACACCTCCCGTACTGCCAACATCGGCACATCCGTTCTTCGCATTCTGCACCGCATCCATCGTCAGCTTAGCGATCGTGCGCGAACGCCTCGACCGTGGTCCACGGCAGATCCGCGCCGCCGAGACACACGTCGAGCATTGCGACACTCAAATGACGGCGGCTAAAGCCGAAGCCAGGGCCATCCGCATGGCCGCCGATCAGAAGCAGCTTCAACTGAAGACAAGCGAAGACAAGGTCAAGGACTTGCGACGCAAACTCAACGCCGCCACCAGCAACCGCGAGTACCAGCTTCTGCTGGAACAGATCGCCGCCGACGAAATGGCCAATAGCGTGCTGGCCGACGAAATCCTCGAACTGCTGGAGAAGAGCGACAAGTTTCAGAAGACCGTCGCCGATGCCGAGGCGGCGATGGCGGCCGCCCAGCGGAAAACCGAAGAGGTCCGCGCCGCAGTGGCCAAGGTCGAGCCGTCTCTGCGGGACGACATCGCCCGGCTCGAAGCCGAGTTGCGGCAATCCGAAGCGACGCTGCCGAAGGACGTCCGCGATCTCTACAATCGCATCGTGCGGCAAAAGGGAGAAGACGCCTTGGCGGTGATCGAGAACCAATGTTGCGGCGGCTGCAACCAACAAATTCCCTTGAACTACTGCAATCTGGTCATGCTCGGCCAGCCGGTCGCCTGCAAAACGTGCGGCCGTTTGCTGTATCTGCCCGAGGCGAAGGGCTAGGCCAACATGGAACGCGGCTGGACGCCCCGGCTTTGGGCAACCGCATGTATCGCGGTAATCGTCGTCGCCGCCGCGGCCCGAATCGCCGGCGCGATGAACGATCTCTGGCTCGACGAAATCCTCGCCCTCAGCGCGGCTTGCCATCTCTCTTCCGCGGCCGACGTTTTCACCAAGTTCCACAGCGAGATCAACCACCACCTCTACACGCTCTATTTCTATGCGTTTCGGCCGGAAGACAACTGGTTCGACTGCCGGATTCCCTCGCTGCTGGCTGGTGTCGGCGCGGTGGTCATGGCCTGGGCGATCGGCCGGCGGCGAAGCCGCGCCTGCGGCCTGTTCGCCACCGTGCTGCTCGGCTTCTCTTACGTGATGATCTTGTATTCGTCGGAGGCGCGGGGTTACGCCTTGGCCGTCTTCTTCGCGCTCGCGGCGTTCCATCTGCTCGATCGCTATCTGGAAACACCGCGATGGCCGTTTGCGGCAGCGTTTTCCCTCTGCGCGATCCTCGGCTTCTTGTCGCAATTGACGTTCGTCGGCCTTTATCTCGCAACGCTGGTGTGGTCGTTGTATCGGTTAAAGGGGGAGACAAAGAGAAGGTTGGTCCGCACGATGCTCGCCTGCCACGCGGCGCCGTTGCTCTTCCTGGCAATATTCTATGTGGTCGATATTCGCCACGTCACGGGCATCGGCGGAACGCCCTCATCGCTGCTGCGCTCGTGCATCAGCGCGCCGGCCTGGGCAATGGGATCGCCGTCGCACGCCGCCGCGCAACTGCTGGCGAGCATTGCCGCTGTGGCGATACTCGCTGCCGGCATTTGGCTGCTGCGCCGCGATCGGCCCGATTTGTGCATGTTCTTTCCCGCCGCAATCGTCGTATTTCCCGTCCTCCTGGTCGTCGTCCGCGGCTCCGACGTGATCTACGTTCGATACTTCGTCATCGCGATTGCCTTCTTCCTACTCCTCTTCAGCTTCGTTCTCGCTCGGCTTTACGAGCGCGGACCGGGCGGCAAGGCGGCGTGCGCGGCTCTGCTCACCCTCTTCGTGACGTGCAACGGCCTGCACGCGGCACGTCTCTTCGAGCACGGCCGCGGGCAATACACCGAGGCGATTCGCTACATCATGGCACACTCGGAGCGGTCGCCGGTCACCATCGGAAGCGATCACGATTTCCGCATCGCGCCGGTGTTGGCCTTCTATGGCCTGGGCGACCAGGGCAACGCCGCGTACTATCCTCAAAACGCCTGGCCGCAGCGCGGACCGGAATGGCTCATCTGCCACAAGGAGTCGTCCGAAGATCCAACGCCGCCGGCGCCGCTGATCGTGGACCGGCGCGGCAACCAGTACGACTTCGTCAAGAGTTTTCCGTCGGCGCCGCTGTCGGGCCTGCACTGGTTCCTGTATCACCACCGCTTGCGCTAACGCCGGCGGTCGATCGGGCCGCCGAGCGACCGACTGCCTATTCCGCTTCGGCCTCGTGTATCACCGCGGCCATTTCGCGGCGGTTTCCGAAGTAGTAGAAGATGCCGGTCGCGGCGATCAGCAGACAAATCAGCCGGTAGGCCAGCCCAACCAGCAAGCCCTGTCCCTTGGTGACCACTGCCTTCCCGACGGCAACGGTCGGGTAGAGATAGTTCAGGCAGGCTTCCGTAGGGCCGACCGGCACCGGTATCGCCTGCATTGCCGTGGCCAACGGTATCACCACAAAATGAGCGGGCAACGATAGATTGGCAAGATGATAGTCGAACAGTCCGCAGCCGATCAGGTAGAATCCGACCGCGTTCAGCCCGTGTACGGGCACGGTCAAAACGGACGCGAGCGCCAACACTCCCGGCTTGCGGTTGTACATTCGCACGGCGTTGATGACGCTTTCCAACGGCGGGCCGAGGCGGGGGATTCGCCCCACGGCGCGAATCGTGCCCCGCACCAGCACCTCGGGGCCTAACACGACGCCGAGGCCCACCGTGCTGCCCGCGGTCACACCGAGCGTCACCATGCAAACCGTGTAGATGTCGGCGCCCTTGCTCCAAAAGCGGGTCGCGAGAACCGCCACAGACGCCACGATGAACAGAACGTACAGGCCAATGACGCGATCCACCAAAACCGAGGCCAGGGCCTTGGCCCGGTTCCGCGGGTATTCATGGTCGAGCATCACCGTCTTGAGCACGTCGCCGCCGACGATTCCCAGCGGCAGGAAGTTGAAGAGATAGCCCCAGAAACCGATGCGGATCGAATCACGAAAACGAAAGGGGATGTCCAGCGCGCGAACCAGGCACCACCAGCGGATGAACGTCAGCAGCACCGCCCCAGTAACAACACGCCCAGCCACCCGCCAAGAGGTCCCAGCGTTTCGGCTGGTCGACGAGATTGGTGAATACGTTGGCGCCGTTTGCGTCCTTGGTTTGCGTCGCGTCGTACACCAGCCAGCCGATGATGGCCGCCGAGATGCCGACTTTCAGGAGAATAATCAGTAGTTTCTTCAACGGATTCGTTCTCAATGGTCGATGGTGAAGCGCCGTGCGAAACCGCCAGCGGTTTCTCCAATTCCCAGCCCGTTACTTTACCACATCCCCAGGCTCCATGTCACGGCCAGCATCCAGCCGACGGCGCAGGCCTGCATGCTCCGCGACCGATACGCGACGTCGACCGGCGAGCCGCCGACGCCCTCGACGTAGACCATGCGAAGGTAGTCGAGAACTCCATAGGCGACAAAGGGCAACGAGGCCAGTTCTCGCGGCCGGGCAGGAATATCCCTTTTGAGGGCTGCTTCGCCTCGATGCAATACAGAGCGTAGGCCAGGATCGCCACGCCGGCGCAGATGCTCATCGCCTGGTCCAGAAACGCCTTGCTGTAACCCCGCAAGCTCGGCCGGTGTTTCGAGTCGAGGTCTTCGCTCAAGTCGGCCCGACGTTTGGTGAAACCGAGGAACAGCGCCAGCGTGGAAGTGCACAGCAACAGCCAGGGCGACGGCGGCATCGTCACCAACGCGCAACCCAACAGCACGCGCAGCACAAAGCCCGAGGAAAGCAGAAACACGTCCAGCAGCGCAACATTCCTGCGCCGAGGTTGTACGCCAAATTGGCGGCCACGTAGGCCAACACGATGATGGCGCTCGGATACCGTCTCGGAAGCGACGCAAAGCCCCAGGCCGGCCACCAGCAATACACCAGTTGCACGGCCGCAGCAAACGGCGAAACCTCGCCCGCCGCAATCGGCCGACGCCGCTTCCTCGGGTGCAGACGATCCGAGTTCGCATCCCACAGGTCGTTCAACGTGTAGACGGCCGACGCAACCAGGCAGAAACCCGACGAAGCCGAGGCAGAACGAGACAGGCGCAAAGCCCTGCCTCTCCGCCGCGCCCGTCGCCTTCAAGGCGAACGGCACGGGCAACAAGACAAATACATTCTTGATCCAGTCTCGCGGTCGGGCAAGTCGGATCAGGCCGGTAATCATGGTGGAGAGGGATTAGGGATCAGGGATTGAAAAGCCGCTTGCGGCTTCGCAAAAAACCGCTCAAAACTCGATTCTCCGCATCACAAACCGCGGCAAGCCGCGAATCACGCACATCACCCAACGCCACGGCCAGGGCACATAGACCTCGGGCCAGCCGCGGTCGATCGCCTTCAGCACCCGCCGGGCGACCTCTTCCGGCGTGCCGGCAAACGGCGGCGGCTTCAGGCCGGCCGTCATGCCGGTCTTCACAAAGCCCGGCTTGACGCAGACCGTCCTCAGCCCGCGGCGCGGAACTTGTGGTCCAGCCCTTCCAGGTAGTGCGAGAGCCCGGCCTTCGCCGCCCCGTAGAGCACGACCGGCTTGCGGCCCCGCTCGCCCGCCACCGAACTGAACACGCAAAGCGTGCCGCGAAAAAGGGGACAGCACTGATTTTTCGCCGCGCGAGGAAGGCTTGCCGGGCTTCCGAGCAACGGTGCTGTCCCTTTTTCAGCAGCCGTTTCCGGGCCTCTTCGCAAAACAGCACCGTGTTGGTGAAATCGGCCGCCAGCAGCCGCGCCGGCCAACTGCGGATCGTTCTCCAATTCCTCTTGCGTGGCGAACAGGCCGGCCGTGACCACTACCGTATCGAAACCGTCGAGTTCCTCGCTGCGGCCTGATCCAAGCGCGGCGCGAACGTCTGCCGGTTTCAGCAGATCGCAGTGGGCCGTCCCGACCGGCGCCGCCGCGCCGCGAATCTCCAAATCGCGCGCCGACAGCTCCAACTCTTCGATCTGGTCGTCCCAGCAGAAACAGCCGGTCGCCGCGCGCGGCCAGCAGCCGCGCCAACGCTCGGCCCATCCCCTTGCTCGCTCCCAACAGCACGGCCTTCATGCGGGGTCTCCCAAGAGTCGAACCGATTGGGCGCTGCGGATTCGCGACCTGCGGGTCCCACTTGCGCCGCACGGCGTTGAACGCATCCAGCCGCGGCTCCATCGCCCGAAAATGCTCCGGCCCGCGTGAAGGTGTCCTTCGTCAGGTAGATCCGTCCCCCCTCGGCGATCACCAACTCGTTGAGCCGATCGACCAACGCCGGGCGTCTTCGCCGGGTGGATCGGGAAATCCATGGCGATCGACATGCCCGGCCGAGGGAACGAGAGCATTCCCTTTCCCTTCCGCGCCGCAGTCCTTGATGACGCACAGAAACCCCATCCCGCCGCCGGACACGAACAACTCCAGAAACCGCCGCGCCGGGCCGTTGTCGTCGGCGTGCGGCAGCACGCATTGGTACTGCGTGAATCCGCGGCGGCCGTAAATCAGGTTCCAGTCGTCCAGCGAGTCCAGCGGATAGAAGAACGCATCGGGATGGACGATGCCGCGGCGAACTCGCTGGATGTGCTTCCAGTAGTAGGCCAGATTGAACGCCTTCATGCTCGGCCTGCACAGCGCGAGCCGGGAAATTGGAACGGGACGCGGAAACGGCGTTTCTGCGGCGGCGGCCTCGTCGGGGGCTTCGCTCGGCTCCGCCCAGCGGCCCTTCATCAGAATCCCGCGCCCCAACGTCGCGCCCCGGGCCAGGCAATCGACCCAGCCGACGCGTCATCGGCCAGTCGCGGGCGGCCGTCTTTCAGGCCGGCCACCATTGCGTCGAGGTTGTCGATCCGCTGGCTCTCGCCCCAGATCCACGGCGAGGGAATCGGCCGCATCTGGAACTCGACCTCCAAGATATGCCCGGTCAGCCCCATGCCGCCGAGCGTGGCCCGAAACAGTTCCGGCTCCGACCGCATCGGAGCACTCGACGATCCGCCCGTCGGCCACGCGAAGTTTGATGCTCCGCACATGTTCGCCGAAACAGCCGTCGACGTGGTGATTCTTCCCGTGCACGTCGGAGGCGACCATGCCGCCGAGCGGTGACGAACTGCGTGCCGGGCGAGACGGGCACAAACCATCCGCGCCGCAGAAAGACGCGATTCAGATTCCAACAGCGACACGCCGGCCTCGGCCCGCAACAACCCCGACGCCGGATCGAAGGCCAGCAGCCGATCGGCCAACGTCGTCTCGGCCACCGGGAAGCTCGGGTCGGGCCGGCAGCGACGAATCGCCGTAGGAGCGGCCCAAGCCGCGCGACAGCGTGGCCGCCGCGCTGATCGCCGCCAGGTTCTCCGACTTCAACACCAGCCCATCGACGACGGGGAAACGTCCCCAACCGGCGAGTCTGGAATGATAAGGCTGAGACGGCATCGGGACTGCTCCTGGACTGCTCGACAAATCTGGCAAAACACGTCAGCGCACGACGCTCAATCTCCGGTTCATTCCCAGGCGCACCACAACCGTCGTCGCGGACGTCCGCGGGCCTTCTGAAGCCGCGGCGTCGCTGCGGTCGCGGCATTCGAAGCGAATGCCGGGAAAGAACACTCTCATCATGGCGGCGCCGCCCATCGCGTCCCAGAGACGATCCGACTCCTTCAAGAACACTACCTTTTTACACGCTTTCGATCGCAGATTGGCCTCAAGTTGCTCGTAGGCGGATCTTGCCAGATCGGCCTCGTACAGCGCCGGCGACGCTCGATCACGTATGCCGGCGCAAATTGTCTGCGACGCCAAGAGCATCCAAGCCGCGAACAGTACCGCGGCAACCAAAGTCGAAACGCTCCGCCAGCTCGGACGCAATATCATCGCCGAAGCCGGCTCCTGCGTCGCAGAAGTTCGTTCGCCAAGCGCGCGGACCGCCAAAGCCGCCAACAACGACAAACCGATGACGCTGTTCTGCGAATAGTACAACTGCAAGCGCCAGGGATACGCCGTGAACACGAAGATTGCCGCCGGCAAAGCCCACAACGCGAGGCTGAGGACAAGATAGTCGTCGCCACGGCGGCGTCGCGAGCAGTCCGCCGCTACGGCTGCTGCCAGAAGCAGCGGCAGCAGCAGCCAGTTGTCGCTCCTTGTCGGCAGATCGACCTCGGCCGCAGGAGCAAGGGCCACCACGCTGTTTCTAAGAATGGCCACGCCACGGAAAGGATCGAATTGAAGTGTGGCGGCTTTGCCCACGTCCACCAGGCTCTTCCAGGCGCATAGATAGACCAACACCATGCCGATCATCAGGACGGCCAACTTCCATTCGGCCGGGTGCAGTCGCCGACGTTCCTTGACGCTACGAACGGCAATCCATGCCAGACATGCAGGCACGATTACGACGGAGGACTCTTTGCACAGTAGCGCGCAGCAGAACAGCGCGCCGACAAGTGCCAGTCGCCGCCGCTCGGCTCGACCGCCGTTGCAGTCGGTTCGGCGGAAGTAGCGGGTGAGGGCCCAGAAGGTAAGCACAAAGAAGAGTCCTGCCGAAACATCGATGCCGCCGGCGATCCACGCCAGCGTGTAGAGATGGGTTTTTGAAAGGGCAAACAAACTTGCCCCCACGATCGCCGCCGGCGACGAACCGGTCGCCTCTTGCAGCCAGAAATACAGAGCGACCAGCGTCGCCAGGAACAGCACGAACAACGTCAGATGGTGCCAAAACGGATTCAGCCCCCAGACGGCCACGTTCAGCTTGGGCATCCAGTAAGCAGGCAGCGGCCTGAAGAAGAATCCCCCCCGCAACATCTCAATGTTCGGCATCGGCTTCCGCACAACAGCCAGCAGACTGAAGTCGTCCTGAACGAAGAACGTAGGCAGAATTCGCCAATAGCATCCAACGGCCAACGCCACAAGGCCCGGCAGCCCCCAGCGGCAATGCCTTGCCGCCGGCGGCATCTTGAAAAGGCCGCACAATCGTGACAGAGGGAAGCCCTCGACCATCGCCATGAAGATCGTCTCGCGACAGGATAGCTGGGGACAGTTGTCCCGGGCAACCATCCGGCGGGAGTATAGGTTTATGGGCGGAATTGGGTCAAGGTCGATGGAACGCCCCGGCCCGGAAGATGCGACCCGCACCCTACCTATTGTAGGACGAATTCCACGTTCTGGCCGAACGGGGCCGGGGCAGGAAAATTGCCTAATCCGCCGGAGCAAGATGTATAATTGGTAAGCTAGATAGCCTTGCGTGATCTCGGGAAAAAGGGGACAGGTCCAATTTGTGCAAAGCACCCTCCGGGCCGTTCCGGCAAATTGGACCTGTCCCCTTTTTCCCTCCCAGAGACGCCCTCCTTCGATGCCCGAGCGTGAGTCCATGCCCTCACCAGAAGACACTGCCCAATCGACCCAGCACCTCCAGAGCCTCCTCGGCGAGCGCGCTCTGCCGCGAATTGGGCGTATATCCAATCCCCCCGGCGCTGCGAATATCGGTCGTCGTGCCCGTCTACAACGAGAAGGCCACGCTGGCGGAGATCGTCCGCCGCATCCGGGCGGTGCCGATCCCCAAGGAGATCATCCTGGTCGACGACGGCAGCACCGACGGCACCCGCGACCTGTTGGCGGCGATCGACCGCGGCGACGACGTTCGCGTCATTCTGCACGAACGGAACCGCGGCAAAGGGGCGGCCGTGCGGACCGGCTTCGCCCAGGCCACCGGCGACATCGTCCTCATCCAGGACGCCGACCTCGAATACGATCCCGACCAGTACCATCGCCTGATCCAGCCGATCGTCGAGGGCGTGGCCGACGTGGTCTACGGCTCGCGCTTCCTGCCGGTCGGGCCGCACCGCGTCCTCTACTTCTGGCACTACGTGGGCAATCGCGTGTTGACGATGCTGTCGAACATGTTCACCGACCTGAACCTCACCGACATGGAGACCTGCTACAAGGTCTTTCGCCGCGAGGTGATCCAGGCCATCCTGCCGACGCTGAAGGAGGACCGCTTCGGCATCGAGCCCGAGTTGACGGCCAAGATCGCCCGGCGAAAGTATCGAATCTACGAAGTGGGCATCAGCTACTTCGGCCGCACCTACCAGGAGGGCAAGAAGATCGGACTGCGCCGACGCCTGCCGCGTCTTCGTCAGCATTCTCCGCTACTGGCTGAGCGACTAGCGTCCACACGCGTAGGTTATGCTTCCGCATAACGACGCGGCAAACCGTGGCCGGCGTCATGTTAAAGCGGCGACCCGCAATGGGCTGTTATGCGAAAGCATAACCTGCTTCGCCGGTTTCTCGCCTTGCCCTTGCCCACAGAATCCATTACCGTACAATCCCTGTTGGAGCCGTGAATTCCGACGTCCCGAGGAGCCGAACATGTCGGTGCACTTGCAGCGGGAGATCGACAAGGTCAAGAAGAGCCTGCTGGGGCTCTGCGCGATCGTCGAAGACCAGGTCCACTCGTCGGTCAGCGCCCTGCTGAACCGCGACGCGAAGCTGGCCGAGAGCGTCGAACGCCGCGACGAGGACATCGACCGCCGCGAGGTCGAGATCGAAGAGGAGTGCCTGAAGATCCTCGCCCTGCACCAGCCGGTGGCCATCGACCTGCGGTTCATCGTGGCGGCGATGAAGATCAACAACGATCTGGAGCGGATCGGCGACCTGGCCGTGAACATTGCCCGGAAGGCCACGTCGTTCGCCGCCGAGCCGTCGATGCCGATCGCGTTCGACATCGCCGGCATGTCGGAGAAGACGCAGGCGATGCTCCGCGACAGTCTCGACGCGATGGTGAACATGGACGGCCCGCTGGCGGCCGACGTCTGCCGCCGCGACGACGAAGTGGACCAGATCAAGCGGGAGATTCGCGTGGGGGCCGAGGATCAGATTCGCCGCGAGCCGCAAAACGTTCGCCCTTTGATGCGGCTGTTGGCCGCTTCCCGCAACCTGGAGCGCATCGCCGACTGCGCCACCAACATCGCCGAGGACGTCATCTACATGTCCGAGGGCCGCATCAGCCGCCACATCAAGGCGGATTCGTAAAGGCCGTTTAGCCGGCGAGCTTGCTCGCCGCCCGTAGGATCGCCGACAGATCCCCCATCCGGCGTTTACCCGACGAACTCTTGCAGCATTCCACAATCACGCATTCATCGCTCATCGCGGCGGTGGTGGCGGCGGTGGTGGCGACGGCGACTTCTGTGGCTGCTGGAACCCTTCGCCGGTCCGTTTCAGTTCATTTGCGGCGGCCGCTCGCCGCGCCGCCTCGCGTGCCGCTTGCACCGCCGGCAGCAGCAAAGCCGCCAGAATGCCGATCGTGGCCATCTGCACCATCTGCGGATTCTTCCCGTTGCCGTCGTTGGCCAGCGTCAGCGTCTTTCCCTTGCGCACCGGCCGGATGGCCTGCAACATCCGCTCGCTCATCCGCTTCGAGTACTGACCCATCGCCTGCTCGACCGGGTCGCTGCTGGCCAACTGTGTGGCCGACTGCTGCGATGCCCGCTGGCGGGCCACGTCGAGCAGCTTGTCGATGATCTGCTCGATCTGCTCGGCGGCCGCCTCGTCCTTGGCCTTCAGCGTCAGCGACATCGCCATGTCGCCCGTCAGGTTCACCTTCGCTCCGACCGAGGTCAGCAGGTCGGGGATCTTCTTCACGTCGTCCAACTGCGGCGGCACCGGCGGCATCGCCAGCGGCAAGGAATGGACGCGAGCGGCTCGACCAGCACAACCGCCAAGGCGTCGGGCGGTTCCGTGATCCGGCCCAGCACCTTGCTCATCTGTCCCTTCCTTCGGGTTCGCGCGGTTGCTCCACAGATTCCTGCAGCAGGCTGTCGGTGGCCACGATCAGCGTCCGGTCGTCCGGCGCGGAAGATGCTGGGAAGCCATCGGGTTCGTGGCCTTGCGGTACGTCTTGCCGTCAAGCTGCCCTTCGCTGGTCATGTCCCAAAGCTGCGGAAAGACCTTCCCTTCGTCCATCGCCTTGGCCATATGCAGCACGATTGCCACCGCGGCGGCCCTTGCGGCGGCTGCTGCGGCGCTTCCGCCATCGCCACGATCTGCTCGATCTCCAGCGGGTCGATCCCCAGAACTTCTTGCCCGCCGCCGTGATGACTTCCGTCGGCAGCATCTCCATGCCCGGCGCGGTCAGCACGTGTCGCGGATACAGAACCACCGCCGCCGCCGCATTCGGCGAAACGAAGCGTGAGTCGATCTTTCGCTTTGCCCTCCGGTCGCAGACGACTCGGCCGTCGCCGCCGGCTGTGCATAGACGATCGACGGAGAGTAGCACATCGCCGCAACCAACAACCACACAATCGTCCTACGATACTTTCGACACATGACTCACCTCGCTCTCTTCTGGGACAAGACCTGTTTCGACGCTCCCCTGCGACGTGGCGCCGCCGCATCAGAGCCGCCCGATGCGGCCAACGTCAACCCCGTGATTCTAGCGAAACGCAGCCGTGCTGGAAGCGTCCGGCTGCCGAGCGAACGAACCCATCTTGCTATGCACGGCTGGCTCAGCGGCCCAGCGGCGGAATCTTCGATAGGTCGAATTTGTACATGATCTGGTTGTAGTCGTAGCGCGGCGTCAGGTCGGTGTTGCCGGAGAAGGCGGCCGTATAGGTTCCCTCGAAGTAGATGACTCCGGCCGCCGTCGCGATCGAAGTAAGGGTGGTGCCGGGGATTGTAGAAACTGTAGCGATCGTGGGTGACGATCTTGCGTGCGGCGCTCCACGGCCCCATCAGTTCTCTTCGCCTCGGCATACCAGATTTCGCCGAGCATCGACGTGCCGCCGAATCTGGCAGAAGATCATGATCCAGCGATGGCGATAGTCGTTCCAGGCCACCGAGCCGCGATGGGCCAGCACCAGCTTGCCCGTTTTCACGTCGTGGAGTTGAAAGGGCGATTCCCGCTCGTGGATTTTCCCGGCCTGAATCAGCTTCTGAATCTCCACGGGGCCAATGCGCGTCGGTGTTCGCTTTCCAGCCCCAGCGAAGCGTGCCGTCGGCTGCCCGATCCAATCTCGGGGACTGTCCCACTTCGTGTCCGCGACGTCGGCGCCGAGCCTGCGCCTCCCCCGGCTTCAAACAGGTGTATGCTTCATACGCCTCCGGCTTCTTCAAGGCGTCGATTTCCGCGCGGACGCGGATGTCGCGGAAACGGATCGCAAAAGACGAAGTATTCTTTTCCACCGTCCTTGTACGGCAGCGGATGTCCGCCGCTGGGAAACGGCCCTTCATGGAAAGGTGACCGAATGACGAAACGTATCTCGGTCTTGTCGTCGTATTCGACGAGTCCGCGCTCGGCGCTGCTGAAGATATTCTGCCGTGCCGCGGATTTTGTCATAATACGCGAACATCCGTTCGCCGCTTCGATGCGTCTCGGAGCACCACAACGCCGCCGATCCACACCGGGCCGGGACTCTTCAGCGGCGCCATCGATTTGACGAAGCCCGTACGCATCGACGAAGTAGTTCAGATCGACGCCCACGTCGGGATCGAATCCGCCGTGGCCGGGCAACTCGGAAGTCGCGCCGGTCATTTTGAAATTGCCCAGCGGATACGCCGGCCGGCTGGTATCGCCCCAGAACCAGTAGAGCTTGCCGTGATAGAGGCGTTCTGCACGCTGTCGCAGCCGAGAGACCTGGCCGTTGAGCGTCGGATGCCGCAGCGGAACCGGCCGGCCAACCAGGACGCTGTCGGCATAGATGCCCCCGCCGGTGACGCGATAGAGCCGCTCGGCAAGGTTGACCCGATCGATTTCCAGCCGTGCCGTTCCGCCGGGCACGATGTCCAACGCCTTGCCGCGGAATCCGAACCCGTCTTTCGGAAACTCGTAGCCGTGGCTCTTGACGTTGAAGAAGACCTTTGTGTGCATCAACCCCGGCTCGGCGAAGGCGACGATGCCGTTGCTGTCGGTGAGGTAGCGAAGATGGTTGACGGTCGTCAGTTCGACCATCGGCACTCCCCGCCCCGTCTGGCGGTCGACCACTTCAATCGCAAACGGCTTTTCCGGCCCGGCAGTGAGGACCGCCGCCAGGAAGCCTGTCAAGATCGTGAACATTTCTGTCACTCCTTCCGTGCGTTCGTCTCTTATGGAGTCCCCATTGCCACTCACCCTACCGCGAAAGTCGATCAGGTCAATCCCCGCGTTGGTGAACGTTTTTGCCACCCGAACCCGCCGATAGCGTTGACTCTCGTGCCAGAATCTCCATACACTTGACGATCAAGCCGTTTGCGGTCCCCCCTGATAGAAGAAGTGGGGCGACACGGCGGCGTCGATCCCCACACCGCAGTCACCGACGAAACCACCGACGCCGCGTGGACGCGGCGGCTAAACTGGATACTCCTGAGCCCCCTGTGATTTCCATCTCCAATCATGGCCGAAAAGACAATCGAACAACTGGCAATCAACACGATCCGCACCCTCTCGATGGACGCCGTGCAGGCGGCCAACAGCGGGCACCCCGGCACGCCGATGGCCCTGGCCCCGGCCGCCTATGTGCTCTGGAACGAGGTGCTCCGCTACGACCCGGCCCAGCCGGCGTGGCCCAACCGCGATCGATTCGTCCTCTCCTGCGGCCATGCCTCGATGCTGCTCTACTCGGTGCTGCATCTGGCGGGCGTCAAGCAGTTGGACAAGGACGGGCAGCCGACCGACGAGCCGGCCGTGTCGCTGGACGACATTCGCCGCTTTCGCCAGTTGGACAGCCGCTGCCCCGGCCATCCCGAGCATGGCCACACCAGCGGCGTCGAAACCACCACCGGGCCGCTGGGCCAGGGCATCGGCAACAGCGTCGGCATGGCGATGGCCTCCCGCTGGCTCGCCGCCCAGCTACAATCGGCCCGGCTTCGATCTGTTCGACTTCAACGTCTATGCGCTGTGCAGCGACGGCGACCTGATGGAAGGCATCAGCGGCGAGGCGGCTTCGCTGGCCGGCCACCTGAAGCTCTCGAATCTCTGCTGGATCTACGACGACAACCACATCACGATCGAGGGCCGCACGTCGCTGGCCTTCAGCGAGGACGTGGCGCCGCGGTTCGCCGGCTATGGCTGGAACGTGCTTTGGGTCGACGACGTCAACGATCTGCCGGCGCTCGCAGGGCTTGGAGGCGTTCCGCAATCGGAGCGGCGGCCAAGGAATCGCTGCTGGCCAATCAGCCGCACCATTGCAGCAGCCGGGCCGAACGATCGGCGTGGTCGTTGACGCGGATCGGCCGACGATGATTATCGTCCACAGCGTGATCGGATTCGGCGCCCGCACAAGGCCGACAGCCACGAGGCCCACGGGTCGCCGCTTGGGCGAAGAGGAGGTCCGCCTGACGAAAAGCGGCCTACGGCTGGCCGGAAAACGAGAAGTTCCTGGTGCCCGACGAGGTGCCGGCGCATTTCCGCGAGGGGATCGGCGCGCGCGGCGGCAAGCTGCGCGGCGATTGGGACGGCGATGTTCGCCCGCTACAAGGGCCAATATCCCGAATTGGCCGCGCAGCTCGATCTGATCGGCCGCCGCGAACTGCCCGCGGACTGGCAGGCCGACATCCAGTCGTTTCCCGCCGATCGCGAAGGGCATGGCCAGCCGCGCTTCGTCGGGCAAGGTGCTCAACCAGGTCGCCAAGCACATCCCGTGGCTGCTGGGCGGCTCGGCCGACCTGGCCCCGTCGAACAATTCGCGGCTGACGTTCGAGGGCGTCGGGCGATTTCGAGGCCGGACAATACTCCGCGCGGCCGCAATCTCCACTTCGGCATCCGCGAACACGCGATGGGCGCGATCTGCAACGGCCTGTCGCTGTGCGGCCTGCGATCGTACGGCGGCGACGTTCTTCGTCTTCACCGATTACATGCGGCCCTCGATCCGGCTGGCCGCGATCATGGGCCTGCCGGTGTTCTATATCTTCACGCACGATTCGATCGGCGTCGGCGAAGACGGCCCGACGCATCAGCCGATCGAGCATTTGGCCGCGCTGCGGGCGATTCCCAAGCTGCTGGTGATTCGCCCGGCCGACGCCAACGAGGTGGCCGAGGCGTACAAGGTCGTTCTGCCGCTGAAAGATCGGCCCGCGGCGTTGGTGCTGACCCGGCAGAACCTGCCCACGCTCGACCGCACGAAATACGCCTCGGCCGAGGGCCTGGCCCGCGGCGGCGTCTACGTCGCTGGGGACGTCCGATCGTCCGCGACGACGGTCCAAGCCGCCCCGACGTGATTCTGATCGGCACCGGCAGCGAGGTTTCGCTCTGCGTCGAAGCCTACGAGAAGCTCACGGCCGAGGGCATCAAAGCCCGCGTGGTGAGCATGCCGAGTTGGGAGTTGTTCGACGCCCAGCCGCAATCCTATCGCGACGCCGTCCTGCCGCCGTCGGTCACCCGCCGCGTTGCCGTCGAGCTCGGCATCAAGCAAGGCTGGGAGCGTTTCATCGGCCACGACGGCCAGTTCATCGGCATGTGCGGCTTCGGCGCCTCGCGCCCCCATCGGCGTGCTATTGAAGCATTTCGGCTTCACGGTCGAGAACGTCGTGGCGGCGGCGAAGGGAGACGATTCTTAACACCATCTATCGTCTCGCGACGGGCGGGCACTGTTGCCCGCCCGCAACCTGAGCGATAACAGTTACAGCCACCGCCGGCGAAAGCCGATCAGGCCCGCCAGACCAATCAGCACCAAGACGATCGACGCCGGCTCGGGCACGGGATAGAAGCCGGGATTGCCGACGTCGCCGCCGTTCGAGGTCCAAGAGCCGTACGCGTCGCCCACGTAGGAAAGCACCCAATCGGCGGCGTTGTTCGCGCCGAGATCGCTCGCAGAGCCGGGATTTCCACTGACGTTCTGGGTGCGCACATTTCCCTAGACTCTGATCGTCATAGGTCAAGCGATCGACCAGGTTGTCCGACGAGTCGTAAAGGTTGATTTCGTCAGCTCTGCCGAGATTCGTGCCGTTGCCGCCGATGATGCCTACCGAACCCGAGAGTCCCCATGCACTGTCAAAGGCTGCCGCATCTGCATCCGTCAAGATCACAGACTTGCCGGGCATGACGGCGCCAAAACCGCTCAGGTCTACCGTGCCCGGATTCTCGCTGTCGTCGTCGAAGCTCCAGCCGGCCATGTCGATGGCCGTCGAACCGACGTTGGTGAATTCGACGAACTCGCCGTCGCCCCCGCTGTACATCCACTCGGTGATCCGCATTTCAGCTTTCGCGGAAGCTGCAAACAACGTAGCGATACACAGAGCAAAGAACACTTGTTTCATGATTCCCTCCCTCAAGATATATGAGTTACGAGTAACGTGATGCCAAACTGCCGCCCAAAGGGGACGGTGATCCCAATCTCTCCCGCCCAGCCTAACACCCGTACATCCCGGGGTCAACCAAAATATGGACGCGGATTTGCGCCGCCGATTGAACTCGGGGGCCGCCCGGCGCTTCGACCACCGCTGTCCTAACTCACCGGCAACAAACCCTTCGTTATGGTGGCAGCATAGGTATCGCTGGTATTATCGACGATCGGCGAGATCGCAACAGCGTTCTCCGCAAACCACATTCGGCGGGGCAGAAGTTCCTGTCCGCCAGGGAAACCGCGGCGCACTTGGCAGACGGGAATACACGTGGCAGAAGAGCGCGAGTTCGCAAAACGCCGGAGGCAAGATCCACGCTAGCCGCAGACTCCGCGAACCGCCATGTACGCAGCCAAGGCAAACAGGCTGGCCGCGGCGATCATCCGAATCCGTGCCGGCCAGCGGAGCATGGCGAACATCGACACGGCGAAGATCGCCGTGGCGCCGATGTCGCCCCATCGCACCAGCGGATAGGCATACGCGACGTTTGAGAACGGCCAGAAGAGCGGGACTCCCCAGATCGGCAAGCCTCTGCCGGCGGAAAAGGCAACGTCCATCAGCAGATGACTGTACGCCGCAGCGATGCCGACGACGATCCACAGCATCAGTTTCGCAGCAGAACGCGGAGACGGCGGTTGCGCCGCCAAATGTTGGGCCGGCAGTTGCGCCGCCAAATGTTGGGCCGGCAGTTGCACTGCCGGCCCCGAGCCTACGGCAGTTTCCGGGCTCGTGCGACTGCCGTCCCAACGCCGCGCGGCGCTACCCCAACCACGTTTCCCGAGCCACCGGTGAATTCGAGCGGGGACATCGGTGCAGTAAACGGCGGCCGAGACGACGGCGGCGGCCAAGCCGGCCACCAACAGGTTGTGCGCCCAGAGCCGATGTCCTTCGGCGTAGCACTGCAGCCCGAGAAGGATCGTAAGCCCGTCGAAGTCCGGCAGCACGGCGGCCAGCCCGGCCCACGCGACGATTTGCCATCCGTGCCGCCGATGCAAGCCGAGCGCGAGCGCGCCGTTGATTCCGACCATCGCGTGCTCGTAGATCGTCATCGGCCGATTCTCGCTTTCTCAATGAAGGCACGCAAGTGGGCGGTGAACCACCCACCCCTCATTCAATATTGCTCATCCATCCTTATCTCCGCTCAAGAAACGCAGGCGGCCGAACCTCTTCACGGGGTTCGGCCGCCTTTGGTAGTCAGACCAAGCCTCCGGCCTTCTGCCGGAAGGCGTTAACAATCGCCAGCCGCGAGGGCTAGTTGCAGCAGGCCGGGGCGCATGTCTTCACCGGTTCGCATACCGGCGGAACCGGGCAGCACACCTTGACCGGAACCTGCTTGCACACCACTACCGGCACGCACTTCGTCACCGTGTAAGGGACTTGCACCGGAACCAGCCTCGTGCAGTTGATCGTCTTCGTGTAGCACACCGGCTTGCGCACCGTGTACGGCACCTGCTTGACGCACTGCTCGGCCACCATATGGCGCACCTTGTAGGTGCAGGTCTTTACCCGAGTCTCGGGAACCATCTTGCAGACCGTATAGGTGCAGGTCTTCACGCGGTTCTCGCGGACCATGTGGCATTCCTTCCAGCACACGGTCTTCACCCGGGTCTCCGGAACCATCTTGCACACCTTATAGGTGCAGGTCTTCACCCGAGTCTCCGGCACCATCTTGCAAACCGTGTAGGTGCAGGTCTTTACCCGAGTCTCGGGAACCATCTTGCAGACCGTATAGGTGCAGGTCTTCACGCGGTTCTCGCGGACCATGTGGCATTCCTTCCAGCACACGGTCTTCACGCGGGTCTCCGGAACCATCTTGCACACCTTGTAGGTGCAGGTCTTCACCCGTGTCTCCGGCACCATCTTGCAAACCGTGTAGGTGCAGGTCTTTACCCGAGTCTCGGGAACCATCTTGCAGACCGTATAGGTGCAGGTCTTGACGCGGTTCTCGCGGACCATGTGGCATTCCTTCCAGCACACGGTCTTCACCCGAGTCTCCGGAACCATCTTGCACACCTTGTAGGTGCAGGTCTTCACCCGAGTCTCCGGAACCATCCGGCAAACCGTGTAAGGGATCCGCTTTTCGCAGACCTGCTTCACCATGTGGCAAACCTTATACGTGCAGGTCTTCACCCGCTCTTCCGGAACCATCCGGCAGACCGTGTAGGGAACCTTCTTCACGCAAGTCTCGCTCACGTACTTCACGCAGTCGATCTGCCGCTGTTGGACCTCGGGCACCCACACGCGGCACTGCGGGCCGGGGCGCACGGGTCGCAGGCGTTGCACGGGACCGCAGGCGGCCGGCTGGCAGCAGGCAACGCGGGTTTCCCAATGTCCGCCACAGACGTTGACCGTCTTGGTGTAATGAACCGGCTTGCACACACGGTAGCACACTTCACGCTCGCGGCACTCCTTCACCGGCACGCACACCGTGTAACGAATCTCGCTTGGTGCAGGTTTCCCAAACCGGCTTGCACACCGTATACTGGCAGACCTTCTCGCGGTGCTCGTACACCGGCTTGCACACCGTGTAGCAGTACTGCTTCGTGCGAGTCTCCCACACCGGCTTGCACACCGTGTAGCAGACTTCCTTCGACTTGGTTTCCCACACCGGCTTGCACACGGTGTAGCAATACTGCTTCTGCCGGGTCTCGTACACCGGCTTGCACACCGTGTAGCAATACTGCTTCTGCCGGGTCTCGTACACCGGCTTGCACACCGTGTAGCAGTACTGCTTCGTGCGAGTCTCCCACACCGGCTTGCACACCGTGTAGCAGACCTCCTTCGACTTGGTTTCCCAAACCGGCTTGCACACGGTGTAGCAATACTGCTTCTGCCGGGTCTCGTACACCGGCTTGCACACCGTGTAGCAATACTGCTTCTGCCGGGTCTCGTACACCGGCTTGCACACCGTGTAGCAATACTGCTTCGTGCGAGTCTCCCACACCGGCTTGCACACCGTGTAGCAGACCTCCTTCGACTTGGTTTCCCAAACCGGCTTGCACACCGTGTAGCAATACTGCTTCTGCCGGGTCTCGTACACCGGCTTGCACACCGTGTAGCAGATCTCCTTGGTCCGGGTTTCCCAGACCGGCTTGCACACCGTGTACGTGCATTCCCGATAGCGGGTCTCGGGCACGTACTTCACGCAGTTGACGGTCTTCTGCTCACACACCCGCTGTAGGCAGGTCTTGTAGCAGGTGTACTGTCGCTTCTCGTACACCACCTGTTTGCAGGTTTTCATCACCGTGCAGCACTGCGGTTCGCAGCAGGCAGGTGCGCAGCACTCGGCCTTGCAGCAACGATACCGTGCCGCGCCGCAGTAGCACGCATCCGCCGTGCTTGCCGCGATGGCCAGCAACACCATCGCGACTAGCGGCAATCCCAGTAGTATCCTTCTCATCGCATGCCTCCTTCAAGCATCACGAAACCGGGTAGGCTTGGTCTAATGGTCGGACTCCGCCTTCAGAGTCCGCCTTCTTTCTATTCGGACTTCCCACACCACCTACATTAGCTCTCTTGCCCACAATAAACGCACAAACCAATCACCGATGTCAACGTAGGCGACGCAGAATCCTGGCCAATTGCCAATACAGTCGTTGCTATCGTCTATATGCGGCCTTTGCTTGATATACGGCCGATGAGAATTCTGGTGGCAGTGCGGTAGATGGGAAATGCACGAGTACCTCGATGGTGAAGCCGGATGAAACGCCGGCTGCTACCCCTGACGGCTGCGGTAACATTGCTGCCTCTTCCCCAGTCGGGGCCGGCTATAACGGTTTTCCGGCCTTTTGCGTCGCCAACGAGTGACGAACCACAGATACGGATGCCAGCCTCGCCTCCAAATCCCCTTGCCGGAATCGTCGGAAGGAAATACGATGGTGGCGATAGGAGTGCAGACTCCAGTGCGTCCGGGCGGCAAATACCCCCAAGGCGCACCCCACTACCCGGTGGTGTAATGGTAACACAAGGGATTTTGGTTCCCTCGTTCCAGGTTCGAGTCCTGGCCGGGTAGCTCTCTCCTCTGCACACGCCGTCAGAATGCTATCACTCCGATCCGTTGACGTGTGCGCCCCACTCTGGTAGGCTATTGGGTTTACCGTCTTGAACGGTCCGGGACGGTAATGCTGTTTTGCCCGACCGAGATATCGACCTAACGCCGGACGCCTCGACCGTACCCCGCACACTCCGCGTGCGGCAGCGGCACGCGGAGTGTGCCGAGTACGGACGTGGACTTAGCCGGTGTGCCTTGTTGAGGAGTCTACTTTGGCTACTGTTCTTGTGAAGGACTTGATAGAAGCGGGCGTCCATTTCGGCCACCGAGCCAGCCGCTGGAACCCGAAGATGCGGCCGTACATTTATGCCCGCCGCAATCTCATCCACATCATCGACGTGCGCGAGACGATTCGCGGTCTGTTGCGGACGCGGCGCTACTTGCAGAAGATGGCTGCCCAGGGGAGCTTGGTGCTGTTTGTCGGCACGAAACGGCAGGCTTGCGATACGATCGAGCAGCAGGGCACCCGTTGCGGGATGCCGTTCGTGAGCGATCGCTGGCTGGGCGGCACGCTTACCAACTTCCGTACCATCCGCAGCCGCTTGACGCGGCTGGAAGAGCTCGAGGCTTTGCGAGGCTCGGACAAGCTCGCGGAGTACTCGAAGAAGATGCAGTCGTCGTTGAACCGCGAGTACCGCAAGATGTTCCGCAACCTCAACGGCATCCGCGCGATGAACCGCCTGCCCGAGTGCCTGGTAATCGTCGATCCGCGCAAGGAGAAGAACGCCATCGGCGAGGCCCGCAAGCTGGGCATCACCACCGTTGCGCTGATCGACACCGACTGTGATCCGGACCAGGTGGACTTGCCGATTCCCGGCAACGACGACAGCATCCGCTCCATCGAATTGATCATGGCGTTGTTGGCCGACGCCGTGTTGGCGGGCAAGGCCTCGGCCGGCGCGCTGAAGCAGGAACAGGCTGAAGGAACGGCCGTCGCTTCGCTGTAGCGCAACGTCGTTTTGCCGGCGTGCTTGCACGCCGTAGGATGCGGCGGCTCCCGGCCCAAAGCGCCGCGAACGAGTTCGCCGGCTAAGCGGTTAGTACGTCATCGTTTTTCCGACACTGAACGAATCGAGCCGAATCACGTTTGTACAACCCGAGGAGATCCCCAATGGCAGAAATATCCGCCGCCGCCGTTAAAGCGCTTCGTGAACGCACGAACCTGCCGATGATGGACTGCAAGAAGGCCCTGGCCGAGACCGACGGAGACGTCGAAAAGGCCGTCGACGTGCTTCGCAAGGCGGGCGCCAAGCTGATGGAGAAGCGGGCCGGTCGGGCCACCACTTCCGGCCGAATCGCCGTCTACGTGGCCCCCGACGCCAACGTCGGCGCGATGATCGACCTGCGTTGCGAGAGCGCACCGGTGGCCAACAACGAGCATTTCGTGCAATTGGCCAACGACCTGGCCCGGCAACTCGCCGCGAGCCCCGGCGCAGTCTTCGCCCGAGGCCCTGCTGGCCCAACCGTCGCCGAGCCAGGCGGCGCCCACGCTCAAGCAGCAGTTCGACGAGTTGAACAACAAGATCCGCGAGGTGTTCAAGCTCGAACGGATCGTGCGGATCGACGGCCGTTGCGGCGGCTACGCCCATCACAACGGCGCGGTCGGCGTGCTGCTGCGGTTCGACGGCGGCAACGACGAACTGGCCCGCGACATCTGCATGCACGTCACCGCCATGCGTCCGGCCGTGTTGGCCAAGGACGATCTCGATCCGGCCGTGGTCGGCAAGGAGCGTGAAATCCTCTCGGCGGCCGCCCGCAAGGAGGGAAAGCCCGAGAACATCATCGCCAAAATGGTCGAGGGACGCCTGCGGAACTTCTACGCCGAGTGCTGCCTGGCCGAGCAGCCGTTCGTCAAGGACGACAAGAAAACGGTCGCCCAAGTGGCGAAGGAGGCAGGCATGAAGCTGGTGAGTTTCGTTCGCTGGGAATTGCCGAAGGAGTGAGATCAATGGCCGAGGCAGAGAGATCGGCGGCGCCGAAGTATCGCCGCGTGGTGTTGAAGATTTCCGGCGAGGGTTTCGTGCATCCCGGCGAGCGCGGCATCGCTATGGATGCGGTGTTGCACATCGCGCGGCAGACGTACAGTGCCGCCCAGCACGGCGTGCAGATCGCGGTCGTAATGGGCGGCGGAAACATCCTCCGCGGCGCGCAGTTCAGTTCCGGAAGCTCGTGCATCCACGAGGCCACCGCCCACTACATGGGCATGTTGGCCACGATGATCAATGGCCTGGCCCTGCAAGACGCCCTCGAATCGCTCGGTTGCGACACCCGGCTGATGACGGCCGTGCGGACAGACGGCGTGGCCGAGCCGTATATCCGCCGCCGGGCGCGGCACCACTTGGAGAAAGGCCGCATCGTCATCCTCGCCGGCGGCACCGGCAGCCCCTTCGTCACCACCGACACCGCCGCGGCCCAGAGGGCCCTGGAACTCGAAGCCGAAATCCTTTTGAAGGGCACCCGCGTCGACGGCGTCTTCAGCGACGACCCCGAAAAGAACCCCCACGCCGTCCTTTACAGCGAGCTGAGCTACGATGACGTCCGCCGCCAAAACCTGAAAGTCATGGACCGCGAAGCGATCACCAAGTGCGCCGAGTACAACATGCCGATCCTCGTCTTCAACTTCCGCAAGGAGGGAAACATCGAAGGCGCCGTCTTCGGCCAACGAGTTGGCACGCTGATACACGAGTAGTCGGCAGTGGGCCGTCGGCAGTGGGCAGTGTACAACGGCTGTCACCACGGCGTCCGCCGCCCATCAACCACTATCCACTCTCCACTATCCACTCTCCACTATCCACTAGCCCTATCGCCATGTCCACCGACGAAATCCTTCTGGACGTTGAAGAACGCATGGAGAAGGCCATTCGCAAGCTCAAGGGCGATCTGGCCGGCATCCGCACCGGCCGGGCGAACCCCGGCCTGGTCGATTCGCTGCGGGTCGAGGTCTACGGCTCCGCCGTGCCGATCAAGCAGGTGGCCTCGGTCGGCGCGCCCGAGCCCAACCAGATCGTCATTCGCCCCTACGATCCCGGCACGATCAAGGACATCGAAAAGGCGATTCAGACCAGCGACTTGGGCTTCAATCCGCAGAGCGACGGCCGGCTGATCCGCCTGAACGTGCCGCCGCTGTCGACGGAAGTCCGCCGCAAGATGGTCGGCCGCATCAAGGAGTTGGCCGAAGAGTCGAAGGTGGCGATCCGCAACATCCGCCGCGACGGCAACAAAGCCGCCGACTCGGGCGAGAAGGACAAGGAGTTCTCCGAAGACGACCGCGATCAGGCGAAGGAAGAAATCCAGGAGCTCACCAAGACCTACGAAGCCCAGGCCACCGAATTGGCCAAGGCCCGCGAGCAGGAGGTCATGGAGGAGTAGTCTCTCCTGCCAATGTAAAGCCGCGACCATTGGTCGCGGACTGCATCAGCTTCACGAGCCCACCGTTCTATTTCTTCACCGGCCTGATTTTCGCCGGTAGGCTTCCCGCGTTCAGCACCCTCACGATCGCATCCACTTCGGCAGTCGTGAACGAACCGGTAATCTGACCGTATTTGTAGATTCTGCTGTTGATGCTCGGGGCGGAATACACCTCGTCGTCGAGAATGATGGCAAGCTTGTAGGAGAAGCCGCTCACTGGGTCAGGCAGATACGACCCGGTCAATTCGCCAAATAGTTGTCCGCCCGCGTCGTTGAAGCTGAAGTCGATACACGGCCGCCCTTCGGGAGAATCGGCTGCCACCCGCGTAAGGTAAGCGCCAGTGAGGTTGTAGTCGTCGTTGAGGACGAGGACTTCGGTGATCTGACGGCGGGCCTTCGTCCGCGTGCGTAGGGCGATTTCGGACAACCCCGCCAAACTCCTCTCCTGCTCGGCTTTGACGGGCACCCACCAAGCCTCCAACTTCCCGTTCTTGTCCCGAATCTTCGTTTTTGACGGGTCGGCAAGCGCTTGCTTGATCAGATCCTTGTCATCGCGGCGGTTGGCCAGGATGCGAAACTCCAGACTCCCCGCGGATGCCAACAGTCTCTCCACCCGATGCGTGTCGGATGCGGTCTTGCCGACAACTGTCACTTCAATCCGCTGGCCGTCCAATGTCCGAACAACGGCCAGCCTGCTCCAGCCCGGATTGAGCCGCCGGTTGATCGCCTGCACCAGTTTGTCCATGTCCACGGTCTGCCCCGGCCCCACGCTGTCGGGATCGACCTCATAGACCAGGACCGGGCCCTGCGGCTGGGTCATCGCGTCCCGAATTTGCGGCAGGAAGACGAAGGCCCCCACGGCCGCCAGCATGAACAGTGCCACCAGAACAACGCCCGCGATCAGCAATATCAGCCATGTCTTGTTCATGTCGGCTCCGTTCGGCCAGGCTACTTCGTCTCATGTCTGCGATACTTCTCGAAATCGACCGCCTTGAACTCGGTCATCGACTTGCGGATGCGGGTGACTTGCGCGAGGTCGGCGGCCGTCAGCGGGCGGACGATGCGGTGCGTGCTGCGGATCGTCTGCCGCTTGCCCGACTTGGGCGACGCGATCGTCAGCGTGACCTGCGCGGCGATCGACTTCCGCTTGGCGATCGCCGTGTTGACCGCCAGGCGTGCAAACGGCGGCGGGGCGCCCGGCGTCAGCAGCAGATTGAGTCGAGCAGACCAATCGGAGAACTCGCGATACTGCCCCGCAGCCGTCGGGCTCTGGCCGGGCGAAAGCACCACGGTGTAAGTGACCAGAGGGCTGCTGAGCGTCAGACTTGCCCGACGATTCGTCGAACCGCTCCGCGAACTTCGGGTCGGCCATGAACTGGATCAATGCGTCGGGCTTCTTCTCGATCATCGCCCGCAACCGGCTCTCAAACCGGCTGAGGAAATCGGTGACCTCGCGCGTGGTCAGCCGGCGAGCGGGTTGCGTTTTCCATATTCAACAGAACGAATCGTTTCATCATCCTGTCGAAGACCACGGTCTCGGCCGGCGTCTTCATGCAGTCGTAGACGATTCCATCGTGGAAGATCGTCACACTCTGGCTGATCGGCTCCTTCTTGTCGGCGGCAAAGACGGCGTTGTCGACGCGGAAGTCCTCGCCGATCGGCTTGCAGCGAGTTGTCCACACGCGGCTCCTCGCCGAGCGCCCGGCTACCACAAGCCGCCATGCCGCCCAACGACACGGCCAGGAGCAAGATAACGGGGACTGTCCTGGTCTTCGTGTCAGCCAGAGTGGGACCGTCCCATTTGACGCTACGAGCACGCAACCGGAACATATTGAAACCTCAACGGTTAGCGGGGATAGGCAAGGCCACGCTCAGCACAGGAGGATACCGCAAGGGCCAGCCGCGTGTAAAGGCGGAAAGAGAAAGGGGGGGTGGAGGGCGGAGGGCGGAACGATCTTGGTCCTTGGTCTTCCCCGTCTCTCGTTTTTCCCCCCTCCGCCTTCCGCTCTCCGCCCTTTTTCTCCGCCCTTCTTGACACCAGCCGGGCGGGGCAGTAATTTGGACCTTTCGCGGTCTGCCGATTTCGACCGAGCGTCGGGACGGCGGCCTGCGGGGGATTAGCTCAGTTGGGAGAGCGCGACAATGGCATTGTCGAGGTCAGGGGTTCGAGCCCCCTATCCTCCACTTCTTCAGTTGGCACTGCTGTTCACCAATTAGTGGCACAGCTTCATCTGCTAGAACTCTTGCTTTCCGCTCACTCTTGCGGAGGATGCTTACCGTGATGGCTCAAGGCAAGTTTGTGTTGATTTGGTCCGTTCTTGCCTCCTGGGCTGCTTTGGCCACCGCCGAAGAACCCGCGGCCCGATTCGACAAGGTCGTTCAACCGATCGTACGGGCCTACAACGCCGAGGAATACCCGCGCATCCGCCGGGATTTCGGCCAAGCGATGCTGGTCGCGCTTCCGCTGGAGAAGTCAAATCAAGTTTTCCGGGGACTAAGGGCTCAGCTTGGGAGGATCGCAAAACTCGAATCTCCCCGGCTCAGTCCTCCCGGCGAAGCGCTGTTTGTGACCCATTTTGAACACGGCACCCTGGACCTGAGGCTCAACCTCGACGATCACGACAAGATTGTCGGCCTCTTGTTCATGCCGCATGTCGAGCCGATTCCCGTGCCCGAACGCCACCACACCGTGCTGAGTCTGCCGTTCGACGGCCAGTGGTTCGTCTTGTGGGGCGGTGACACGCGCGAGTTGAACCACCACCACGACACGCCGAATCAGCGATATGCCTTCGATTTCGTCGTAGTCGACAATTTCGGCAAGACTCACAAGGGCGAGGGCAAGAGAAATGAGGACTATTTCGCGTTCGGCCGACCGGTGCTCGCACCCGCGGACGGCGTGGTCACAGACGTGATTACCGGCGTGCGTGACAACGTCCCCGGCTCGATGAATCCTTACGCGGCCGTGGGCAACTCGGTCATCATCGAACATCGCCAGTACGAAGTATCGTGCCTCGGACATTTCAAACAAGGAAGCATCCGAGTGAAAGTCGGCGATAGCGTCAAGCGCGGGCAGATCCTCGGTTTCTGCGGCAATTCGGGAAACTCATCCGAGCCGCACATCCACTATCATCTCCAGAACACGCCGATCATCCAAGACGGCAGCGGAATTCGCTGTCGTTTCGACAAGGTGCGCATCACAAAGGACGGAACGACCGCCGAAAAGGCCAACTACTCGCCGATCAAGGGCGACGTCGTCAGCAAGCAATAGATGAACGCGGCACTTGGACGCCCGTTGTGGGTCAGGCTGCTCCCGCGGTGGAATCGGTCTGCGGACACCGGCTTTCGACTTGGCCAGCGACGCTTGGAATTCGGGGTTGGATGCAAGCAAGTCAGCCACGAGCGAATCGTCTTTGACAGCCTCTAGCGGCTGAATGGCGACGAGACGCTCGTCCGGTAGCGTGACCACCACCGCCTACCCAGAATCGGCATACTCAATCAGCATCGAACAATGCGCCAAGGAGCTTGACTGGTGAACTGGACGCTGGTGTTCACGGCGCAGGCGAAGAAGGACGCCAAGCGGCTTGCGTCGGCCGGACTGAAAGCCAAGCCCAGCGGCTTCTTGATGTCTTGGCGGCAAACCCTTATCAGACGCCGCCGCGTTACGAGAAGCTGGTTGGCGATTTAGCCGGAGCGTACTCCCGACGAATCAACATCCAACATCGCTTGGTGTATCAAGTGCTTGACGATGCCAGGGTGGTCAAAGTCTTCCGTATGTGGACCCACTACGAATAGCAGCTTGCTGCGGCTTCTTTTGAACAGCCATTGTGTTTCCCCCCCCTGGCGGCTAGAATCCGTCGAAGTCAGGTATCCTGCGAGGAATCTCCGCACACCGGTCCCTTTGTTTCGGGAAGTACATGATGACCCACGACTATCTAGCCGTCAGTGCCCTGATGTTTCTGGAGTTTGCCGTTTGGGGGGCGTGGATGCCGGTGCTGGCCCTGCGGCTGCTCGGGCCGATGAAACTGACGGCAAACAGACCGGCTGGATCTATGCCACGTTCCCCTTGGCGTGCATCTTCGCCCCGCTGGCCTCCGGCTATCTGGCCGATAAGTGGTTCAACGCCGAATGGATCATCCTGGGCTGCGCACGCGATCGGCGCCGTGCTGCTGTTCGTCGCGGCCAGGCAGACGAAGTTCTGGGGCATGTTTTGGACAATGCTGGCCTACTCGGTCTTCTATACGGCCACGTTGCCGCTGGTCAACAAAGTGCTGTTCGAACACGTCGCCGAGCGAAGCCCACTGGATTGGGGCTTCTTCCTCTGGGCGCCGGTGGCCTGGGCGTTGGTCGGCTATTTCCTGACGGGAATGCGACAAGTGCGCAAGACCGGCGGCGATGGGCCCGACGCCTTGTATCTGGCCGCCGTCCTCTCGGTACGTGATGGCGCTGGTCTGTTTCATCCAGCCGGCGACTCCTGCTTCCAAAGTCGTCGCTTCGGCGACTGTGGCGAGCGATGCCGCGACGAATCCGATGTTGGCGGCCTTGGAATGCTGCGAAACACGAACTATCTGATCTTCATTCTCGTGCAGTTGGTCGTCTCCGGCATGATGCAGTTCTATTTCCTCGGCACCGGCCAGTTCATGCAGGACCGCGGCGTTAGCGGCAAGAACGTCTCGGCCGCGATGGGCATCGCACAGGCCGTGCAGGCCGCTTGCAACTATCTCTTGCTCGGCCTTCGTCGGTCAATGGTTGCTGGCAGTGGGCATCCTCGCCGGCAGTGATGCATGGTACTACACTGTTGGAGTATCGGCTATCGGTGGACCTTCGTCATCGGCGCTCTTGCTGGACGCGTGCTTTTTGCAATCTACGTTCTGAGCAACGGGCGTGGCCGATCGTGCTGATCCAGGCGTTCCACGGCCTGGCCTATGTGTTCTTCATGATCGCCGGCCAGATGTTCGTCGGAGCGATGGCCCCGAAGGAGATCGGCGCCTCGGCCCAATCGCTGATCTTCATCGCCACCAACGGCATCGGGCTGTTCCTGGGGACGCAGCTTGCCGGCTTCGTGATGGAGAAGAACTCGGTCGGCGGCAAGTTCCAGTGGCCGAAGATCTGGGCGGTGCCGCTGGCCATCACGCTGGCCGGGGCAATCGTTTTGGCCGTGGCGTTCAAGGTGCCCAGTCCGCAAGACTTCCGGCCGGGAAGCCGCAGAACGAAAAGGCTGTGGCCGCCCTCTAGGCTAGAGCCTTCAAGTCCCAGCGTCGGGCCGGCAAATGCGTTGAACGCTGTGGGGCGTCATCTTTTTTTACCCCCCATTAATTGACAAGTCACCCCCGCAGGTACAATGCGGGATTCGTTCACGCGGAACTGTTGCGCGTCGTGTCAAGCGGTCGGGCAACTCCATTCACCCCACTCGTTCGGAGGAAGTTACTGATGGCAGAGGCAAAATCTGGGCAGATCGTCAACGTGATGAAGGAAGCGCGGCTGTTCCCGCCGCCGAAGGAGTTCGCCGCCAAGGCCCGCATCGGCTCGCTGGAACAGTACGAAAAGCTCTGGAACGAGGCCGCCGACGACCTCGAAGGGTTCTGGGGCAAGATGGCCAACGAGCTCCACTGGTTCAAGCCCTACACCAAAGTCCTCGAGTGGAACGAGCCGTTCGCCAAGTGGTTCGTCGGCGGTCAGACCAACGTCTCCTACAACTGCCTCGACGCCCATCTCGAACACGCCGCGCCGGAACAAGGCCGCCATGATCTTGGGAAGGCGAGCCGGGCGACGTCCGCGTCTACACCTACGAGATGCTCCACCGCGAGGTCTGCAAGTTCGCCAACGTGCTGAAGAAGCTGGGCATCGGCAAGGGCGACGTGGTGGCGATGTACATGCCGATGGTGCCCGAGCTGGCCATCGCCATGCTGGCCTGCGCCCGGATCGGCGCGGTCCACTCGGTGGTCTTCGGCGGATTCGCGGCCGAGGCCATCGCCGACCGCAACAACGACGCCAAGGCCAAGCTGATGATCACGGCCGACGCCGGCTGGCGCCGCGGCAAGCAGATCCCGCTGAAGGCCAACGTCGACGCCGCGCTGGCCAAGTCGCCCACGGTCAAGAAGTGCATCGTCTGCAAGCGGACCGGCTGCGACGTGACGATGCAGGAAGGCCGCGACTTCTGGTGGCACGACCTGATGGCCGAGGCCTCGGCCGATTGCCCCGCCGAGCCGATGGACAGCGAGACCCCGCTGTTCATCCTCTACACCAGCGGATCGACCGGCAAGCCGAAGGGCATCAAGCACACCACCGCCGGCTACAACCTGTATGCCAAGAAGACGATGGAGTGGGTGTTCGACATCCGCGACGAGGACGTCTACTGGTGTACGGCCGACATCGGCTGGATCACCGGCCACACCTACATCGTCTACGGCCCGCTGACGGCCGGGGCGACGGTCTTCATGTACGAAGGCGCGCCCGACACGCCGCACCAGGGCCGCTGGTGGGAGATGATCGAGAAGTACAAGATCAACATCCTCTACACCGCCCCGACGGCCATCCGCACCTTCATCAAGTGGGGCGACGAGTGGGTCGACAAGTACGACCTCTCCAGCCTGCGCCTGCTGGGCACGGTCGGCGAAGGGATCAATCCCGAGGCCTGGATGTGGTATCACCGCAAGATCGGCGGCGAGCGCTGCCCGATCGTCGATACCTGGTGGCAGACCGAGACGGGCGGGATCATGATGACCCCGCTGCCCGGCGCCATTGCCACCAAGCCGGGCAGTTGCACCAAGCCGCTGCCCGGCATCGTGCCCGAAATCGTCGGCGAAGACCGCAAGCCGGTGCCCGTCGGCGCCGGCGGCTGGCTGACGATCACCAAGCCCTGGCCGGCGATGCTCCGCGGCATCTGGGGCGACGACGAGCGCTACAAGATCCAGTATTGGACCGACGTGCCCGGCAAGTACCTCTGCGGCGACAACGCCCGCTGCGACGAGGACGGCTACTACTGGATCATGGGCCGGATCGACGACGTGTTGAACGTCTCGGGCCACCGGCTGAGCACGATCGAGATCGAAAGCGCCCTGGTGAGCCACGAGGCGGTGGCCGAGGCCGCCGCGGTCGGCCGTCCGCACGACATCAAGGGCGAGGCGGTCGCGGTGTTCGTCACGCTGGCCGGCGGCTTCGATCCGTCCGAGGAATTGCGGAAGGAGTTGAAGAACCACGTCCGCAAGGAGATCGGCGCCTTGGCCGTGCCCGACGACATCCACTTCACCGCCTCGCTGCCGAAGACCCGCAGCGGCAAGATCATGCGTCGTCTGCTCCGCGACATCGCCGCCGGCCGCGAGACCGTCGGCGACACCTCGACGCTGGAAGATTACAGCGTCCTGGCCCGGCTGCGGACGGAAGACGAGTAGTATACTTATAGTGTGGTTGAGTTACGCTCCGGAAAGCCACTGAGATGAACGTGCCGCTTGATGGCACCCACACGATCGACGAACTTAGTGCCCTTCCTGTCAACGATCGCTTGAAGGTGGTCGCAGCCGTTTGGGATAGCCCCCCGGAAGAGGCTGCCATGCCGATTTCGCCTGAACAGCGTGCGGAGTTGAATCGGCGGTTGGATGCTTACGAGGCGAATCCCGAAGACGTGCTCACCTGGGACCAAGTGATCGAGCAACTGCGGGAGCGGATGTGACAGAGAAGGGATTCAGCGGTCTGGCGAAATCGAACCTAATTGCCGGATTAAATGGCGCCAATTGGCCATGCGCAGTCACGAAGCAACACTTCCTGGTGTCTCTTTGGCTTGCGTTTGCTGCGGTGTCTATCACCGGTTGCAGTGGCCGGCCGTTCAATGGGGACTCGGCTCCGCGTCTGCCGGCCGTGGAGATTGGCCGGACCGCTATCCGACAGTGCGACACGAACCGAGACGGCAAGATCTCGGGCACCGAACTCGACCACTGCCCCGGTTTGAAAGCTGCCGTCAGCCGCCTCGATCCAAGCGGCAACGGCGAGATCACGGCTGCGATGATTACTGCGAGAATCGACGCTTGGCAGAAATCGAAGCTCGGCCGCATGTCCTACGGTTGCATCGTGACACGCAACGGTAAACCCCTTGAGGGAGCGACCGTAAAACTTGTTCCCGAGAAGTTCCTCGGCCACTGGATCACGACTGCCACGGGCATCAGCGACAAGAACGGGCAGGCAGACATCGCGGTAGCGGTCCCTTCCACCCTGCCGGCCGGACGACGCATGCCGCGCGGCCTCCCGCCCGGGTTCTACCGCGTCGAAATCACCAAGCCCGGCGAGAAGATCCCCGCCAAGTACAACACCAAGACGGTGTTGGGCCAGGAAATCGCGATGGACGCCGGAATCGAGGACGGGATCCGCTTCGACCTGACCTATTGAGGAAGATGGGCTCACGCCGCGGTCCGCCACTTTGGAGTGGCGAGAAGGAAGGCGACGTCTCTGATTTTGGCGACGACTCAAAGCGGCAGATATCGCACTTGACCTTCCCATTCTTCCTGCGACATACATTCGATCAGCATGAGGATGTCTTCAATGGCTCGTCCGATGGGAAGATCTTGCGGAACCGGAATCACGCCTGCCATCGGCTCGGCCAATCGGACCCGCCGGTGGGCAAGGCCGACCGGAGTGTTGACGTCGTGGGTGATGACCACGCGACCGGAGGAAGCCGCATACGCCAGCACTTTGCCGTCGTCCGCCTGGGCGCGCCCGATGTCTCGAAGTCGGACGACGTCGATTTCTGGATTGCGCAGGAGGAGTCCTTGTAGAATCCGTTCGTCCAAGTTCTGGTCGGCCAGCAATCGGATCATCGCCGCCTATTTCCCCGCGCACCGTGCCAGCAGTCGATCGCGGGAGAGTTTTGGCGGGTTGACGTCCTCGATTTCCCGGCGGAGGGCCTCGGCGGCGAGCGTTCGCTCATCGAGATACGCTTCGACCTCCCGCGGAAAGCGGAGGTAGTAGCCGATCACGGCATAGACATCGGGAAGCGAGAGGCCGGGAAACCGTTTCGCGATTTCCTCCGGCGGCGCGCCGTCGCGGTAGGCCGTCACAATCGTGTCCAGGGTCAGTCGCGTGCCGACCACGCGGATCGTGCCGTCCGAATCGGCCCGAAGCGGGACTGGATTCGCCTCGATGAGCAGCGTCATAGCTTCCACCTCTCTTGTAGTATTATAGCCTTGGTTCGGCCCGCCATGCCAGACCCGGATGGTGCGGATTCGGCGGCATTGAACTCGCAACAACCTGTGCCATCGCCCTTCGCAACAGTGCGAACAGCGTTTTCGGTGAACAAACTGGTCGCAGGAAGCATGAGTATCTTGCGTTTTACTCTCCCAGGTGGCAGAATAGAGGAACTGCGGCATTGATTACGGCCGCACCTCCCTGGAAATTGCCCGCCTGTCACACCTGCCTTTTGAGGGGGAAGCATCATGCGTCGTCTCTGTCGGTATGGGGCTCTCTGCGTATTCGCATTGTCCTTGTTCGCGGTTCCTGCCTTCGCCGACCCGCCCGCAACGAAGAAGCCGGTCGCTGCGAAGAAAGCCGACAAACCGGCGAAGAAAGCCGATACGGCGGTGAAGAAAGCCGATACGGCGGTGAAGAAGGCGGAGGCTACGAAGAAAGCCGCCGCAGTGCCGGCCAAGAAGGCAGTGCCGGCCAAGAAGAAGGAGGAGGCCAAGAAACCTGCTCCGGCCACCCACAAGGTCAAGAAAGGCCTGTTGAAGATCACGCTCGAACTGGACGGCGTGTTCGAGGCCGCGAATGCCCAGGAGATCGCCGTTAAGCCCGACGAGTGGACGTCGTTGGTCGTGCTTCACGCCGCGCCGCACGGCGCCGACGTCGCGCAAGGGGGACGTGATCCTGGAATTGGACCCCGAGAAGATCGACCGCACCATCACCGATCTCCGCAAGGACATGCAAATCAACGACCTGGCCCTCAGGCAGACCGAGGAGCAAGTCAGGGTGCTGGAAAAGACGACGCCGATGGACATGGAGTCCGGGGCCGCGCGCCGCCCGGCTGGCCCAGGAGGATCTGGACTACTACTTCAACGTCGAGTCGCCCCTTCACGCTCAAATCGACGGACTTCGGTCTGAAGTCGATGAAAGAATACCTGGAATACGAACAGGAAGAGTTGCGGCAGTTGGAGAAGATGTACAAGGCCGATGACATCACGGAAGAGACCGAGGCCATCGTATTGAAGCGCGGGCGCGACGCCGTCGATCGCGCCAAGTTCTCGCTGGAATCGGCTCAGATCGGCCACGACCGCTCGATCAAGTACGACATTCCACGAAGGGACAAGGAGGTGCGGGATTCGACGAAACGAACGTTGCTCGGCTGGGAGAGAGACAAGGTGCAGATTCCGTTGGAGCTGAAGAAACAGCGGCTGGAACTCGACAAGCTAAGGTTGCAGCGGTCACAGGGTGAGGAGCGGCTGAAACGCCTGGAGGCCGACCGCGAGAAGTTCACCGTCAAGTCGCCGATCGACGGAATCGTCTACTACGGCAAGATCACTCGCGGCAGGACGAGCGACGCCAATGCGATGGCCGAAGCCTTGCGGCCCCGCGGCGGGATTGCGCCGAACCAGGTGGTAATGACGGTCGTGCAGCCCCGCCCGATGCGCGTTCGGGCCACGTTTGCCGAGGAGCGATCTGCACGATCTGCGTCCCAATCTGAAGGGCATCGCCACGCCGCCGGCGCTATCCCGATCTGCGGCTGCCGGTAATCCTCGAAACCACCAGCGACATTCCGATCTCTCCCGGCACCTTCGACGCGAAACTGAACGTCGAGCTTAAGGGCGGCACGAAGTTGCTGATGCCCGGCATGTCGTGCAAGGTGAAGTTCACGCCTTACCTGAAGAAGGACGCGCTGACGGTGCCGCCCAGCGCCGTGGTGACCGACGAACTCGACGACCAGAAACACACGGTCGAAGTTCTCGATAAGGACGGCACGACCAAGACCCGCCCCGTCACCGTCGGCCGCAAGACCGACAAGCAGGTGGAGATCCTCAAGGGGTTGAGCGAGGGCGATCAGGTCGTCACCGAGCCGAAGAAGGGCTAAGAGAAACCGGGGCCGGAACTGGGGTTCGTAGAGAACGTGGCCAAATGACGACAGCCGCTTGCGGTTTCGCAACGAGGCGATTGAGAGATTGGAGGCTGCAAATGCGATGGGCATGGCTGACGGTTCTGTTCCTTCTCTGCCTGCCCGTCTTGGCGGACGACGCTCCACCGCCTACTCCGCCCATGGCCGCCACCATGGGACCGAAGCCCAAGTCGATCGTGCCCCCTGCGCCTCGCGACGTCGAAAACTCGATTCACCGCGGCATCGCCTTTCTGCTGAAACGGCAGAACAAGGACGGCTCGTGGGGATCGGCCAATATCACGCGGCCATTCGAGATCGATTCGCCGGTGCCGGGCGCACATCACGCCTTCAAGGCGGCGGTCACGTCGATGTGCATCTCGGCATTGATCGAGGCCGGCGGCGGCCGTGCCGACGTCGCCCGGCGCTCGATCGCGGCGAGGCCTGGCTGTTCGAGCATCTGCCCAAGGTGCGCCGCGCCACGCCCGAGGTGTTCTACAACGTCTGGGCGCACGCCTACTCGATTCAGGCATTGACGCGGATGCTCGGCCGCAAGCCCGGCGACGCGGATCGCCAGAAACGGATCCGCGCGTTGATCGACAACCAGATCGACAAGCTCGAATCGCTATGAAGTCGTCGACGGCGGCTGGGCGTACTACGATTTCGTCGCCCATACGCGAGAAGCCGAGCGGTTCGTCGATCAGCTTCGTCACGGCCGCCGTGCTGGTGGCCTTGCACGACGCGAAGCTGGCCGGCGTCAACGTGCCCAAGCGGCTGGTCGATCGGGGCAATGGCGTCGATCCTGCGGCAGCGAAAGCCCGATTTCTCGGTCGATTACGGCGAGTATCTGAAGTATCAGCCGGAGCGGCTGATCAACCGTCCGTCGGGCAGCCTCGGCCGCTCGCAAGCGTGCAACATCGCTATGCGGCTCTGGGGCGATCCGCTGGTGACCGACGACGTGCATGAAGACGTGGCTCAATCGCCTCTTCGCCCGAAACCTGTGGCTCGACATGGGCCGCAAACGGCCGATCCCGCACGAATCCTGGTGCCAGGTGGCGGCCTACTTCTTCTATTTCGGCCACTACTATGCCGCGCTGTGCATCGACCAGCTTCCCGAAAAGGAGCGGCCGTACTTCCAGGACCACTTGGCCCATATCCTGCTCCGCTTGCAGGAGAAGGACGGCTCGTGGTGGGATTTCCCCATGTTCGACTATCACCAGCAGTACGGAACCGCCTTCGCGCTGATGTCGTTGGCGCGCACGCGGAAGACCGCCGCAGCCACGGCGAGCCGCTGAGGACGAGCAGGACTCTCTTGCGCAGTCTCTTCATAGGGGCTGGTCGCTTCTCCGACCAGTGGGTATATTCACTGCTTTCCGTCCAGGGAAACTCTATCGCTACGCAGAATAGGACCAAACCCATGAAGACCCGTACACAGATCGCCTTGCTCGTCGCGTTTGCTTGCTGTCTGCACGCTGGCCGCCGTCGCACGGGCCGCCGAACCGCCTCATTACACGAGCGTCCAGCGCCTGCCCGACGACGTCACGCTGGCCACGCTTTCCAACGGCCTGACGGTGATCGTCCAGGAGAACCACGTGGCGCCGGTGGCCACGGTGCGGTGCTACGTCAAGAACACCGGCAGCGCCTACGAGGGCAAGCATCTCGGGGCCGGGCTGAGCCACGTGCTCGAACACGTCGTGGCCGGCGGCACCACCACCGCATCGCACCGAGAAGGAGATCGAGAAGATCATCGACACCTTCGGCGGGGCCACCAACGCCTCCACCTCGACCGACATGACGACGTTCTTCATCGACTGCCCGGCCAAGAACGCCATGACCGCCGATCGAGCTGGTGGCCGACTCGATGCAGCACGTCAAGTTCGAGCCGACGGAGTTCGCCCGCGAGTTGAAGGTGGTCCGCCGCGAATTGGCCGACGGCGAGGTCGAACCGCCATCGCGTGCTGTGGAAGCTGCTGCAGCAGACGGTCTACACGCACGCATCCCGCCCGCTATCCGGTGATCGGCTACCTCGACGTGCTCAACGGCCACGACCAACCAGACGATCATCGACTTCTACCACGAGCGCTACGTGCCGAACAATCAGGTGTTCGTGGTCGTCGGCGACGTGAAGACGCAACAGGTGCTCGACGAGGTGGCCAAGCAGTACGCCGGCACGCCGCGGGGCTACGAAACGTACGTCCCGTTCCCGGACGAGCCCGAGCAGGTTTCGCCGCGCGAGGCGGTCCGCGAGATGGACGGCGCCACCTACGACATGGTGTTCGCCTGGCCGACGGTCAAGCTGTCGAGCCCCGATCTGTACGCGCTCGACGTGGCGGCGTACATCCTCGGCGAGGGCGAAAGCTCGCGGCTGTCCGAGCGGCTGCGCAATCGAGCAGCAGCTCGTGCTGGGGGTCAACGCGGCCAGCTACACGCCGCATTACGTCGGCGGCATGTTCGCCGTCATGGCCGTCAGCCGGCCCGAGACGTGGCAAAAGGCCTCGGACGGGATCCAGCGCGAGGTCTACCGGCTGCGCGACGAGCTGGTCGGCCCCGAGGAGCTGGCCAAGGCCAAGAAGCAGAAGGCGGCCGAGCTGGTCTTCGGCCGGCAGACCGTCGCAGCAGATGGCCGACAGCCTGGGCCGCAACATGCTCTCGACCGGCGATCCGCTGTTCGACAAGGCCTACGTCGAGGACATCCAGAAGGTGACGGCCGAGCAGGTCCGCGACGTCGCCCGGCGATACTTCGTGCCGCAGCGGCTCAACCGCGTCATCATCGCTCCGCCGGGCGGCGCGCCGAAGCCGGCCGGCAACGCGGCCGAGGGCGGCCGAGGGCAAGATCCGCCTGGTCCGGCTCCACAACGGCCTGCGCGTGCTGCTGAAACGCGACGCCCACCTGCCGATGGTCAACATCCAGGCCTTCGTGCTCGGCGGCTCGCTGGTCGACGACGCGGCGACGGCCGGCCGCTCCGCCTGGTCGGCCGCGATGCTCGACCAGGGCACCGCCGACGCATTCGGCCCGGCAGATCGCCGAGTATTTCGACTCGATCGGCGGGCAGATTGTCGATGGGCGCCGGGCCGAAACACGATCTTCGGCAGCGCCACGACGCTGCGCGACGATTTCCCCGGCGCGGCGGCCCTGTTTGCCGAGTGCTTCACCCATCCGACATTTCCCGACGACGGAGTTCGAGAAGGTCCAGCGGCTCGCCCTCGGGGCGATCGCCCGCCGGGCCGACAATCCGCAGCAGGAGATCGGCGAGTTCTTCTACGACAACCTGCCGGCCGACTCGCCCTATCACGTGATCCAAGGGCGGCACGGCCGAGTCGGTCGAAGCGGCTCACGGCCGAAGGATCTGCGCGACTATCACGCGAAGTACTTCGTGCCGAACAACATGATCGTCACCGTCTTCGGCGACATCGATCCCGACGAAGCGCTGGCCCTGGTGAAGAAGCAGTTCGGCGGGCTGAAGGCCAACCCCGACTTCCAGCCCATCGCGATTCAACGAGCCCAACGCCATCCCCAAGACGATCGTCCGCCACAAGAAGATCGGCAAGCCGACCGGCATGGTGATGCTCGGCTATCCCACGGCGAGCATCTTCGACAAGGAAGACTATGCGGCCATGACGCGTGCTGGACGCGATCATGTCGGGCTACAGCTATCCGGGCGGATGGCTGCACAACGAGCTTCGCGGCGCGGGGCTGGTCTACTACGTCCACGCCTTCCAGATGACCGGGCCGGTGCCGGGCTATTTCGCCGTCATCGCCCAGACGCGGCCCGACAAGGTCGGCGAGGTCGTCGCGCGGATCGAGACGGAACGTGCCACGGGCCAAAGCAGGGACGCATCAGCGCGGAGGAGTTCCAGCGTCGCCGTGAAGAGGGTGATCGCCCTGCACGCCCAGGAGAACACCACCATCAGCCAACAGGCCCAGCAGGCGGCCATCGACGAACTCTACGGGCTGGGCTACGACTACGCAAGACGTTTGACACGCGAATCGAGGCGGTTAAACTGGAAGACGTGGTCGCGGCCGCGCGGCGGTATTTCGGAAACCACGTGTTGGTCACCTCGTCGCCCGAGGACGACGCGCGTTAGGCCCCTCGGTTGCGTTCTTTGCGAAGCCGCCAGCGGCTTTTCTGCACTATGCTGCCCAACATCATCGGCGAACATCCCCTGGCGAGAAGCGCCGACGGGAAGCTCAAATCCCGCATCGCCACCGTCTTTCCGCTGGGGAACACGATCGTGACGTTGCCCGGCATCCACGCCACGCAACGCATGGCATTCGTCGATCTGCTCACTCGCCAGCGATTGGAGCAAGGGCTTGGTCCGCTCAGCCGCGAAGAGGAAGTCGCGCGAATGGCGGAATTCCGTCGATTTGATCGTCGAGGACGAGACCATCCTTATCCGTCCCGATCCGAACGACATGGCGCTGAGTTTTCGCGCCGACGATCTCTTGCAGGAGCTGGTGCCCAAGCACCGCGTGAGGTTTCTGCTGGTCCGCAACCAGCAGGTTCGCGCCGCGATCAAGGAACGCGGCGAGCTATGGCGGATCAGCCCGCTGCCGAAAACGTCCGACGAAATGAAGCGGATGATCGGCGGCCTCGCGGATCGCCATTCGCGGCAACGAGTTGTACTACTACAGCAAGGCGACCGGCACGCGGCTGCTGACCTATGAGTCGTTCTCGGAATTGCAGCGGGCTGGGCGATTCGTCGCTGCGGCAGCACCTCGCCGAGATCCGCGAGTTCTCCGCCGGCGTCAACCGCCACGGCAGCGCGGAGATCGCCTTCTTTATGGCGGGCGATGGCATCTCGAAAGCCGATTTCGCCCCCTACGACTTCGGCGCGATCGACGCCGAGACGCTCAGAAACGTCTACGAAGCCCTGCGGCGAAAGTTCGCCGACGCCGTGCCGTCGAAATTCCACCACGACAGCGTCGCCAACATCGAGTGGCGCAACGCGATGTTCGCCGCCCTGATCGGTGAAGACGAGAAGACCGCCTCCGAGGAGTCGCTGCTCGGGCTCAGTTCCGAGTTCTTCATGCAGATCGAATGGTTGCCGGGCGGGCGGATTGAAGAGGGCGAGTTGATCTTCGATTCCGTTTTCGATCTGGCTGAAGAGACGAACGATCCCGAACTGCGGCGGCTGTGCGACGACAAGTGCCGGGGATTCATCTTCAACTTCGTCCGCGAGTACGGCGACCTGGAATACGTCAACATCGGCCGGATCGTCGGGTCGCTCTCGTATCGCACCACCTTCCCCGGCCGCCGCGACGTCTACATCGCCCAGGTCAAGCAGCGCGGCATCCCCGAGGAGATCGTCAAGATCGTCCGCATGCAGAAATGGGGTATCTGGGAGCACCTGAACGACGGAAAGAAACTGCTCGACGCCATCATGCAGTCGGAAGAGTACACCGAGTACATCCTCGATCGCCGGCTCGGGTGCCGCCAGTTGGGCATGAACCTGCCGCCACGCACGACCGCCAAGCGGATCAGCGAGCGGTACGTCGGGCCGCGCCGCGACCTCTGCAACACCATGATCTGGTCGCCCTACTTCGAGCGCGACTTTATCCGCGGCATGGCGACCGACAAGATTCCGCCGCAACGGCTGGCCGACGCAGCGTTCGCCTCGCGGCTTGCCCGACTGCTGGGGCAGGCAGCGGCCCCCAATATGATCGTGGGGCGATGCGATCCACAGGGGAGCGTCGTGTTCGACGACGGCGACGAAGTCGTCGTCGAGAACGAGGCCGGATTGCCGATCGAGATGGTCGTCGCCGACCAGATGGGCACATTCGCCGACTATCGCACCGAACTGGAGCACTTTGCCGCGGAATACGCCGGGCCGGTCAACCGCCGCCTGCCGCTTGTGCCCGATCCCGACGAGTTCGCCTCGCTCTACATCAACGCCTTCGTCGGCCGATTCTCGCGGATCCAACTGGAATACCGCAAGCGCAAGCGGGCGTTCGACACGCTCTTCAAGCATCGCCCCCGGGACGAGGCGGGCAGCTTCGCCTATCGCTGGGAATGCGTGTTGGACCGTCTGCGAACGCGCGTCGCCGCAGGATCTCGGCGACCTCATCCGAGCCACATCGCCATCGGCAACCAGGGCAACCCCCGGCCACAAATGTGGGAACTCTCGTCGTGCCGGAACGCACGGCCCCGGAGGGCGCTACGACGTAGTGGCCGTCAACTCTGTTGGGGTGGCCGTTCAAATGCCACCGCAACGCAGTCGCGGCATTGACTGTGCGACAAGACGCCGCCAATGGCGACTTTTCGCATTCCAGCCGATCATGGTGAGTGCGTCCACGCTTCCTCCGAAGTAGACAAGGGAGTATTTTGTGGAAGGAACACTCAGATTGCTATGGACATTTCCGCAAATGATACTACATTAGCGTGGTGTTGCGTCATACCTGTTAAGTCGGGCTTCTTTGGCAAGGGAGGCGGCCGTGGGGCAAGCGGCGATCTTCGATCACGCGTGGACAACTCCGACAGATGGGCCGGCTTCTTACGACCCAGTTCGGTCCGAGTTGGCGGCTCTGCGTCAGGCCATCGGCTGCATTCCAGACGGGATGGTGATCACCGCTCAATCCCGTGGATCGGTGGCCTGCCGCGGGTGGTTCTTCGCCAATGCGGCTTTCTCACGCCATGTCGGGCTGTCCGGGCGACGACGCAACCAGCCAGCCTACGTAACCCCACCCTCACGACGGCTATCTTCCCGACGACGACCCGCTTTGGATCAGCCTGAAGAAGAGCCATCTAAGCGATGGCGTTTATTCGGACGAGATATCCTGCCGCGGCAAAGATGGCTCTCCGACGCTGCTGCAATCTTCGTTCCGAACCGGTTCGGGACGAGTCGGGGCAGATCACGCATCGCATCGCGGTCGTCCGCGACGACACGGAGCGGGCCGAACATTGAAGATTTGATTCGCCGAAACGAGCGGCTGGCCTGCATCGGCTTGCTGGCGGCGGGCATTGCTCACGAAATCAACAATCCCACCGGCGCCGGCCCTGCTGGCGGCCGAAACCGCCTTGGCCATCAAGGACTCTGCCCGATGCCGGCGACCAGTTGACCGCCTGCCTGCAGAATATCGTCACCTCGATGGATCGCTGCGGGCGGATCGTCAGAACGCTGCTGCGGTATACGCGCCACGAGCCGTCCGAGAAGCAGGCGTGCAGCATCAACGACGTGGTCGAGCAGGCGATGGACCTGGCCCGCCCCTACGGCAGCGCTCATGGGGCGGACTTGCGGCTGGATCTCGATCCCGACGATTCCGTTGGTCTCCATGAATCCGCTGGAAATCGAGTTGGTGCTGGTCAATCTGATCCGCAACGCCATCGAGGCGGGAGGCGGAAAGTCGAGGTCTCCGTCAGCACCATGCAGACCGAATGGCGGCGTGCGCGTGGTGGTGCGCGACAGCGGCTGCGGCATGAGCAAGGAGCAGCTTGCCCATGTCTTCGATCCGTTGTTCACCACCCGCCGGCATCGTCGGCGGCTCGGGGCTGGGCATGAGCATCGCGCACGGCATCGTTCAGGAACACCAGGGGCGCATGGAGGTGCAGAGTCGAGAAGGCATGGGCACAACCGTGATCATCGATCTACCGGCCGCAGCGGGCTCGCGCCGAACCCGGCGGCCAAGAAGGGCATGGCAATCATGGCTCGAATTCTGATTGTCGAAACCAATCCGTTTTTCGCCGATGTCTTGGCTTGCACGCTGGCAGTCGAGGAATATGAAGTGACGGTGGCCGGCACGGCCGCCGAAGCGGTCCGGCTCGGGGTGGCGGGCCGTCCCGACATTGTCGTCGCCGCCTGGTGGTTGCGGGGCGACGTGCACGGCGGTGAGGTGTGTCGGCGGATTCACGCCGGCTCGCCCGACACAAAGGTCGTGATCATCACCGGCCATGATGAGCTTCGTCGCCCAGGCCCGGAAGTATTGTCGATGCGTGGTTGCGGTTCTCGCAAAGCCGTTTCATCGCGAGGATCTTCTCCGAGCGGTCCGCAAAGCCCTTCGCAGCAACGCGGCTGTTCCGCCGTCCCCTCCGCTTGCCGCCGATCTGGCAATCGCGGCTGCAAACACAATCCTGATTCCGAGGTGACACTATGGCTGCTGTAACACCGACCGTGTATATCGTGGACGACGATCCGCAGGTGTGCGAGTCCCTGAGTCTGATGGTCAACAGCGTCGGCTTTGAAGCCCAGGCGTACACGTCGGCCGAGGCGTTTCTGGACGATGCCCACGACATGCCGGGTTCGCCGCGGTGCATGGTGCTGGACGTGCGCATGCCGGGCCTAAGCGGCTTGGGGCTCCAGCAAATGCTCGCCACCAGGCGGCCGAGAATGCCGATCATCATGATCTCCGGCTGCGCCGACATTCCCATGGCAGTGCAGGCCATGAGCGCCGGCGCCCTCGACTTCCTGGAGAAGCCGTTCAACAGCCGGGCTTTGCTGAGCCGCATCGAGCAGGCCATCGACCAGGACGTCAACGCCCGCCATCAATACGTCAAAACGGCCGAACTGGAAGCCCGCCTCGAAAAGCTCTCGTCGCGGCAGCGCGAGGTGCTCGATCTCTTGTTGGCCGGGAAACACTCAAAACAAATCGCCGCCGAACTTGGCATCGGCGAAAAGACGGTCGCCAAACATCGCGCCGGCGTGCTCGAAAAGATGCAAGTCGATAGCGTCGTCGAACTCGTCCGCCTGGTGGACGACGCCAAAGTCGCCTAGCCGCTCGCGGCTTCGCACACCGCTTGCGGTTTTGCAACACCCTTGTTCCGCCGCCGCGGGTGCAGTATCATTGGCGCTATGGAAACGCCCAACACTCGCCGGGTGATCGAGGTGCGCCAGCGCGATCGTCGGGCCGACCGAGCCGCGGCTGAAGGTCGGTCCGTCCCGCGCAAATTGAGCGACTACCCGCACGTGCCGCGCGTCTACCACGACGTCGCCCGGCGGCTCTCCAGCCCCGCGAGGATGGGGCCGCCGGTGTGCGACGAGTTGATGGCCCTGGTGCAGCACCTGTTCACGCGAGGAAGAGGCGGGCGTGGTGCGTCATCTCGGCCTGCTTCGCGGCCGCTGCGTGCCGAAGACATCGCCCGCGCCGAGCATCGCCCCCTCGATCAGATCGAGCCGATTCTCGATCGGCTGACCGACGAGAAGCGGCTATCGTCTGCAGCGGCGGCCGCAAGGAGGGAGAGCGTCCCGGTCTATCGCCTGCTGCCCATCGTGCCCGGCATCTTCGAGATGATGCTGGTCAGTTCACACGCCCGAGTCGCTGACCGAGTGGCATCGCCGATTCATCGAGCTGTTCGAGTCGCTGTACGAAACCGGCTATTCGCTCGACTATCAGCAGAAGCATCCGACGCCGTCGGTGCGCTATCTGCCGGTCGGCAAGGCGATCGACGCCCATCCGATGGCGCTGCCCACCGACAAACTCGAAGCGGTGCTCGACCAGTTCGAGGTATTCGCCGTCGGGCAATTGCCAATGCCGCATGGCGATGCAGGCTCTCGGCCGCGGCTGCGGCAAGCCGCTGGGCAACTGCATGGTCATGGGCACCTGGGCCGAGCGCGGCATCGAGGACGGGTCGTTGCGGCAAGTCTCCCGCGACGATGCCCTCGAGATCAAGCGCGAGGCCGAATCGCACGGGATGGTCAACTGGATGATGAACGTGCAATCGACAGGGAGGGCAGATGTTCGTGTTCGTGTTGCGGCTGCTGCTGCCACGCCATGCGGATGGTCAACGAGTTCAATGCGCCGGGGTTCATCGCGCCGCCACATTTTCTGCCGCGGCTCGATGGACTTCCGCAATGCACCCACTGCGGCAAGTGCGCCACGAACTGCCCGATGGGCGCGATCGTCGTCGATACGCGAGCAGAAGAATACACGCATCTGCGGGAGCGGTGCATCGGCTGTGGGCTGTGTGTGCTGGCGTGCGACCGGCAGCGGGCCCTGGTGATGGAGCCGGTCCCCGACTACCGGCTGCCCTACCGCAGTTGGTTCTCGCTGATCGCCCATGCCCTGCCCGGAACGCTGATGACGAACTGGAAGGTCAAGCGGCAGCGGCGTTCGGTAGATCCCACCTGCCGGGTGGGACCTCCTGTCGAGAGAACGTAAGTCCCGCTGGCAAGCGACCTGCCATCGGCAGACCGCCGGCAGGCGGGATTCGCATGGCACTCTGCACGGGGTGCTATACTGAATATCCTTCCCGCCTATCGCATATCTCACCTCAGGCCTGCCTGGCACCCCTTTGGAGAACCCCTCATGCAGACCACAATCCCGACAAGAACGTTTGCCGCCGTCGGCCTTATGCTGGCCGGCGTGATGCTTTCCCTGGTTTGCGAGCCGGCGGCGACTTCTTGCCGCCCCGCGCGAGGCCGCCGTCATCCTCACGCCCAAAGCCCGCCGCCGCGCCGCGGATCAACGGGGCCCGCGTGTTCGGCGTGCGGCCGGGAAACCCCTTCCTCGTTCACGATTCCCGCCACCGGCGAGCGGCCGATGCAGTTCGCCGTCGAAGCGATTGCCCGAGGGGCTGAAGGTCGACGCGAAAACCGGTCAGATCACCGGCTCGCTGGCAAAACGCGGCCAGTACGTCGTCACCTTCCACGTGAAGAATGCCGTGGGCGAGGCCCGGCGGCCCTTCAAGATCGTCTGCGGCGACACGCTTTCGCTGACGCCCTCGATGGGCTGGAACGACTGGTACGCCTACTACGACCACGTTACCGACAAGCTGATGCGCGAGGCCGCCGACGTGATGGTGAAAAAGGGCATGGCCGACGTCGGCTACCAGTACGTCGACATCGACGATTGCTGGTCGAACACGCGGAACAATCCCGACCCGAAGCGCGTCGGCCCCTTCCGCGACGCTCAGGGAAACATCCTGCCGAACAAGTATTTCCCCGACATGAAGGCCATGACCGATTACATCCACTCCCGCGGACTGAAGGCCGGCATCTACACGTCGCCCGGCCCGACGACCTGCGCCGGCTATGCCGCAAGCTGGCAGCACGAGGCCCAAGACGCCAAGCAGTTCGCCGATTGGGGTTTCGACCTGCTGAAGTACGATTGGTGCTCCTATCCGAACGTCTGCGACAACCGCACCGACCTCGCCACGCTGAAACGCCCCTACATCCTGATGGGCAAGCTGCTGAAGAAGCAAAAACGCGACATCCTCTATAATCTCTGCCAGTACGGCAGGGCAAGGTGTGGCGGTGGGGCGCCGAGGTCGGCGGCCAGAGTCTGGCGCACCGCCGGCGACCTCGGCCACACCAAGGACAAGATCTACGAGGTCGCCCTCGAGAACACCAAGCACCGAGCCTACTCGAAGCCCGGCGCCTGGAACGATCCCGACTACCTGATTATCGGAAACATCGGCCTCGGCGGAGGCAAAGTCGCCGCCTGCGCCTTCTCGCCAAACGAGCAATACGCCTACATGTCGATGTGGTGTCTGATGGCTTCGCCGTTGTTCTTCAGCGGCGACATGAACACGCTCGACGACTTCACCTTGAACGTCCTCTGCAACGCCGAAGTCATCGAAGTCGATCAAGATCCGCTCGGCAAGTGCGCCGGCGTGGTGAAACTGTCGCCGAAGACGTTCCTGATGGTCAAGAAGCTCGAAGACGGCGGCACGGCCGTCGGGCTGTTTAACCGCGACACCGAAGACGCCAAAATTACCGCAAAATGGTCGGATATCGGCGTCAGCGGCCGCCAGACCGTCCGCGACCTTTGGCGGCAGAAGGATTTGGGCCAATTCGACGGCCAGTTCACCGCCAACGTGGGCCGCCGCGGCGTTGTGCTGATTCGCCTCGAGCCGCAATCGCCGGCCACCGCCGAAACAGAGGACGGGTTCACGCCAATGTTCAACGGCAAAGACCTGAGCGGCTGGGAGGGTGAGCCGGGCTACTGGTCGGTCGAGGACGGCGCGATCACCGGCAAGACTGCGGAGAAACGCCTCGATCGCCCCTCGTACTTGTTCTGGAAAGGCGGCAAACCGGCCGATTTCGAGCTTCGCGCCAGCTTCCGCTTCCTCACGCCCGACGGCAACTCGGGCATCAACTTCCGCAGCAAACAGTTGCCGAATTGGGATGTGAAGGGCTATCAGGCCGACATGGAAACCGGCCCCAACTACACCGGCATCCTCTACGAGTGCAACCAGCGCGGGATCATGGCGCAGCGCGGGCAGAAAGTGGTCATCGACGAGGACGGCCGCCGCGAGGTCAGCCACGTTTGCCGACGCGGCCGAATTGCAGAAACGCATCAAGCCGCAACGATTGGAACCAATACAAGATCGTTGCTCGCGGTCCGGAGATCGTCTTCACGATCAACGGCGTCCAGATGTGTCACGTCATCGACAAGCAGCAGGGCAAGGCCGCCGCCCGTGGGTGCATCACCCTGCAAGTCCATCCCGGCCCGCCCATGAAAGTGCAGTTCAAGAACATCAGAATCAAGAACCTGTAGTGTCCCCCACCGTGCGTCCGCTTAGCCGGCGAACTTGCTCGCCGCGCAGAGCGGTTACGCGAGTCCGCGCACACGGCGAACAAGTTCGCCAGCTAAACTGTGATAACAACTTCGGACAGACATTCCTCCCAGGATTTCATCCCATGAAACGCACCGACCTCAATCGCCGCGGTTTTCTGCGAACTTCCGCCGCCGCCGTGGCGGGAATCTCGCTCCCCTACCTGATTCCTTCCCACGTGCTCGGCGGTCCCGGTCGGCCGGGCGCGAACGACAAGGTGCACGTCGGCGTGATCGGCTGCGGCGGCCGCTCCCGCGTCATCGGCGAGGCGGCCGACGTCAAGGCGTTTCAGGTCGTGGCCGCCTGCGACTGCATGTTCCCGCGGGCCCAGGCGTTCGTCAAGGAGCTCTCCGGCGGGAGCCAAGTGGGGCGCCTACGAGGACTTCCGCAAGATGATCGAGAAGGAGAAGCTCGACGCGCGTGATGGTCGAGACCACCACCCACGCCCGCGCCTGGATCGTCATCCAGGCCATGCAGGCGGGCATGGACACCTACATCGAGAAGCCGATGTGCCTGACGATCGCCGAAGGGCCGGGCGATGGTCAACGCCGCGCGAAAGTACAACCGCGTCACCCAGGTCGGCACGCAGCAGCGGTCGATGCCGATCAACAACTGGGCCAGCGACCTGGTCAAGAACGGGGCGCTGGGCAAGATTCTCACCGTGATCGCCCCCAACTTCGTCGGGCCCGATCCGCTGGACCAACCAGCCCGCCGAGCCGATGTCAAGGGCGGCAGCGAGCAACTGGTGGGACGTCTGGACCAACCAGGCCGAGCTGCGGCCCTACCACACGTCGATTCACGCGGCTGGGCCCGCTGGTGGGACTACGACGGCGGCGGCCTCTGCTTCGGCGTGACCGGCTGGGGCACCCACTCCTACGACCAGATCAACCGCGGCCTGGGCACCGACGACACCGGCCCCGTCGAGGTGGTGCTGGAAGAGCCGGTCAACGTGCGAGACACCGGCAAGTTCGCCCGCGAGCTGCGACCGTCGGCGGCGTCGATCGGCGACGCCGAAGACACCGGCACGGACTACCACGGCATGGCCAAGCTCAGCGGCCCCCGGGCCAAGGTCACGATGAAGTTCGCCAGCGGCACCGAGCTGCAGCTCGCACCTCGACGGCGACCGCGGCCCCGGCTTGGGGGCGATCTTCGTCGGCGAAAAGGGCAAGATCGAGATCAACCGCAACAAGATCGCCAGCAACCCGAAGGAAATCGTCCGTCTCGACGGACAACCCCGGCCCCAACAAGCGGCCCGAGACGGCCTACCACATCGAGAACTGGGTCGAGTGCATCAAGAGCCGCAAGCCGCTGCAACGCCGACATCGAGATCGGCCAGCGGGCCACCACGCTCTGCTACCTGGTGAACATCGTCCGCGACGTCGGCCGCGTCGGCGAGGCGCTGCAGTGGGACCCGGCGGCCGAGCGCTTCACCAACTGCGACGAGGCCAACAAGCTGCTCTCCCGTCCGCGGCGCAAGGGCTACGAGTTGCCGAAAATCGCGTAGGCCGCGATCTACAGCTTCTTCGCATCGATCGCCCGGTCGTCGGAGCGATTCCCCAGACACCAATGGGTCTTGGCGTCGATGGTGTAGCTCATGAACTGCACTGAACCATCGCAGAACGCCATGTAGAACCCGCTGGCATGCGCCGCTGCCGAAACAACCCCTCTGCCCCAAGCCGGGCGTGTCGGGGAGTGGAATGTATGTTGGGTCGTAATAATCCGGCTTGCTGCGATCTTGGGCATGCCCGTAAACCGAATCATGTCCCAGTCGGCGGGAGCGACGCGGCACAGAGTGCCGAAGTGCGGCGAGTCGGGCAGATCAGACCCGGCAGGGGCGTCGTTATGCGCCGCTTGCAGGCGTTGACCCCGTTAGCCAAGGTGGCGGCGCCGATCCCCAGGTCGTGCAACTCCGGCTGTTCGATGTAGGGAAGGACGCTGTAGACCCAGCCCCCTGGCTGCTGACGGCCAAAGCCGCGATCGGGATCGCCGACCCAATTCAATCCCCAGCCGCCCGTCGGCAGGCACTTGTTCGCCATTTCGTGATTTAGCGATCCCAAGGCGAGCTGTTTGAGGTTGTTGCTGCACTGCACGCGCCGCGCCGCCTCGCGCGCCGCTTGCACCGCCGGCAACAACAGCGCGATCAATATGCCGATGATCGTAATCACCACCAGCAACTCAACCAATGTAAAGCCGTGCTCTTGCGATGTGCGTCTCACGTCTTCTTCCGTAGAGTCGAGAGAATATCAAAGGCAACCGAGGGGCTGTCAGAACTGTTCTATCGCTTGTTCGCATCAATCGGATGACCATCCATGCGATTGCCGAGATACCAGTGAATGCCCGGATCGATCGAATAACTCGTGAATTGGACCGAGCCATCGCAGAATGCCATATTGAACCCGCTGGCATGCGCACTGCCAAAGGCCATTCCCATCGACTCGTTGCCAGGCGTGTCCGGCGTCGGAAGGAAGTATCCGTTGTTGCTGAGGAATGACGCGGCGGTCGGCGGGGTGTCGCTGCCCGTCCAACGTACGATGTCCCAGTCCTCGGCAATATCCCAGCTCTGATCGTCCCATCCCGGCCATCCGTCAGTGTAGTGGTCCGGATCGTGATATTTCTCGCCGGCCAGATAGGTATTGCTGGTCGCCGTCCGTAATGTCGGCCATGGCGATCGCGCTATGGGTGCAACACACGCCGGTGTCCACCAAATGGTTGGCTACGCCACTCGGCGGCTGCAGCGACGTCCACCTCTGACCGTCGGCATAAGTATCTGGCCCATGGGCGAAGTCAGTTGCCATCGGCGGTGGTTCCGCCGTTGACGGCATAATCGGACTTGCCGGCGAGGGCCGGCCACATGACGTCACCGAGCCGATAGTGATAGAGTTGCCCGCCCGGCGACTGGTGCGAATAGACAACCGCACTGCGCCGGCTCGGACAGTTTAGCACCGCCAACGGCGTTCCTATTTGCTGCAAGAGGCAGTCGACGAGCCTGGGAGTCGTGGAATTGTCGAGGCCACTTCCCAAATCGTGCAGCGGTTGTTGCTCGATATAGGGGAGCACGCTATAGATCCAGCCGCCGGGCTGCCGCCGGCCGAAACCGCTATCGGGATCGCCGGCCCAACACGGTCCCCAGCCGCCGGTGGGGAGAAAACCGTTCGCCGATTCATGGGCCAGCGCACCCAGGGCGAGTTGTTTGAGGTTGTTGCTGCATTGCATGCGCCGCGCCGCCTCGCGCGCCGCCTGCACCGCCGGCAACAGCAGCGCGATCAATATGCCGATGATCGTAATCACGACCAGCAACTCAACCAACGTGAAACCGTGCTCTCTCGATGTGCGTCTCATGTCTTCTTCCGTAGCAGGTAAAAAAGGGCAAAAACGGTTAGGGAGAACGCCGAGACTGGGTACTCTGCGCTCTTCATGTCGTCTACTCGATAAATCTCGCGAATCGCGATTCTCCTTCGTCTCCGCGGGCTTCGCCGGCGCCTTCCTTTCTCCTGGGCAGGCGCCGTCGGCGTCTTGACCGAGGCGTCGTCGCCGCCCAATCCCGGATCGCGGCTGACTTCCCCCTCCAACTCCACGCGGCAACTCATCCGGCTCTTCATGAACCGCGCGTTGGCTCGGCGGCGTGAAGGGGCCGGCGTTCAAAACGTCCACTTCCAGGACGTTGATCCCCTTGACAAAGCCCGTCGTCGCGTGGAACTCGGTCCAATGGATAAAAGGTTCGCCGTCGGGCTGCAGCGGCACCATCAAACGCCGGCCGTTCAGTCGGATCGCCGCGACGCGGTCGTCGGCGATGCACTTGCCCCGCAGCACCGCCGTGGACGGCAACATGCCGCTGAGATCGAACGTCGTGCGGAAGACGTAGGTCACGTCTTCGGGCAAGTCAACGTCCCCGCCGACCAGCGAGATCCATTGCGAGCGGGCCGGATCGTTCTCCAAGGCCGCGTTGCCGGCCACTCTTACCCGGCTGGGCGCGGCTTGAACGTCGGGTCGTCGCTGCGGGAAACGATTTGCCAATGCGGATCGGGATCGCCCGGCTTCAGCCCGACGCCCGTGTTGAACAACGTGATCGGAACCGACTTGGGCATCTCGCGCAGCAGCTGCTCTTGCCGCCCTTCTGCCGCACCACCGTCACCGAGCCGTCGCGGCTGAAACCGACGCGGGCCGATTCGGTTGCCAGCAACGGAATCGGCTTGCGAATTTCCCCCGCCACGCACCCGCAGTTCGACCTTGCCCTCAAAAACCTGCGCCCTGCTCACGCCCGACTTCTCGACTTCAACGCCGAACTCCGTGCCGAGATCGGTGATGGTGGCCGTCGGCGTGCGAACGGTGAAAAGGGGAGAGGGGAGAGGGAGAGGGGAGAGGGAGATTGATGATTGTTGAGTGCTGATTGATGAGTTGTCTCGCTTCCCTCTTCCCTCTCCCCTCCCCCCTCCCCCCTTTCTCAATCTTGGCGGTCAGCCGGCCGAGCGAGAGCAGCCCGCCCGAGGGCGATTCGACTCGATACGTACACGGCCCCTGGAGGATGACCTGCGCGCCGGTGTTGTAGGTGATTTTCAGCAGGCCCGAGGTCAAATCATACGTGCGGTCCAACGGGTACGTAAGCGTAGAGGGCCGTCGCGGCTCTGGGATCGGCCCATCGGCAATCCGCCATGCCGGTCACGCGGCCGACAACGACGCACTCTAGGCTCGATGCGGAACGTGCTTCAGCCCGGATGGCGGCCCGACGTCCGCTGTTTTCGGACCGTCCACGCGAGGATTCGGAACGTGATACGCCCAGCCGATCATCAGCCCGAACCCCACGACCACCGCCGCCACCAGGTACGAAAATGCAAAACTGCCCATCGGAGAGTAGACCGCGGAGACGGGAGCGTGCAGCGGCGAGTCCTGGATCACGGTCGGGACGGCCGCAACGGCATCGGCCGCGTCGATGCCCAACGAACGCTCGCCGATGCACGTCTGCTGCCACTGGCGAAGATGCAGACGCAGGTCGAGATAGTCGAAGTAGAGTTGCCGCGCGGCCGCATCGGCGCCGAGCCGCCGCTGAAGCCGCACGTGCTGCGCGGGCGTAATCACGCCGTCGCACAGCGCCTCGAACAATCCAAACAGTTCTTCTCGGTCCGTCGTCATGTCTGCTGCTTCATTTCTTGTCGCTGCATGGCGGCTTCCACGCACTCGAACAGCGTGCGGCGAATGCGGTTCAGCCGGTTATAGAGCGTCTGCGGAGCGCGGTGGAGCTCGTCGGAGCAGCGCCCTCGGTGTCGATGGCGGCTATCTGCACACGGTAGTCGCGGGCCGGTGTCTCCGGCGGCGCGGGCGATGGCGCGTTTTCCACGGCGCGCGCCGGTGCTGCGATGGGTGGCACCACGTTGGTGGGCAGGGTCAGCAGCCGGCGTGGCAGGGTGATCACCAGCCGGCCCCTGGCGAGGTCGTGAACTCGGACGCGTCGGGCGGTATCACGCGCGCCTCCGAGCCGGGGTCCGGTAGCGCCGCGGCCGGCGGCACGGGTACGCGCTGGCCGCCGGTGGCGTAGTCCGGTGCCGGAACCGCGGCAAGCATTC
>CAWFIG010000009.1:0-232909 GCA_963815695.1 uncultured Planctomycetia bacterium
GACGCCTTCCTGCAGGTCGGCAAGAACGGCGTGATCACGGTCGAGGAGGGCAAGCAGGCCGAGACGACCGTCGACGTGGTCGAGGGCATGCAGTTCGACCGCGGCTTCCTCTCGCCGCATTTCGTCACGAATCAGGACGACCAGACCGTCGAGTTGGAGAAGTGCCGCGTGCTGATCCACGAGGACAAGATTTCCAGCGCGAAGAATTTGATCCCGCTGTTGGAAGCCGTCAGCAAGGCGAGCAAGCCGCTGCTGATTATCGCCGAGGACATCGAGGGCGAGGCGCTGGCCACGTTGGTCGTCAACAAGCTCCGCGGCATTCTCAACGTCGTCGCGGTGAAGGCGCCCGGCTACGGCGATCGCCGCAAGGCCATGCTCGGCGACATCGCCACGCTGACGGCCGCGAACGCCATCTTCAAGGACCTCGGCATCTCGCTGGACGGCGTGAAGCTCTCCGACCTGGGCACCGCCAAGAAGGTCGTCATCACCTCCGACAACACGACGATCATCGGCGGCGCCGGCACGAAGGCCGCCATCGAAGGCCGCGCCGATCAGATTCGCCGCGAAATCGAAACGACCACGAGCGACTACGACCGCGAGAAGCTCCAAGAGCGGCTGGCGAAGCTGGCCGGCGGCGTTGCCCAAATCAACGTCGGCGCCGCGACCGAAACCGAAATGAAGGAGCGGAAGGCCCTGATGGAAGACGCCTATCACGCCACGAAGGCGGCGTTGGAAGAGGGCATCGTGCCCGGCGGCGGCGTGGCGTTGCTCGCGCAGCGAGAAGGCCATCGACAAGCTGGACCTGACCGGCGACGAGGCCCTCGGCGCGAAGATCGTGCAGCGCGTGCTCGACGCCCCGTTGCGTGCGATCGCCGAAAACGCCGGCCTCGACGGCGCGGTCGTCGTCAATCGCGTTCGCCAGATGAAGGGCAAGAACGACGGCTACGACGCCGACAAGGACGCCTACTGCGATCTGGTCGAGGCGGGCATCGTCGATCCGGCGAAGGTCGTTCGCACCGCCTTGCAGAACGCCGCCAGCGTGGCGGCGCTGCTGCTGACCACGTCCTGCCTCGTGACCGACATTCCGAAGGAAGAGGAGCCCGCGGGCCCCGGCGGTCCTGGCGGAATGGGCGGCGGCATGGGTGGCATGGGCGGCATGGGCGGCGGCATGGGTGGAATGGGAGGCATGGGCGGCATGGGTGGCATGGGGTTCTAACCGTTTAGCCGCCGCGTCCACGCAGCGTTCCGGCTGTGAACTGCACGAAGGATAGCGCGTACCGATCAAGATTCCGCGGGCCGTTGGCCCCCGGCTATTGTCTATCGCTTGATCGACTGATTGTGACAAGAAACCAAACCTGAACTCTTAGCTCGAGGAAAACGGACTATGGCAAAGGAACTCAACTTGAAGCCATTGGATGATCGCGTCGTTGTGGAACCGATGGAGGCCGAAGAGATGACGGCCGGCGGCATCGTGCTGCCCGACACCGCCAAGGAAAAGCCGCAGCGCGGCACCGTGTTGGCCGTCGGGCCGGGCAAGTTGCTCGACAGCGGCGAGCGCGGCAAGCTCTCGGTGGCCGTCGGCGACGAAGTGATCTACGGCAAGTACAGCGGCAGCGAGATCGAAGATCGACGGCCGCGAAGTCAAGATCGTCCGCGAATCCGACATTCTGGCCAAGATCGTGAAGTAACAAGAAGGGGCTAGGGACTAGGGGCTAGGGATTAGATCGGTACGGCACGGTTCTGATCGGACCCTGGCCTCTGACCCCTAACCCCTGGCCCCAGTCCCTAGCCCCTAGATAAAGGAACGCCAACAGTGCCAAAACAACTTTTATATGCACAGCACGCACGCGAGCGGATGCTCCGCGGCGTGGATAAACTGGCCGACGTGGTCGCGGTGACCTTGGGCCCGACCGGCCGCAACGTGATCCTCGACAAATCGTTCGGCGGCCCGACCGTCACCAAGGACGGCGTGTCGGTCAGCAAGGAAGTCGAACTGGAAGACCGCTTCGAGAACATGGGCGCGAAGCTGGTGAACGAAGTCGCGTCGAAGACCTCGGACATCGCCGGCGACGGCACCACGACCGCCACGGTTCTGGCCCGGGCCATCTTCCGCGAAGGGCTGCGGAACATCGCCGCCGGCAGCAATCCGACGGCCATCCGCCGCGGCATCGACAAGGCGGTCGACGCGGCCGTCGCCCATCTTCGCACGATGGCCAAGCCGGTCGCCAACAAGGAAGAGATGGCCAACGTCGGCTCGATCAGCGCCAACAACGACCCGGTCATCGGCAATCTGCTGGCCGAGGCGATGGACAAGGTCGGCAAGGACGGCGTCATCACCGTCGAGGAAGGCAAGACGGCCGAGACGACCTACGAGGTGGTCGAGGGCATGCAGTTCGACAAGGGCTACCTCTCGCCGTACTTCATCAACCGCTCGCCCGAGATGGATTGCCTGCTGGAAGACGCCTACATCCTGATCCACGAGAAGAAGATCAGCAACCTGCGCGACCTGATTCCGCTGCTGGAGAAGGTGATGCAGCGCGGCAAGCCGCTGCTGATCATCGCCGAGGACATCGAGGGCGAGGCCCTGACCACGCTGGTCGTGAACAAGCTCCGCGGCGTTCTGAACATCTGCGCCGTGAAGGCCCCCGGCTTCGGCGATCGCCGCAAGGCCATGCTCGGCGACATCGCCGTGCTGACCGCCGGCACGGTCATCAGCGAAGACCTCGGCGTGAAGCTGGAAAACGTGGCGCTCGAACAGCTCGGCCGGGCGAAGAAGATCACCGTCGATAAGGACGCGACGACGATGGTCGAAGGCGCCGGCAAGCAGGCCGACATCACGGCCCGCTGCGATCAGCTCCGCAACCAGATCGAGGCGAGCGACAGCGACTACGACCGCGAGAAGTACCAGGAGCGGCTGGCGAAGCTGTGCGGCGGCGTGGCCGTCGTTTCGGTCGGCGCCAACACCGAGGCCGAGATGAAGCAGAAGAAGGCCCGGGTCGAAGACGCCCTGCACGCCACCCGTGCGGCCGCCGAGGAAGGCATCGTGCCGGGCGGCGGCGTGGCCCTGCTGCGTTGCCGCGAGGCGGTCGAGAAGGCCCGCGGCAGTGCCCGCGGCGACGAGAAGATCGGCGTCGATATCGTGCTGCGTTCGCTGCCGATGCCGATCCGCCAGATCGCCGACAACTGCGGCGTGGACGGCTCGGTGATCGCCGACGAAGTGAGCCAGAAGCCGACGAACACCGGCTACGACGCCAACACCGGCAAGTACGTCGATATGTTCAAGGCGGGCATCATCGATCCGCTGAAGGTCGTTCGTTCGGCCTTGCAGAACGCCGCCAGCATCGCCGGACTTGATGCTGACGACCGAGACGCTGGTGACCGACCTGAACAAGGACGACAAGAAGAAGCGGCAAGTCGAGGGGAGCGTCCGGTAGCGGAGCTTCCGGAGGGACACGTGATCAAGCCTTTCAGTTCGCTGCTGGGGGACGGCCCCATTGTTCTAAGCCGTCGCGGACGTCTATCAGCGGCGTGGTTCGCCGTCCCTACGGCGAGGATGCTCGGGGCCATACTTCCACGGATGAATTGCTGCGGCTATTTCGACGTGCTCGAAACGCTGAACGACGGCCGATTTGCGGTAGAATACTATATTCCCCCAAACGATTCCCAACTCGGCCATGCCAAAGATGGCGGAAAAACGCGACTACTACGAAGTCTTGGGCGTCGATCGCAACGCCTCGGAGGACCGCATCTCCGAGGCCTATCGGAAGCTCGCGCTGCAGTACCATCCCGACCGCAATCCGGGCGACGACGATGCCGTCGTCAAGTTCAAGGAGGCCGCCGAGGCCTTCGAGGTGCTCAGCCATCCCGAAAAGCGAGCCCGGTACGATCGCTACGGCCACGCGGGGCTCGGCGGGCGGCGGGGCGCCGCAGTTCCACGATATTTCGGACATTTTCAACGCCTTCGGCGACATTTTCGGCCAAGGGTTCTTCGGCGACATTTTCGGCGGCGGCGCGGACGCGGCGGCCGCGTGCAGCAGGGCGGCGACATCCGCTGCGACGTCTCAGCTGGACCTGATGGAGGCCGCCCACGGCACGGTGAAGACCGTGCGATTTGCGCGTCACGCCGTCTGCGAAACGTGCGGCGGCTCGGGGGCCAAGCCGGGCACGCGGCCCGAGACCTGCCGCTACTGCGGCGGCCACGGGCGGGTCGATTCAGCAGACCGGCGTCTTCTCGCTGCAAACCACCTGCCCCGCCTGCCACGGTCACGGCCAGGTGATCCGCGAGGCGTGCGGCGGCTGCCGCGGCTCGGGCTACGTCGAGAGGACGGTCACGCGCAAGGTCGACGATTCCCGCCGGCGTCGACGATCGCACCCGGCTGCGATTGCAGGGCGAAGGCGAGCCAAGCCCGAACGGCGGGCCGCCCGGCGACTGCTACTGCTTCATCCACGTCAAGGAGCATCCGCTGTTTCAGCGACGCGGGCAAGACCTGTTCTGCGAGGCGCCGATCAGCTACACGCAGGCGGCGCTGGGGGCGACGATCGAAGTGCCGTCGCTGGACGGCTGCAAGGAATTGCAAATTCCGGCCGGCACGCAGAGCGGCGAGGTCTTTACGCTCAAGGGCCAGGGCATGCCCGACCCGCGCCACCACGGCCGCGGCCACTTGCTGGTGCAGGTCATCGTCGAGGTTCCCCACACGCTTCACGCCGAACACGAGGCGGCGCTGCGCCATCTGGCCGAAATCGAGAAGACCCACGTCAGCCCGACGCGAAAGGGTTTCTTCGATAAGTTGAAGGAGTTTCTCGGAAAGTGAACAAGCACAAACATCATCATCACGAACCGGACCATTCGCCGCCGGAACGGTGCGAATCCGCAAGCGGCGGATGAGAGTGCGAAACCGCAAGCGGCTGACTACGGCGCAAAGCCGCAGACGGGCGGCGACGATCCGCAGCAAGCTCCGCGCGGAACTGGCAGCCGCCAAGGACCGCGAACTGCGCGCTCATGCCGAACTGGACAACTACCGCAAACGGGCGGCCCGCGAGCTCGACGAGTACGGCTCCGCTATGCCAACCTCGCCCTGCTGCGCGACCTGTTGCCGGTGTTGGACAACGTCGATCGGGCGATCGAGGCGGCCGAGAAGAGCGCCGACGCCGCCGCGCTGTTGGAAGGCTTCAAGATGGTGAGCCAGCAGCTCGCCGACGTGTTGAAGCTGCCATCACTGCACGCGCATCGAGGCCCTGCACGCCCCGTTCGATCCGAACGTCCACCACGCCGTCATGCAGCAGCCTTCCGAGGAGCATCCCGCCAACACCGTGCTGATGGTCACGCAGAACGGCTATCAGTTGCACGATCGCGTCGTGCGGCCCAGCCAAGTGATTGTTTCGACCCCGAAGTGAGGAACTCATGCCCACGTACGACTACGTTTGCGACGCCTGCCAGCACGAGTTCGAGCTGTTTCACTCGATCAAGGCCGAGCCGCAGCGAAAGTGCCCGAAGTGCGGCCGGCAGAAGCTGCGGCGGCTGATCGGGCCCGGCGCGGCCATCGTTTTCAAGGGGTCGGGTTTCTACAAGACCGACTACCGCAGCGAGTCTTATAAGAAGGCCGCCGCCGCCGAGAAGAGCCAGGCCACCGCCGCGAAGAGCGACGGGAAGAGCGACGAGAGAGCGAGGCGAAGAGCGAAACGAAGAGCAAGGAGAAAGCGGCGAAGAGTAGTGGATAGTGGGTAGTGGATAGTGGAAGACCGCTTGCGGTTTCGCAAGGAGACGCGATCCAGACTGCAATTTTTATGCATTGCCCCATCTGTGACAAAGAATTTTCGCCCGAGTCGAGTTCGCGCGATGCCGTTCTGTTGCCATCGGTGCCGGTTGATCGATCTGGGGCGCTGGCTCGACGAGAAGCAGCGACTGCCGTTCGAGCCCGAGGAGGAAGAGGAGGCGGAGCCGCCGCCGAAGGCCGATTCTTGACTGAAGCCGATTACGCCCGGCGCGCACGCCGCCGCTTGGCGACGTATCGCCACGTTCGCCGGAGAATCCAGGCGATGAACAGGAGCGCTGCTGCCCCGAGCGGCCAGACGAGATAATCCCGGAACAGACCGCTCCAGCTCAGCGGCTCGACCGGAACTTCGATGGTCGCCGGCAGGACGGCGCCCTCTTTCCAGCCGGGATATGTCAAGGTGATTTTGGCGTTTCCGAGGCCGGAGCGTAACGGAACCCGACACGGGCCGCAAATCAGCGTGCCGCCTCAGCTACGGCCGGGCAATTCGGTGCAAAAGCGAATCGGCTCAGCCCCCGGCCAGCGCGGAGGGCATTCAATCTCGGCCACCGGATGGATGTTCTTCGTCTTGTCAGGAAATTGCGTGCGTAGTCTGGCGCCGAGGCCCTGATTGAGCCCTTGAATCGCCAGCCAGCGGGTCTCGCCGCGGTGCAGATGGTCGGAGTAGGGATGCAGGGCAAGTCGAATTGGGCCGTCAACGTACAAGATCGGCGCATCGCCGGGTCGGGAGGCGAAGGCGAGAGTCGAATCCTGTCCACACCGCCGGTCGCCCAGGCACACCCGAAACGGGCGCTTGCCCGTTTGATTTACGACAGCGTTTTCATGATCGTCGGCAGGGATGCACTGTTCGACGATCAGGCCGGATACGTCCGGCGGCACACGACAGGAGCAGTTCGCTTCCGAACCGCCCATTCCGGCCAGGACGACCGATCATGAAGCTCCGCATCAACTTCACCCCGGGCCGGAGGTGGTGAAAGACGTGGCTCGGGTTGAACCGCTCGCCGGCGTCGGTCAGATCGCCGTTGCCGTTGCGATCGACGTAGAGCGCGTCGCCATCGATGACCAGCCACACGTGGACGTTCGCTTCCGGCCCGAATGCCAGTAGACAGTAGCGCGGATCCTTGGATTGATAAACCGGCTCTCTTCGAATCGACCGGTCGATCTTTCGCAGATCGACGGCGTCGGCCGGAGTGCTCAGCAGCGCGATCGCCGCCAGCGTCAGGAGGAGCGAGGCGGCACGCATAGGTGGTTCCTGAAATCAACGGGGGCCGATGAATGCAATCATCCGCGCGGATTCGGAATCAGGTACGTTCCGGGCGGGGCTTGTGTCGGCTGAGCCGGAGGCGCTGGAATCGCTTCCGGAGGGTTTGCCGCTGGCGGCGCCGGCGCGGAAGGCTGGTACGTCGCCGGCGGCTGTGCGCTGGGCTGTGGTTGAGGCGTCGCCTGTGGCTGAGGCATCGGTTGCGGCGGAGGTGGAGGCGGCGCATACGTGGGGGCCGATCCGGGGTAGGCGCTCGTCTGACCGTTGCCCGGCTGTGGGGCGTAGGTTGGCGGGGCATAGGTCGGCGGCGACTGCGGATAGACCGGTGCGGGCTGCACGTAGACCGGGGCAGGGACTACGTACGCACGATAGGGATAGCGGTAGTAATAGGGGTAAGGGCGGTAGTAGTAGCGGTACGGGTAGGCATAAGGATAGGCATAAGGATATGGGTAGGCATAGTGATACGGGGAGGGATTGTAGATTGGAAGGCCGATTCCAATGCCAATCCGGATGCCGCCGGCTTGGACGGAACTGCACGCAACACATACAATCAGGAGCACAACGCCAAGCAGCGCCAACTTCTTCCCGCTCATCGCAAGGTCTCCAGTTTCGACGAAGATTTTTGTGGGGAAAAAAGGGGGCAGGTCCAATTTGCCGGAACGGCCCGGAGGGTGCTTCGCACAAATCGGACCTGTCCCCTTTTTTCCGCGTTTTGGGCTTTTCTTCCGAACAAGCGAATTCTACCATCGTCAGCCAGTCGGCCAATCCCACTTTGGGCTTGAACCATTCATCCAGCCTATTTTATCGACCAACAATGGAAGTGAAAATCAGCGAAGAGAGCGGTGGGTCACGCCAGCCAATTGAGGGGCAGCGGCTGAAAAGGTGGGCGCTGCTGGCGTTCTTGGCCATCGACGTGCTTTTCGTCGCGTCTGTTGTGTTGTACGTGGTGCTTCACGCCCAGCGGAGGCAAGACGATCGCCCGATACCGCCCGTGCCCGTTCCCAAGTACGTCGCGCACGCCGGCGGAGGCATCGGGAAGATGTCGTATACCAATTCGCGAGATGCGATCGACGCCAACTATCGCCGCGGCCATCGGTTTTTCGAGATCGATCTGAATTGGACCCGCGACGGCCAACTCGTGCTGATTCACGATTGGGAGGGGAGCTTCCGTAGTCTCTTTCCCAAGAGCAAGATCGCGGGCACGCCGTCGCTGGATGAGTTCCTGCGGCTGAAGATGAAGAACAACCTGACGCCGATTAGCTTTGCCGAGTTGGTCGACTGGCTTCGCGCCCATCCCGCAGCGAGAATCGTCACCGACGTGAAGGACGACAATCTCCGCGCGCTTGAGGAGATTGCGACAGACTACGCCGAGATGCTCGATCGGATCATCCCGCAGATCTACACTTTCGAGGAGTACGAGCCGGTGTGGGAGATGGGTTACCGCAACATCATCTTGACGCTCTACGTGAAGAATTACCCCGACGAGCCCGTGTTGGGTTTCCGCGGAGCCACAGGCTCTTCGGCGTCACGATGTGGGCCAAGCGCGCAATGGGGGCGCTGCCGCGAGAACTGGGAAAGATGAAGGTCCCGGTCTTCGCGCACACGGTCAATTCGCGGCAGCAGCAGAGGAGACTGGAGGCCAACGGCGTCAGCGGGATCTACACCGATTTCTTGTGCGGCGAGAAGTGAGATCGGCCGCGTCGGCTTGTTCCGTGTTTTTTCGCCCCCGCTGTTGCAGCAGTCCGCGTCGGCAGCGGGGCGGTTCCCACACGGAGCGTGGGAGCCAAAGGCTTTGCACGCTGCGCAGGATTCGCAAGTTCCTTGCGCAATGTTGTATGGACGAGCCGCCGCGGCGTTGCGATGCTGAATGAGATAACATGAGGTGTTGCGCCCGTTGTAGCGAACGGGAAAACTATGCAGACGACGATCGACGTGCTCGGGCTGGGTTACGCCGCAGTTGACGAGCTATTGTATTTCGACGGCTATCCGCAGGCGGACTCGAAGATGCCCGTTCGGCGCCGGGAGCGGCATTGCGGCGGATTGGCGGCGACGGCGCTGGTGGCTGCCGCGCGGCTGGGTTGCCGCTGCGCCTATGCGGGAACGTTGGGCGACGACGAGCATTCGCGGTTCGTGATCGAGCGATTGGCCGAAGAGGGCGTGGACGTGACGCATCTTCGCCGACTGCCCGACGCGCGGCCGGTCCGTTCCACTGTCCTTGTCGATCAGACGCGGCATACGCGGACGATCCTGTTCGACCTCAACGGCGTGGTTTGCGCGGATACTCAATGGCCACGTGAAGAAGTGATCCGTGCCGCTCGGGTATTGTTGGTCGACAACTGCGGCGTGGAGGGAATGATCCATGCGGCGCGGATTGCCCGCGAAGCCAGTATTCCGGTGGTCGCCGATTTTGAGAACGCCGAGGATCCGCTGTTTCCGCAGTTGCTGGCGTTGGCCGACCATTTGATCCTCTCGCGAGATTTCGCTTTGAAGGTGACGGGAGAGCAAGACCCGGTGCTGGCGACCCGCGGACTCTGGACACGCGGCCGCCGGGCGGTGGTTGTCACCTGTGGAAAGAGCGGCTGCTGGTACGTGAGCGACCAACAGCCGGGGATTCCATCCCATCAACCTGCGCTGACAGTTCAGGCCGCCGACACGACCGGCTGTGGCGACGTATTTCACGGCGCCTATGCCGCGGCGTTAATTCGGGGAGAGACGATTCCGGACGCCGTGCGGTTCGCCACGGTGGCTGCCGGTTTGAAGGCGGCCCGCTACGGCGGTCAGGCGGGCGTTCCTACTCGCGTGGCCGTCGATGGCTATGCAGCAAGTGCGTTTTCACAAGAAGGGGAATGACAGTGTATCGATCATTGAAGCTTCACCACGGTCTCATTCTGACAATTGCCGTTTTGTACTGCGGGATTGCGCGAATCCCGCACTCGCGGAAGACCACCCGAAGATCGACCTGCATCACGGCTGGACGCGGCTTTTCAACGGCAAGGACTTGACCGGATGGCGGCGGATCAAGCCGATGGACCGCTGGACTCTTGACAAGGAGAAAGACGCCGTCGGCACTTGGGTGGTGGAAGACGGGACGTTGGCCCGCAAGGGGGGCGCGGACCTCTGGACTGTCGAGAAGTATGGGGACTTCATTCTCGACTTCGAGTATAAGATCGCCCCGGGGTGCAACAGCGGTGTCTTGTTTCGCCTCGCGCCGCCGAGCGACAAGACCAAGGCTTGGTGGGAGGAGGGGGTGATGGAAATGCAAATTCTCGACAGTTACGGCGTGCGCAAGCCGTCAATGCACGACGGCGGGGCGCTGTACGACATGATGCCGCCGATGGTCAACGCCATGCGGAAAGCCGGCCAATGGAACCATGCCACGATCACCGCAAAGGGGAGCAAGATCAAGTTCGTGTTGAACGGCAAGACGGTGATCGACACCGATCTGGATCGCTGGACCGAGGCCCATAGGAATCCCGACGGGACGCCCAACAAATTCAGCAAACCTTTTAAAGACGCTCCGCGGCGCGGCTACATCTTTCTCCAAGACCACGGAGCCCCCGTCTGGTTCCGAAACATCTATATCAAGCGGCTTGACGGGCCGCCGCGGAAGGCCGGGAAGAAGTAGGGAGCGGAGCGCGGCACGGGCATCTTGCCCGTGTTTCACCGCCAAGATGGCCGTGCTATGGCGGCATAGCGACCGTTGAACCTCGGACGGGAAAGGAGTATCTTCTCTGTTCTGCCAACGTTTAATGTTGCAGGGTGCTAAGATCGTGAAAATCTGGAGAACTCATGAATACTGGTAAGCTTGTGCGGATGAACCGGATATTTTCCCACCCCTCGGGCCGGTTGTGCTCGGTCGCCGTGGATCACCTAATAGGATATGGAGCAGGGCTCCCCGCGGGGCTTCGCCACATCGGTACGACGTTGGCGGCAGTGGTCGCGGCGCAACCGGATGCGGTGACGATGCACAAGGGGATCGCCGCCTCGGCGTGGCAGCCCTATGCGGGCCGGGTGCCGATGATCATCCAGAGCACGGGCGCCCGCCCCGATGACACGGCCCGCGAGCAGTTCGCCAATGCGTTGGACGCGGTTCGGCTTGGGGCCGATGCCCTTGCCGTGGCGGCTTTCATTCGCGGCGCGACCGAGGGGCCTGCTTTGCGGGTTGTTGCCGATTGTGTTCGGGACGCTGCGGCCTACGACTTGCCGGTGATCTGCCACATTTACCCTCGCGATAAGAACATGGCGGTTCTCCTTCGACCCCGAGGACATCGCCTGGGCGGTGCGCTGCGCGGTGGAGGTGGGGGCCGACGTGGTGAAGACGCCCTATTGCGGCGACGTGGCGGCGTATTCACAGATCATTGCCGATTGTCCCGTGCCGTTGGTTGCCGCCGGCGGGCCGAAGGCCGACACGCTTCGCGCGGCGTTGGAGATGTTTGCCCTGGTCGTCAAGAGCGGCGCCCGCGGCGCGACGATCGGTCGCAACATCTGGGGTTGCGAACAGATCGGCGCGGCGGTTCATGCCTGTAAGGCGGTCATTCACGACGGCCGAAGCGCAGAGGAAGCCCTCAAGCAGGCCGGGCTGGCCGCAGCGGTCGGAGACGAGCGCTGATGGCCACACCGCGCGCACGAGTGCTCAAGGCGATTCGTCACGAGCAACCCGATCGGGTGCCGTGGCATTTCAGCTTTACCGCGCCCGCCCGGAAGGACGCGGAGTCGTACTAGGGCGGCGGCGACTTGACGTCTTTTGGCGGAATGCGCGTGCAGAATTGCCATCGAAAGCGTGGCGGCGTTCATTGAAACCGTGCGAAATGGAGGATCGTAAAATGGCGAGACCGATTACTTTGTGTGCGGGCCAATGGGCCGATTTGCCTCTGGAGACGCTGTGCGTGAAGGCCAAGGATCTCGGCTACGACGGCCTCGAACTCTGTTGCAACGGCGATCATTTCGAGGTCGCCAAGGCGACGTCCGACCCGGGCTACTGCGAACGCCAGCGGCAGACGCTGGGCAAGCACGGCCTCAAGATGTTTTCGCTGAGCAATCACCTGGTCGGCCAGGCGATTTTGGATCCGGTGGATTTGCGGCACAAGGCAATTCTGCCGGCACACGTCTGGGGCGACGGCGATCCGGCCGGCGTAAGCGCCCGGGCTGCCGAAGAACTGAAGAACACTGCCAGGGCGGCGGAGAAACTCGGGCTCGGCGTGGTCAACGGGTTCACCGGCTCGAGTATCTGGCACCTGCTCTACTCCTTCCCGCCGCTGCCGCCGGCGATGATCGACGCGGGCTTCAAGCTGCTGGCCGAGCGGTTCCATCCGATCCTCGACGTCTTCGCCGAGTGCAAGGTGAAGTTCGCCCTGGAGGTTCACCCCACGGAGATCGCCTTCGACCTCTACACCGCCGAACGGGCGTTGGAAGCCCTCGACCGCCGGCCGGAGTTCGGCTTCAATTTCGATCCGAGCCACTTGATTTGGCAGGGGGTCGATCCGGCGAAGTTCATCCGCAAGTTCCCCGATCGGATCTACCACGTTCACATGAAGGACGCGATCGTCACGCTGGACGGCTGGAGCGGGATCCTGTCGAGCCATCTCAATTTTGGCGACGCGCGGCGCGGTTGGGATTTTCGCTCGCTCGGGCGCGGGGGCGTCGATTTTGAGAGCATCATCCGGGCGCTGAACGACATCGGCTACGCCGGCCCGCTGTCGGTCGAGTGGGAAGACAGCGGCATGGAACGCGAGCGGGGCGCCCGCGAGGCGCTCGAATTCGTGAAGAAGCTCGACTTCGAGCCGAGCCGGGTCGCGTTCGATTCGGCGTTCGAGAAGACCAGGGCATAATCAGGAGATCGGCTTCGATGAGTTCAGCCAATATCGCCTTAGTGAACGAACTGGAAGAAGCGTTGGCCGAACTTGCCGATGTTCGACGTGCACACGCACCTGGTGGGCGGACATCTCGGCGCCCGCGGGCTGCACGACATCCTGCTCTACCACATGGTCGTCAGCGATCTCTACGCGGCCGGTTGTCCCGACGGGGCTCGGCTGACGCAATTCCCCGGCTGGCCGACCAAGGAAGAGGCCGAGCAGCGCATCACCCGGGCGATTCCGTATCTTCCCATGATCCGCAACACCAGTTGCGCGTGGGTGCTGCGGCTGATACTGGCAGACCTCTACGGTTGGCGCGAGCCGATCACGGCCGACAACTGGCGGCGGCTCGATGCAATGGTGCGCGAGCGGGCCGACGACCGCGGCCGCTGGTACTCGATTCTCGATCGGTTGAACATCCGCCGCACCTGCACCGAGAGCGCTCGGCGGGGCGGCGGCGAGGACGACGCCCGGCTGCAATACTCGACCGAATGGTGCTTTTTTACCCGCACGCAATGGGGCGAGTTCGACACCGCCCTGTACGAATTGGAGCGTGCCTGGGGCCGAACGCCCGAGTGCCCCACGCCGATCGGCGGCGGGCAGCGTCCGCCCACCGACCGCACGATCCGCACGCTGGACGACGTTCACGCCGCCGTAGAGCACTACGTCGACAACCTACCCTACAAACTGATTATTTCCACGGCCGCGGGGATTTCGACCGACATCGATTACCTTCCGGTGAGCGACGCCGAGATGGCCGCCGCCGTGTCGCGAAGGGCGCAGGCCGGTCCGGCGGAGCGCGACATCTATGCTTCGTACGTCAAGGAGCGATTCCTCGACGGCGCTGGAGAAGCACGGCGATCACATCGTTTTTCAGTTCAGCATCGGCGCCGAGCCGCTGCCGTTCGAGACCGGCAGCCGCTTGTCGCAGCGGACGATCGGGCAGTTGGCCGAGATGGTCGCCCGGCATCCCGGGCTGCGGTTCCAGTGTTTTCTCGCCAGCCGGCACGCGAACCAGTCGCTCTGCACGCTGGCCCGCGAGTTGCCCAATTTCAGTCTGGCCGGCTACTGGTGGCACAGTTTCTTCCCCCACGTAATGCGGCAGATCATGGCCGAGCGGCTCGACATGCTGCCGGTCAACAAGCAGGTGGGCTTCTTCTCCGACGCCTACTGCGTGGAATGGGTCTATGGGAAGGTGCTGCTGGTGCGGAAGCAACTGGCCCGCGTGCTGGCCGAGAAGATCGAGCAGGGGCAGTACACGCGAGACGACGCGGTGGCGATCGCCAAGGCCATTCTGTTCGAGTCGCCGCAGACCCTACTGGGCATGGTCGCCCACAGCGAGTAAGATGGCGTCACTGAAAGGGGACGGAGGAATCGAAAAAGGGGCTCGAAGTACGGTAAAACGCTGTTCCGACAACTTCCTCCTTCCTCCATACCCTTGGACCTCGACAACGGCAGACAATAATGAAGGACTACGGCAACGGAGAATCGACCGGTCTGGATCAGACGGTTTCGGGGAAGATTTTGACGGGGTTCGTGCCGGCCGACGTCTCCATGACCGCCGACGACCGGCAGGTGTTGCGTCGGCTGGCGGAGCGAGTGGCGGCGATTGCGGCGAGCCCGAAAATGGCGGAGACCCGCCGCCTGTGGACCAGGCATAACCGGCTCGAACGGGGCCGGCCGCTCTTCGTCTGCGACCCCGAAAACGGCTGGAACGAGATCATCACCGAAGCGCAGATGCAGTGCCGCGGCAAGCTGGCCCGCCGCTGGGAGATGGACCTGCGCAAGGATATCTTCTCGGGCGACGTTCTGGGTGACGATAAGCCGGTCGAGCCCTATTTCGAAGTTCCTTACACGGTCGCCGACGACGATTGGGGGCTCGCGCCGGTTTACCACAAGACCAGCACGTCGGGCTCGTACGTCTGGGACGGCGCATGAAGGACTACGCCACCGACCTGAAGAAGCTCCACTCTCCCCGGGTGGAGATCGACTGGGAGACCACTAACGGCTGCCTGGAGATCGCCGAGGATGTGTTCGGCGATCTGCTGACGGTCCGGCTGAAGGGCTCGTGGTGGTGGTCGCTGGGACTGACGCATCTGGCAGCCACTTTCCGCGGCCTGCAACAGATGCTCTGCGATTTTTTGGAAAGCCCCGACGAGCTGAAAGAGCTGCTCTCGATCATATCGCGCGGACGGCTCGACAAGCTCGACTACCTGGAAGCCAACCACCTGCTGTAGCCTGAACAACGACGGCACTTACGTCGGCTCGGGCGGCTACGGGTTCAGCGACCAGTTGCCGCAAGCCGACATTACCGATCACGTCCGCCCCTGCGATATGTGGGGATTCACCGAGAGCCAGGAGACGGTCCACGTTTCGCCGCGGATGTACGCGGAGTTCATTTTTCCGCACGAGAAGCCGATTATGGACCGTTTTGGGCTGACCTGTTACGGTTGCTGCGAGCCGGTTCACGGGCGGTGGCAGACGGTCAAGGGGCACCACAATCTCCGCCGCGTGTCGTGTTCCCCTTGGGCGAACGTGGAGAAGATGGCCGAGTTTCTCGGCGACAAGTACATCTTCTCATGGAAGCCCAACCCGGCCGCGTTGGCGGTGCCTGAATTGAACGAGGAGTCGCTCCGCAAGGGGCTGCGCGAAACGCTGGAAAAGACCCGCGGCTGCGTGGTCGAAATCATCATGAAGGACAACCACAGTTTGGCCAACCGCCCGGAGAATGCCGTCATCTGGTGCCGAATCGCCAAAGAGGAAGTGGAACGCCTTGTTTAGCCGGCGTGCTTGCACGCCGCGGGAGTTGGCGATTTCCACTCTAGCACACGGTGAACAAGTTCGCCGGCTCAACGGAGAAACTACCAACCGAGGATGCGCCGCCATGAAACTTGGCATTGACTCTTACAGCACTCGCAATAGCGGCCTTGGATCCGGTAGGCGTGCTTGGGCTGGCTGTTGAACTGAGATTGTCCGGCGTTCTGTTTGAGCTTTCGTCCTTCCGAGTCGTTCCGCGACGACGAGTTGGCGAGAATCCGGGCGTTTGCCGAGGAAAATGGGCTCTATCGTCGAATTCGGCATGGGCTCGATCCTGCGGCGGCACCCGATGGCGGAGAAGGGGCGGCAATTGCTGGCCGATGCGGGCCACGACACCGCTGTGTCCGACGCCAGGATCGTCATCGACCATCTCGAGGTCGCGCGGAAGCTCGGCTCGCCCATCCTGCGCTGCGTGGCGGGCAATCTCTTCGCCCGCGACGAGGGCTACGACATGGTGGCGACGGCCGACGAAGTCGTCGCCATCCTCCGCGAGGCCTGCCGAGCCGCCGAGGTGATGGGCATGAAGATCGCGATGGAGAACCACGCCGATTTCACGGTCCGCGAGCTTGCCTCGATTCACGCCCGGGTCAACAGTCCGGCCTTCGGCTTCACGGTCGATTGCGCGAATCTGGCGTTCGATCTGGACAACCCCTTGCGGTTGGCCGAGATTCTCGCGCCGCACGCCTTGACGACGCACTTCAAAGACTATCGCATCATTCGCACCCACGAGGGGCTCGCCTTGCAGAACGGCGCGCTCGGCGACGGCGACATCGACTTGCCGGCGATCGCTGCAACGCTGGCGAACTACAATCCGGACGATCAATCTGAATCATCGAAATCCACTCGCAATTCGCCCCGTTCAAGCTCAACATCATCGACCCGGACTATTGGACTCGCCATCCTGCGCCGCCGGCTGACGGTCTGGCGTGGTACTTGGCGAAGGCATGGGACAGAGACTTGTTGCGTCCGTGGCCCGAGAACTTGCCCGATGGGGCGGAAGCGTGGCAGCGCGAAGCCGAAGATGTCCGATCGTCCGTCGCCTGGATGCGGCGACAAGCTGGCTCACCTTTTGACACCATAGATCGGAGTGTTGCAATGTCGATAAGCGAAGTGAAGGTCGGCCCGCGGAAAGAGCTTTGCATCGGGATGCTCGGCTGCGGCTTTATGGGCAAGTGCCACACGAACGCCTACAAGAAGATTCCGTATTTTTATCCGTCAGCGGGGTTCACGACGCGATTGGCGGTGCTGTGCGATCAGAAGGCGGAGATCGTCGAGCGCGAGGCGGCGCGCTACGGCTTCGAGGCGTACTGCGACCGACTGGAAGGAGTTGGTCGGCGACGCGGCGGATCGACGTTTTCGACAACTGCGGGCCCGATCCGGTTCACGTCGAGCCGTGCATCGCCGCGCTCGCGGCCGGCAAGCACGTGATTTGCGAGAAACCGATGGCGATTCGCGTGGAGGACGCGCGGCGGATGCGCGACGCGGCGGCCGCGGCGACCGGCAAGTCGATGTGTACGTTCAACTACCGTTTCATGCCCGCCGTGCGATTTGCCAAAGACCTGATTGCCGCCGGGCGGATCGGCACGATCTACCACGTCCGCATCCATTACCTGCAGATGGCCGGGCACGATCCGACGCTGCCGCCCGACAAGGCGTGGTACTCGGCCTGGCCGTCGTCGGGCGCGCTTGCAGGGGATCGGCAGCCACGCGATCGACCAGTGCCGCTTCCTGGTCGGCGAGATCACGAGCGTCTCGGCCCTGGTGCGGACGTTTAACAAGGACCGGGCCATTCCCAGCGTCGGTTGTCCGCCGGAGGTCGTCTGCCGACGAAGGCACTGCGGCCGTGCTCGACTTCGAAAACGGCGCGATCGGCGTCCTGGAGTCGTCCGTGGTAGCCACGGGCAGGAAGAACTATCTCGGCTGGGAGATCAACGGTTCGCACGGCTCGCTCCGCTGGGATCTGGAGCATCCCAACAGCCTGTTCGCGTGCATCGACCGCGGCGAGCCCGACGATTCCCTGCTGGGCTTCACGGAGATCTCCGTGACGGAAGGCTGCCACCCGTACGTCGGCCGCGTGGTGGCCGCCGGGTCACAACATCGGCTGGGAACACGGGCAGATCATCGAGAAGTTCCACTTCCTCGACGCCGTGGCCAACCAGAAGCCGCTGAATCCCTGCAACGCCACATTTGAAGACGGCTATCGCGTGGCGGTCGATCATCGACGCCATGCGGCGATCGAGCCGAACGGGAGAACGAATCCCGATTCAGTTCTGATCGGAGCGAGGAGGGATGAGGCGCTTCAAATCGACGGCGCGTGTCGTCAAAGTGACGGCAGATACCAGCCGCCACTGCGAAGCCATCTCGGGGCGAACTCGTCTCGCGTTCTCGCTGCCAACCAGCTTGTGGCCTTTTCGCCACGTCGGGCACAGAAAATGCGTCTTGCTGCAAGCGGAAGTAAGGAGGATACTTCGGCGAGAGCCGACCGGCAAGGGAGGGTGAGCCATGCGATCTTCTCGGGCGATAGCGGCGGTGGTTTTGGCGGCAATTCTGGGTGGCGGTTGGGCGTCGGCCGCTACCAAATCGGCGACAGAGAGGGTGCGTCAGCCGCTGGGGAATAACCCGCACCCGGTGATCTGGAGTTCGACCCGACCGAGGCCCGCTGCGCCTCGGCCGCAATCGCGCACGGCCCCGGCAGGAAACTGGAACCGGAGCAACTGGCGCCACAACGGCGGCCGCCATCACCACGGCGACAACGGCCGCTACTGGCATGGCCGGCCCGGCGTTTATGTGTCTTACTACCAGTGCTATCCTTACGCCTATTATGGCTACTGGCCGTCGCTGGCTGCTTTCGGACTTGGGGCCGTTGCCAACAACTCACCGCAGTTTGGGGGCATGGCCAATGTCGGGCAGCCGTGGCCCAATGGCGGCGTTGCGATGGCCGAGCCGCCTGTCCCCGAGCCGCCGGAGCGGATAGCCCGAGCCAATCGGGCGGCCAGCGCAGCGGCAAGATGATCTGGCCTCGAAGTACATCGGCTACGGCGATGCCCTGTTCGCCAAGCAGAAGTACGTCGAGGCGAACGGCCGCTACCGCGAGGCAGCCCGCCGCGCCCCGCAGGTTGCCGAGGCCTGGTTTCGCCAGGGGCTGGCACTGGCGGCCCTCGGCCGTTGCGATCCGGCGGCCGCCGCGATTGAGCGCGGGCTGAAGCTCGATCCGGGTTGGCCGACGTCGAATGTCGATCTCGATCGGCTTTTCGGCGGAAATGCAGCGGCGAAGAAAGCTTGTTTCGATGCGTTGGCCGCCGCCGTTGCCGCGAAACCGGCGAGCGCGAACCGCCTGTTCGTACTGGGCGTCTTTCTTCACTTCGACGGCCAACCGGACCGGGCCGCGGCGATCTTCGCCCGCGCCCAACAGACCGCCGGCGACAACGTCGGGCACATCGCGGCGTTCCTGGATGAAGAGCGGTAACGCCGGCCGCTGCTACGTGCCGAACTCCGGGCGACGGCGGCAGAGTTGGCTCTGCAAACGCTGCACGATGGAACTGTGCATCTGGCTGACGCGGCTCTCCGAGAGATTCAACGTCGCGCCGATCTCCTTCATCGTGAATTCTTCGTAGTAATAGAGGATGATGATCAGCCGCTCGTTGCGATTGAGCCCCTTGGTCACTAACCGCATCAAGTCGTTCTTCTGAATCCGCCGCGTCGGGTCCTCCCCCTTCTTGTCTTCGAGAATGTCGATTTCGCGGACGTCCTTGTAGCTGTCGGTCTCATACCATTTCTTGTTGAGGCTGATGAGATTGACGGCATTCGCGTCGAGGATCATCTTTTCCAACTCGGCCACGGAAATTTGCATCTCCTGGGCCAGCTCGTTTTCGTTGGGCTGGCGGCCGAGCCGGGCCTCAAGGCCCTTGACCGCCTCGTTGAGCTTGCTCGCCTTCGAGCGAACCAGCCGCGGCACCCAATCCATCGTGCGAAGCTCGTCGAGCATCGCGCCGCGAATGCGCGGCACGCAGTAGGTCTCGAACTTCACCCCGCGCGAAAGGTCGAACAGATCGATCGCGTCCATCAAGCCGAAGACGCCGGCCGACACCAAATCGTCAAGCTCCACTCCCTCCGGCAATCTTGCCCAAATCCTCTCGCCGTTGTATTTTACCAGCGGCAGATACATCTCCACCAGGCGGTTGCGGAGCTCCTGGTTCGACATATCCTTCTTGTATTCAATCCACAGTTGCTCGACGTCCTCAGGAGCAATGGTGGCACATGCCATAAGATCCTCCGTGATAGTCGCCGCGAGAGCGGCGGGCAGAAATCCATTTCTTCTCGTTCAGCGACCGCTTAGCGCCCTGTGCTGTTCTGTAGGACGGACTTTCTAATCCGTCCAGTCGTCAGCAACGGATTTGGAAATCCGTCCTACGCACAATTCGCCGGCACCGCCGCTAAACTCGACGTGTTTTTTCTAGTTTGACAATACTCCGACTGCCGACACGCCTCGTATAGTATCGGCCAAGGGGACTTCAGGGTTTAATCCGAATGTATCGACTCCCGAATTTTTGCTCGTGCGCCTTGCGAACGCCAAGTGTCCGGCCGATTGCAGTTCGACGGCCAAGAGCCGGCGGCAGGTTCGCGCGAGTCGATAGTAGACAATTTTCGCTACGCGAAGGCTGGGGGCCATGTTCACCAACAGGTACAAGGGCGGGAGGCGAGCGCCGTCGGTTGACGCCGTCAGCAGCGATTTGATGCCGGCGAACGCGCCGACTACCGACGCCCCGTCGCCGGTTGTCACCATAACCAGCGCGTTGGCCGCGCGGCAGACGTGCGCAGTGGGGCCGTCGAGGTGGTTGCCGGCGTCAATGACCACCAGCTCGGCGGGAAGGTCTTGACGATCGAATTGTTCGAGCAGGCGCCCGGCCGCGGCGGCTGGGCTGAGGCCGTCGTGCCAGCCACGTTGGCCGACGACGACTGCGACGCCTGCCGGCCCCGCGCAGACTGCTTCCTTCCAGGTCCGCCGGCCGGCCAGCACGTCGGCAAGGGTGTATCGTTCCTCGATGCCGCAGATCAGGGCAACGTCGCCGCCGCGCGAATCGACGTCGACCAACAGGGTGCGTCTGCCGGAGTGGGCCACGGCAGCGGCCAGACGCATCGCCACGGTGGTCGTGCCGACTCCCCCCTTGCCGCCGGCCACCACGATCAGCGCAGGCCGCCGGCCGCACCGCCGCGGTTCCGCCGGTTTGCATTGCGTAGCCAGTCGTCGTAGATCGTGAGCCTGGTCGAGCATCAAGCCGCTTGTGCCTTCTCAAATCTCAGATTTCAAATCTCAAATCTCAAATCGCCAAAATCAGCCGTGCCAGCCGGTGTGCGTCGGCAATCTGGATGTCGTCGGGGACATTCTGCCCGTCGGTCAGGTAGCTCAGCGGCAATCCGCTGGAACGCAGTACCGGCAGCACGTTGCCCGGGCCGAGTGGACTTCATCGAGCTTGGTGAGAATCAGCGACGTGGCCCCGACCGCGGCAAATTGCTCGGCGGTCTGCTCGAGCGTTCTCGCGCCGGTCATGCTGCTGAGGACCAGGTGCACCTCGTCGGCGGCGGCCTCGGTCAGGAACGCCTTTAACTCCTGGAGCCGGACTTCGTCTTTCGGGCTGCGTCCGGCGGTGTCCAGCAGGATCAGGTCGAGATGGTTCATTCGCTCGACCGTCTCGCGCATCTCGCGCGGCGTCGATACGACGTGCATGGGCAGGTCGATAATGTCGGCGTAGGTTCGCAACTGCTCGACGGCGGCGATGCGGTAGGTATCGACCGTAATCAGCCCGACGCGGCGTTTTTCCTTCAGCCGGAAATTGGCGGCCAACTTGGCGATGGTGGTTGTCTTGCCGACGCCCGTCGGGCCCACCAGCGCCGCCAGACGGCAGCGGCCGGGCGTAATCTGGATCGGGCCGGCGACGCGAACGTCGTCCTCGATCATGCCGGCGACGTGGGCCTTGAGCATCATCGAGTCGGAAAGGCCGCTCGCCACGCGGATCGTTGTGCACGCGCTCGACGAATTCGCGGGCCAGCTCCTCGCTCAGTTCGGCGTCGAGCAGGTCGGTGAACAGATCGGAACAATTCCTCCGGCCAATCGTTGTGTCCGGCGCCCTTCGACTGCCGGCAGAGATCTTTGACCATCGCCTGCAAAGTGCTGAGTTGGCCCTGCACCTGATGCGTCAGCCGCGTCTCATCGAGCGGAGCGGGCCGGCTGTTTTCGCGGCGCCGGCGGCCGTTCGGCGGGCGGTTCTTCATTGCGCGGCGGCGTCGGCAAGTCGGCTGGGCACGTTGATGCCGCGCGAGGCGGTCACTTCGATTTGCCGCTGGCCGGGCAGCAGCCCGAGCCAGCGTCCGCGGACTTCCCGCGTATGCAGAACGGCCGCGTCGGGCCCCAATTCACGACGCACCAGGGCCAACGCCGCGTGCATCGACGCTGCTCGATAAGTTCGGAGTTCCATGGCAGGTTTCAGGGATTTGAGATTGAAGATTTGAGATTTCGGATTGACGATTGACGGGTCAATTTCGTCGTTTAGCCGCGCCCCGAAGGGAAGTGCGTCCGTTCGCCACCGCACTCGCCGCGTGCTCCGACGATATGATTTTCGAGCATGTAAGCACGCCTTTGGAGGTTTACGCAGCGCATTAGGCGCCGACCGTCGTCCGGTCGTTTGCCATCGACACCACGCCCAGCGATTCGATCTTCGTATCACGTGTGATTTCGTTGTAGCTGAGCACGACCAATTGCGGGACATGCGCGGCGGTCAGTTGTTTCAGGGCCGGGCGAATCGAGGGGCTGACCAGCACGATCGGCTGGTGGCCGGCGGCGGTCAGTCTTCGGGTTTCGCTCTCGATCGCCGTACAGATCTCTTCCACGTCGTGGGGCGAAAGCAGAATTTCCAGCCCCTCGTCGCCGCTCTCGACGCCCAGGCGAATCCGCTCCTCCAACGCGGGATCGAGCGTGACGACGTGCAGGCGGCCGGCGGCATCGCGGTGGCGGAGGCAGATCGCCCGGCCAAGCCGCTGGCGAACGTGCTCGGCCAATTCGATCGGTGCTCTTCGTGCGGGTGGCGTAGTCGCCGAGCGTCTCCAGGATCGACTCCAACTGGCGGATCGAGACCTGCTTCGCGCAGCAGCGTTTGCAGCACGCGCTGCACCTCGCCGAGCTTCATCACGCCGGGGATCAACTCATCGACCGCGGCCGGCGACGTGCGGCGAAGCTCGTCGAGCAGGTGTTTCACGGCGTCGCGGGTAAGCAGTTCGTCGGCGTGGCGGCGGACCGTTTCGCTCAGATGCACGGCGAGCGTATTGCCCGGATCGAGCACCTTGGCGTCGAGCGTTCCCTGGGCGACGGCCATGTCGGCGATTTTGATGCGATATTGGTTCTGGTCGAGCCGCATGTTATCGCGGACGCGGACTTTGGGCATGATGACGCCGATTTCGGCGGCCAGGGTTTGCCGGCACGCGCTGGATTCGCTCCAGCAGATCGCCGCCGCGTTTCGGATCGGCCAGGCGGATCAGGCCGATGCCCAATTCGAGTTCCATCGGATCGACCACCAGGTAGTCCTCGACGCGCTGCTGCGATCGCCGCGCGGCCTCAGTCTGTTTTTTGTCCTCGGCGGCTGGGCCTTGCTTTCGCGGCGGAAGAGCGTGATGGCCAGGCCGACGCAAGCCGCGCCGACGAAAAGCAGCGGAATTCGCGGCAGATCGGTGAAGACCAGCATGCCGAGGAATCCGCCCGCCACGGCCAACGCCTGCGGCCGCAGGAAGAGTTGCCGCAGGAACTCGCTGGGGCAGATTGCTCGGCTGATTGCTGCGGGTGACCAACATGCCGGCGGCCAGCGAAATCAGGAAGGCGGGCACTTGGGTGACCAGCCCGTCGCCGATGGTCGAGCGTGGTGAACAGCGACGCGGCCTGACCGAGGCTCATGCCGTTCTGGACAATGCCGATGAACAGGCCGCCGATGATGTTGATCAGGATGATCACGATGCCGGCGATGGCGTCGCCGCGGACGAACTTGCTGGCCCCGTCCATCGCGCCGAAGAAGTCGGCCTGCTGGAAAATCTCCTGCCGGCGGCGTTGTGCCTCGCGCTGGTCGATCACGCCGGCGCCAAGGTCGGCGTCGATCGCCATCTGCTTGCCCGGCATGCCGTCGAGCGTGAATCGGGCGGCGACCTCGCTGATCCGCGTGGCGCCCTTGGTGATGACGACGAACTGAATCAGCACGATGATCGAGAAGATCACCAGGCCGACGACCACGTTGTCGGCCCCGGTGCGCGCCGCCGGTGACGAAGTGGCCGAAGGCGCGGACAACTCCCCCGGCGGCCAATTCGCCATCGCCAGCCGCTCGGGTAAGGATCAACCGGGTGGTAGCGACATTCAACACCAGCCGAAAGAGAGTCGTGACCAGCAATAGGGAGGGAAAGATGCTGAACTCCAGCGGCGTTCGCACGTAGAGAGTCGTCAGCAGCATTATCACCGCGATAGTGATGTTCGCCGCCAGCAGAAGGTCCATCCAATCAGGCGGGATCGGCATCAAGATCACCAGCAGGCTGGCGACCAGCACGATAGGCAGGATCAGGTCTTGAATTCGAGCCCAGGGGCCCAGCGCCGCGGGCGCGGCATCGCTGCAGAAGGCATCTTCGCTCCGTATGAGACAAGGAGCGGGAAGGTAGCCAAAACCGGCCCGATTGTCCAGGTCGGTTTGTGGGCCGCAAATCGGCCGCAACGAATCAGGAACATCGTGACAGAAAGACCTTGCCCCGACGACGCACAATCTGTTACCATACGCGGCACACGGCGAGCCTAGGTTGAATGGCTCGCATGGGCAACATGGGAAGGCAAGCCATCCGAGTGGCCGCCGGACTTTTCCCGAGGAGTAGCTATGGGCACTGCCCAAGGCGGCAAGACTGCGACGGAGCAGAAATCGGGATACAAGGACCGCTTTTGGATTCCACGCTTCTGGGACGGAATGAATCTCCGCGGATGGACGCGGCTGCTCTGGCGAAATCGGTTTGCCATGTCGCCGAGCCGCATTGCCATGGCGGTGATCATCTCCGCGGTCGCTGTGCTAAACGCCGTCCTTTGGCTGCTTCAATTTCTCTTGCTCGGCCGGAGAATCGAACGGACCGAGATCAAGGGTGACCCGATATTCGTGATCGGGCATTGGCGGTCGGGGACGACGCTGCTGCACGAATTGCTGGTGCGCGATTCTCGGCACACGTTTCCCGACACCTTCGCCTGCTTCTCGCCCAATCATTTTCTGGTGTCGGGCTGGTGGGTGAGAGCCACTTTTGAGTCTTCTCTTGCCGGCGCAGTCGGCCGATGGACAACATGTTGGCCGGCTGGGATCATCCGCAGGAGGACGAGTTTGCACTGTGCAACATGGGCGTGCCGTCGCCGTACCTGACGAACGCCTTTCCGAATCATCCGCCGCAGTATCCGGAGTATCTCGACATGCGCGGGGTGTCGACGGCGGACGTGGTCCGCTGGAAAAGGTCGCTGCTCTGGTTCCTGAAGTGCATCACCTTGCGCAATCCGAAGCGGATCGTGCTGAAATCGCCGCCGCACACCGCCCGCATTCGCACGCTGTTGGAACTTTTCCCCAAGGCAAAGTTCGTCCACATCATCCGCGACCCTTACGTGTTGTTTCCCTCGACCGTCAATCTATGGCGGCGGCTGTACCGCGATCAGGGCCTGCAAGTGCCGAAGTACGAGGGCTTGGACGAGCACGTGTTCAAGACATTGACGCGGATGTACGACGCCTTCGAACGCGACCGCGAATTGATCGGCGCCGGTCAGCTCTGCGAGATTCGCTACGAAGAACTGGTCGCCAACCCGATCGCCGAGATGCGGCGGGTTTACGAAGAACTCGACCTGGGCGGCTTCGAGGCCGTGCAGCCGGCGATCGAGAAGTATTTTGCCGGCCAGAAGGACTACAAGACGAACCGCTACGAGATGACGCCGGAATTGCACGCCGAGATCACCCGCCGCTGGACGGCGTACATCGAGCGGTACGGCTACGCGAAGGAGCAAACCCCCGCGCGTCCGCCGGCCGACAGCGAGAGAATCGAGAAGCCGGCAGTCGCCGCGCCGTAACCGGCGGCGGGGCATTGAACGCTTGCGGCACTCGCTCGCCCGCTTGGCCGCTGCTTCCACGCGGTTGCCGCAGCACCGCCCGCCATAGGCTGGGATGGCAGTGCAACTGCCGCCGTGACAAACTGGTCCCCGGCCGCAGCTACCGCTTGTCCAGATCCAGCCGGGCGACGATGGTCTCGCCGCCGGGGGTTAGGGCGCGAAGCTTCTCGGCGATGACGGTTTTCTCCGAAACAGTGGCCTTGCCGAGCTTTCGCACGAGGATTGAGAGCTTCTTCTTGCGATGGCGACGACGGCGAAGTTCCCGCTTGCGTTCACTGCAACTCACATAAGCCTCCTTTTGGACGGTGGGTCGAGAAAGGTAATTATGCCAGAACCCCGGCGGGAGGTCAACGGGCGATGGAGCCATGTTCGAGGCCGGCCGCTCCCTTGAGGCTCGTTCCACCAATGTGTTACAATTACATGTCGCGCAGGGCGTCTGCACTCTCCTGGATTCCACCCGTACCGAACTGTCAGCATCCCGAACAACACGGAGCCACACATGCTTGTGACCGAACGCGAGCGGCTGCGCGAAGAGCTGGTCGCTCTGGCCGACAAGTACGGCCGCCAACGAAGCTCGCTGATGGCCATTCTCCAGGAAACGCAACGGCGGCAATCGCGCATCTCGGAATACGCCATGCAGGTGATCGCCGACCTGTTGGACATCCATCCGGTCGAGGTCTACAGCGTCGTCTCGTTTCTACAGCTTTCTCGGCGAGCAGCCGCAAGGGCAATTCGTGATCCGCTTGTGCCGCACGATCACCTGCGACATGGCCGGCAAGTCGCACATCGCCCGACAGCTTGAGAACGACCTCGGCATCCGCTTCGGGCGAGACCACGCCGGACGGCAAGTTTTCGCTCTGCTGGGCGAATTGCCTGGGGATGTGCGATCAGGGACCGGCGATGCTGGTCAACGACCAGGTGATTACACGCAAGTGACCCTGGAGAAGGTCCACGGCATTCTGGAGCAGTGCCGGCGAACGTTTGCCGGCAATGCCCCGGACGCCAGTGAAGGAGCCACAGCCATGACCAGTCCGACGCGAACCAGTTCGTTGACGTTTTCTTCCATCGCGCCCGGAAGCGGTTTGCAGGCCGCCTTGGCGAAGGAGCCGGCGGAAGTGCTGGCCGAGGTCGGCCGGTCCGGTCTGCGGGGCCGCGGCGGCGCGGGCTTTCCGACCAGCCTGAAGTGGCAGCATGGCCGCCGAAACGCCCGGCGAAAAGAAATACGTCGTCTGCAATGCCGACGAGGGCGAACCCGGCACTTTCAAGGACCGCGTCATCCTGACCGACTTCGCCGACCTGGTGTTTGAAGGAATGACCGTCGGCGCCCGAGTCATCGGCGCTCGGCACGGCATCATGTATCTGCGGTCGGAGTACACCTATCTGCGGCCGCATCTCGAATCGGTCTTGGCGCGGCGGCGCGAGCGAAAACCTGCTGGGCAAAAACATCGCCGGCCGCGAAGGATTCGATTTCGACATCGACATTTTCATGGGCTCGGGCGCCTACGTCTGCGGCGAGGAGACGGCGATGATCGAGTCGCTGGAGGGGCATCGCGGCGAGCCGCGCAATCGCCCGCCGTTTCCCATCGACACCGGTTATCTCGGCCGGCCCACGATCGTCAACAACGTCGAGACCTTCGCTTGGGTCGTTTGCATCCTCGCCCGCGGGGCCGAGTGGTTCAAGAGCCACGGCACGGACAAGTCGTCGGGCTACAAGCTGTTCAGCGTTTCCGGCGACTGCAAGTTGCCCGGCGTCTACGAATTTCCGATGGGCATCACCATCGCCAAGCTTTTGAAGGAGGTCGAGGGCGAGGGCGCCAAGGCGGTGCAGGTGGGCGGCGCCTCCGGCCAGTGCGTTCCCGCCTCGCAGTTCGACCGCACCCTGGCTTTCGAGGACGTGCCCACCGGCGGTTCGGTCATCGTCTTCGGTGCCGCATCGCGACATGCTCGACGTCGTCGAGAACTTTCTGGAGTTCTTCATCGACGAATCGTGCGGCCAGTGTACGCCCTGCCGCGAAGGCGTGCCCAAACTGCTCGAAGGCGTCGAACTGCTCAAGCAGGGAAAATGCTCGATGACCTATCTCAAGGAACTGTGCAGCCTGGGCGAGACGCTGCAATTGGCGAGCAAGTGCGGCCTGGGGCAATCGGCCCCCAACGCCCTGCTCTCGGTGGTGGCCAACTTCCAGGACGAAATCCTCGGCCGCACCCAGTGGCGACAAGCGCAAGTACGCAACAAGGAGTCTGACATGAGCGACGACCGTCAGGTGGAATCCGGGAGCGACGCGGGCTCCAAAGAGCCAGATGCTCCGCACCGTCGAGGCTATCGCCCATGCAAAAGCCACCGGCAAGCAGGTCGAACTGACCATCGACGGCAAGCCGATCAGCGTTCCGTTGGGCACGACCTTGCTCGAAGCGGCCACGGCCCTGAGAATCCGCATTCCCACGCTCTGCTATCACGAGGACTTGTGCCTGGCGGGCGTGTGCCGCATTTGCGTCGTCGAGATTCAAGGTCAGCGAACGTTGCAGGCGGCGTGCAGCTACCCGATCACCACTCCCATCAACGTGCTGACGCACACGCCGAAGGTCCGCCGCGCCCGCCGCCACATCCTCGACCTCATGCTGGCGGGCCACTACGGCAACTGCTGCACCTGCGTGCGGAACAATCATTGCGAGCTCCAGGCGTTGGCGGCGGAATACGGCGTCGATTTCTACCGGCTGGGCCATCTGGAGGCGCCGCGCTATGAGATCGACGCGTCGAGCTACGCCGTCCGACGCGACATCAACAAGTGCATCCTCTGCCGCCGCTGCATCCGCACCTGCATCGACTTGCAGGAGGTCGGCGTGCTGGAGGCCATCGGCCGGGGCAATCGCACCCGCGTCTCCACCTTCATGGAGAAGCCGCTGGCCGACGTGATCTGCATCAACTGCGGGCAGTGCAGCAATCGTTGTCCGACCGGCGCGCTGCAGGCCAACGACGTGACCGACGACGTCTGGGCCGCCATCGACGACCCCGAACTGCACGTCATCATCCAGACCGCCCCCAGCCCGCGGGCGGCCATCGGCGAGTGCTTCGGCCTGGCGCCCGGACATGCCCTGACCTTCGAGTTGAACACCGCCTTGCGCGGCTGCGGTTTCGACAAGGTCTTCGACACGAACTTCACCGCCGACTTGACGATGATCGAGGAAGGAACCGAGCTGCTCTTGCGGCTGAGGAATGCCTTGGCGGGAGATGAGGTGGGCAGTCGGCAGTCGGCAGTCGGCAGTGAGGCCGGGCCCGCTGTTAGTCAATCGACGATGCCCCCTGAATCAACTGCTGCCGACTGCCACTGCCACTGCCCACTCCGTCTTGCCGCAATTCACCAGTTGCTCGCCCGGCTGGGTCAAGTACATCGAGCACTTCTATCCCGAGTACATACCGAATCTCTCGACCGCCAAGAGCCCGCAGCAAATGTTCGGCACGCTGCTGAAGACGTACTACGCCAAACTGAACGGGCTCGACCCGGCGAAGATCGTCACCGTGGCGCTGATGCCCTGCTCGGCGAAGAAGTTCGAGTGCAACCGGCCGGAGATGTGCCAGAGCGGCTACAAGGACATCGACTACGGTCTGACTACCCGCGAGCTGGGCGAAGATGATCCGCGAGGCGGGCATCGAGCTGCCGAAGATGTCCCCTTCCGACTTCGACGACCCGTTCGGCACCGCCACCGGTTCCGGCGTGATTTTCGGCGCGACCGGCGGCGTGATGGAGGCCGCCCTGCCGCACCGTGCTCGAGATCGTCACCGGCCAGAAGATCGAGCGGTTCTTCGACCACGCCAACATCGTCCCGTTGCGCGGGTTCGAGGGGGTTCGCTACGTCGAGATCCCGGTGACCACCATCGGGCCGGTGCCCGAGTTGCTGAAGATCGTTCAGCCGACTTCGAGTGGCTCCGCGGGGTGACGCTGAAGGTCGGCGTCTGCCACGGCTCGGCCAACGCCAAGAGCGTGATGGAGAACATCCGTCGCCGGCGGGCACTTCAGCCAGTGCCACTTCATCGAGTTCATGGCCTGCCCGGGCGGCTGCCTGGGCGGCGGCGGTCAGCCCATCCCCACCAGTCCCGCCATTCGCGCCGCGCGGGCCAAAGCAATCTACGCCGAGGACAACGCCTATCGCGTCCGAAAGTCGCACGAAAACCCGGCAATCGTGCAGCTCTACCAGAGATTCCTGACTGACGGTCCCTGCGGCCCCAAGAGCCACCACCTCCTGCACACCCATTACCTGTCGCGGGGGAAGTACATCGCCTAGTGTAGTGTCTCGCAAATCACATTCTGCAGGGAACGGCCTGCGTGCCGTTCCCATCATGGCGCAACGCCACGGAGGGCGTTCGCTACAGGCAGCGACCTTTCTGAGACACTACACTGGTTGACCAACTCGGTACAATTCCTTTGTTCCAGGTCAGTTCGGCGATTTCGGGGGGCTCTGACGTTCGCCGCGGCTGCCGATGCCCGGCCAGAATCTCCCTGCTTCCATCTTGGGAGACATAGCCATGTCCGAGAACGACCCAGTGGGCGGTGCGTCGCAAACGCCGGCCAGCCCGGCAGAAACAGGTCAGGCATGCCAACAGCCGCACGAAGGCCGTCGCTGCCCTGTCGGCGGATCGTTCGTCGAATCGATCGCCGGCCTTGCCGTCGTCGTGCTGACGATCATTGGGCTGGCGGGAACACAGAACGCGTACTTGATCCCCGTGGTGGTCATCATCGTCGGCGCGGCCCTGCTGATGGAGGGCTGCGCGTTGGCTTGCCGCTGCGGCAGGCTCTTGCACCAGAGCAAGGGAACGTGCGGGCCTCCGCCCCCGGTTGGCGGCGCGAATTGTCAGTTGATGGCCGGCGCCGCGGGCATAATCCTAGGGGTGCTGGCGCTGTTGGGCGTGGCGGCAAACGAGTTGATCGCGGTGTCGATCATCGTATTCGGCAGCGCGATCACCGGCGGCAGTTGCCTGAAGGCGAAGTTGGCCTGCATGGAATGTTGCCCCTGCGAAAAGTGTGAAGCGGTCCGCCGCGTCGCGCACGAGTCGGCGATGGCCGCCGCCGGAGCCCACGCGCTGGTCGGGCTGGCCGTGGTTATCCTCGGCATCCTCGCCCTGTTGGGCCACAACCCGACGGTCCTCTCGCTGGTCGCCCTGTTGGTCCTCGGATCCGCCTTGCTGATGTGCAGCATTGGCCGGGGCGGAAAGATGTACATGGCCGCCGGACATTCGTAAGGACTGTTGGTCTGATTTAGTCTGGCAGATTACGGGTCAGGCGCAATGAATGTCGGCGTAAACCTTCACTTCCCGTTGCAGCCGGGCGCCGACTGCGTCCTCTTCCCTATCGAGGTCGTACTGCGATTGAAGCCCTAGCCAGAACTCCGGCGACGTATTGAAGTAGCGGGCCAGCCGCAGCGCGGTATTGGCCGTCATGCTCCGTCTTCCCAAAACGATCTCATTGATCCGCCGCGGATCGACGCCGATGTCCAGCGCCAACCGGTGTCGGCTGAGACTCAGCGGTTTCAGGAATTCCTCCTGCAAGACCTCTCCAGGATGAACGGGCGCCATCTTCTGTGTTGCCATAGCTTGAAGTATATGGCGCATGACGCCGGGCGCTAAGCATCACGCTGAGAATCCTGGCCCAGAACGCGGAGTTGAAAGTTGGCCGGCGAATCCGGTATGACAGGAAGGCCAGAGGTGGAGAAGGGAGGACGGCGAAGAAGATCGATGGGCGAGACCATCCACGGTTGAGCGGCGGCCGTGGCTTGCATTTTGGCGCGGTCTTAATCATACTGAACGCTCCGGTAAAGACTGCGCAGCCGGTACATACTTCCTGGACTCGCACCCCTCTGAAGCGTTGGACCGCCATGAGATTTCCGAAGTCTTTCAGGTCTGTCTCCCTCATCCTGGCCATTTTGTTTGCCGGGCTGCTTCTTTCGCCTGCCGCAGTCGAGCCGTTGATGGCGGCCCCAAGTTCGGTGGATATGCTCGAGCCGAAAGACCTGGCGGGATTTCAGGCCCTGCAAAGGCAAATCCAGGCGGTCGTGCACAAGGTCTTGCCTGCGGTCGTAGGTATTCAGATTGGCGGCAGCGCGGGCAGCGGCGTGATCGTCAGCGAGGACGGAATCGTGATGACCGCCGGCCACGTCGTTGTCAAGCCGGGCCAACAGGTCACCTTCTTCATGGCCGACGGGAAGAAAGTCAAAGGCATTACGCTGGGCCTGTCGGCCTCGGCGGACGCCGGATTGATGAAGATTACGCAACCGGGCAAATGGCCCTTCGTGCGCCTGGGCGACTCCGCGTCGCTGAAGCCGGGGATGTGGTGCCTGGCCATCGGCCACCCGCTGGGCTATCACCCCGGGCGTCCGCCGGTGGTCCGCGTCGGCCGCATTCTGCAGAAGAGCGAAAGCATGATCCAGACCGACTGCCCACTGGTGGGAGGCGACTCGGGCGGGCCATTGGTCGACCTGGAAGGAAAGGTGATCGGCATCAACAGCCGCATTGCCGGTCCCACCGACATCAACCTGCACGTGCCGGTCAACGTCTTCCGGCAAATGTGGGCTCCGATGCTCAAGGGCGAGTCGGTGCAGCCCGCTGCTGCCCGGCCGCAACGCACCCGAAGTGAAAGCGCCCTTCCGCCAGGTCGTGCGGGCCGCCAGCCAGTGCGTCGTTCGCATCAAATGCGACGCCAAGGACGTCGCACTGGGAACGATCGTCGGCCCCGACGGCTGGATCCTCACCAAAGCCAGCGAAATTCTGGCCGCAGGCGACGAAATCAAGCCAAGAGGAAAAATCACCTGCCGGCTTCGCGACGGCCGCGAATTGGAGGCCCGCATCGTCGGCATCCATTCCCACCTCGATCTGGCGATGCTGAAGATCGACGCGGTCAACCTGCCGATCATTCCCTGGAACCCGTTGCAGCCGACCGTCGGGCAATGGCTGGCCACGGCGGGAATGGAGGACGACCCCTTGGCGGTGGGCATCGTCAGTGTCCCGCGGCGAGCCATCCCGCCCACTGGCGGAGTGATCGGCATTCAGCTTGCCGAGAAGGACGGCGAGGCAACGGTCCAGCGCGTGCTGCCGAAGAGTCCCGCGGACTTAGCGGGCTTGAAGCCGAACGACGTCATCACGCACGTCAACGGCCAGAGCGCCGCCAACGTGATAGAATTGCGCAACCTGCTGGGCCGGCACAAGCCGGGCGACACCGTTCTGATCACCGTCAAGCGCGGCCAGCAAACGCTCGACTTCGCCGTCAAAATGGTCAAGTTCTCCTCGCCGGGGCTCGTTCGGCAGAGGCAAATGAACGCGATGGGCGTGGGCGTGAGCCGGCGAGCCGACAATTTCTCCGCCGTCCTTCAGCACGATACGGTGGTGCCGCCGGTCGACTGCGGCGGGCCGGTGGTTGACCTGAGCGGCAAGATCGTGGGCGTGAACATCGCCCATGCCGGACGGACGGAGACGTACTGCCTGCCGACCGACGTTGTGCTTCGAGCGATGTACGAATTGATGTCGGGCCGGCTCTCGCCCTCGCTCGTCGAAGCGGCGCGGAAGGCGGCCGCCGAAAAGGAGGCCGCCGAAGCGAAAGCCGTCGAAGCGAAGGCCGCTGCCGAAAAGAAGGCATTGGACGATGCCGCCAAGGAGAAGAAGGCCGCTGAAGCGAAGGCGGCCGCCGAGAAGAAGGCGGCGGAAGAGGCCGTGAAGAAGGCCGCTGCGGAGAAAGCCGCTGCCGAGAAGAAGGCGGCAGAAAAGGCCGCCGCCGAAAAGGCAGCCAAGGAAAAGAGAGCGGCAGAAGAGAAGGCCGCTGCCGAAAAGAGGGCTGCGGAGGAAAGGGCCGCAAAAGACAAGGCAGCGAAGGAGAAGAAGGCGGCGGAAGACGCCGCAAAGAAGGCGGCTGCCGAGAAAGCGGCTGCCGAGAAGAAAGCGGCGGAAGACGCCGCGAAGAAGGCGGCTGCCGAGAAGAAGGCGGCGGAAGAAGCCGCGAAGAAGGCGGCTGCGGAAAGAGCGGTGACGGAAAAGAAGGCGACGGAAAAAGCCGCCGCCGAGAAGGCTGCCAGGGAAAAGAAAGCCGCCGAAGAGAAGGCCGCTGCTGATAAGAAGGCCGCCGAAGAGAGGGTTGCGAAAGAGAAGAAGGAAGCCGAGAAGAAGCAATCCGAGAAGAAGCAGAAAGGGCAGAAGTAGCCCGTAGTCGTCCGCTCCCCGTGCCACTGCTTGGAACAAGCGGTGCCCCGCGCTCCGCACTGCTTCTGCGAAGCAGTGGTACACGGACGGTCGTTCTTCCAGCGCCGTGCTTCTGTTGTCGCGGCGGATGCTAGCCCGGCAGCTCGTACATGCCGTTTCCCGACCGCCGGAGTTTGCCCTGTCGGGCCAGTTCCTCCCAGACGGCGTCGGGATACTGATCGGGCGGCGTGATGCCCACGATACCGGACGCCCGGCCGCTGCTCATCGGCCCGACGCCGACCCGCGATTGATCGTCCAGGCAGGTCAATTTCAATCGTTTCTTGAACGCCTTCAGCGCGGCCTTGAGTTGCTGCGGATCAAACGCCGGCGGCAATGGGTCGGAGTTGCTCATAGAGTGATCTCCTGTTGAAGTTTCGATGTAGGTTATGCTTTAGCATAACGAATTGCGGACACGACGGAAGTTATGCTAAAGCATAACCTACGGTTGGCGATTGTTGGCGGTGCGTGTGAAACCGCAAGCGGGTTGTCGAGCGCCCCTGCGTCATCCCCCTCTCTCATCTCTCATCCCTCATCCCTTCGCCCCATCCACTCCGGCACCGGCTGGACCTTGCCGTTTCGATCGACCACGGCGAGCGTCACGTGGCCGATGGCCAGAGACTCGTCGTCGCGAAACAGCTCGTACTGGTGCTCGATTTTCGCCTGGGTGACGCGAACGATCGTGGTGCGGAGCCGCAGGAGGTCGTCGTAATGGGCGGGCCGCCGAAAACTGCATTCCGCCTTCACCACGACGACCAACATGCCGTCCTCCTCCATCTTGGCGATAGTTTCCTCCGGCGGCGCGGAGAAGCTCGGTGCGGCCGATTTCAAAGTAGGTAAAGTAGTGGCGTGGTGCAGAAACCCCATCGGGTCGGTCTCCTGATACCGCACCCGAAGCTCGATCTCGTGTTGTTGCAGCATTGCGGTCTTTTTGGAGGGTAAAAGGGGGACGGAGGAGGTTGTCGGAGGTTTTCAATGGCGTCTTGTCTGACAACCCCCTCCCCGGTGTATTGCTGTTCATGATACTGCTCACCTACGCGGCGTATAGTGACGTAATTCACTGGCGGGAAGGTGCTTCCCTTTCGAGGTGTCCCATGAGTATCGACGAATCGGCCGGCGTCGGCTTCGCCACCATGCGAGGCAGAAACTACCCTGCAATCCGGCAGTTTACGATTTTCTTGGAGAATCAGGTAGGGAAGCTGCTGGAAGTGATTCGCCGATTCGAAGGGAGCCGCGTGCGGATCGTCGCCCTGTCGATCTCCGACACGGCGGAATGTGCCCTGGTTCGCCTGTTGGTGAGCCACCCCGAACAGGGGCGCGAGATACTCGAGCGGGCCGGGCTGGCGATCATCGAGAGCGACCTGATCGGCGTGGAAATCCCCAAGGGCATCAGGCGCTGCTGGAGATCTGCACCGCCCTGTTGCAGGCCGAAGTCAACATCGTCCAGGCGTATCCGCTGCTGGTCCGGCCGCGCGGCCACGCCGCCGTGGCCTTGATGGTCGACAACATCGAGATCGCCCAGGAGACGCTGGCCGCCAAGGGCTTCGCCATGATTACCGAGGCCGACCTGCAAGAGCGACGAGTAGCGTGCCGAATCTTCGTGCGTAGTTCCGTTATGCTGAAGCGTAATCTACGCTTCAAGAAGCGGGGCTACGAACTATTCGGCCAATTCCTTGGGCACTTCGCTTCAGCCCGCGGATGGTCATTCGATCGACGGCTTCCCAGGGGACGACGACCAACGAGATCGTCGAGTCGGCTTCGACGGAAGTGAATACGCCGTGGCGGCTCTGCCGCGATGCCCTAGCGAGGAACTGATCGGGAGTGATCGTCTCGCCGCTTCGCAGCCGAAGCTCGACCGTCGTTCCCTTCGGACGCATGGTCCACAAGTCGGGCAAACAGCGGCGTCGGTGGTTTCCGCAGCAGTCGGGCGATCGAGGGCTGTGCGCGGTGTCGGCGTCGCCGTTCGGACGCCGATCTCCGATGCCTTCGCGCCCATCCGCGCGACCGCGGCCGATTTGCTGCTCGGTCTCTTCGCTGGCGGGAATGTCCTCATAGGTGGGGATGCGGAAGCGGGAGCCGCAGTCGGGACATTGGCCGGGCCGCCCCTGAAGGCTCAGCGGTGCCGTGCAGCCGATGCCCGTTGGGACAGAGGAACTCGAATCGGGCTCTCTCCGCCTCCCGTGTCGAGGGGAGCTTGCGGTGACGCTCGAATCGGTGAAATCGGGCGTGCGAGACGCTGGGATCGGAATCGCCCGTCTTCGGGAGATGCTGGTCGGCGACGTCGGGGACGCGGAATTTGACCCCACAGCGGGGGCATTTCGCCGCCTCTGCCGCCTGGGACGCCTGGCAGCGGATTTTGTGCCCGTTGGGGCAGAGAAACTCGATCATGGGGCGATTCCTGCTATGCCACGTTGGTGCGGCAGTTGCACTGCCGCACCCGCGGAAGGGACGGCAGTTCAACTGCCTTCCCAACAGTCGGGCTCCATCATGGGGATTCCTATCAGATCGTACCTCACCGTTGCAGGCGAGACAAACCCTTTGTGCGGAAATGGCAGTCCTTGACAGCCCCCCGCCGTATGCGACACTAATGATGGAATCGAAAGAAGCAGGTCCCGGTTCGAGTTGCCGCATGTCGATCATCGTCGTTTGCCCCGGATGCCTGAAGAGCTTCAAAGTCAGCGACAAGTTCGCGGGGAAGTCGGGTCCGTGCCCCAACTGCAAGCGCACGTTGCAGGTTCCGACCAAGGAGTCCGAGGTCAAGATTCACGCCCCCGAGGCGTTCGCCGGCGGCGGAAAGAGCACCGCGGGCAAGCTCATCACCAAGCCCATCGCCCGGGTCAACGCCAGGCTCAAGCCTGTGGCGACAACGATTCTTGCCGCGAGCGTGGCGATCGTTCTGGTGGTGACGTGGGTTTTCGGACACGCGGGATTGCTCGATCCCGAGCGGGTCGGTCCGTTCCACGCGGTGGTCACCGCGGCGGTCGGGCTGCTGGTGATTTCGCCGCTGCTGGCCATCGCCGGCTATGAAATGCTCCGCGACGATGAGTTCGAGCCGTACCGCGGCCGCTCGCTCTACCTGCGGGCGGCTGCCTGCGGCTGGGCCTATGCGTCGCTCTGGGGAGTCTTCGCGATATTGTCGCCCTACATTGTCACCGGCGAAGTGTGGAACTGGTTCTTCGTCCCGCCGTTTATCCTAATCGCCGCCCTTGTGCCGATGGGGGCTTTCGACCTGGAATTCGGCGACGGCATGTTTCATTGCGGTTTTTATCTCGTGGCGACGTTGCTGCTTCGCTGGGTGGCGGGAATGGAGCCGATTTGGAAAGCGCATTTATGAGGATAGCCGGGGGGCAACGACCCGCGGTTGTGCCGGTGAACACATTCCGCGGGCCGTTGGCCCCCGGCTATTTTTTGCTCGTAGGCGGTGCTGGAGAGCCAAAATTCGCCGATTTCCGGCGGGAAGCCTCGCTGCCTTGCCGTGCCGGGTGAGGGTCTTCCGGGGGCAGGCCACGGCCGGGCCGTGACGGCCAGCGGTGACTCAAGGGCACAAAGTTTCAGAATTCCTCCCCAACATGGCCCTTGCAGCCCCTGGCCGCCGATGGTAAACTGAGAGATTCGATGTTTTCAAGAGTCGGTTATCGAGCAGCGCGAAGGCGAGAGTGCGTCATGAAAGACAAAATCCACCCGAAGTACGTGGTTACGAAAGTCACCTGCGGCTGCGGCAACAGCTTCCTCACGCGGAGCACGCAGCCCGAGATGAAAATCGATATTTGCAACGTTTGCCACCCTTTCTATAGCGGCAAGCTGAAGTACGTCGATACGGCGGGGCGGATCGAGAAGTTCCAGAAGAAGTTCGCCGCCACCGGCTACACGAGCCTCAATCGCGGCAAGAAGGCGGCGGCCCCCGCCGAGCCGGCCGAGGCGTCTTAGCGCCGTCAGAAATGGCCACCGATTTCATTCTGCAGGGAACGCCGCGGAGGGCGTTCCCTACAGAGATGCGTTCACCGTCAATGCGGGCGGCAGGCCGTAGGTTATGCTTCAGCATAACACGCCGGGGTGTTGTCCCTTTTGTTGTGCTGAAGCATAACCTACAATCTGCTCGTTGCGGAGCCGCAAGCGGCTTATTTGGCTGCGGCGGGAACTTGTTCGACGCCGCACTACTGCCATGTCTAATCCGCTCGACGAAAAACTCGCGCGATTCGAGGAACTGGAGCGGCGGTTGGCCGACCCGGAGACGCTGGCCAATCCCGCCCAGTTGACGGCGGTGATGCGCGAGCGCGGCTCGCTGGCCAAGCTGGCCACGAAGTACCGCCGCTTCAAGGAGCTCAACTCGCAGGTTCGCGACGCGATTGAGATGATCGAGGGGCCCGATCCCGACATGCGCGAGCTGGCCGAGGCCGAGATCGAGCCGCTCAAGGCCGAGCGCGAGACGCTCTGGAACGAGCTGCTCGACATGACTATCGGCGGCGAGGACGCCAACCGCACGAGTTGCATCCTCGAAATCCGCGCCGGCACCGGCGGCGAAGAGGCGGCGCTATTCGCCCGCGATCTCTATGAGATGTACAAGCACTATGCCGAGGACAACCGCTGGAAGGTCGAAGTGCTCGACATGTCGCCGACCGAGCTTGGCGGTTTCAAAGAGGTGATCCTGGGCATCGAGGGGGAGGGGGCGTACCGCAAGCTCCAGTTCGAGAGCGGCGGCCACCGCGTGCAGCGCGTCCCCGAAACCGAGGCGAAGGGCCGCATCCATACCTCCGCCGCCACGGTGGCCGTGATGGCCGAGCCGGAAGACGTCGAGATCGACCTGAAGCCCGACGACTATCGCAAGGACATCTTTCACGCCAGCGGCCCCGGCGGCCAGCACGTCAACAAGACCGCCTCGGCCATCCGCCTGACGCACTATGAAACCGGCATCGTCGTCTCTTGCCAGGACGAAAAGAGTCAGCACAAGAACCTGTCCAAGGCCCTGCGGGTGCTGAAGACCCGGCTCTACGAGGCCCGCCGCGACGCCGAGCACAAGAAGCGTTCCGACGAGCGGAAAACCAAGATCGGCTCGGGCGACCGCAGCCAGCGCATCCGCACCTACAACTTTCCCGACAACCGCGTGACCGACCACCGCATCAATCTCACGCTTTACAAGCTCGACAGCATCATTGCCGGCAACTTGCAGCCGGTCGTCGACGCCCTGATGGAATACGAGCGGCAGGAGCAGCGAACGGCGTTCGGGGGAAATGATGAGGGATGAGTGCTGAATGATGAATGACGGCATTCGTCTCTATTCGTTCTGAATTCATCATTCATCATTCAACATTCAACATTTCCTCCCATGCCACCGCCTGAACCCTGGACCGTGGGCCGCTTGCTTTCGTGGACGGCGGACTATCTGAAGGGGCACGGCTCGGAAAGCCCGCGATTGGACGCCGAAGTGCTGTTGGCCGACGTGTTGGGTTGCCAGCGGATTCAGCTCTACGCAACCTTCGAGGACGTGCCCGGCGACCAGCAGCGGGCGGCCTTCCGCGAGTTGGTCCGCCGACGGGCCGAGGGTACGCCGGTGGCCTATCTGGTCGGTCGCCGCGAGTTCTACTCGCTCTCGTTTCGCGTCACGTCCGACGTGTTGATTCCCAGGCCCGAGACCGAGTTGTTGGTGGTGGCCGTGCTCGATCTGGCGAAGGAGGGGTCAGGGGTCAGGGGTCAGGGATCAGGGTCCGCAAATCAGCAATCAGCAATCAGCAATCAACACTCAGCGATTTGCATCGCCGACGTCGGCACGGGCAGCGGCGTCATCGCGGTTTGCCTGGCGAAACACCTGCCCGGCAGCCGCGTGACGGCGATCGACCGGAGCCCGGCGGCGTTGGAGATCGCGCGGGAAAACGCAAAGCAGCACAGCGTGGCCGATCGGGTCGAGTTTGTCGAAAGCGACCTGTTCGCGGCGGTGCCGACCGACCGGCGATTCGACTTCGTCGTCAGCAATCCGCCCTACGTCGCAACGGCCGAGATGCAGAATCTCGCCCCCGATGTGCGCACCTTCGAGCCGCACGCGGCCCTGCTGGCCGGTCCGAAGGGGACGGAGGTGATCGAGCGGTTGATTCCGCAAGCGGCTGAGCGGCTCCGCGCCGGTGGTCACTTTTTGACCGAAATCAGCCCGATGATTCACGACGCCGTCTGTTCATTGTTGAGCAGCGACGGCCGTTTCGAGCTCGGCCCGACGATCAAGGACATGGCCCGGCTGCCGCGAGTGGTGCAGGCGCGGAGGAGGGATGAGGGATGAGGGATTGGCGTCACGGGGGTAGGTCCTTCGTTTAGCCGCCGCGTCTACGCGGTGTTTCGGGCCGGGCACGCGGGCGGATCGTGGGAACTTCCATTGCCGCCGTGGAGTGGTACAATGGGGAGTGCCTTGTCGCTGGGACACCAGGCACGAATTCATGCCCCACCCCTCATGAACAGTCGTTGGTACAATACGGCCGTGGTTGTTCTGTGGCTTGTCACCATGGGCTGGCTGGTAGACAAGAAGGTGCTGCCGCCGCTGTTGGTCGGCGAGCCGCCGAGCTACCGGCAGGTCATCGAGGCCCAGAACCAGGATCCGCCGGCGGGGTGGAAGGTATCGTGGAAGGGAAAGCCCTTGGGCTGGGCGCTGACTGATACGAAGATGCGGCAGACCGGCCTGACCGAGGTGGACGGCCGCGTACACTTCGACAGGTTTCCCATCGGCGACATGATGCCGATTTGGCTTCAGCCCTTCCTGGCACTCGCCAAGAAGCCGGTCGACGGACTGAGTTTGGACGCCAGCAGCGTGATGTTGATCGACGCGTTCGGGCGATTGCTCCGCTTCGATTCGGCCGTGCAGTTGCCCCCTTTGATCGACGAGATTACGATGCGGGGGACGGTCGAGGGGGGGCAATTGCAGTTGCTGGTCCGTTCGGGCGAGCAGTCGCTCAGCCACGAGCTATCGCTGCCGCCAAAGGCGCTGTTGGCCGACGCGCTGTCGCCGCAAACGCGCTTGCCCGGCTTGCACGTCGGGCAGACGTGGAGCGTGCCGGTCTTCAACCCGCTCTGGCCGACCAAGAGTCCGATCGAGGTCATCTCGGCCGAAGTGGAAGCGCCGGAAACCATCCTCTGGAACGGCGAGCCGGTGCGAGCCTTGGTGGTCGTCTATCGGCACGATTCGGGAACCGGTAGCGGGGCCAGCCAGAACGTGCAGTGCAAGCTCTGGGTGCGACACGACGGCGTCGTGCTGCGGCAGGAAGCGATGTTATTCGACTCGTCGATCGTGTTCGTCCGCCTGACGGACAAGGCAGCCACGAAACTCATTGAGGCGGCCGGCCCGCGCTGGTGGGCTCTCCGCCGCGGCCGGATGGGCAAACGACGATGATCGAATTCGACGACGTGATGCGAAGTTACGCCCACAAGGTCGCGGTCGAGCATCTCACGCTCACGGTCTCGTCCGGCGAGCTGTTCGCGCTGTTGGGTCCGAACGGCGCGGGCAAGACGACGACGATCAAGATGCTCGCCGGGCTATTGCGGCCGATGGGAGGTTCGGTTCGCGTGTGCGGGCACGACGTCGTCAGCGACGCCCGGCGTGCCGCCCACTCGATCGGCTACGTTCCCGAGGAGCCCTTCCTCTACGACAAGCTCTCCGGGCGGGAGTTCCTCGAATTCGTCGCCGAAATGCGGGGACTAAGCCGCCCCACGATCGACGAGCGCATCCGCCGCGAGTGCCAGTTTTTCGATCTGGGCGATTTCGTCGACGACCTGATCGAAACCTATTCGCACGGCATGAGGCAACGGCTTGTCTTCGCGTCGGCGCTGCTGCACGATCCGCCGGTGCTGGTGATCGACGAGCCGATGGTCGGGCTCGATCCGCGGAGCGTGCGAGCCGTCAAGGACCGCCTGCGCGATCGGGCCGCCGCGGGGACCACCGTCTTCATGTCCACCCACACATTGGCCGTCGCCGAAGAAATCGCCAGCCGTATCGGCATTATGGATTGCGGACGGCTGCATTTCCTCGGAACCGTCGCCGACCTGCAACGCCAGTTGGCCGCGCACGACGCTTCGCTCGAACGCCTCTTCCTCGAACTGACCAGCGGAAATGGCAAGGGATGAGGGCGGAGGGCGGAAGGATGAGGGCGGAGAGGGGCAGCGGGAGCGACACCATGAAAGATGAGAAGACATCAGAACCTACGTCGGCCGACGTTCCATCCTCCGCCCTCCGCTCTCCGCCCTCCGCCTTCATCCCTCCGCCCTCATCCCTCCGCCGTCGTCGCTGCGACTTCCTCTCGCCCGAGGACGAAGCGAGGGCTTTTGGTCGGATGCGGCACCGCATTGTCGTCACACTGGTGCGGCAGTTGTTCGCCCATTCGCGTTTTCGCGTGTCGCTGATCGCAGTGCTCACCGCCTTGCTCTGGGGCGGAACGTTCTGGATGTTCGGCGAAGGTTTTTCGCTGATGCAGTCCGTATTCGTCTATCCCGAAACGTACATGACGGTTGTCGGCGGCCTGTTCAGCGCCGTTCTTCCTCGCCTTGATGTTGATGCTGGCATTTTCGGCGGGGGTCATTCTCTATGGCTCGTTGTTCCGCTCGCGCGAGATCGCTTTCCTGCTGACGACGCCCGCGCGCACGGGCAGGGTTTTTCTCCACAAGTTTCACGAGGCGCTGCTGCTGACCAGTTGGGGCTTCGTGCTTTTGGGAAGCCCCGCGCTGCTGGCCTACGGCGTCGTGGTCGCCGCGCCCTGGTACTACTACGTGCTGCTGCTGCCGTTCGTCATGGCTTTCATCTACATTCCCGTGGCGATCGGTGCGATCCTCTGCATGTTGCTGGTCCGCTACCTACCCGACCGCATCCTGACCATTTTGATCGGCGCGGGCACGTTGCTGTTGGTGGTCGGCGTCTGGATGGGATGGCGAGTGCTGACGGAGCCGAAGAACGACCTGCTTACCCCGGGCTGGTTTCAGGAGATTCTCGGCCGGCATGCAGGTTTCCGACGGACGCCTCTTGCCGAGTTGGTGGCTGAGCACCGGCCTGTTGGCGGCGGCCAATCGGGCCTGGTCCGACTGCTTGCTCTTCGCGACGCTAATGATCTCCAATGCGCTTTTCTTCCGTCAGTTGACGCTCTGGATCGCCGAGCGGATTTACCGGCCCGCCTACAGCGGCCTGGTCGGCGAGTTGCGGCGCGCAAACGCGCCCCGATCCGCGCGACTCGATCGACTGCTGTCGCGCCTGATGCGCTGGCTTCCGCCAACGGTGCGACTGATGACGATCAAGGATTTTCGGCTCTTTCGCCGCGATCCTTTGCAGTGGTTGCAGATTCTGATCTTCGTCGGCTTCCTGGTCCTCTATTTCCTTTACATTCCTTCGTTCAGCTACAGCACCTCGGCGGTCAGTTGGGTGAACATGGTCAGCTTTCTGAACCTGGCGGTCGTGGGGTTGCTGTTATCCACCTTCACCACCAGGTTTGTCTTTCCCATGATCAGCCTGGAAGGCCGGCGGTTCTGGATCCTCGGCCAACTCGGCGTCCGCCGCGACACTCTGCTGTGGGGCAAATTTCTCTTCGCCACCTGCGGCGCCATCGTCCCCTGCTCGGGCCTGGTGCTGCTGAGCGACCTGATGCTCCGCGTGCCGTTGCTGATCCTCTTCAGCCACCAGTTGACCTGTTTGGTGTTGTGCCTGGGGCTAGCGGGGATCGCGGTTGGATTCGGCGCCTGGCTGCCCAACCTGCGGGAAGAATCGCCGTCGCGGATCGCCGCGGGCTTTGGCGGAACGCTGACCTTGGTCAGCAGCACCCTGTTCATCCTTTTCGTGGTTCTGTTGACCGCGCTGCCGACGCATTTCCATTATTTTCTCGCCGCCCGCGGCGCCAATCCGGTCAGCGACTTTGAGGGCCGGGTACATCTGCAATCGTGGTTCTTCTGGTGGTGGACCGCGGCGACCGTCGCCAGCCTGCTGCTCGGTGCCGTCGCCACCTTTCTGCCGTTGCGCGTCGGTTTCCGCGCGTTCCGCAAAATGGAGTTCTAGGGCGAATTGCGAGGTGACGTGGGATTCACCCGTTCCGTTCCTTCTCGAGCACCACGCGGCTGCCGCGGTCGCGGAACTCGACGCGGGACATGAAGGCCCGCATCAGCAGCACGCCGCGGCCGCCGGGACATCCGAGTGACAGGGGGTGGTCGGGTCGGGCAGGCTGTCGGGATCGAAACCGGGGCCCTCGTCGGTGATCTCGACGTGAATCCTCTCGCGGCGAGACGCCGGCAGGCGAACCGCACCCGCTTCGTCGCGTCGTGGGCGTTGCCGTGGAAGATGGCGTTGACCAGCGCCTCGTCAACCGCCAGATGAACGCCGAAGATGTCGCGGTGGCCCCAGTGCAGGCTTTCCAGCCGTTGCAGAACGTCGTCCAAGAGCTGCCTACCGACCGCCGCGTCGTTAGGAATCACTTCGGTCGCACTGCCAGGTCCATTTCGTCGTGGGACGTAGGCATGGAATCAGAAGGCCGCCAAGGCGTCGGCCTCGTCTTTCCTGATGTCGAACAAGCGATTCAACTTGGTGATGGCGAAAACCTCGTAGATTTCCGCACGGATATTCGACAGCTTCAGCACGCCGCCGTGGGCCTTCATCTTCTTGTCCAACGTGATCAGCTTGCCCAAGGCCGCGCTCGAAAGAAAATCGACCGACGAAAAGTCCAACAACAGCCTGCTGGCGGCCGTCCGTCTCGACCAGGCGAAACATCTCCTGCCCCAGTTCCTGGATGTTGATGTCCTCGATGATCTTGTGGTCGCGGAAGCGAACCACGGTCACGTCGCCGACTTCGCTGACATCCAAACGCCGATATGCGGTCATCGAAAGACTCCCAGAACAGAATCGCAGTGGACCCGAGCGCGATGCCGCCAGCCATCAACGCCATCATATTCCCGCCCAGGTGGGTGGTCAAGAGCTGCGATGCGACATTTCGGCCGGCGCGAGCGCGGCATCTGGTCCGCCTCGGGTGCGTTGTTCAAGTGGCCCACGCTGGGCACACGCGGTGGCAATACCTGACTCGAAGCACAAGTGAGGGTGGACTTTTCAACATCCCTTCTTGGACGGCTCCGGATGGCATTGGGAAATCATTCCGGGTTAGCGCCGGTCATCAGCCCGGTTTCTTCATCCCCCAACTGTGCAAAACCAGGACGCTGCCGATCGAGATCAGCACCAACCGATCCAGTCGGGCGGGCGAACGGTCTTCTTGACCAAGGGTTTCTCCGATTGCGTCAGCGATTGGCCCACGTCGTTGACCGCCGCCAGCGGATGGCCGGTTCGTTCGGCGAGAAATTGCGTGAATTCGGGGGTGAGGTCGATCGTATCGATCATGCGAAGCTGACCCCCTAGCAGTAGGAGCAGCAATCCCGCAAAGAAGTATTGATTTCGAGTAATGTCCATCATGGGAACGTCCTCCGTAGCGTCTCTCTGTTTGTATCGAGTCACAGTCGCGGCGGGCTTCAGCCGACAAGCCGGCGCGGAGAATACCGGCCTGTCGGTGCCGCTTGGCGCGCTTTGGAATGGAGCGAATCGAACGACATCGGATGCTGCGACACGATTGGGAAGGCCAACCCCGTCTTTTCAGCACTAGCGGGCAAGCCAAAGTGCCACCCAACGCGTCACCCGGGCCAGGACTGGGCTAGCAAGTCTTTTCCCCACCAACGGGGCAGCATCCGCTCTTGCCGAATCAAGCGATTTTTGCTACCGTCCGCCTAGGATTTTGGCAGAGACTGCGCCGAGGTAGACCGTGTCGAAACGACAGTTATGGATTGCAGTCTTGGGCATTCTAGCGGGGGCTGTCTTGGCCTATGCGCAGACAGCAGGAACAAGCACTCCGCCATCGCCGCACGTCCACTCCGCCATCGTCCACCGTCCACTCACCATCGCCCACTGTCGCCAGCCAACTTCAGCGCCGGCCGACGATCCGAACAAGCGGTTGTACGGACCGGAGATTTGGCGGTTGCCGCCGGTGGACAGTGCATCGCCGTTTGTCCAGCCGACTCAGCGCCGGCCGAGGCTATCCCGACGCCGCCGGTGCTGGCAGTGCCGCCGGTCGAGACGATTCCGACGCCAAAGCCGGAGGAAAAGCCGCCGGCGGTCAACGCGCCCGCTTCGCTGTCCGGCATCTTGTCGGACGGCGAGCGATTCGACGATCAAGCCGGAGCCCGAAAAGCTCTGGGACGGCAGTTTCGACCTGGGGCTGGACGGCTCGGAGGGCAACAGCGAGACGTTCAATTTCCGCTTCGGCTTCCACGCCAGTCGCAAGACGCGAGATCAACATCCTCACGCTGAACTTGGACTACAAGAGACAGACCGTCGAACACGCTTGCCACGGCCGACCGCCTGTACTTTGAGGGCCGCTTGCGAGCGGCTGCATCGCCCAGTCGCGCTGGTCGTTGTTCGTGCCACGAGACGGTCGAATACGACGAGTTTCAGCCGTTCGACGTCCGCGACACGTCGGACGTCGGCATCGGCTATCGGCTGATCAAGACCGACCTGACCACGTTGATCGGGCGGTTCGGCGGCGGTTTTTCGCACGAATACGGCGGGCCGGAAAACGGCGAGTACATTCCCGAGGCTGTCTTCGGGCTGCAACTCGAGCGCCAGATCAGCAAGCGGCAGAAGATCCTCGGCGTGGTGGAATACGCGCCGGACGTCGGCGATTTCCTCCGCTACCGCATCCGCACCCAGGCCGCGCTGGAGGTGCTGCTTGGACCAGGAGAGGAACCTGAGCTTTGCGGATGGGCGTCTTGGAGCGCTACAATAGCCTGCCGAACGGGGCCCTGCCGAACGACCTGGATTACGCCATGATGCTGATGTGGAAGTTCTAGACGACCCTGCAATGCGGTTGGCATTGCCGACCAGAGCGCGCAGGCAGCCGCTTCACGGCTTGCTGCGAGATAGTCGACTCGCTATGAGAGACGCCGGAGTTGCATTCCGCGAAGACATCTCGCCCGGTAGAGCAGGGAGACGAAGCCATGAGCGACAATGCCGGGGACCGACCGAAGACACTCGCGGCGGGGTCTATTCGCGGAGCTTTCTGGCGCTGGTGGCCACCCAGTTCTTCGTCTCGCTGAACGACAACATGTTTCGCTGGCTGGTCGTGCCCATCGGCAAGGAACTGCTGCACGGTCATTGGGCGGAGATGCCGGCGATGCATTCGAGACTCGATGAAGCCGGAGGCCGCTGCGTCTGTCGCTGGGGTTGGCATGTTTCACGCTGCCGTTTCTGATGTTCGCCGCGCCGGCCGGCTTCCTGGCCGACCGCTTCAGCAAGCGCAGCGTGATGGTCGCCTGCAAGGTGGCCGAAATCGTGGTGATCGGCCTGGGCGTCGTGGCGATCCTGATCGGCAGCGTGCCCTTGATGTTCGTCATGCTGTTCATCCTCGGCGGCCAGGCGATGATGTTCATCACCTCGAAACTCGGCGCGATTCCCGAAATCGTCCGCTCCGACAAGATTTCGTCGGCCAACGGCCTGATCAACATGGTCTCGATGTCGGCCATCATCCTCGGCTCGCGTCGGCCGGCAATTGGCTCTACGATCAGACGTAGCCCGCCGGCCAGACGAACTGGTGGCTTTATGCGGCGGCGCTGCTGGGCGTGGCGGTGTGCGGATTGATCACCAGCCTGTTCATCGGACCGCTCCACGCGGCGAATCCCGCGCGGCCGATTCCCTGGAATCCGGCCGGGCAGACCGTCCGCGATCTGCGCGTGCTGCTATTCGAAGCGGTCGCTGTTTCTGGCGGCCTTGGGCAGCGCCTACTTCTGGGCGCTCGGCACGCTGTCGCAGTTGAACATCGACCAGTTCGCCACGAAGCACCTCGGCGTCGACCAGACAGCACGTCGGCCCGTTGCTGGCGCATGCTGACCCTCGGCATCGGCGGCGGCGCGGTGCTGGCGGGCGTGTGTCTCGCGCGGCAAGGTCGAACTGGGGCTGGTGCCGTTCGGCGGCTTGGGCATCGCCGCTGACCTCCATCGCTGATGATCACCGTGCCCGGCGGGCAGCCGGGGCGACTTTCCGCTCGGCCAGTGCGGCTATGACCGCCAGTTGCTTGCTGCTGGCGCTGGGCGTCATGGCCGGCCTGTACGACATTCCGCTGCAGGCGTTTCTCCAGGACCGCAGCCCGCCCGAATCGCGCGGCTCGATCATGGCGGCCTACAACTTCCTGACCTTTGCCGGCATGTTGGCTGGCCTCGGGCGTCTACTGGCTGCTGTCCGGCCCGCTGGGTCTTTCCGTCCGAACGATCTTCCTCGTCGGCGGCCTCGCCACCGTCCTGGTCACGATCTACATCGTCCGCCGGCTGCCGTTTCAGACCACGCGGCTGGCCGTGCGAATGCTGACCGCCTGCATGTATCGCGTTCGCGTGGAAGGGCTGGAGAACGTGCCGGCCGGCGGCGGCGCCTGGTGGTGGCCAACCACGTCAGTTGGGCCGACGGCGTGCTGTTGGGCCTGGCCTGCCCGCGGCATCCGCGCATGATCGCCTACGCCAAGTATTTCGAGAACCGCTGGCTGGGCTGGTTCGGCCGCCTCGGGCGGATCATTCCCATCGGCACGACGCCGCAAGTCGATGGTCGAATCGATCCGCGCAGGCCCGCGAGGCTTTGCAACAGGGCGAAATGGTGTGCATCTTTCCCGAAGGCGGACATCACGCGGACCGGCGAAATTGCAGGAGTTCCGCCCCGGTTTCCTGTCGATACTGAAGGATACCGGACGCCCCGGTCGTGCCGGTCTACCTGGGAGGGCTCTGGGGAAGCATCTTCAGCTACGAGGGCGGAAAGTTCTTCTGGAAATGGCCCCGACGCTGGCGCCGTACCCGATCACCATCCGCTTCGGACGAGCCGATTCGCGACCCAACCGGCACAGCGTCGACGAGGTCCGCCGTGGCGGTCGAGGAATTGCAGACTGAACGCATCAGTCGCTTAAGCCTCGAACCTTGAACCCTGATTGCATGCATTGCCGTCTCCCATGAGCGCCACCTCCTCCCGACGACCTGATCCTGCCGCGGCAAGTTCCTCCGCATGTGCCGCCGGCGGATGCGGCGGCCGAAGGTCGGCCGACTCGACGCGGCGTCGAACTCACCGGCGCGGGCCTGCTGACGCGGACGCTGATGCTCCGCCGGCTGCTGCGCCGCGCAGTGCTTGGCCGCCGACGAGCAAAACGTCGGCGTGCTGCTGCCGCCCAGCGTCGGCGGCGCTGGTGGTCAACGCGGCCCTGGGCATCGATTGCCGCGTGGCCGTCAATCTCAACTACACCATGACCGTCGGAGGTCATCGAACGATTGCATCGCCCAGTGCGGCATCCGCCACGTGCTGACCAGCCGCCGCGTCATGGAGCGGTTCGATCTGAAACTCGACGCCGAGCTGGTCTATCTCGAAGACTTCATGGACAAGGTCACGCTGGCCGACAAGCTGGCCGCCGCCGCGGCGGCCTGGCTGGCGCCGGTCGGCTGGCTGGAACGCCGGCTCGGGCTGACCGAAGCTCGCGCGACGACGACCTGCTGACGATCATCTTCACCTCCGGCTCGACCGGCCGGCCCAAGGGCGTGATGCTCACGCATCGCAACGTCGGCTCGAACGTCTGCGGCGGTCGATCAGATCATCCGGCTGGCCGACGACGACGTGCTGCTGGGCATTCTGCCGATCTTCCACTCGTTCGGCTACACGACGACGATGTGGACCGTGCTGACGCTGCCGCCGAAGGGCGTCTACCATTACAGCCCGCTGGAAGCCCGCGAGGTGGGCAAGCTCTGCCGCCGGCACGGCGCGACGATCATGATCGCCACGCCCACGTTCGTGCGATCCTACCTGCGGCGGTGCGAGCCGGAGGATTTCGCCAAGCTGGACGTGGTCTTCACCGGCGCCGAGCGGCTCTCGCCCGAAGTGGCCGACGCCTTCGAGCAGCGCTTCGGCGTCCGGCCGGTCGAAGGCTACGGCGCCACCGAACTTTCGCCGGTCGTCTCGGCCAACATGCCGCCCAGCCGCGCCAGCCAGCAAGCAGCATCGAAGGCGTCAAGGAGGGCACCGTGGGCCGGCCGCTGCCCGGCGTCTCGGTCAAGGTGGTCGATCTCGACACGGGCGAAGACCTCGGGCCCAACCGGTCGGGCATGTTGCTGGTCGCCGGCCCCAACGTGATGAAAGGCTACTACGGCCGGCCCGATCTGACGGCCGAAGGTGCATCCGACCTGCCGCCGGACGGTCCCTCCGCTGGTACGTCACCGGCGACGTGGCCGTGATCGACGACGAGGGCTTCATCACGATCACCGGCCGCATCAGCCGCTTCTCGAAACTGGCCGGCGAAATGGTGCCGCACATCCGCGTGGAAGAGGCCATCGGCCAGGTGCTCGAGTCTGGACGAAGACGATCTGAAGATCGTCGTCACGTCGGTGCCCGACGCGAAGAAGGGCGAGCGGCTGGTCGTGCTCTACACCGAGCTTGTGCAAACGCCCGAGCAAATCTGCCGCGCGCTGGCCGCCGGCGGTCTGCCGCCGCTGTGGATTCCCTCGCCCGACAGTTTCCGCCGCGTCGAGGCCATTCCCGTGCTCGGCACCGGCAAGCTCGATCTCAAGCGGGTCAAAGACTTGGCAGCGGCGGAATTTGTGTGATAATGCCGGTTGGCGGTCAAACATCCAACATCCCTGGTCTTCTCGGGAGCGCACGTATGCCAATTCCGTTCACTTGCCCTCATTGCGGGCATCAGACGTTGGTGCAAGATCAGTACGTCGGGCAGAGCGGGCCGTGTGCCGGATGCGGGCAGACGGTGACGGTGTTGCGGCCGGGCGTCGTGCCGATGTCGCCCATCGAGCCGTTGGGCGAAAACGCCGGGATCAGAATGCTGCTGCCCGTCGGGCGGTCGCTTTGGGCCATCGCCGCCGGCTACGCCGGATTGTTCGCCGTGCTATTTTTGCCGGCGCCCATCGCCCTGATCCTGGGAATCATCGCCATCTACGACATCAAGCGGCATCCGAAAAGGCACGGCATGGGCAGGGCCATTTTCGGACTGGTGATGGGAGCGATCTTCACAGTCGCGATGCTCGTCTTTTTCGTGGTGGGCGCGATGAACGGATTCAAGTAGCGACGGCTTTGCGTCAGCGGTCGATGCGTTCGCCCGCGCGACTCTGGTTGGCCACCTTCGACGGCGACGTTTTCCTCGCGGCGGCGGCAGCCTGCTTACGCGGCATGTCCGCGGCCAGTTTCACAAAGCGGGCTCGAACCTCGGGCTCGACGTGCGTCAGATGTTCGCCGAGCCGCTGCACGCCGCGGCTGTTCACCTCCGCGGTGCGCGACAGGCTGCCGACGAAGGCCAGCGTCTGAATGAAATTGTTGTCGACGGTCTTGCCCAGCAGCGGCGAAATCGTCTTGCCGACGAGCTCCGCCCCGACCGGCTCGATGTTGAGAAAGCTGTCCATCCGGCTGGTGACGTAGTAGCGGCCGTTGGTTTCCCGGATGTAGCCGCTTTTGAGCACCAGCACGCCGCGGCCCTTCACCGCGCGGGCCAGCAGCGGACCCTTGTAGACGCCCTCGCCGTAGATGATCTGCGTGTCGTAGTTTTGATAGATGAAGCGGATCGTGGCCGACGCCCCCGCCGCCTCGCTGACGCGGAACGCTCTGTTATCGACCTGCCGAAGCTTCAGCCGGCTGATCTTGAACAGCTCCCATATATTGACCACCACGTCGGGATGGCGCACGAGAAACAGGTAGAACTGCCGGGTCGCAATCGACCACGCGCGTCGGCAGCCGGCGGAAGAGGCTGACGTTGGACAACACGGCCTCGACTTTGGCGCGATCGTCGGCGGAGAGTTTGTCGAAGGGGATCGATCGGATGGCGTCGCGGCGGGCCGCATCGCTGGTCGTGGCTTCCAGGGCGTTGGAGTGCGTGATGACCGGAATCAGCGGCGAGGCGGCAGCCGCCGACGAGACCGCACCGGTCAAGAGCCCAAGCGTTACCACGATGCCCCCGGCAACGGCCTGAAATCCGCGCGGGCGCCAGCGGTACGAGCCGCACTCCGACATCAATCCCAACCTTCCCATATTCACTCCCCCCCGACCAATTTGGGCGGCATCTCGCCTGCTGCCCTAATGGTGGCGCAGAACCAGAGCCTTTGTTGGACGCTCCTGGTTATTCGGCTTGGGAAGGCTCGGGGGCGCAGTGAAAATTTGCGGGGGCGATGGTATTCGCGGGCGAAGCAGCAGCCCCCCCGTTGGTCATGCTCAGCATGGTGCATTGGTCGGCCAGGTTTTGTCATTATACTCGCTCATACCAACCCGATGCGCAAGCGAGGGAAACTCTTTGCCCCGCCCTCGCTTGCGCTTCGGGTTGGTACGGGGGCATGAATAAGCTCGGCTACGGCTGGCTAGCCCTACCACTCGCTACATGTTCCCCATCTTCCACAGACATTCACTTCTTGCCCTGCACGCAAGATGTCGTGGCGATCATGTCGATAATCCAAGTTTGGATGCACGACCCAATTGCGGCTTTTCACATCGAGACGAACTTCCATGAAAATCATAGGGCAGCCTGACCTCTTGATCCTGAAACTGATCGAGAAACTGAGCGATGCCGACCCGATCACACGCCGTAACGCCGCCGGGGCCTTGCGATTGCAGGGATTCCGCGCGGTGGCGGCGATTCCGGCCATTTCGGCGCTGTTGAGCGACACCGACCCGCGCGTGCGCCGTGAAGCGGAGCGAGCGATCGACCAACTGAGGCTCGTGGCCGCGTAGCGGGCGGCCGACAGTTCCCGCTGTCGAATGCTCGCGTAACGAAACCCGTTGGCGGCAGGCGGTACGCCCAAAAAGGGCATGGTCGGCGGGCTGCTAGGCCCTTTCAGGCTCGTTCATGCCCTTTCAGGGCGTGCCACCCAGACCGCACTGTCGGCTCTGTTTGTCAAAACTCATAGCGCGACGGTTCCGACACGCCATTCCGGACGGGCACAAGCCCGAACGAAGCGGCGAGCGTGGCGATAATTTCGCGCCGTAGGGCTTGCATCCGCCCCGCGATCCGGTAGCCTGAACGGTTCTGCGGGGACAGTCCCCTTCGACAGCGGCAGGGCATCCACCGCCGACGATTTTCCGTTTCTTGCCCATCTCCCTGGAAATACCGCCATGCAAATGATGAAAGCGCTGGTGAAGAAGGAAGCCCGCGAGGGCCTATGGCTCGATGAGGTGCCGGTTCCCGAAATCGGGATCAACGACGTGTTGATCGAGATACTCCGCACGGGCATCTGCGGCACGGACGTCCACATCTACAACTGGGACGCCTGGTCGCAGAAGACGATTCCCGTCCCCTTGGTCGTGGGGCACGAGTTCGTCGGGCGAATCGTCGCCGTGGGCAGCAACGTCAAGGATTTCCACGTCGGCCACATCGTCAGCGGCGAAGGGCACGTCGTCTGCGGGCGGTGCCGAAACTGCCTGGCCGGCCGCCGCCACCTCTGCAAGGAGACCAAGGGGGTCGGCGTGAATCGCCCCGGCGCGTTCGCCGAGTATCTCTCGTTGCCGATGACGAACGTCTGGCTGCTCGACAAGGCGATAGCGCTCGACGTGGCCGCCATCTTCGATCCGCTGGGCAACGCCGTGCACACCGCGCTGTCGTTTCCGGTATTGGGCGAGGACGTGCTGGTCACCGGCGCCGGCCCGATCGGCATCATGGCCGCCGCGGTCGTGCGTCATGCCGGCGCCCGCCACGTCGTCATCACCGACGTGAACCCGTATCGCTTGGAGTTGGCAAAGAAGATGAAGCCGACGTTGGCGCTCGACGTGAGCCACGCGACGATCGCCGACGCCCAGAAGCAACTCGGCATGAAAGAAGGTTTTGACGTTGGCCTGGAGATGTCGGGCAATGCGGCCGCGTTCCGCGACATGTTGGCCAACATGTGTCACGGCGGCAAGGTCGCCATGCTCGGCATTCCCACCGCCGAGATAGCCATCGACTGGACCACGGTCGTCTTCAACATGTTGACGATCAAGGGCATCTACGGCCGCGAGATGTACGAGACCTGGTACAAGATGACCGTCATGATCCAAAGCGGTTTCGACATCGACCCGGTCATTACCCATCGCTACCATTACACCGATTTCCAAAAGGGCTTCGACGCCATGCGCTCGGGCAATTCGGGGAAAGTGGTGTTGACGTGGAAGGAAGAGTAAGATCTGGGTGGCAAGAGCCTCTCGGCCGTTGGGATTGTTGAGGCCCGGGCACCGGATGTTTACGTCAATGAGGATCGGTTAGCCGTGGATCTCGCCGACGGTCAGACGCTCAGCGCCTCCACTGGCTTGGTATCGTCGATTGCTGGAATTCCGCGGGCACCATACGCAATTGTCAGACGGAGTAAAGGGGTCGGGAGTCTTTGTTCTTGACAGAACGGCGGATAGATGGTAATCTCCAGCCATCATGCCGCGACGATTGCGAGTTTCCAGCGGAGGATATGCGTACCACGTGCTGAACCGAGCAGCGGGGCGGATGCGGATTTTTGGGAAAGAGCGTGATTTCGAGGCGTTCGAGGAAGTGATTGGAGAGGCCAAGTGCCGGCTGCCGATGCGGGTTTTGGCGTGGTGCGTTATGTCCAATCATTGGCATTTCGTGCTTTGGCCGCGCGGCGACGGCGACCTGTCGGAATTCATGCGGTGGCTGACGGTCACGCACACGCAACGTTGGCGCGCCGCGCATCGCACCGCGGGCGCGGGCCCGTTGTACCAAGGCCGTTTCAAGTCGTTTCCGATCCAAGAAGACGATCATTTATGGACAGTGCTGCGGTATGTGGAGCGAAACCCGTTGCGAGCGAATCTGGTCGAAGCGGCCGATGCGTGGCGGTGGTCGAGCCTCTGGCATCGCGTCCGCGGCAACAGGGCGGGACTCTTGGACGACGGTCCGCTGGCGCTGCCGGGACGTTGGCGACAGCACGTGCAATCGCCGCAGACCGCAGCGGAGTTGGAGGCGTTGCGGCGTTCCGTGGTGCGTGGCTGTCCGTTTGGCGAAGCGTCTTGGCAGCAGCGGACGGCGAAGCGATTGGGTCTGCAATCGACGCTCCGTCCCCGCGGCCGTCCGTGGAAATCACCGACCGGCAGTCAATAAAGACTCCCGACCCCTTTATTCTTCTCTGAGGCTTGTTATCAACACGCCTCCAGGATAGCATCAGCGCCAAGGGTGTCATTTACGGAGTGCTCAAAAATGACATACCACTGGCCACTGACAGAAAAATCGTAAGCGTTCACAGGCCGGAAACAGAGGGGGACGGAAGAGGTTTTCGGCGACAGTATCCGCCGCAGGAGAAGGTATTTCTCCGAAAACCTCCTCCGTCCCCTTGCCGCCCAGTGAACGGTTACGAAAAATCCGTAGAGGCCCCTGTGGTGGCCAACCATTCGCTCCACCGGCACGGGGCCCGCGGGGGCGAAGCGCGTGGGACGGGCGCAGCTAGTTCACGGTGGCCGGGGCGGCGTTTTGGTTGTTGGTCGGCTTCTTCTCGGCGGGCACCGGCTTCTTCGGGGCATCGGCCGGTTTCTTCTGCGGTTTGGCCGGCTTCTCCGCGGGCGGTGTCGGCTGCTTCTTCACGGCAGCCGGCTTGTTCTGCGGCTTTGCCGGTTTCTTTTTGGCTTTGGCGGCCTTCTTGTCGGCCTCGGCGAGCTTCTTCACTTCGGCATTTGCTTGCGGCACGAGTCTGGCGATATCGGCAGCCGGGAGGATGAGCTGGCTGAGCACGCCCGATGATCTGATCGAACTGGCTCCGTCACTCCCCTCGGGTTTCACGCAACGGCAGATCATGCCGAGCAGTTTGCCCTGGTGATTGAAGACGGGGATGCCGAGACCGCCGTTGCTGCTGATGTAACAGGTTCGCGGCGTGGAGACGAGCGAGAGGATCTTGCCGAGAACGAGCGTGGGGATGTAGTTCAAGTCCTCGCCGGTGCGGCTGATGAGGATCGTCGAGTCGAGCACGGCGGGCTGGGCCGCTGCCCGGTTCAACGGCACGAACGCCATTTTCGCCGTGGTCGCCTTGTCCATCGGCTTCAGCGGAGCGAGAAACGCCAGATCGAGGTCCTCGTCCTTCAAGACGACGCGGGCAGGCACTTCCGTGCCGTCGGAGAGTCGATACTTTACTTCCTGCACCTGACAATCGAGCTCGAAAGAGCGGCCGGCGCGACTAAAACGGATTCTCGGCGCACAGATTCGTCAGCGGAGCGACGGCCAGCCCGGTGGGGTCGATAAACATCGCCAGGCAGTGAGTTTTGTGTTCCTGTCCGGAGCTTTCGCTCCCCTTCACCTCGATCTTGATCACGGCGGACAGGGTGATGATGGCTTTGTCGTAGGTCTTCAGCGTGTTTCGCGCCGTGTCGACAAGTTGCTGATCGTCGGCCCGCGCGGGGAGGGCGGCGGCCGCTAAACAGAGAAAGACGCACGCGCGGAACGCTTGCTTGAACATGAAGGTGCTCCGAAATGGGTTGACTGCTGCTATCGGTAGTCGGGCTCGACTTCGCAATAGCGGGTGTGGATGCCGCGGCGGACGAAGAACACGACCCGGCGAGGCTTGTCGCGGCGGATCTCGTCGAGCACGGCCTTCAACTCGGCGACGGTGGCGGTGCGTCTCGCCGTTGACGCTCATGAGGAAGTCGTTGCCGCGCAGTCCGCCGAGCGACGCCCAGCCGCCGATCTCGACTTTTTGCAGCAGGACGCCCTTCAGGCCCTCGGGAATCTGCTGGTCGATGCGGTCGTCGTAGCTCAGTTCGCGGGCGCTGAACTCGAAGATCGGTGTCGGTCATGCGTTTGACGTCGTCGTCGCTGATCGGCGGCGCTTCGAGCGCCATGGTGATTTCCATCGGCTTGCCGTCGCGAATGATTTTCAGCATGGCCTTGCCGCCGAGCGACAGCCTGCGGATCATGGTGTCGAAGACGTCGCGGTCGCCGGGGTGCGAGGCGTGGATCTTGCTGCCGTTGACCGGCTGGATGATGTCGCCCACCTTGACGCCGGCCTTGTCGGCGGCCTGACCCTTGAAGACCTCGGTGACGCGAACGCCGCGCTTGCCGGCCATGTCGAGCGACTCGGCCAGGTCGGAGGTCAGGACCTGCGTGGCCATGCTCGACCACGGCTTGGCGGCGCAGGCGGGGCGATTCTTCTCCTCCTCTTTTCCGATCTTCACGACGGTCAGCATACTGCTGCGTGTCGCGCTCGAACTGGACCAGCAGCGGCACGCGCTCGGTCTTGTCTTCGGTCAGTTTGGCGGTGACCTTCTTCAGTGCGGCGACGTCGTCGACGTGCTGGCCGTCGACTTGAAGGATCACGTCTTCCGACTCCAAGGGGAGCTTGGCGGTGGCGGCGCCGCCGCCGCCGCGAATCGAATCGACCAGTACGCCGCCGTCGTCTTGGCGGTGGCGTTCGAGGGCCATCATGCGGGTGATGTCGCGGACGGCGATGCCCCAATCTTTCAATTCGACCGGATCGCCCAGGCGCACGTTGAAGCTGTTCGGTGTTGACTTGCACGACGTGCTGCTTGCCGTCGCGAGAAGACGACTTCGACCGTCTCGCCCACCGGCGTGGCGAACACCAGCTGGTTCACCAGCGGCAGTTGCTCGGGCAATTCGGCGTTGACGGGCTGTCCGCGGAAGCGCGTGACGACGTCGCCGGCCTTGATTCCGGCGCGGTCGGCGGGCGAACCCTCGACCACGCCGGCCACCAACACGCCGCCGCTGTCCTTGCCGCTTTTCAGCCGAGGCTGAAACTCCAGGCCGATCCAACTGCGCTTGACGCGGCCGTTGTCGATCAACTGCCGCACGACCTGCTTGGCGAGATTGCTGGGGATGGCGCCGCCGAGCGAGCCGAGGCCGATCTCGTTGATGCCGACGATCTCGCCGTGGAGGTTGACCAGCGGACCGCCGCTGTTGCCGCCGAAGATCACGGCGTCGTGGCCGATCCAGCGGACGATCTGGCCGACGTCCTCGCCGTCGAGGCGAAACTGCCCCGCCAACGACCTGGGCATGATCATCTGCGTGTTGCTGACGATGCCTTGCGTGACCGATTGCGAGACGGCCATAGGGCTGCCCATCGCCAGGACCACGTCGCCGACTTTCAACTTGCTGGAGTCGCCCCAGGTGGCGACCGCCAAGGGGGCGTCGGGGTGCTTGCGCGTGTTCGAGCTTCAGCTTGAGCACGGCAGATGTCGGCCAGCGGATCGGTGCCGACGCGGGCGGCCTCGACCTCTTCGCCGTCGGCCAGCGTGCAGGTCATGCGCACGGCGTTGCCGGCCACGTGATGGTTGGTGACGACGTAGCCGTCGTTCGATATGATCACGCCGCTGCCTGCCGCCCGCCTCCGTTCCATCCGTCCGCCGCTCGGCTCCTCGGCCACGACGTAGATTCGCACCAGGGCCGGATAGACTTTCTCGATGGCCGGTCTCGATCTCCGCCCCGCCGGCTCGGTGTGTTGGCGATCGTCGGCGCGGCCGCGGCGGCACGGCCGGGCGAACTCCAGCCGACGCCAAACAGCGCCAGCGCGATCGTAAGAACACCTCGGTTCTTCAGCCACGGCAGAGGATGTCGTTTCATGGGTAGCAATCCGCAACAAAACTATTGGGAGGGAAAGGGGACAGGTCCAATTTGCCGGAACGGCCCGGAGGGTGCTTCGCACAAATTGGACCTGTCCCCTTTTACCAACAAAACTATTGAACGATGGATGCCGAAAGCGGCGAGAGCGGCGGAGCCCGCACTAGTTGGCTGGTTGCCGTAACTCTTTCAGTCTTGCAGATTTTCCGAGTCGCCGCAAGTTAAATGGCCAGAAGGGGGGTGCCGTCGCACGAAGTCCTCAATCAACGGGGCGATCCGCTCGTGGGCGTCTTCCACTACATAGTGGCCGGCGTCGGCCAGACGGTGCACTTCGGCCGCCGGGAAGAAATCGTGAAACCGATCGAGAAACTGCGGCGTAAAACACCAGTCGCGCATGCCCCATAGGAAACACACCGGATATTCGCGGAACCGGGCCAGGCCGTTCTCGATGTCGGTGAGGGTTTGGTAGCTCGGGTGCTTCGGACTAAGCGGAATATCGAGCACGAACCGCAAGACGGCGACGCGGTTTGCCCAGGAATCGTACGGCGCCAGGTAGCCGGCCTTGACCGCGGGGGTCATCCGCTCGTGTTTGCAGACGGTGGTGCGGAGTGCGGCACGAACGAACAGATTCAGCCCTTGCACGGCCAACGGTCCGAAGCCGGGCAGGTGGCAGATATGGATCGGCCAAGGGCAATGGGGCATACGAAAGGCAGCCGTGTTCATCAGGACGAAGTTGGCGAAGCGGTCGGGGGCTGCCACGGCCGCCCCCATGCCGATCGCCCCGCCCCAATCGTGCGCCACCAACGTGATCTGACGGAGATCGAGCTTTTCGATCAATTGCCCGAGATCGGCCACGCGCTGCGCCAAACGGTAGGAATAGCCGCTTGCCGGCGGTTTGTCGGATAGCCCGCAGCCGATGTGATCGACGGCCACGATGCGGAACCGGTCGCGCAGGGCGAGGATCAGGTTGCGCCAGTAGAAGGACCACGTCGGGTTGCCGTGGACCAGTAGCAGCACCGGCCCCTGGCCCTCGTCCAGGTAGTGGCAGCGATGTCCGTCCAGCATCACGTCGCGCGATTGGAAGGGATATAAGGAACGCCAATCGTGGGTTGCCGGCATGTGTATGTCAGTGGCGGAGGTGTGCTGTCGGGCGGCAGACGTTAGAGCCAATTCCGTTGAGCCTGATTATGGCACAGCGTTCGGAGAGGGGCAAGGAAGCATGGAATCGAGTCACGGCCAATCAGTCTGTGAAGATGCGAATAGCGACGAATCGGCGTCAGGAGACGCCTCCCACAGCAAAAACTGATCGGCCTTGGAAATCGAGCACCCCACCGCATTGCATTTTGCGGCGGATCGGCAATAATACGGGGTTTACTCTATGCCCAGCCTCGAAGGAGCGGACGCCATGAACCATAAAGTACGCGAGCATCAGGGATTGACCTTCGACGACGTGCTGCTGGAACCGCGCTATAGCGAGATCGTGCCGGCCGACTGCGACGTCTCGACCCAACTGACGCAGCGCATCCGGCTGAACATCCCCCTGCTCAGCTCGCCGATGGATACGGTCACCGAGAGCGACATGGCGATCGCGTTGGCCCAGGTGGGGGGCGTCGGCATCATTCATAAGAACATGTCGATCGAACGCCAGGCCGAGGAGGTCGAGAAGGTCAAACGCAGCGCCAACGGCATCATCTTCAATCCCGAAACGCTGCGGCCCGAGGCCAGCGTCGGCCGGGCGCGGGAGATCATGGACCAGCACAACGTCTCCGGGCTGCCGATCACCTCGGCCGAGGGGCGGCTGGTGGGCATTATCACCCGCCGCGACCTCCGCTTTCTCGAAAACTGGGAACTGCCCGCGTCCGAGGTGATGACCCGGGAAAACCTCGTCACCGCCACGGGGACTGTAACGCTTGAGGAAGCTGAGAAGATTTTAATGGCAAAAAAGGTGGAGAAGCTTTTGCTGGTTGACGAAGATTTTAGACTGACCGGACTGATTACGATCAAAGACATTGATATGATGCGGCGATTTCCGCAAGCCTGCAAAGATGGGCAGGGTAGGCTGAGGGCGGGTGCCGCTGTCGGGGTCCACGATTATCAGCGGGTCGAGGCCCTGATTCACAAGGGCGTCGATGTGCTGGTGGTCGATAGTGCCCACGGCCATTCGGCCAACGTCATCGAAACCGTCAGGAGCATCAAGAAGCAGTGGGACATCGACGTCGTGGCCGGCAACGTGGCCACGGCCGACGGGTGCAAGGATTTGATCGCCGCCGGGGCCGACGCCGTGAAGGTGGGCATCGGACCGGGATCGATCTGCACCACGCGGGTGATTTCGGGCGTCGGCGTTCCACAGATTACCGCGATCCACGACGCCGCCGAGGTTGCCGAGAAGAGTCAGATCCCCGTCATCGCCGACGGCGGAATCCGCTACTCGGGCGACCTGACCAAGGCGATCGCCGCCGGGGCGCACGTGGTGATGATCGGAGGACTGTTCGCGGGCTTGCAGGAAAGCCCGGGGGCACAAATCCTTTTCCAGGGAAGAACGTTCAAGGTATATCGAGGCATGGGCTCCTTGGGGGCCATGGTTCATGGCTCGAGCGAACGCTACCGTCAAGGTCGAGCCAGCGCGGGCCGGACAAACTGGTGCCCGAGGGCGTCGAAGGGCGAGTGCCCTTCAAGGGACCGTTGGGACCGTTCGTCTATCAGCTTGTCGGCGGATTGCGGGCGGGCATGGGATATTGCGGAACGCGAGACCATCGAGGAGTTGCGCACGGATGCGCGATTCATCCAAGTCACGTCAGCCAGTGTGCGGGAGAGCCACCCTCATGACATCACCATTACGCAGGAAGCGCCCAACTACAGCACGGAGTACGTCGCCGGCGACGTCGTAGACGTGCGACGGCGGCAGTCGTGCGTGGTGCCATTCTGGCCGGGACGTCTGGCCGGGCGGCAGCCGGCCGCGGCGTCCGATCGATTCGAGCCGGACACATCCTCGGTGCGGCCGTCAGCTACAGCCATCGGCCGGGATCGGCAGCGCGGCTGAAATGGGTTGCGCGGCGGCCGGCGAGCGGAGCCGGCCAGAGCCGATGCGACAGTGAAGCCGACGCAATGCACCGCACCCCGAAGCCTGCTGCGAGCCGTCGTGCGGCGTGCGAGCCGGCCCAGGAGTTGCAGCCGTCGTCCGAGGCGTGGAGCAAATCGCTGCGGCAAGAACCGGCGCCGGACGCCGAGACTGAGCGATGTTGCCGCCGACTCCTAACGGCGGCAACGAAGCCGACGCCGAATCGCACTGTTGGAGAAGGAATTGAGCCAGCGGCAGCACAGTCTCAAGCGCGGGCTGCCCCTCGCCGAAGGATCTTGAACGCATCAGCGAGATTGACACGAATCATGACGCCTTCGGAGGGCGACCTGCCGCGCGATTGCCCGCTGGGCAACGAGTCTTCCAGCCGCGATCGTTCGCGCCGATCACCTTCACCTGGACGGCCTCGCAGCTGTGCCATAAGCCGCTGTACTTCGAGGACGTGCAGCTGGAGCGCTACGGGCACATGGCCGGCCCGTGGGTGCAGCCGTTCGCCTCGGCCGCCAACTTCTTCTGCACGTTCCCGATCCTGCCGTACAAGATGGGCCTGGAATTGCCCAACGAGTGCATCTACACGCTCGGCTATTACCGGCCGGGCGATTGTGCTCCGTATCTGTTCGATCCGCTGCCGTTGAGCGTTCGCGGCCGTTCTTCGAGGCCGGTGCGTGGGTGGCCGGGCTGTGCGTTGTTTCCGTAAACCGTTGCGGCACAGGGAGAGCTGCGTTGCAGCCGCCGGCGTTCTGCCGGCGGTTCGCGTTTCTTGATACGAGCAGGGGACTGTTTCCCTGTGACGGCGCTGACCGGCGAGGACTTTCTGCGAAGCCGCAAGCGGCAGGGGGCCGAGCATTGCCCCTACCTCGACGAGCTTTCGCACGGGGTGGCGCCGCGTCGCCTGGGCCCAAACAGAGTTGCTGTTTGGCTATTTGACGTCCCTGTCGATCGTGATATATTGGCGACCAGTCTTGGCCCCACCACGCCTTTCTTTCCCATAGAGGTGTTCGATGGATTCGCTTCCAAACTATTTGGCAGTAGTGCAGCCGGTGCCGAAAACCAGCCGCGTGCCCTGGTATCTAAGTTCGGCGCAGACCTATGCCGGCGTGATGCTCTGGTTTGTTTTTTGGCAAGACATCGCCGTGGGGAGCGGTATCACGAAAGACCTGGGGCAGTATTCGGCCTTTGCCGGCGGCGTGCTGTCTCATGGCCTGCTTGTGGCCTTGGCGGGCATCGTCGTCGCGGCCTTGATTTGCCATTTCCTGTTTTATCTGGTGCCCGGCTTGCTTGGATTCAAGAGCAGTATGCCCTTGTACGTGGTGGGGACGTCAACGTACGGAGCTTACGGTGGTTTTCTGATGCCGGGCTTCCTCATGGGTTTGCTTCAGTTCGGTTGGCTGGGGGTGAGCTCGTTTGCGGCCGGCTATCTCTTGTGTAGACCGTTCCACGCAGCGCCGGGGTCCCTGGCCTGTGGCGCCGTGGCGACGGTCTGGGCGGTGGCGGCGGCATTTGTGGGGATGAAAGGCATCCGCTACGTCGGGCGAATCAACACGTTCGCTCCGATCGTTCCGCTTATCGCCCTGGCCATTTTGGCCTTCGGCACATTCGGCGGATTGGCTAAGTTCGATCCCGACGTGCTGGTCAAAGCGGGAGTGGACGTCGCCGTGAAGGACGGCGTTACGTTGCACGCCGCTCCTGCTTTGTCGGCCCCCTTGGTGTTCTGTCTGATTCTAACTTACGTTGTCGGGTTCTTTGCCACGGCAGGCGCCGCGGGCGTCGATTTTGGCATGAACAACCGAAACCGCCGTGACGTTCATCTTGGCGGCCTGGTGGGAATCGTGCTGGCAACCCTCGTGGCCGGGGGAGTCGCGATGTTGGCTGTTGCCGGAGCCAGCGGTTTGGGGCTCGCCGGCAACAGCGCCGATCTTCGCGCCACGGATCTGCTGGCCACAATCATGGGCAAAGGCCCCGCCGACATTCTGCTTTGGATTCTTGCCTTGGCGACCTTCCCCTCTTCCTGCTTTTCATCGTTTATTGCCGCCAACAGCTTCAAAACCACACTGCCGAAGATCAATCCGTGGCTTTCGGTCGGCGTCGGCACACTGGGGAGCATCCTTCTGGCCGTCACCGGTTTGGCGGGTGACGTGATCGGCGTCTTTACCATCATCGGCGCGTCGTTCGGACCGATCTGCGGCGCGATGGCGGCCGATTACCTGTTGGCCGGATGCAAATGGTCTGGCCCGCGGGCCGGTTTCAACCCGGCGGGCTGGATATCGTGGGCGGTGGGGTTCGTCGTCGGCGGGGCCGGATTGATTCCTGCACTGAAGGGCGTCATTCCGGCGATTCCCGCCCCGCCGGTCGCCGCGTTCATCGTCGGATTCGTGCTCTACGCCGTCCTGGCCAAGGCCGGCGTTCAAACCCGTATTTTGAAGATGCCCCAACTTGAAGAGGCAGAATAAGCGTGGCCGTAGTGGTCAGTCATTCGCTCCACCGGCACGGGGCCGGCGGGGGCGAGCGGCGGGGCTCGCTGCCGTTGTAGTGGTCAATCATCCGCTCCACCGGCACGGGGCCGGCGGGGGCGAGCGGCGGGGTTTGCTGCCGCCGTAGTGGTCAATCATCCGCTCCACCGGCACGGGGCCGGCGGGGGCGAGCGGCGGGGCTCGCTGCCGTTGTAGTGGTCAATCATCCGCTCCACCGGCACGGGGCCGGCGGGGGCGAGCGGCGAGGTTCGCTGCCGCCGTAGTGGTCAATCATCCGCTCCACCGGCACGGGGCCGGCGGGGGCGAGCGGCGGGGTTCGCTGCCGTTGTAATGGTCAATCATTCGCTCCACCGGCACGGGGCCGGCGGGGGCGAGCGGCGGGGCTCGCTGCCGTTGTAGTGGTCAATCATCCGCTCCACCGGCACGGGGCCGGCGGGGGCGAGCGGCGGGGCTCGCTGCCGTTGTAGTGGTCAATCATTCGCTCCACCGGCACGGGGCCGGCGGGGGCGCGCGGCGGGGTTCGCTGCCGTTGTAGTGGTCAATCATCCGCTCCACCGGCACGGGGCCGGCGGGGGCGAGCGGCGGGGTTCGCTGCCGCCGTAGTGGTCAATCATTCGCTCCACCGGCACGGGGCCGGCGGGGGCGAGCGGCGGGGCTCGCTGCCGTTGTAGTGGTCAATCATCCGCTCCACCGGCACGGGGCCGGCGGGGGCGAGCGGCGAGGTTCGCTGCCGCCGTAGTGGTCAATCATCCGCTCCACCGGCACGGGGCCGGCGGGGGCGAGCGGCGGGGTTCGCTGCCGTTGTAATGGTCAATCATTCGCTCCACCGGCACGGGGCCGGCGGGGGCGAGCGGCGGGGCTCGCTGCCGTTGTAGTGGTCAATCATCCGCTCCACCGGCACGGGGCCGGCGGGGGCGAGCGGCGGGGCTCGCTGCCGTTGTAGTGGTCAATCATCCGCTCCACCGGCACGGGGCCGGCGGGGGCGAGCGGCGGGGTTCGCTGCCGTTGTAGTAGTCAATCATCCGCTCCACCGGCACGGGGCCGGCGGGGGCGAGCGGCGGGGTTCGCTGCCGCCGTAGTGGTCAATCATTCGCTCCACCGGCACGGGGCCGGCGGGGCGCGTCGCCAGAACCGGGAACGAGGACGAACATGAGCGATTTTTCCGTTCGGATCGCTAATGAGGATCTGGTTTTCTGCGCTGCCCATTTCATCACCTTGGAAGGCGGCGAGTGCGAGCGGCTGCACGGTCACACTTATCGCGTGGCCGCGGAAGTGCACGGTCCTTTGAACGACTGCGGCTACGTGGTGGATTACCTCGTCGTCCACGACGTATTGAAGGAAATTGTCGCCGAATTGGATCATCGGGTGCTGCTGCCCGCGCAACACGCGGCAATTCGCGTGTTGTCACAGCACGGCGAGGTCGAGGTGACGTTCGCCGGTCGCCGCTGGCTGTTTCCGCAGGACGACTGTGTTTTGTTGTCGCTGGCCAACACGACGACGGAGATGCTGGCCCAGTACATCGGCGAGCGACTGGCTGCGGCGATTAAGGCGTCGTCCGGGATGTCGCCGGCCCGAGTGCGGATCGAACTGGGCGAGGGGGCGGGCTATGCGGCACATTGCGATCTGCAACGCTAGTCCGCACGTCTGACCGCGCCGGGAAGATCGGCTGCCAGTGCTGCACTGCTTCGCAGATGTGGCACGCGTAACCGGCTGTCCCAACGCTGTTTGTGCCAAGCAGTGGCGCACAGCGGCGAGAAATGCCGGATAACGGCAGCCGGGGTTGCGATATTGCTTTTCGCCCCGCAGACAATCCCGGATTGACCACCACGGGGGGGTTATGTTCGTATCCGAGTAGGGAATATGGCGTGCTATGGTTGAATATGGTGGCGGTTTGCGCACTGCGCACACGGAAGCCGGGATGGCGGAAAACCGCCTCTCTTCAATGCGTCCCGACCGGCGCGCCGCAACCCGTAGTCTGCCATGAAGTTCCCGCCCAATCTCGAAGCCGACTACCAGTCCGATCTCGGGCCGGAGAAGCTTCGGCGCTGAAGCTGACTACGATGCTCGGCGCCTTCATGTACCTCGCGTTTGGCGTGCTGGACTACTGGGCGATCCCCTCGACGTATCAACTCGCTTGGATGATCCGGGTGATCGTGGCGGCGGCGACGATGGGTGTGTTTCTGATCGCAACGTACCGGCCGCAAGCCATTCTGTCGCGATACGGGTTCGTGGTGTGGTCGATGCATCTGACTTGGGGCATCGGCGTTATCGTCATGATCTCGCTGGCGAATCGCGCGGACCTTGCCTGGAGCAGTTACTATTGCGGCCTGATGATCGTGTGCTCGTCGCTGCCGGTCAGCTACATGACGTTGATGCCGACCTATTCTCTGGGCATCGCGTGCGTGGGCACGTATGTACTGGTGGCCGTTTCGGTTCAGGGAATGCTGACGAAGCAGTACTGGCCGCTACTGATGATGAATTGCTACTTCCTTGTCAGCACCATGATCGTAGGTTTGTTGATTGTGACCATCCGCGAGCGGTACTCACGCGAGGTCTATCTGCTGCGGCGGGCGTTGCGCCGCGACATGGAGACGGCCAACGAAGCCAAGCGGCAAAGCGACTATCTCGCCGAGCATGACGCCTTGACCGAAATGCCTAACCGGATATTCCTCCTCCGCGAACTGCAACGGACGATCGAACGGGCAAAGAGAGCGGGTACAACGGTCGCGGTCTTCTTCATCGATCTCGACGGCTTCAAGCCGGTCAACGACAAGCACGGGCATCAGGTGGGCGACATGGTTTTGCGGGTGGTGGCACAGCGAATCCGGGCGAGCATGCGGACGGTGGACCTGGTGGCCCGGTTTGGCGGAGACGAGTTCGTGGTGGCCGTCGAACTCGAGCAGCACCACACCTCGACGATCGAGCGGCTTCGCCGCGGTTTGCACCAGACCATCGCCGGTCCAATCGGCCTTGAGCAAAACGAATTGGCCGTCACCGCGAGCATCGGAATGGCCATCTACCCGTACGATGCCGAGAACGCGAATGAATTGATCCGCACGGCCGATCAGCGAATGTACGACGCCAAGCGGAAGAGCAAGGCCGGATCGCCGCCTGCCATGTTGGGCATCGTGGTCGAGGGCTCAGGCGGCACCAGCGGCTCCGCAGTTCCGGCATCCTGTGAGTGATCCGTAACCGTTCACTGGGCGGCAAGGGGACGGAGGAGGTTTTCGGAGAAATATCTTCTCCGGCGGCGGATACTGTCGCCGAAAACCTCCTCCGTCCCCCTCTGTTTCCGGCCTGTGAACGCTTACGAGTGATCCTCACAACGTGGGCAAATGCCAACGCTACGATTCGTTGTAGCACAGATCGACCAGCGGCCCGAATAGCCACTTCCAGGATGCGGGAAGATAGATCGCAGCCATGAAGAGGGCGATATTGCCGACGCCGACGTTGCTGGCCCGCATCCGCATGGCGAGGAAGATGCCCATGAAGCCGATCAGCACGCCGTCGATGAAGTAGAACGAGAAGAAAGCGACGGCGCGGCCGGCGGCGCTGGTCAGCAGATCGCGACAGGCGTTGCGGGTCTTTTCGAGAATCGGCATCATCGACCCGGTGGTCGTCTCCATTGCTTCAGCGCCACCGGCGACACCTCGTGGCCATCGGGCAGCACCAGGAGCAACTCGCAAATCCGCACGATGCCGTCCACGTCGGGACGATCCGATCGGGGGAGATCGGCGGCGGAGACGACGATGCGGATTCCGCCGGCTGCAAGCGGCTGCGGCCACGTGGCAAGGATGTCTTTCTGCGGGGCGTCGCGGACGTCGGCGACCGTTTTCCAGACGCCTTTCTGGAGCAACTGCACCCGGAGGTTTTTCTGGCGGCGGGATGATCTCGCGATGGTCGCCGACGATTCGGACGCCCTTGATCCGCGGCGTCTTCTCGTCGGGGAACTCAATTTGCCACCACACGTCGCGGGGCTTGTGCTTTCGTTCCGCCGCCGTAAGGCTTCGAGATCCAGGCGTGGTAGGGATCGGGATCGCCGTCGATCGCCAAGACCCGGCCGTATTCGGGCGCGTAGACCGATTGGGCCGTGATCTTCCGGCCCAAGGTGATCTGCGGCTCGCGGCCCTTGGTGGTGACGGCCGCCTCGTCGGAGAATGGTCCCTTCTGGCCCGCGGCGTCGATGGCACAAACGCGATAGTAGTATTCGCTAAACGGTTCGACCGTGTCGTCCTGGTACATGATATGGTCGAACTCGCGAAGGCGGCGGTCGATGGGAGTGTGGCCGTACGCCGTCGAGCCCTTGATGATCGCGTCGGCATTGACTTCGCCGATGCGCGTCGTTTACGCTCGGCACGAATCCGGGCATGCCGGAGCGATGGATTTCGTAGCGGACGACGTCGGATTCGCAATTGGTGCGGAAGAGCAGATTGACGTAATCGTGCTGGCCGAAGGGGCTGATGAGGATCGCCGACAGGCGTTCGACGCGGTTTGGCAAGGCGTTCTTCTCGCTCGGCTTGAGGGTGGTTGCCTTCACGAACGGCCGACGCCGGGCTTTCGTTGTTCCAACGATCGACCGCCGAGACGCGGTAGTAATACGTCGTGTTCGGCTCGACGCGGTTGTTGATCCAGCCGCCGAAATAGAGCGTTGGGCGATCGATGGCCGACGTGCCGGCGACTCGGGCGACGAGGTTCAACAGGCCCGGCTTGAAATTGGGCTTCGTGCCGCGATAGACGCGGTAGTAGCCGACGTTCGTCGGCGAGACGTCGGAAGCGGTCCATTTCAGGGCGACTTCCATGTCGGAGAGCGGTCTCGCAGTGAGGCTGGTTGGGCGGGGACGGTGTCTGCGCGACTGCGACAGCAATCGGATCGTCTTGACGCCGAACGGCTCGATGGTGAACGTGACTCTGCCGTCGGAGCCGAGCGGCAACGGACGTCGGTCTTCCTCCAGCAGGCTCGTCTCGATCGCGTTGGCGGGCGAGCCGAAGAACGTTGCCCGAAAGGAAGCGGTTGTCGATTTGCCTTGCGTTTCGACGAAGCGGAGCACGATGCCGCGGCCGTTGGCTTCGGCGGGCTTGATCGTGGTGCAAACGACGTTCGGCTGATCGACGGCAAGGAAACTGGTCCCCGCTTCGGGAAGCGTGCCGGACTGCTTGCCGGCGACGACCTTGGCCAGCAGCGGGTTCATCGTCTCCCAGCCGAACTGGTCGGCACGGCCTTCGCTGCCAGTCGCCGGCATGGCTGCGGATCGACCAGGTGAACCGCGCCGGCCCGGCCTGGCTGAGCGGGATGTTGGTGTCGAACATGTTGTCCATCAGGTAGAGATACATGCGGCTGTTGGCCGGCGGAGTCATCTGCATCTCGTAAAACCGTGCGGTCACCGCTGTGAAGCGGACGATGGGATTCGGGCACGAGCGCGGCCGGCCATACTCGACAAGCGAGCTTTCGGGGGCGGAGACCGTCACGCCGTAGCGCGGATTGGAGACGTCGCTGAAGTGACGCACCGCGTAATACGCCGTGCACGCCCCTTGGAACAGGTCCTTGATCGGCTCCTCGACGCAGCCGGGCACTTCATGATGAAAGCTGAAGTCGGGAATCTTCCAACGGAAGAGCGACGTACACCGATTCCTTGTTCCGCACGTCCCGTTCGGTATCGCGGCAAGTGCGGCCCGAGGGGGATTTGACCAGATCGAGCACGAAGTCGATGCGTTTCAGATCGTGGTAAAGGGTCACGCTCTGTTCGATCTTCTCCACCCCGACGGCGGACGCACTGAACGGTCATCCGGGCGGCAACCGGGCCGGTCGCAGCCGTGCAAGCGTGGCCGACTGGACGCGATACCATTTCGAGCCGTCGTCGAGCCTCGGGCGTCTCGTAGCGCTCGTAGAGATACTCGTTGAACTTGTACGGGGCCGCCTGATCGACCAGTTCGACGTTCAACTGCTTGTCGAAAATGCTGGTGATCGCGCCGGTCGTCGCGTCGAATCGAACGCGGTAGAAACGATTTTCCAGCAGGCCGTTGGCGGCGCGTCATTGTTGCGGGCGCTGGAGTTGCCGCGGCTGCCGGCGACGACGCGGAACGTCTTGTAGCCCAGCGAAGGCACGTCGGCGGCAACGAAGCAAAGTTCCTCTCCGTCGCGTTGGAACGGGACGGTCTGTTGCGTTGCCGCATCGATCAGCGCGAAGACTGTGCCCAAGTCTTTCGCGGCGATCCGCACCAGATCGGTTCGCGGATGGTCGAGCGGGTTGAAGACAATCACGCTGCGTTCGGCCTGCGTCGCAATCAGCCCGGCCAGGCGGTCCAGGGCGTTTTGCCAGGCGCGGTCGGAGAAGAACCTCGGCGTCGTCAACCATCTCCCGGATTTCTGCCTGCTCGGTTTCGTGATGCGCTGCGTGTTCTCGCGGCTGCCATCGAACGCGTTGTCGGGCCCGTCGGTGTGTTCGTGATAGAGGAGCAGGCGATGGTAGGCCTGATAGATGTCGGTCCAAGGATATTCGCCGCCGGCCAGCACCGTGGCGATGGTGGCGAACTTCTCCGCGGTGGGGATCGGCTTCGCCTTGCTTTCGCGCCTTGGCCAAGAGCCGGGCGGCGGCCGAATCCTGGTCGGCCCATTGGTTGTTGCCGTCCTTGGCGAAGGTCTTGATCTTCGCCGGATCGGCCTGGGCGACGATGGCGTCGAAGAACATGTCCATCGTCGCACAGATCAGATGCGGATAGGCCCAGCGAGCGTTCCAAGCGTGAATCTTGTCGGCCGAATCCCAGCGTTACCAGTTGAAAATCGGTTCCGTCCTGGCAGAAGCATGGCGTCGTACGGCCAGTGCCGGGCCGGCGAACTTCTCGATACCATTTCAATGTGGCGCTCGCTGCCGTCGCCGAGGGAGTCGCCGGCATAGCCGCCGTAGGGAGTGCTGCGAACGAGTACCTTGCTTTTGCCGTCCGGGCCTTGCCAATAGAAGACGCGGCTCGGCGGAAGCGGGCCGAAGGCAGTCGCGCAAGCCATTGTGCCCGTGGAAGAAATAGGGAACGCCCGCCTCGTGGCACATTGTGGCCAGCGGCCAGGTCAGCCCGATCACGTCGTCGATCTGGCCGGTCTTGGCCGGGGGCACACCCAAGCAGATCGCAGCTATGGCGGTTGGTCAGATAGAAGAGCCGGGCCAACAGTTCGTTGCTCATCTGCTCGGTGTTGGCCGTGGTGTGGACGGCGCCGATCTGAATCCGCCCTTCGCGGATTCGCCGGGCAAGCTCGGCCGCGTCGGCCTGACTGTGGTCGCCAGGAAGCTGGTGATCGGCTCGCTGGTCTCGATCACGTAGCGGAAACGGCTGTCCTCGTCCCACGAGTCGGTCTCGCGGCAGAATCGCAGCGGCCGCTCGATGTTGGCGTGCCGGATGTCGGTCCGCAGGCGGTGCGGGTAGTTGCCGAATCCCAGGTCGTGGTGCGAGTAGGAGACGCAGTAGATTTTCCATTTCTTCTGCGGCTGCAAGATGATCTTCTTGACGTCGGCCGGCCGAACCGCGGCTTGCGCGTACAACTCGACGGTCAACTCGGTCGGCCGGTCGATCTCCGGCACGCGAACGTCCTTTGTCGATGTGCCGGCGGGGAGCAGGCCGAGCGACTGTTCACAGGCCGGCGTTCCGCCCGCGGCGATCTTCACCTTGGCTTCGGTCGGCGCTGCGGGGTTCTGCACGGTCAAGCGGACGATCTGCCGCTGCGGCTCGCCGGCTTTTGCCCGCGGAAAGAGCGGCGTGGCTTCCACCTTGGTGATGCTCAGCGACTCGGCCCGGACGCCAGGCGGCAAATTGAGAGTTACGGCGACGAGCCCTGCTAGTATGCAAACAGATCGCAACGGCATGGTCATGTTCCTGGTAGCGTTCGCGTGATGATTCGACGGTGGTTCTCGCCAAGGTTATAACGTCTTCCGGCGGCGCGTTCGGCATAATGCCGCCTCTACGCGGACCGTAGACGGTCACCTGGGGTTGTATCGTGAAAGTCTATTTTGGTTTTTCCTTCGTCCAAGGCTTCATCTTTCGGACGGAATCGATGTCCTTCGCAAGTTGCGGCAGGGACAGCGGCCAATCAAGCTGGCTAAGCGGCCGGATTCCGTGGGTCACGAAATGTGCCTTGGTGATCTGCACGAGACGCCTCCAACGATCTCGGGCTTGCTCCAGATAGGTAAGGACGTCGACACATAGTGAAGGATCGGAGGGAACATCGCGATGCCATTATACCATAGGGCATCGCTCCGTCTCCACCGGCTTTCCGGGCGTGCCGCCAACACCCAAGACACTGCAGCATTCTCCGTAGTTCCGGCGTCAGCCGGGTTCCGTCGGGAGTTTCCGTCGGAAGTCGGGACTTCCAGCGGCGGGCAGTGCTTGGGGCCCCCTTTCCTCGCGGCCTGCTGGCGTTTACTATCGTGAGGAGCCCTGCAACTGCGACAATTTCGATGGACTTGAATCCCGCACAGTACGACGCCGTCAAGACGCTTGCCGGGCCGCTGCTGGTCTTGGCCGGCGCCGGAACCGGCAAGACGCGGGTCGTCACCTACCGAATCGCCGAGCTGATCCGCAACCGCATCCGGCCCGAGCGTATCCTGGCCGTCACCTTCACCAACAAGGCGGCCAACGAGATGCAGCAGCGCACCGCCGCCATGCTGGGCAAGAAGCTCGAGCAGCGGCCGGAAATGTCGACGTTCCACTCGTTGTGCGTTCGCATTCTCCACCGCCACATCAAGCTGCTGGGCTACCCGACCAATTTCGCCATCTACGACCGCGGCGATCAGGAGGGCGTAGCGCGAACGGTGCTGCGCGAAGATCGAGCGCCCGACGCGATGCTGCGGCCGGGCGATCTGATCTATCTTATCAGCCGGTGGAAATCGGCGTCGGTTCGGCCGGAAGAGGCCGCCACGCTGGCGCAGACGGATCGCGAACATCTGGCCGCCGCCGGGTATCGCCGCTATCAGAACGCGCTGAAGGCCGCCGGGGCAGTCGATTTCGACGACATGCTGCTGTGTACCGAGGATCTTTTTGCCCAGTTCCCCAAGGCGCGGAAGGCCGAGGCCGAGCGGTTCGATCACCTGCTGGTCGACGAGTACCAGGACACCAACGGCAGCCAGTATCGGATCGTCAAGGCGCTGGCGGCGGGGCACCGCAACCTGTGCGTGGTGGGCGACGACGATCAGTCGATCTACGGCTGGCGCGGGGCGGAAGTCGCCCATATTTTGCGATTCAAGCGCGACTGGCCGGAGGCGAAAGTCGTGCGGCTGGAGGTGAACTACCGCTCGACGCGGGAAATCGTCGAGTGGGGCAACCGGCTGATCGCGTTCAACAAGCTGCGACACGACAAGGTGCTGCGGGCGACGTGCAGCGGCGAGCCGCCGCGCATTTTGCAGCTTGAAGACGAGGTGGAAGAAGCGAGGACCGTCGTCGATGACATCGCCGCTCGGATGCTCCAGAAGAAACGACGCCCGAGGGACTTCGCCATCCTCTGCCGCACGAACGAGCAGCCCCGCGCGTTCGAGATGGAGCTGCGTCGCAAGAAGATTCCTTACGTTTTGATGGGCGGCATGTCGTTCTACGACCGCAAAGAGGTCCGCGACGTCCTGGCATACGCGAAACTGCTGGCGCATCCGTCGGACGAGGTTTCGCTGTTGCGGATCATCAACTTGCCCGCACGGGGGATCAGCCAAACGACGGTCAAGCGGCTAATGGAGGAGGCAATTCGCCGCGGCCGTCCGCTCTGGGAGGTCTTGTCGCACGCCGGCACGTTGGCGGGGCTTCCATCGCCCGCCATCGAGGCCGTGGGGCGATTCCGCGCGATGATCGAGCGGTTCCAACGACAAATGAAAACGCAGCCCCTGTGGGAATTGCTGAGCACGCTTATCCGCGAGATCAAGTACAAGGACGAGTTGACGAAGCTCTATCCAAACGCGGCCGATCAAGAGTCGCGCTGGGCGGCGGTGGAAGAGGTGGTCAACGCCTCGGCCGAGTACTGGCGGCGCGAGGCGCAGCGGGGGCAACGTCCTACGGTGGCCGGTTTCTTGCAGGAGGTCGCGCTGACGGGCGACGAATACGGCCAGGACAAAGAAACGAAGCTCCAGCGCGACGCGGTGGCGCTGATGACGCTGCACGCGGCCAAGGGGCTCGAATTCCGCGAGGTCTACATGGTCGGCATGGAGGAGGGCACTCTGCCGCACCACCGCAGCATCGCCGTGCCGGAAAAGGGGACAGGCGCATTTTGCCGGAACGGCCCCGAGGGTGCTTCGCACAAAATGCGCCTGTCTCCCTTTCCGCCGGCCGGCGCGGCGGTCGATGAGGAACGAAGGCTATGCTACGTCGGCGTTACCCGCGCCCGGCGGCGTCTGACGCTCACGATGGCGCTGAATCGGTTGAAGTGGGGCAAGTCGCGGCCGACAGTCCCCAGCCGGTTTCTCTACGAACTGACCGGAAAGGCCGACAATCCGAACTACCACGCCGCAATTCAAGGGCGGCACAAGCGGCCGGCGCCGGCGGGGCGACGCCGTGGATAGGCAAAATCACGTTGGCCTCGTTCCTACGCTCCGCGTGGGCAGCAACTATCGCGGACCGTGCTCCAGCATCTGCATCACGTCCTGGTATCGCCGGGATTCAGGGGACTGCGGGCAATCCTCGGGCGGAAGCGACGTGGGACTCCGTTGGGGAAGTGGAGCGGGCGGCTGCCGGGCTGCGACTGCGGGAGCGGCTGTTGTAGCAGGAACGGCGGGCTGCGGGGAGGTCTGCCACCACCAGCTTATGCCCAATTCGCGCGCCTTCTCCACCGAACAGATCAGCAGACGAAGCTGAATGCTCAACAACTCCACGTCACAGAGCTTGATGCGAATGTCCCCGGCGATCACCAACCCGGTGTTGAGCACTCGTTCAAGGATGTCGGCCAGACTATCCCCGTGAGTGGCTCGGGTGATGAGTTGTGCCTGGGCCATGAGATTATCCCTTTCGCTTGCGGCTACCGCAGCTTTCCGAGCGGGCCGAGGTTGAGGTTGAGGTCTTCGTCGCTGAAGCCGAAATAGTGCTTGAGCCCGTCGATTTCTTCCGCCAGCCGGAGAAAGGTCGTCCCCAGCCGCTCGACTTCCGTTGTGGTGAGCGAGCCGGCGTCGATGCGGCGCAATGCCTGGCGTTCCATCAACTCGCGGAGCAACTCGACCAGCGTAAGAACCAGTTGCGCCAGGCCGTTGCGGACGTTTTCGGGCTGAAGCCGAATCTTGGAGGGCAAATCGGCCAGCGCGGCCGCCGCCGGCGGCTCGGTCGGACGGGCGTCAGCGAAACCAAATATCTGTGCCGCCTGGGCATTCACGGTAGCTCTCCGATCCGACGCAAGTAAGCGGGTGTCCAAGAATAACTTGTGAGTTTTCATAAAATCTGGTACAAGGCTTCCTCATCTTCCAGGGAAGGAGGAAGCCGATGCCGGGTCAGGATGTTCATCAGTGCCAATGCCCCATTTGCTCGCAACGCGAACACCATGCGGACCGGGAGTTGCACCATCAGTTCAATCTCCTGTTGAGCCGCTTGGACGAGCAGCAACGCCGCTGGATGGTGGCGTTGGAATCCAAGAAGATCGGGCATGGGGGCGATCGGTTTATGGCCGCAGTCAGCGGGTTGAGCGTGGAGACGATTCGTCGCGGTCGCCAGGAACTCGACGACCATCTCGATGGACGGCCCACCGACCGTGTGCGATTGCCCGGCGCGGGACAACCGCCCATCGAAAAAAAACGCCCGCGGTCTGCCAACGTCTGATCCGCTTGGTGGAAGACGAAACCGGCGGCGAGCCGACCGGCGCAAACCGATTCGTGCGCAGTTCGCTGCGTTCGCTGGCTGAGCGTCTGGGGCAAGGTTCGCCCACCACGGTGAGGCGACTGCTGCGCAGGCTTGGGTTTTTCGCCGAGGGTCAACGTGAAACGGTTCACCGGCCCGCCTCATCCCGACCGCGACAAGCAGTTTCAGTATCTTCGTCGCCAGCGTCGTAAGTTTCACAAGGCCGGGTGTCCCGCCGTCAGCGTGGATGCGAAAAAGAAGGAACTTGTGGGCAACTTCCGCAACGCGGGACGCAAGTGGTCGCGTCATGCCGAGGAAGTCCTTGCCCATGACTTCCCGCAAGACGCCCAATGCCGGGCGGCTCCCTACGGCATCTACGATACGGCGCGAAATGCCGGGCACGTATGCGTCGGCATCTCGACGGAAACCTCCGAGTTCGCCGTCGATTCGTTGCGTCAGTGGTGGCGTACTCGCGGCAAGCGGGCGTATCCGGGAGCCCGGAAGATCTTTATCGAAGCCGACGCGGGCGGCAGCAACGGCTATCGTCGCCGCCTGTGGAAGCGGGAACTGCAACGCTGGGCGAACGCGGACGGCCTGGAGATCACCGTCAGCCATTATCCCACCGGAGCGTCGAAATGGAATCCGGTGGAACATCGTCTCTTTGGTCCGATCAGCACCAATTGGGCAGGTCAACCGTTGCGGACGTTGGACACCATGCTGGGATTCATTCGCGGCACCCGCAGCCGAACCGGTCTGCGTGTAACAGCCCGACTCAACAGCAAATGCTACGCCGCAAAAATCCGCGTGACCGATGACGAAATGGCCCAGATCAACATCCATAGTCACCCGACCTGTCCGCAGTGGAATTACACCATCAAACCAAAGCTAAGACGATAAACTCAAAAGTTATTCTTGGACACACGCTAAGGAACAGTCCCCATTTGTGTGAAGCCTTGCAGGACGGATTTCCGAATCCGACCGGTTTTTGTGGACGGATTTGGAAATCCGTCCTACGGCAGGTTACACCGTTTGTTGCGGCGCGGGTTAGGCATACTTCTTCTCCAACTCCGCGTCGCAGGAACTCACGGTGGGAACAAACCATCCCGCACGCCGGGCCGTCTCGACGGAGGAGAGGGTCAGTTGCAGCCGCAAGTAGAGCAACTCGATGTCGGCGACGGAAACGACCAGGTCGCCGCAGAGGACGACGCCCGCGTTCAGTAGCCGGTCAAGCAGTTCGAGCAGCGTGTTTTCTTCATCTCCGGCGGGTACGGCATTGTCTTGCATTGCGGTCTATTGAACCTCGCTTGGTTAATCGTGCGGGTGGAGCACTTTGTCGAGCTCTTCGATCTGTTCGAGCAGCCGAGTCTCCTCCAGATCGAACGCCGTTTCGTCGATTTGGCCCATTTCCAGCCGCCGATGGAGCTCGCCCAAGGCGGACATGGCCGTCTTTCCCTGGTTTTCCAAATCCTGCCGGGCGGCTTCTTCAACTTTGCGGCAAACGGCGGCCAAGCCCTTCATCGGCGCCAGCAGAATATCATCCAAGAGGAACATGCGAGCTATCCTAAGACAAATTGAGGCTGACGTCCACGAAATCAAAGGGCGCCCACGGCCCGCTGTATTTGAAGGTGTAGTGGTCGTCGAACTTTCTCGCGGCCTCTTGGACACCTTCCTCGAAACGCTGTTGCTGATCCTTGTGGACCAGGCACACCACCTTCATAATCATTTGTTCCGCTCCGGGATCGACGGCGCGAATCTCGGCACAATAGGGAGACAGCGTGTCGATCACCTGTTGCGTGTGGCGCTCGCGGCACTGCCCCAACAGCGACTCGAAGAGTTTTCCCAGTTCCAGCCGTTCTTCCATCGAAGGCTCTCTGCCGGGCCGAAACACTCGATCGCGCATGGCCTTGAGTTCTTGATTGGCGGCCACGAAGAACTCGAAGATATTGGATGTGTTCCAATAGACGCTGAGGCTCATTTCCATCTTTCCGCGCAGCATCGCCAATTCGCGCAGCAGTTCGCCGCAGTTAGTACGGAGGACTTCGAGCAATTGCTCCTCGCTGGCGGCCACGGTGCCGAAGGCGCAGGGAAGCACGGTTTGCCGCATCGCGAGTTCGTGCAAGAGCTTGTGGTGAACGGCCAGGTTGGCTCGCTGGGGACGAATCTTCTGGCGGCCGACTCGCGTAATGACGGCGGCAATCCCATCCGCCTTGATTGTTTCGATATCCCCACCTTCGATCCCCGACATTGCGAGGTCGAGGGCGTTCTGGGCGTCGATAATCCCGTAGAGATAGAGCCCCGCTTCAACGGCGCTGATGGTGCTCACGTTTTCCTCCCTCCATAAAGGTGTGTCGGCGGGAACGGCGGTTCCCGCACCGCTTCCGTGTCACGACGACATGCTATGCAACCTCGCGTCGTCTTCTTCTTGCAGCGCGTGTGGGGCCAAGGTCACGCGTTTGATATAGCCGCTCTCGGTCAGGATTGTCAGCAGACCGCCGCAAACGTAACACTTGACCTGCCCCTCGTAGTCGTCGTAGTCGCGGTGCAGGTCGATGCTGTGGCCGCAGGACAGACAGTTCAGTTTCATTGCCGCACTCCTTCTGATCTCGCGGTCATGGCCAGGCCCTTCTTCAGAAGGACTCTCTTAGTTCGTATTCCAGCACGTTCAGCAGGGCGTCGAGCCGGATCAGGTAATGGTTATGATCGAGCACGGGCCGCCCGGTCTCAAGGCCGAGGCTTTTGAGCGTCGCATTGGGCTGCCACACGTCGGCTTCCGCCTCCCACGTCGCATCGCCAGAGAGAAGGGGGGCGACCTTGGTGACGTCCACTCGCTGCACGTCGGGCAGAGCGCCCGTGAGGAAGTCGCGGGCCACGGCCTGTGCCGCGACGATATTGGGCCGACGAGCCTGGTCTGTGTTGAGCGTCGTTTCCATTTCGCTTGTCTCCGTATTAGTTTCAGATCCTTGCGAGGACTAGTAGGCGAGCTTGAAACCGCCGCCGGACTGCGGGGCCGAATCCTCGGCTTGGCCCCGCTGCTCGGACAGAGCAGAGGCGCCCAACTCCGCTTCGGCGGCAGAAAGAAGCTCGGTCTGCTCGGCGGTGATGTCGGCCAACCGCTGGTCGATATTGGCCACGCGCTGGCTGGCGCTCTGTCTTTCCTTATTGCGGCGTGCCCTTTCCAGTTCGAGCATGGCCAAGGTCAGGTATTTACGTTGTGGGTTGTCCGCATCACTAATGCGTTCGGACATCGTGCGGATGTCTTGCACTCCACGGCGGGGAACTGATGACTTCATGTCAGGGCTTTCTTGTTTCGTACTGAATACTGAATGCGGCAATATGTCAACGGGATTCTTGGAGTGCCGTCTCGACAAGCTCACACGTACCCGCCAGTTCCGCGTCCATGACATCGTGCGAACGAAGTTCCACTGCGCCGTGCGAGTTGTTGCGATCCAGTCCAATCACGTCACGATAGGTGCGTTGAAAGATCAAGTCGGACGAGTCGAAAGTTCCTCCCCGCTGGGCGACCACGCGGGCGATCATAATCGCCGCGCGGAGGCTCGGTCGATGCCGGCCAACATGGCGCTCGCGGAAACGCCGCACCAGATCGACCACATAGCCCGCGTCATCGTTGGAAACGCCGCTGCGCGCGGCGGCAATCGCCACCTCGGTCTCGCGGTCAAAATAGTCCACGTGAATCGTGATTAAGCGGTCCATCAGGGCGTCCTGGCTCTTGTGGATGCCGGCGTATTCCTCCGGGTTGGACGTGAAGATCGCCCGGAAGGCAGGGTCCACCTTCAAGTACCCCTCGCCGGCGTAGCGGAGCTTCGGCAGGTTGAGAATCTCTTCGCCCAGCACGCTCAGCAGCACGTTGTTGGCCTCGGGCCGGCTGCGGGTGAACTCGTCGTAGACCAGCGTGTGGCCGTAGCGGCAAGCCGTGGTCAGCCGGTTGTCGATCCAGAGAGTGCGCATGGTCTCCTCTTCCTTGAGGACCGAGTGGACGTATTGGTCAATCATGCGATTCTTGCGGTATCCCATGTCGTTGCCGACAAGGTCGGAACTGCCGAACTCGTCGTCGCCGTGAATGAGCATCACCGGACGGCCGGACTTTGCAGCCACGTGGAGTGCAAGCGTGGTTTTTCCAGTGCCGGCCGGACCTGAGAAGTTGATCGGATAACCGGCTTCGAGATAGGCGGAGGCTCGCCCGATCAACTCCTCGACTTGGGGAGTGATTACAAAGCCATCGCCGGCTTCGGGCTGAATGTGGTCTGGGCTGTGTGTGAACTTGTGCTCAATCACTCGCCGGCTTGTGCCGTTGCTGTGTCGGATCATGGGGAGGCGGCTTCCTTTCCTGCTTGGCAGGTCGCAAATCAGGTGGGCTGCTGGTAGGACTCGTTTCATTTACGCCGCGACCGCAGACGGCGTCGGGTACCACGAAGTGGTCGGCGGTGGCCGTCGGCGGCAATGGCGTTGTCTGCAAAGCTTGCGGCCAGCAGGCTAACGGCTTTTCCGGGCTCTTGTCTTGGGGCTCGATCCGTTGCGGAAGATGTTGCCGCCGGTGTGCAAGTCCGTGCTCATCTCTCTCAGGCCGGTGCGCACTTGGTTGGCCGCTTCCGCGATCTGGTCGTGCATGTCTCGCATGTTTTGGCGGAATCCGGCCAACTGTTCCTTCACGCCGTTTGACATGTTCTGCACATGCTCACGGGTATCGTGAAACAGTTGGTCGCGATCCGCTTGCGCCTGATCGAAATCTTGGCGCATGCGTGTAAATTCGTCCGTAAAGGTTGCCATCGGAAACTCCTAAAAGTTGTGGTTCGGGGTCGGCAGGAAAGGCGGGTATGCCTTTTGCCGCGAAAACTTCTCTGAAAAAACCACCGCCCCGAAACCGGGCTGGCCAGCGTGTAGTCGGCCTCGCTTTCGCCCCGGCCTACCACAGCCGGGCCAGCCCTGCTTCGAGCGGGAGCCTTCCCTGGCTGTTGCATTACCGGCCACCGGCCGGCCGGCGCCTCAGCGGGCACCGGTCGGCAGCGATTGCCAGCAATTCCACTTACGCGGGGGCAGCGGCACTGGCAGTCAAGCCAATCGCCTCGGCGTACTTCAAGTACGTCTCGACGCTGGCGATGACCACGCGGGCCTCGACCGACAAGAGCTCGATGCCGACCAGCGACACCTTCGCCCAAACGTCGATCACGATGCCCTTGTCCAGAATGCGGTCCACCACTTCGGCCAGGCTGGACGAGTCTGTGGATTTCTGAACGTTCGCCATAGGAAGTCTCCTTTCGAGAAAACAGGATTCAGCTACCTCGGACTAACATCATCCAGGTTGCGGAATCAACAGGGGTCAACTCCTGCACTCTTCTCGACAGTGAATCGACGGTATTTGCGTGACATCGTCACGTTGCGATCCATTGCTGAAGTGAACCGTAGCTCGATTTGTTGCGCAGTCAAACTGACGGGAACAGCCGCCCCAGGCTGCGCGTCTTTCCATGCAGAAAACAGTGGAGAAAGGAGCACGCTGCGTCGGGCGCCGTCGCTGTCAAGTAGAGTATCGCGCGATTGTATGCGATATTTTCCACCGTGATGCCCGCAGACAATTCGCGCTGTTCGATCGGCGCTGCAACGCCGCGCCGTCGAACACGCTACGAGGGCGCGTAGAGAAACGGACATAGGTGGTGGAAAATGCCGCATCAACACGGGGCGAAGTCGTTGTGCGGACGAATCGCCCGCGCTGTGAGTTATATTGGTGCGGGAGAATGCCGATATGGCGCGAAGCCCGGCATAAGTCGAACACAACAACTATAAAAAGGGGATTGCCCGTGGCACGAGTCAGCGAAGACGATACCAAGCGGGATTCGTCGAAACCGTCGGATAAGGTCGTCAAAAGCTCGTTTAGTATGGGCGGGCTGCTGGGCGGCCTGGGCGGGCTAATCGAAAAACTCGGCGAACTGGCCGAAGCGGGAGAGGAGCTCTCCCGATCCGGTGAGCTCAAGGACGCCAACGGGAAGATCCACGGCGTCTATGGAATCAATATCAGGACTGGGCTGGGCGATCAAGGCCAAACCGAGTTGAAGGTCGAGCCCTTCGGCAACGTCCACCGAGACCACACGGATCGTCCCCTGGGCGAGGACATACGTGAACCGCTGGTGGACATTCACGAAGAAGACGATTACGCGTTGGTCCTGGTCGAGCTTCCCGGCGTCGCCAAGGAGAATATCGACCTGAAACTGGCCGACGGTCGGCTGGGTCTTTCCGCCAAGCGCGGAGAGACAACGTACCGCAAGGAGATTGACTTGCCCGCGAACTGCTCGGCGGAGCGGATGAACTGGGAATGCAGCAACGGCATCCTTCAAGTGCGTTTTCGTCGGTAGGGCAGGACCTCGGTTCCGAGTTGGGTGGTGTCATCGCAGCCACCCAACTCGGATCACCATACGGGAATGCTCCGCCGTCGCAAGCGCTGTAGGAGGCGACTCCTGTCGCCGATTAACAGAAGACGACCGCGAAATCGGCGACGGGAGTCGCCTCCTACAAGCGAACAACGATTTGTTCCGGCCGCGGGTTGTCGCGGCTTTACACCAAAGAGAAACGAGACGGGAGCACCATGTCGGATTCCTCCACCGCAACACGGGAACTCACCTTGAAGGTCAGCGAATCGACGGGCAAAGACGTGGGCCGAGGGCTGGCCCGCATCGACCCCGCCGACATGCGTCTGCTGGGCGCCGAGATTGGCGACCTCGTGGAAGTCATAGGGCACAAGACCACGGTCTGCAAACTGCTGCCGGCGTTCAAGGAACATCGCGGCAAGGGGCGTATCCAAATCGACGGGATTATCCGCGAGAACGCGGGAGCGGCGATTGGAGAATCGGCCGTCGTGCGTCGCGTCGCCGCCCCGCCGGCCGCCGAAGTGGTCCTCGATCCGCTCGGCTTTACGCCTTCCAGCCGGGACTTGGAGTACATCGGCAGCCTGTTGGACGGCCTGCCGATCATGGCCGGGGACCGGGTGCGAGCGACGCTGTTCGGCAACCGCAATGCCGATTTTCAGGTGAAGAGCACGTCGCCGCAGGGGCCGGTGGTGATCGCGTCCGACACGCTGTTGAAGATCGGCGGTGCGCGGAAGGGCGGAAACGGGCATCCTGCGGGCGCGGCGGCGACAACGGCGCCGGCGATCTCGTACGAGGACATCGGCGGCCTGCGGCGGCAGCTTGAACGCGTGCGAGAGATTGTCGAACTGCCGCTGCGATACCCCGAACTGTTTGAGCGATTGGGCATCGAAGATGCCCAAAGGCGTGCTGCTGTTGGGGCCTCCAGGCTGCGGCAAGACGCTGATCGCCCGGGCCGTGGCCCATGAAACGGAAGCCAACTTCTTTGCCATTAACGGCCCGGAGATCATCCACAAGTTCTATGGCGAGAGCGAGGCCCACCTGCGGAAGATATTCGACGAGGCGACGAAGCGGGCGCCGAGCATCATTTTTCTCGACGAGATCGACGCGATTGCCCCGCACCGCGATCGGGCGGTCGGCGACGTGGAGAAGCGCGTGGTGGCGCAATTGCTCGGCCTGATGGACGGGCTCTCGCAGCGGCAGCACGTTGTCGTGCTGGCGGCCACCAACCTGCCCAATCTGTTGGACCCGGCCTTGCGTCGGCCGGGCCGCTTTGACCGCGAAATATCCATCCCCATTCCCGATCAGCACGGCCGCAAAGAGATTCTGGAGATCCACAGCCGCGGAATGCCGCTGGCCGAGGGCGTCGAGCTTGGCCGGTTGGCGGCGATCACGCACGGCTTCGTCGGCGCGGACCTGGAGGCCCTCTGCCGCGAGGCCGGCATGAATGCCCTGCGTCGTCTGCTTCCGCACGTCGACTTTTCGCAGCGCCATATTCCCTACGAACTGCTGGCGCAACTGGAAGTCAGCATGGAGAACTTCCAAGAGGCATTACGAGAGGTGGAGCCGTCGGCGATCCGCGAGGTCTTTGTCGAAGTGCCCGACGTGGGCTGGGATGACGTCGGTGGGTTAGAGAACGTCAAGCAGCGATTGCGCGAGGCGGTCGAGTGGCCGATGAAGTATGCCGAGCTATTCCGCTCGTTTCACCTGAATCCGCCGAAGGGCCTGCTGCTTTCCGGCCCGCCGGGCTGCGGCAAGACGCTTATGGCCAAGGCGCTGGCGTCCGAAACGGAGGTGAACTTTATCGCCGTCAAGGGGCCGGAGCTGATGTCGATGTACGTGGGCGAATCGGAGCGCGGCGTCCGTGAAGTGTTTCACAAGGCGCGTCAAGCGGCCCCCTGCATCGTCTTCTTCGACGAAATCGACGCCATGGCCTCGACCCGCGCGAGCGGCGGCCACCAGGACGCGGGCGTGGGCGGCCGTGTGCTGAGCCAAATGTTGACCGAGTTGGACGGCATCGAGGAACTCAAGGGGGTTCTGGTGCTGGCCGCGACGAATCGCCGCGATTTGTTGGACCCGGCGTTGTTGCGGCCCGGCCGATTCGATTTGCAGATCGACCTTCCGCTGCCCGACCAGACGGCCCGCGAGAAGATTTTCCAGGTGCATCTGCGCGACCGGCCGCTGGCGTCGAACGTGACGGCCCGCTGGCTGGCCGAGCAGACCGAGGGCTTCAGCGGGGCGGAGATCGAAGGCGTATGTCATCAGGCGATGATGGCCACGCTGTCGGCACGGATCGTGGCCTCGCCCGAACAGCCCGACGCCGCCGGCGTGAGCATCGAGAAGGAACACTTGCAGACGGCGATCAAGGAGCTTTCGCCACGGACGGCGCGAGTCGAACATGAATGATCTGTGCTATTGCCAATACGCCTTCGTCGAGCCGGAATGCCGGGTGGAAGAGATCGGCCCCGGGGTCGATCCCCGCTTTCACGTGGAGCTGATTCGCGAAGGCCCGATCGCCGCCGTGACCAGCCGCGTCGGCTTGGACCAATTCGTGCCCGAGAGGTTGCAGGGCAAGACGGCCGAAGACGTTCAGTGGTTGGGCAAGATCGCATCGCGGCACAATGAGATCATCTGCCAGGCGGCCGCCAGTTCCGCCGTGTTGCCGTTGCGGCTCGGCACGGTGTTTCAATCGCGAGATTCGTTGCAGGCGATGTTGCTGCGTTGCAGGGCGCACGTGGCGGAATTCCTGAAGCGGCTCGGCAATCGGCAGGAGTGGGGAGTGAAGCTCTATCTGCAGAAGCGGCGGCTGGAGCCGGTGGAGGGACACAGCGGCCCACCCCGGCCGCATTACCTTGGGCCACAGCGAGCCGGCACGGCTTATCTGAACCAGAAGAAGGCCCAGTTGGACAGCCGCCGGGAGCTGCGCGCAGCGTACACCAGACAATCGAGAAGGTCGAGCAGTGTCTGGCGAGCAGGGCCGACAACTGCTGTCGTATCCGCAATCTGTCGGCCGACCTGACCGGCCGCAGCGAAGAAATGGTGTTTAACGCGGCGTTCCTGTTGCCCTCCTCGGCACGGGCGAGCTGGCTGGAGACGATCGAAAGTATTTATCGCGATGTGCAAGAGAGGGGTTTGGTGCTGGAGGTGAGCGGCCCATGGCCTCCCTATCATTTTTGTCCCAGCTTGGAGTCGTGAGCGAAGAGTTGTTTGTGCCGTGGGACGGATTTCCAAATCCGTCCATTTTTCGGGGACGGATCTGGAAATCCGTCCTACAAGCGTTGTTTTGGCGCGAGTCCAAGGGAAAGCCGTTGCCGGAGGTTGTTATGCCGTTGTATCCGCTAGGCATCAGCCGCCGCCGTGACGTGCCGAGCGTGCCGAAACAGGCTGCCGGCTCAGTCGACGTGCGTTGGAGTTTTGCGGGAGAGTTGGCCTGCGCCTTCATCGATGCGCCGCACCACGCGGTCCCGCCGATGCTTCATGCCACGGTGCTCGAAGCGATCCATCGTCGCGTCTGCGTGTTGCCGGTGCGATTTGGGGTGGCGCTGCGCGATGAGAGCGAAATCCACTCCATGCTCGACGATCGTCGCCACGAACTGCTCGACGGGCTGAGCCGGCTTGATTGGACTTGCGAGATGGGGGTGCAGATTGCACCGCTTAGCACGACAGAAACACCGGCCGCCGTCTCGCCCGGCCGGCAATCGCCGCGGGCCTACATCGAACAGCGGCGATCGCACTATCGACTGCGCAGATGAAGACGCGGAGCGAACCCGTTCAATAGTGCAGCGGTTCGTGCAGCGGCTGCACGGCTACTATCGGCAGTGGCGGAAGCTGCCGCCCTCGCCATCGCGTCGAATTCGGCTGGCATTCCTTGTCGAGCGAGATCGCGTGACGGCTTTTCAGAGCCGGGCGGCGAGCGCCGGCGGGGCGTGCCACGAAGGGCGATGCGTGGTTTTAGGACCGTGGCCGCCGTACAGTTTCGTGGAGGCCCTCGCCGAGGGTATCCACGCGAATGTCGCCAGCCTTGAGCGCGTCGAGGCGATGGAGAGAGCCCAGGAATAGCAGCCCCACCTCGTCCTCTTGAAGCGTACTGGCGATCCGTTCCGCGATGAACGAATCCCGCGCTTTGAGCAGGCGATCCATGCGGTCTTTCTGTTCGATCGACGCCGATTTCGTGCCCGCCGCTTGCGTGAGCCGCTGCTTTTGCAGCTCGTACTCTTCCACGAGTAGTTGAGAATCCTCCGTGCCCATCAGCGCCGCGCCTCGCTCCAGCAGCCTGAGAATCAACTGGTGGTTGCTGCTGCCCGCTTTGGCAAGTTCGCGGACAATTCTCTCCTCAAATCCGCAGATGGGCAGTCCGTCCTGATAGATTCGCGTTTTCCCGGCATCGAGGTGCAACGCATCGAGATTTGCCTCGATGTCGGTCCACAGCGCTTTGAGCACGTTCTCGCGCCGGTTCCAGCTTGTGCGGCCGCAGACTTCCGTGTAGTGTGCCTGCACGAACTTGGAGAGTGATCCCAGATCGGCGGAAGTGTGTATGATCGGAATGTGAATAAGTCGTCGCATCGTCGTTGCGAGCATGGGCCGGGGAGACAGCCCGGCAGGCGTATACAATCCCCCTGTTTCTTTCACTCGGCGTCATATTCATCAATCTTCACGTCGTCCTGCGATCTTCACATCGGTACGGTTGTGCCGGAATGTGGAGCTTCAGCGAATCTGCGGGCGACAGCAGGGCGTCCTGCTCGTGCTGCCCTGGCTTGAGCTATGAAGGAACGGGACGGAGCCCGTTCCGTACAGATTCGTCGTCGGGGTGTTGCCCCGGTTTGAAGCGGGGCATATATCGCCAGGGGTTGCTGCGACTTTACGCTTTACCGATTAAGGACTTACGGCTCGATCGACCGATCCGGCGGCGTGCTGAGGCGGCAAACGGGGGAAATCGTGTTAATAGAGATAGGGGAGAGGGTCTGTGTATGCGCTAGGGCCAAGAACTGCGGATGCTGTTCCGGCTGCGATCTCCGCCAACGAGATGCTTTGGGGGATGCCGTGCGTGCTTGCGTTCGGCATAGGTTGACGACGCTCGCGGCGGCCTCACGGCTAGTGGTCCGCCAAGCCTGAAAGTGACAGGTGGGGCAGACATTCCTGTTTGCCATATAAACCGAACTTGGCAGACAGGAATGTCTGCCCCACTGATCCAGGAACATGGCGGCTTTAGCTTGGCGGACCACTAGAACTTTCGTCCGTGCAGATCTTTCAACGGCAGTTCGGGCTTTGTGTCGCCGTACTGTTTTTGCAGCCGGTCGAGTGCAGCGTGCAGCCGCTGCCGCACCTGGGCGTAGGCCGGATCGTCGTAGACGCTGGTGAGCTCCTGAGGGTCTTTTTCCAGATCGAACAGCTCCCAGTAATTCACGTCGCCGTAGAAATGCACGAGTTTGTAGCGATCGGTGACCACGCCGTAATGTGGTCGGACGTTGTGAGGGCTACCCTCGGGGCGCCATTCGTAGTAATGGTAGTAGAAGTCCTTTCGCCAGTCGCCGGGAGTGTGGCCGCCGAGCACCGGCGCCAGGCTGCGTCCCTGCATGGTGGACGGAATTGTCGCTGCCCGCCATCTCGCAGAAGGTCTCGGCCAGATCGACGTTGGATACGATGTCGTTCCGGTTGCGCGTGGCCGGGCTTGACCACGCCGGGCCATCGGACGATAAGCGGCGTGTGCAGCGACTGCTTGAAAATCCACCGCTTGTCGAACCAGCCGTGCTCGCCGAGGTAGAAGCCCTGGTCGGAACAGTAAATCACCACGGTGTTGTCGGCCAGGCCCGAGCGGTCGAGGTAGTCGAGGAGGCGGCCGACCGAATCGTCGACGCTGCGGATGCAGCGGAGATAGTCCTTCATGAAACGCTGATATTTCCAGCGGACGAGGTCTTTCCCGGTCAAAGCTCTCTTCCGAAACGCCTCGTTCTTCGGACCGTAGGCGGCTTCCCATATCTTCTTCTGCTGGTGATTGAGATCCCCCGGGGTCTTGAGCTTCAGATCCCACTCCTCCATCGTCTTGGCGATGGTCATATCCTGGGTCTTTTCGGCGATGCCGCGGCCGGCATAGTCGTCGAACAGCGTCTTGGGCTCGGGGATCGTGACGTCGTCGTAGAGGTGCAGGTATTTCAGCGGCGGTTCCCAGCGTCGATGCGGCGCCTTGTGCTGGCACATCAGGAGGAACGGCTTGTGGGGATCGCGTCGGTTCCTCAGCCAGTCGAGCGCCAGGTCCGTGATGATGTCGGTAACGTAGCCCGTGTAGTTGACGGGGTGTCCAACTTCTTTCATTGGCGGGTTGTAATACTGGCCCTGGCCGTGGTCACTGTTGAGAATGTTCCAGTAGTCGTAGCCTTGCGGATCGCAGTGCAGGTGCCACTTGCCGATGACGGCGGTCGCGTAGCCGGCCTTTTGCAGCAGCTTGGGAAAGGTGGTTTGCGAGTTGTCGAAGACCTCGCCGTCGTTGGCGTAGAAGCCGTTCTTGTGCGAATACAGCCCGGTCTGGATGACGGCCCGGCTCGGTCCGCAGAGGGAATTGGTGACGAAGCAGCGATCGAACATGATGCCATCACGCGCCAGGCGATCGATATTCGGCGTAGGGGCGACCTTGGCCAATCGCCCACCGTAGGCACTGATTGCTTGATAGGCATGGTCGTCGGAAAAGATAAAGACAATGTTCGGCCGCTTCACGGGGACCGCAGCCTCGGCAGAAAGCGTCGGCGCCGCGAGAAAGAGCAAAATTACCAAGAGACATGAATGGCGCACCGTAAACCTCCGCAGAGCTCGGCGGCGCCGTCGGCACGGACGGCCACCAAGGCGACAATCTTCGCTTCCCCAGCCGGATCAGTCCGAGACTGCGCCAAACGCCACGCCCCAATCGGCCAGCCATGCCCCCATTGTAGCGATAGGATGAGACTCGTCTATCCCCGGCGGACGTGAACGACGGTGCAGCCGCGAAAGGGGATGCGCGAGTCGGTCGCCCACATGGGCCACAGAACATCTGTGCCGGTGTCGGCGACGAATTGCCCGGCTTGTGCCGGATCGGTCAGATGCTTTCGGGCATCATCCTCTGACAGGGCCGGCGCTATCAACTTCCGCTGAGTTGAGGCTGGTCGCATCGCATCTCGCTGCGGATAGCCGCTTCGAGTTTTTCGGGATCGGTTTCATCCAGACGTTTCAACACCCGTTCCCAGCGGTAAGCGAGGCTGCCGGCCTCGACGCGGGGGCGATCGGCGAAGAGGGTGTCGAAGGCGCGGCGACGGTTGCGGTATTCTTCTTGGATCCGCGCGAAGTTGGCGATACAGGCGCCGACGTAAACGTCGGCGAACTCCGCCGCATCGGCAAGATGTTTCAGGCGATCGTTGACCGGCTTGGCATAGGCGACGGCAAGCTGGTAGATATCCGTTTCATAAGCGCCGAACGCGCCGGTGTGATCGGTGACCATGATATCGGCAGGCCATCCGTCTTCATCTTCGATCAGCACCTCGTCGCCGTTGTCGAAGATGACGGTTCCACAACGCGCCCGCCGGCCGACGATGATGTTCGGCGCGGCTGCCTGGCCCAAAAGCTCGGCGAAGCGCAGGGCGAAGGCGCGATCCTCGAAGCGGCACGCCGGCACGATGTCGGTGGTGACGCCGTGAATGTAGTCGCGCTCGAAGTAGGGCGACCAGATACGCGTCGTCCAGTAGCGTTTCTGCTTGCCGAAGTACCTTTCGCCGATCTTGCGGGTAACGACTTGCACCGGCAGGTTCATGCCCAACTGCCGGCAGGCGAGGCGGCGGTCCAAGACATACTCGGTGTATTCCTCCGAGTTCAACACGGCGTCGAGCAACGGTTTGCCTTCGTCCAAACGTTCGCGGACGCCCCATCGCTGCATTCGGATGATCTTCAAGATTTGCTCGCGGCTGTCGCGGCGTTTCATCTCAACGACGAACACGCTGCGACGTCCGCCGGGAAACGGCCGGCGGGCCATCGACTGGCCGACACGGCCTACATTGACGTATTCCAAATCGCCGTATTCGCGCACCAGGTCGAAGAGCAGGCTTCTCGCCTGGCTGCGTTCGAGCGTCGTCGAGTCCACCTCGCCGGAGATCGGCGCGTTTTCGAGGATCGGCTCCAGAATCAACTCGCCGCCCTCGATTCGGCCGCCCGGCAACCATTCGACCTGCATGTAGAATTCGGCGGCCCAGGCCGAGCAGTTCTTCTTCCGAGGCCACGTCGTCGCCGTGCGGCACCAGCGCCGCGTACATCTGCCGCCGCCATTCGGCATACTTCACGTCATCCCGCCGCAAATCGGGCCGCACGACAGAGGCAAACGCTTTTTGAAGCGAGTGGTGCGCCGCCCGGAGGGCCACGGCATCGAGCCTGGAAAGATCGAGGGCCTTCATGCTCGCGCGGAACGAGCGATCGGCCAGAAAGAAGTCCACCTCGTGGTTGCCTTGACCGTTCCGGCAGTCGCAATACTTTTGGATTTCCACGAGATGCTTGCGAAGATCGTCGTCGTCCAGCGCGGCCAGTTGGGCAAACTCCTGACAGGTCAGCCAGCGGGCGCCGGTCGACTTGCTGTAGTAATAGATGTCGCGTCCCTCAATCGCGGTGCGGGACGCGCGGATCATCTGTTTCATTTCACAAGTGTGCTTGGGCAGGGGCGTAATCCTCCAGCACTCACCGCGGCGTTTCACCGCGGCGCGGACCTTCGGCTCCAAGGCGTTGAGGAAGCGGATACGTGACTTCGCAAGAAGTGTCTGTAAAACCGCGTCAGCGGCGAAGACCAGCGGCATGTCGTCCGGGTCCGGCCGAATCTGGACGGTCCCGTCGTCTACGAACAGACTTACCGCCTCTTTTCGTCGTGCCTCTCTCTGCTCGGCCGTCATGGGAGCAACGCCGTTTGTCTGACGCTCTTGATCCAGCAAGTCGAGATAGGCGTCTTGCTGGAAGAAGTGAACGGTCGGCAAGGTCACGATCACGTTATCGTGAGGAAAGACGGTTGCGATCCGCGAGAGCGGGCGTCCCTGGTCGTTCTTGGCAAACAAGTCCGGTCCGATAATGCGCGGCGTCATGAATCGACCTCTGGTAAAAGGAATTGTCGTGTGCGCGGTGCGACGGGGCCGTGCTGCATCCACTCTGACTGGTTCTGATTGTCGCCAGCACTCCTTCTCGTTACAATTGCGACCGGCGGAATCAAGTGGCGATCCAATTGTCCGAAACTTCCTCGGCCGGGGCAGCCGGCTCGATCACCAGGATAGCTGTTTGCGGGATGGCCTTTCTTTCGGACCGAAAAGTCGTTTGTCTTGCCGTGCGTGTAAACTCAACCCGTGTTTCCGACAACGGATCCGGGGGCAACCTACAGCGGCCTTGCAAGCCAGCAAGCGGCCGGCGGGGCATCTTGCGGGGCTCTGCTCGGCGGAGATTAGTGGTCTGGAACTCGCGATTTGGTGCATGGGCCGCCATCGGCCGCGGTTTTTGGGATCATTCGGCAAGCTTTTGTCATTCCTTGGCATCTGAAGACGTCCTTCTGGAACGGTGCGGGGATTGTGGTCAGCCAACCCCCCCTCGACTATCGTGCAAGTCTACCAGCAGTATGACGGGGTAATTGTGCTAATGGCTACAGGAGTTTAGAAGAAAAGGATCCGAGGTCGCGAGTCTTTGACGTCACGTCGTAGGCGAACGGAATCGCGTAATGCCTCTGCGCTACATGTATTTTAGGGAGGTCCGACCGTGAAGACAGTGCTGACTCGTGGCGTTAGCGCGCCAAAGCGTTTCTTCTGGTTCAGCTATGCGACCACTCCGAGCCGGGAACTTCGGCGGGAGGGCCTGGACATCCATAAGACGCGCGATGGCGGCACGCTGGCCGACTTGGCAGTCAGCTTGTACGCCTGCGGTTTTCAATACGGTGGAAGGGTGTTGAATCTGCCGCCGAACTATGCCACCAGGCTCCGCGAAGAACACAGGCTTTTGTGCGGGCCGGAGGATTTTGTCGTCCTGCCCACACGGCCGCCGCTGAACGACGCAGAAAGCGAACTGAGAAAGCCCGTCGTACGAAGCGACACCGACGAAGAAAAGAAGGTGTTCATGCTGCTCAAGCAGCAAGTCTTCGACTCCGTTGATCGGAGTCGGGCGATTCTGTTGCCGGGGCTGACCGCCAACTGGAATGCCGAGGAGAAACAGTATGCCGAAGCCCATTTTCAGATGTATGGCCCGGCCCATGTCACTCAACTGTATGCGAACCAGAAGCCGGACGACACGTTTTCGCTAGGCTATCTCGTTTGCACTCGTGGCCCCGATTTTCGCTTGCTGACCGCTTTTGGAATGAGCGGCACCATGACCGCCCTGTGGGGCGACTTGCTCCGCACCGCTTATTCGGCAAGTCTCCAGCAATGGATTCGGTCACCCGCCAATCGCCTGGTGATTTGCCGCATCACCCCGCCAGAGATGTATCCTTATCCCTTTTTCAGCTATGATCTCGATCGGGTGTCTCACGATATTGTGGTCGATGCGACGTTTTAGGCCAGTATCTGGCCTCGTACTTTGCAGAGGAACCGTTCAAGTGCTAATGCTGGCCTCGAATTCAAAGTCCGCGGCATTCGCCTGACCGGATCGGCTTCACGATTCTTGACATGATGCTCTACGGGGGACCGCGGGAAATGCCGTAACAGTGTGACAACCTGATTCTGCCGTTGGTAACCGTTCACTGGGCGGCAAGGGGACGGAGGAGGTTTTCGGAGAAATATCTTCTCCTGCGGCGGATATTGTTGCCGAAAACCTCCTCCGTCCCCCTCTGTTTCCGGCCTGTGAACGCTTACCTGCCGTTGCACCGGACTCCGCAGTCGTCCTAGGCCCCGCAGGCCGATTCCCTCTTGTCGGTGGGGGAAACGCACGAAACAACGCGATAGTCCGGAAATTGCTCAGATTGTGCGAGAAAATCCGAGCAACGTGTCGCGGCAAATCACGAAAATACTTCCAGAGGTGGAGGGAGAATTCTTCGTCTTGCTCAGAACGGTTTCTGCTATCCAATGCAATTGTCCACGAACGGGCCATGACATCATGGTTCAAGGAAGGGCATCATGGTCGCAGCCAATTATTCTGCGCGGCGCGATGGACGGCACGGTCTTACGATCATCGAGTGTCTGGTCGTCACGGCGATCATCGGCGTCGTGGTCGCTTTGCTGTTGCCGGCCATTCAAGCGGCTCGCAAAGGACACAGCAACGAAACGGATGAAGCGCTTCTGGCAAAGTTGAATCCCGGCTTGCAGGCCGGGAGTTTCCGCCATCAGCCCCAGGCGGTCACGGCCGTTCTCGTGTTGTTGCGCAGGGGACATGCCAAGGCCAAGGAGCCGGAGGTTATCGATTGTCTGATTGCCACCGGCGCATTGCTTTTGACGGACAACGCGCAGTGGACGGACCGCAACGAGGCGCGAGAAGTCTATGACCTCATCAAACGGTACGACGCCAACACGGTGGTCGACGGTCTGGTGAGAAAGGTCATCCACGACAATGCAAACCGCCTGCACGTTCTCTTTCTGGGCGTCAAACTCGGCATCCCCGGCAGTCAAGAAACGTCTGAACAGAGTTCTTGATGAGCACGGCGACAAGCAAATGGCCGAGGATTTTCTTAACGCGGGATCGTCGGAACTCTACGAGGGCGGAAAACGCTGGGCCAACAGCCACGGCTATTTCATCGGTACAGGAATGGGCAGCCACCGAATGTCGTGGGGGAACTTTTGACAAGCAACCAAGACAGTAGGGGACACGGCTACTCAAGCCAAGAGAAATGAAGGAGAATCAAGATGGGCACTCTCTCCAATTCGCTGATGGCGTCGAAGCCACATGCCGAGTGCGTTCCGGCATCAGCGGCGCGCAACGGGTCAAAGAACTGTCCCAAGTGTGGGTTGATAAATCCGGCAACGGCGCAGAGGTGCGACTGCGGATGGGACTTCGAGGCTCCTGCGGCGCATAGATTTGCGGTGACTTTGCCGTCGGGGGAATCGCGATTTTACGACTGCGCCGCCGATCTGCATGACGACATCGCACAGGGCTTGATTCCTCGCTCCAGCCCGGCGCGCCGAGTCGTGCCGGGCGGCAATGGCAAATCGGATCCTAAGTGGAGCACGATGGATCGCGTGGCCAACCGCGACAGCAAGCTCCAGCTTCTCTATCAACCGGTTTGGAGCTACACGATGCGTTACTTCGGCTATGGCTGCCTTGCCGGCATCGTCCTGAAGGGCATCGACACGACCGCAACCATGTTCGCCGTCGACGGTGGCTTGGGACTTCTTTGGCTTGGGGTCGTCGGCAGCCTGCTAATTGCGAAAAAATGGCCGTTGGCGCCCGTAATCGTGATTGTTGTCTCGTTGCAAATCGGCGTTAGGTGCAATCTGTTTTTGGCCGTCTTGGCCACGATGCTCGTCGGCGCCGCGTTTGGCGGACCGTTGGGGATGGTTGTCGGGACGATCGTCGGCTATATGAGAAGAAGCCGCCTTGTCGCCGCCCCCGATGCGGTGCCCGAGGGTCGAAAGCCCTGGGTGTTGGGTGGCGTTGTTCCATGCCTGTTCCTGGCGATGTGGATTCCGTCATACGTGTGGTTCAACATCAAGTTGCTTGGGTGGCTGCAATAGCCGGAAACCACGAACACGTGGAGCCAAGCCATGAATTGTCTAATCATTCTGCCGGGTGCGTTGTCCGCGGCGGCCTGGTCGAGACGACGCGGCGCCAACCACGTCGGGCAGTTTTCGCCTGGTCCCCTCGTTGCGGCGACGACTTGACAGAAGAGGAGTGAAACCATGTGGTCTCGATTCCCTGGCAGATGGGTCGCCCTAACCGGTTGCCTGATTCTTCTGGCCGGTTGGCGGGTGGGCGAAGTCGTCGGCGCCGCTGCTGATTCAGCGCCCGGGCAACAACATACTCTCAGCACCAGGTACACCTACTACAACGAAGAACCGCTCACGGATCTGGTCAAGACACGCGCCGACGTGGCCGGCCGCGTAACGCGATACTCCTATAACGACAATCGGCAGTTGACCAAGATCGAGTACGCCGACGGCAGCGTAGTCGGCTATGATTACGACAAGCTCGGCCGGCGGGTGGCGATGAAGGACTCGACGGGCACGACGCGCTATGCTTACGATACGCTCAACCGCCTGGCACGGGTCGACCAGCCCAACGGCCTGTGGGTGCGGTTCGAGTACGACTGGCAGGGTCGCCTCAAGGCAGTGGCTACGCCGCAAAGCACCGCGGACAAACAGCAGGGCTGGCACGTGGAGTATGGCTATGATCTGTTGGGGCACCTTGCCCGGGTCGACAGTCCCGCCGGTCGATTCACCTGGAACTACGACTATGCGAGGGGAACCGTAACGCGCCGGATGCCGAACGGCGTGACGACAACGTTCCAACAGCACCCGACGGCCTGCTGACAAGCGTTCGCCATGAACGAGGGGCGTCTTCGGCTGGGGCGTCTCGGCCGCGGCTGTTGGCCGAGTTCTCCTACACGTACTATCCCGGGGGGCGCGTGGCATCGGAGACGTCGACGACTTCCTCCGGCCGGGAAACGACAGAATACGCCTACGACCTTGCAGGAAGACTGGACCGCGTGACGCTGCCTGACGGCCGAAGCATCCACTACCGGTACGACGCGATGGGCAACCGTCTTCAGCGAAGCGGGCCGGAAGGCACAACGAGCTACGCCTACAACCGCTGGGACCAGATCCAACGTGCCGGCGACACGACCTTTGGCCACGACGCGGCGGGGAATCTCGCCTGGAGCAGAGGCCCGGCCGGCATGACGCGATATAGCTATGGGCCCGGCAACCGGCTGCAAGGCGTCGCCTCTCCGTCGGGCAGCGTTCGTTACAGCTTCGACGGTGAAGGCCGCCTTCTCGCGCGACAAGCCGGCGGGCAACGCAGCGATTTTCTCACCGTCCCCGTCGGCGGCCAGAATCGCATCGTGGTTCAGGCTGAAGGCGGCTCGCTTGCCCGTCACTATATCTATGGAGAACGGCTGCTCTACGGCGGCGGGGCCGGTCACTCTGAATTCTACTTGGAGGATCGCATGGGTTCCGTGCGTCTGGTGACAGACCAGAACCAGTCTGTCCTCCGCTGCCAGCAATTCACACCGTTTGGAGAGACCAGCGGGAGCGGGGCATCGGACCGGTTTGCGCCGGCTTTTGCGGGCCAGTTCTTCGACTATCAGGCGCGGCTTGTGCCGGCGTCGCTGCGGGCCTATCAGCCGCAGTTCGGCCGATTTTTGCAGCCCAGGCAAGACCTGGCCGGGCCCAGTCCTCTTGCGTTCATGCCGAATTGGGGTCAAGGTCCGTTTGCCGACAGGGCCTTTTCCAATTTCACGGTGGATCTCTCACCGATGGACAATGTCTCCGGGGGAGCGGTGAGGACGATTGGCAGGTCGTTCATAGGATTGGGTCTCAACCTGGCAGCGCAGGGCGCGGGAACGGCCTTCTCGCTTCTGAACGCTGCAAATACGTTTCGCGGGTTGTACATCGGGGGCGAGACGGGATACAACGCCGCCGCCGGGGCGGTCCCGCACGTGGCTGCGGCGATAGAGGCCCTTGCGGGCCCGTTGAACAAGCCATTCGAGCACTGGTCGGGGCCGTTTGCGACGTATCGCTCCGACGGTTTTTCTCAGAGCTACACGCATGGGACCAGAGAATACATCGAGACCAATGAGATCCGCAGCCACCTGGACAGGTACGGATATGAGCCCGGCGCGACTAGCCGCACACAAACCTGGAGAACCTACGGCGTCACCACGGTCGAGCGGAGCATTCCGCACAAGATCGATTCCCAAGGAAAGATGAGTGTCTTGCTGCGCGCCCCCGACGGCACTTCCCGCTGGGAACAAGTGCCGGCGCACGTGGCCCCCGACCAGGTGATCTCCTGGCGCGATGGAAGACAACGGGTATTCGGGAACCAAGTCGCTATCGCCAATGCTATGCGAACACAACTCGGTTCCGAGGGCACTGAGCAGCTATGGGGGAGTATCTCCGCGTTGGGAACGCCGCGATCTTCCGCCGAACCGGCTGAAAAGAAGGGCACGGAGCCGGTCGGACAGCGTCTGCCGCAACCCGGCGATGGCCGCCTCCGAGGTCAAGATTGGAGCGATGCGAATGCGGCTTCGGTGCTTGACGTTCTTGAGAAGGGGTTGCGAACCGGGATCGTGTCGTACGATAGCCTCACGCCATCGGAAAACCGCGACGTCGGCAGGCTTTACGAGCAGAACCGGCAAAAGGGAGACGACAAAAACGTGGCGTTGTTAGGCGCTCTCGCGACAATCACGGTGCAACGAGCCGTGAGGGAGAATCCGTGGCGCGCTATGAGAGGCGGCAAGTACCTTTCCTGGGCGGAAGAAGCGATGGCGAAGGGAGAGGAAGGCAAAGCGAGGCTCCTTTGCACGATGGCAGCGATAGAGTATGCCCTTTTCGAGGTTGCGTTGGGTTCGCAAACCCGAGCGGCGGCGAACCTCATGACCTCTTCGTCGAGCGGTGGACAGCGCAGTCAAAGGAGCGTTGGGACTCGCGTGGTCGGTGGTCGGCAACCGTCTGATCAAATCGGGCGCGAGTCGGCTGCTCAAGGCAGGGGCGCGGCATGCGACCAGCGTCCAAGCGAAAAGGGTGGTTGACGCCGCAAAGAAGGTTGCCGGCGCCCTTTCCGATGCAGATAAGCATGGGCTGATTACGGGACCGCTCGGTTTGAAGAAGTCGGTCGAAGCAGGGATTCGATCGCTGAAGGACAAGGGCGATCGACCGCAGGGAGGCACGACAACGTTGCAGGAAGTGAAGAGGGTGGCCGAGGAACTTGAAAAGGACCTCGTGTCGTCTGTCCGAGTAGTGGTGGGCTACCTTGACCGGGCCGATGAAATGACCGTGGTTGCTGCCCTGGGTCTGCACCGCGACGACCTCACGGTCGGCTTTCTGTCCGAGGACTTCGTCAAAAAGCAGTTTGGGAACACGCGATGGTCTACACTGCGGCGGATAAATGACCAGAGAGCCGTCCTCGTGTACGACGCCACGGGTGAAGCGCCGCAGGAAGCCAGCGATCATATTCTCTCGGTTGTCGGTAGAATCCGGGAACTGACCGGCAACGGAGACAAGAAAGTGACCGTGGTTTTGGTCGGTGACCCTGAGAGCTTGGAGTACAAGCATCTGAAAGAGGCATTGGAGTCCGCGGGGGTCCGGGTAATCGACGCCAGCGACTTGGCGGAGGGATATGATACGGCAAAAGAGAACAAGGCGCAATTGATGGTAACAGTCGGCAGCACGGAGAAGAAGACGGAAGAACGCCACGGTGGCGGTGATGACCGAAATCGTAGTGACGGCCAGAAGGAGGAGGGAAAGACGAAGAAGAAGAAACGCAACGACGACGAGGATCGGGGCGCAAGTGCGCCACGAAGGCGACGTCGTGAGTATCCGCCGTATTTTCCGCCTCCTCCCCCTCCACCTCCGATGGCTGTGGCGTGGTGGCCTGACAACGCGAACAGATACTCTCCTCCTCCTCCCTCTCCTCCGCCGCCGGCATTGTGGATGGGTGGGGCGAATCCGATGAGCAACGGCGTGGCCGGTGGACGGTCTTTCCCCAATTGGCCGCCGCCGGGTGGCGGCGGAAGCGGCGGCGGGATGCTGCCGGTGGCTACCCGCGTCGGCGGTGTGCGGCTGGATCGAACGGCCACTGTGTTGGGAGAAATCGGCGAAATCCACGCGCTCTGCTTCGATCGGCAGAGCGGGCGGTTGGTGCTGCTTGGCACAAAGGGCAAGACCGGGCTGCCCGCGATGCGGCTGGATGACCTGGCCGTGGTGATCCATTCGATCTATGTCGAGGGGATCGATCCTTACTTGTCGATCGACCCGAAGATCGGCGATCTCTACGGTCCGAAGATGGACGTTCGCTATTCCCCCGGGTTGCTCTTCAGCCATGCCGGGCGCACGATGTACCTGACGGATTACAAGTTGAAGGAATACGCTGCGGGCGGGCGGGCCGGAAAGAGATTGACGTGCAGCGTGCCCGGCTATCGCTCGCTGGGCCAAATCGAGGAAGATCTACCCGCCAGCGAGAAGGAGAAATACAGCGTTGATTCCCGCATCTGGTTCCGTTTCTGGCTGGTTCCCAACGAAATCAGGTTGGCGCCTTCGGGCGACGGGCACTCGTTGGCGTTCGAGCGGGCCAGCGTGAGGGTCGAAACCGAGAACATGATTCTCAAGAATGGACGGCTCGTGCGGGTGGAAGGCGTCAAGGACCCCGTGGCCGAGAAGTTTGCCCGCCGCTTTACGGAAAACTACGACAAGTTTGCGGCGGAATACCCGGCGTATGAGGAACTGCGCCGCCTGGCCCAGATCGTGGGCCTGGTAAAGTGGATGCACAAGAACGGCGTAGACGTCGACCTGAGTTGGGTCGAACGTCACCGCGGGGGCTCCGCAGTCACGCCCTTGGAAACCGACTCGGTGTGGTCGGAGCAAGTGACGCGGGACGGCTCCGGAAGACTGCGCGGAGAGAGGGTGCATCGTTTCTTCGGCGGTGTGGTGATGTCGATGAAAGTCCGCACACTCAGCAGCCAGGAAGCCGCGGCCGATAGGCTCCGGCAGATACTCAAGCCGGAGCAGGTCGAGCGGTTGCGGGCCTTGATGCAGACGGTTCGTCAGACGCCGGAGCGAGAGACCTGGCGCCCGGCAAATCGGCGCGGGGCGTGGTGGCGCCGGGTATACCGCGGCGGATGATCGGCGCCTACCACACTGCGGCAACCGACTTGACGGTGGAACGCGGACGGGCACGCCTTTGCCTCACCCGCCATTACAACTCCCTGTTCACGGAGCCGACCGCTTTCGGCCGCGGTTGGACTCTGCTCTTGCCGCGGTTGTATCGCCGTCAGCCTATGTCGGGCGAAACGCCCGTGCAGGTCCGCCTGCCGGACGGCCAAGAAGGGGTATTGCCGGTCTACCTGTTGACCGACGACTTCGGCTCCTTCGAGTACCGCTTCCCTCCTGATCCTACGACGCCGGCATCCCTGGTTCGCTATCGTTGCGACGAAAGTGGAAACGTGCGTCAATTCCAGTCCCCGCAGGACGGAAAGGGGGCTCGGGCAGTATTCCGCGATGGGCGGACATGGGAGTTCGACGAGCAGGGCTACTTGCTGGCCGATGCGTTGCGCGGAGCGACCCTCCACTACCGCTACGACACGCTTCGCGGAGGCCGGCGGCGTCTCCGGCAGATTTCTTACGAGACGCCGGGATCGCTTCCCTTGTCGATCGCTTTGCAGTATGACGCCCGAGGCCGAATCGTGGAGGCCGACGGCAGTGACAATGCGATTGTCAGCTACCGCTATGACAAGGACGATCTCACGTCGGCTGCCGGGCCGCGCGAAACGCTTGCCTATATCTACAACGCCGATCGACTGCTGGCTCGGGTGATTCGGGACGGGAGGTCGTTGGAACACGTCACCTACGACGATCTGGGGCGGCTCGACGTGGTGTATGGGCCGGGCGACGTGGAGTTGGCGGACTACGACTTTCACCGGCGACCTGACGGCAGTTTGATCGTCGACGAAAAGGAGCAGGAGCAGCGTCTAACCTATGACCTGCAAAACCGGCTGGCTGCCGTGGAACGGCGGGGCGAACGAACCGAATACGAATACTACAAGAGCGGCTCGCTCAAGACCGCCTTTCAACGGGAGTCCGGCGGCGGCGACAATCGTCTCTCGTATTCCGAGCGCGGGGACCAGATCACCTGGCAGACGCCCAGCGGCGCCTCGATCGACTTGGCGCTCGATCCGGGCGGCAACGTGCGTGACGTGAACGTCAACGGAACTCGCCTAGGGCACTTTCGTCGCAATCCCGTCAGCGGGGCGATCGAAGAAGCGGCCTTCCCCACGTTCCAATATCAGCGACTGACATCCGGCGATAGACTTGTGCGGGAAATCATCTCGCCCAGGGGATATTCGCCGGGCGATGGTTGGCCGATCGACCTCGGATATTCCCCCGAGGGGAACCTCACGCGGGTCCGCGGCCCCGCGGGACTGCAACTCGACGTGGAATACAGGGGCGACCGGATTCGTTCCGTGGCCACCGGCCGAGAAACGATTCGCGTTGACCAGCAGGGCAACACCCGAACGGTGACTTCCTCAGACGGGCAACAGACCGTGGTTCGCCGCAACGCGCGGGGCGAAATTGAAACCGTCTTGGAAACTGCCGGCAACGCCACGCGAGAACAGCGGTTTGTCGACGGCCGTCTGGCTGAGGTGCGCGATTTCGACCGGGGCGTTACGCGATACCATTGGGACCAGGAAAGCGGTCTCTTGACCGGTGTTACGGACGCCACACAGGCGAATGTCCGGTACGGTTACCAGGAAGTGGACGGCCAGTACCGCCTGGCGAAGGTGGAGCTTCCCAACCAACGGACTATCGCGCTGACAACCGACGCCCGCGGCCGCGTCACGGAGGTGCGGGAGGAGTTGGGAACGCCAACCGAGAGGAGTCAGGGCTCTCCGTAGACATACACAGCCGGGTTTCGGAGATCGCCGGTGACCGGCGGCAGCAATATGCGAAACGCGTTTCAGAAATCGAGGTGCTGACAATGTTTGTCGTCAAATGTCCGAAGTGCGGTGACCGCTCGAAGGCCTACTCCGATCACGCGGGAAGGCGCGGCCGGTGTCCCAACTGCAATAAGAAGATCCTGATTGTCGCGGAGCAAGGTCAGGCGGCGGACGAATCGTTGCCACAGATCGCGCCGCAGAAACAAGGGCGGCCGGCAAAACTTCGCGACCGGCAGCGACTTCCCGACACCAGCCCCTCGGCTTTGCTGGCGGCGGTGCTGGCCACCGCGGCGACGTGGATTTTCTTCGCTTTCGGCGAGGGGCTGCTTTCCGCGTCCTGGTGGAATTCCGTTTGGAGAACGCTGGAGTCGTGCGGCTGGGTCGGAAAGGTGGAGATTGGCCTCTTCTTCTGGGGGTTGTTGTTGGTAGGTCGGAAGACGACGCTTTGGTTGAACCAACAGCATTACCTGCGATGGCAGGTCTTTCCGTCGAACGTCAGCGACGGAACCAAGATCAACGGGAGGAACGTGGACGAGTGCCTTGGGCACGTCGCGAGCCTCACCCGCCGCCCGCGACGCTCGATCCTGCTGAATCGCGTTTGGCTGGCGCTGGAACACTTGCGGCTAACGGGCAAGGTGGGTGAAGTGCGGGGGGCTCTTACGGGTCAGTCCGCCATCGACGCCAATCTGCTCGACTCCAGCTATACGGTGCTCCGCTTCGTGGTCTGGGCCTTGCCCATCGTGGGGTTCATCGGCACCGTCGTCGGCATCGGCATCGCCGTCAACGAATTCGCCGGCTTCATCCCCGAGGTCGCCGCCCTGGACGAGGCGATGAAGAATCTCCGCGAGGGCTTGGGACAGGTGACCAGCGGACTGGCGACGGCGTTCAATACGACGCTTGTCGCCTTGTGCCTCGCGGCGCCTTTGATGCTGGTCACCTCGTCGCTTCGCAAGGTCGAGGAGCGGCTCTTGGCGGAAATCGACCATTTCTCAAACCATTACCTGCTGGGCACGCTCGACGATGAAGCAGGCCCTCGGCCTTCTGCCCAGGCCAAGTCGCCGGCGGATGCGGCCGGCAACGCATAGGGGAAGGGAGGAAGCACTCGATGACCCGGCATACGCAGCGAGAACAGGAACCTACGTCCTTCTTCGCCTTCTTGAGCGTCATCAGTTGCACGATCGGCCTGCTGATGCTCGTGCTGGTTTCGGTCACGGTCGCCTCGTTCTGGGTCGCCGAACAAGTGCTGGAGATCCCGACCCAGGAGGACGGCTCGTTTGCTCGCGGACGAATCTACGTGGAGTGTTCCGCGCAAGGGCTTATCGTGCATCCCGACGAGACGGTCGTTTCGCTGAAAGACTTGGAAGACCCTGCTCAATGGCTAAACGGTCCCTACGGCAAGTGCCTGAAGACGCTCAACCGCCGACAACATGACGGCTCGGCTCATTTTCTCATCCGCCCCGGAGGGCTCGCCGTGTTTCGCAGGGCGATGGGGTACGCCTTGCAGGCCGGCGGCGGAACGACCGACCAGGTGAAGAACGGCCAGGCGGTGTTTTCCGTGGGCGAGCAACTGATGGCTTTGCCCGGCCCGATTCGGGCCATCAAAGGCGGCAAAGCGCCCGGCGGCGGCAGCGCCGGCACGCAGCCATCGGCTGCAAAATCGCATTCGGCAGCGGAGGCAGCCCCATGATTCGCCATCCCGCCAGATCGGTCGAGTTCGACCTGGACTCGCTCACCGACACCATGACCAACATGATGGGGCTACTGCTTCTGATGGTCGCGATCGCCGCCGTCCGATCCGGCGGCATGAAGATAACTCTCCATCAACAGCTACAGGACCCCGGCGAGCGCACTCCGATCTATCTCGTCTGCAAAAATCGCCACGTCCTTTTTATGCATCGCGGCAACCAGTGGCTGAGGCGCGTTGAACCGCGTGTGCCGGGACGTTGAAGGCCGACTGGGAAGACCGCCGAGCACGAGCGAAGCGCTTCACGAAGCCAACCGTCTCGGCCTGCAGCAGTCACCTGACATGCACAGCAGCTTTGTGCGGGAAATCGCCCGCATTGACGGGCAGCCATCCTACCTGATCGGCATCCGTTTCTTTCCCGACAACGATGCAGAGCGATCTGCGGCGGCCGCCGACCAAGCGAAGCCGGTCGTCGCCTTTACGCAGAGCGCGCTGGACGCCCTTGCCTCGGCGGATCCCGCACACGAGTATATCGACGCCTTCGTCTACGAAGGGGAGTTTGACGCTCTCCACTTGCTCCAGCAAAAGGCGGCGGCGCGTAACGTTAAGCTCGGCTGGAGAGTCCTTCACGAAGACCAGGATCCCGGACTCAGCGAGACCGGGATCCGCGGAGGAGTGGTAGGGAGCCGATGAGACCACTTGCACGCATCCGGATACCGATGATCGCCTTCGTCGTGCTCGCGACTCCTTCCTTATGCGCCGGACAGAGCAGCGAGGCCCAGCAATGGTTTGAACGAGCGATCAAGTCGGAGGAACCGCGGGAACAGTTGCGGTGCCTGAACAACGCCATCCAGGCAGACCCCAGCTTGTGGCAGGCGTGGGCGGTGCGGGCGGATACCCAGACTTCGCTCGGGGACTACGACAAAGCGAAAGCCGACGCGCTGCGAGCCACCGCGCTCGCGCCGGAGGAGTTCATTCCCTGGGCCGTGTTGGCGCGAGCGCGCCTGGCGTCCGGCCAACATGCCGCGTGCATTACCGCCGCCGCGACGGCGTTCAAGAAGCAGGGAGACAAACCGCCGTCCGCCGACTCTCTGGCGAAGCTCCACGTCTTTCGCGCCGAGGCATATCGCGCCTTGCACCGGGAAAGCGACGCACTGAAGGACTTGAATGACGCAATAGAAGAGGATCCGCGATGCCTTCTCGCACTCGATCGCCGGGTCAGTTTGCTCGTAGCCATGAATCGTATGAAGGATGCAAAGAACGATTGCGATTACCTGCAAAGCCTGGCGAAAGAAAAGCCCGACGACGTCGGTTTGCAAATGACGCTGGGCCAAGCTCAGTACATGGTCGATCGCTACACCGAGGCCGTCGCGACCGCGAACTTCGTTCTTGCCAAGCGGAGGAATTACGTTCCGGCGTTTCTGCTGCGAGGACGCGCCCGCCGGTATATGAAGGAATACCATGCGGCCCTCGAAGACGAGGAGAAGGCGTTGGCGGCCGACCCCGGCAATCTCGACGCGCACCTTGAAGAAGGGCTGCTGTATTGCCTTTTGGACCAGGGCGAGAAGGCGAAATCGCATCTTGAGTTCGTCCTCAGCCGGGCTCCGTCGAACGTGACTTCACGCCGACTCCTGGCCCAGGTACACTTGGATCTGAAGGACTGGGACGCGGTAATCGACGACGCCAACCGGCTTCTACGCATCGCCGGCGACGACAAGACCAAGGCCGGCGCCTACTACGTGGCCGGGGTCGCACTGAGACGCATGGGCGATTCCAAGAGCGCAAAGAACTGCTTTGACAAGGCGATTGCCCTCGACCCCAAGCTGGCGAACGCGATGTTTGAACGGGCCCTGGTGCTCTCCGACCAGGGCGATCAGCCGGCGGCAGTGTCCGACTGTGACCGCGGCTTGGCGATTACGGCCGATTCGCCGTTTGGATGCTTGATTCGAGGGCGGGCCTATGCCCGACTTCCCGGCAACCGACAGAAGGCCATCGCCGATCTTCGCCGCGTTCTCAAGCTGGCCCCCAGCAGCCACCTTGCGGCCTGGAGCTATGTATCGCTCGCCAGCCTCGCGCGGGAGAGCGAAGATCATGAAGGCACCATTGCCTGGGCAACGCGGTGCATTGAGATGCCCGTCGATCCCGTCAAGCAGCCGGAGTACATGGACCCCATTTCCATCGCCTACGTGGTTCGCGCGGCCTCACGGCGCGTTGCAGGCAAGCAACGGGAAGCCCTCGACGACTGTACGCTTGCGATCAAGCTGGACGAGAAATACGCCGGCGCGTACGTCGAGCGCCGCCGGGTGCCTTCGGGCACTGCACAGGTACGACCTGGCCATCCGCGATTGCGAGCAGGCCATCCACCTTCAGCCTTTCCTGCTTCGCGCTTATCTGGAACGGGGATTTGCCTCGTTGGGAAAGTTCTGTGGCGAAGGGGTCACGCTTACGGGCGCCGCCGCGGAATTGCCGCCGATTCTGCGAAACATGAGCGGTCGCACCGAGCTTCCCCCGCCCGTTGGTAAGTCGGACATCTCTCGTTTTCATAGCAACCAGCCGTCGGCGGCACAAAGTCCGCGCACTCGACCCTATGTACCGGAACCGGTCGTGCCGACAGCGCGTCGATCGGAAACAGGACCTGCTGGAACGGGCGATCGAGGACTTCAGAACGTCGCTTGACGGCCGTTTTGAAGTGCTCGCCAGCGCACGAGGGCTGGCCCAGTGTCTCGCCGAGGAAGGCCGCCTGAAGGAGGCCAAGCAAGTGTGTGATAGCGCGCTCCCGAACACGTCCGCCGGCGCCGGTGAGACGGAGTTGCTGCTCGTACGCGCCGCGATCCAATATGCGCTGGGGAACGTCACCGCAGGGTTGGCCGATTCACGGGCTGCGGGCAAAGGAAGGAGCGACCTGGCGGAAGCCCGTCTTCTCGAAGGATACGGATACGCTTTGGCTCGGCAATGGAGACTTTGCGAGGCCAAGTGCGTTGGAGGGCTGGACCTCAACCCGCAGCCCCACGTTGCCGCCCGTCTCCTGCTACTGTATTACACGGCCGCCGTGCGGCACGACGATCCGCAAGTAGCCATCCGCTTCCTGGCAAGCCACGTGCAGAAACGGAACATCCCGCTGACGCTGTGGCCGGGACCGATCGTACAAGCCTTGATCGCGAAGCAGCCGTTTCAACAGCTCGCGGCTGCGCTTTCGGCGGAGTCCGACGAACACATCACGAAGCGGCGGCTCTGCGAAGCGCTGTACTATTTCGGCGTCAGAGATTTCGCGGATGGACAAATCGGGCCGGCCAAAACCAAATGGGGCAGGGCGATGGAACTGGGAGCAAGACAACAGGTCGAATTCATATTGGCAGCGAGCGATCAACAGCGACTCGGCTCGTGATAATGGTGCGCCATGGCAGAACTGCGTTGCCCACAGTGCGAAACGACCGTTACCTCCGCCTGGAGCCGCGACGGCTCGGCGAAAGAGATCATCTGTCCGAATTGCCGCACCAGGCAGCCCGAGCCTTTCCTGGAAATTGACAGATGGATATTTCCCTATCAGGGCAGAGGGCTTCGGCCCAGGCAGGCGCTGATCCTCGCGATTGTGTCGGCGGTGATTCTCTTGGCACTCTGCACGGGCGTCGCATTGACGCATCGCACTCCGTTGGCGAGCAATGCCGGCGCCGCCCCGGATGCTGCCGACGGCGGCCCCGTCGGCGCCAACCAGCCGCAGGCTGTGTCCGAACCTCAAGGCGGTGCTTCCGCGGACCCACCGCAGCCGCCGGGTGGTGAGCCGGGGAAGGTCGCGCCTTCGGCGGAGACGTCGGGCGAGAAGCACGGCGCTGCGGCACAACCAGCCACGCCCCAAACGCAGCAGTCAGGCGATTCCACGCCGCCGGGAGAATCCGCCGCGGGATCGCAGGCCGAGCAGCCCACAAACGGCCGGGCCGCCGACGGCGAGCCGCAGCACGGTGTGCCGCCTTCCTGCAGACTTCCCCCCTACTTCTTTGTTCGCCAATCGCCAGTTTGCTGCCTGGCTGCCAGTCCGGTGCAGCCCCTGCTGGCGTTTGCTTTGGAGGATGGCACTGTGCGACTCTGGGATCTCCGTAAGGGTTCCGAAACCGAAGCAAGGTTCAAGTCGAGCAACCGCTCGCCGGTCGGCCTCTGCTTCCATCCCGGTGGGCACTTGCTGGCTCTGCTCTTCGCCGATGGTTGGGAACTGTACGATATTGCCAGCGGCGGGTTGCAGGTGAAACAGCCGTCAACGTCGCAACTCTCGGCGATCGCCTTTTCAGGCGACGGGAAATATCTCGGCGTGGCCGAGTACAAGGGCGGAATCGTGATACGCAGGCTGCCGGACCTGAGCATCGTTAAAGAGCGATTCGGCCTGCCGGGAATACTCTGTCTGGGCTGGTGCGACGCGCAAAAAGAATTCGTCGCCGGCTGCTGCGACGATACGGCCCGATTCTGGTCGCCGCGCAAATCGCCGGCGGCTGGCGGCGCCGAGCAGCCCGTGCGTTTTGTCGGACACTTGGATTGGATTTCCTGCCTGGCGCAAGGTTCCCTTCACGTCCACACTGCTGACCGGCTCTTGGGACAAGTCCATTCGCACATGGGACGTTCGCTCCGGTGAGATGCTGACGGAGTTCCGTGGCAATGACGACAGGGTCTGTGCGATCGCCGCCAGTTCCAATGGTCAACTCGTTGCATCCGGCACGGAAGCCGGCGTCGTCAAGACATGGGACGCCGCGACCGGCACGGAAATATGCACCTTCCGCGGACACCAAAATCGGATTACCGGCATCGTGTTCGTCGCTGATCGTTGGATCGTCACTGCCTCGGCCGACGGCTCCGCCAAGGCGTGGGACGCGACTAGCGGAAAGCGAGGGCTCCCAGCACCGCCGACGAACCGTTTTCGATCAGCGGAGTCCGCCGACCCACGAGTAGCTCAAGCCGCGCATTATGCCACCTTCATCGAAGAAGCCAACCGCCTGCAGAAACGGCACCTCTACGATACAGCGGCGAATAGATTTCGCGATGCCGTCCAACTGCGACCACGCTACGCAGAGCCCCACGCCTGTTTGGGAGAATGTCTGCTCGAACTCGGCAAGGCGCAGCAGGCAATTACGTCCTTCAAGACCGCGGTGCAACTCCAGCCAAACTCAGGGTGGTACAAGTATCGCCTGGGGGTCGCGCTGATCGCCGCGGGCGAGAAGAGCGAGGCTGTAGTCGCGCTGAGGGAGGCCAGCCGGCTCCTTCCCGACCTCGGCCCGTTACGCGTGTCGCTCGGTAGCGAACTACTCGGACAAGGCCAGTATTCTGATGCGGCCGGCGAATTCCGCGAGGCAGTGAAGCTCTCGCCTCGATCGCCGGAAGCCCATCATGGCCTCGGACTTGCCTACGCAAGACTCCGCCAATGGAACTCTGCGGAAGGAGAGTTCAAGAAGTCCATCGAGCTAGAGAGGAAATATGCCCCGGCCTATTCCGATTTGATCGAGTGCATCCTCGCGTCTGGGGCTCCGTCTCCCAGGCAAGCGGCGTACTGGGCCCAACTGGCAGGCTCGCTCGGTGTCACAATTCGGCAAGACTCGATGGAAAAACTTCAGCGCGCCCTTTCCAATGCGCGGTAGTGAACACCACTTCGTAAATGCTGGGTGCGATCGGAACGACCAGGGAAGCGGCACAGCGGCTCGCTGAGTCTCAAAAAAACGATATCGCGAAACGCAAGCGGCAAACGGGGGCAGGTCAGCCCAATCTCGTCAACCCAACTGGCTGGATTGTCAAGAATCGGCCCATTTTTCGCGAACGCCTTCTACTGTTGCATCAAACGGGGCCTTCGAGAAATCCGGGTAGAGATTGCTCTTCCTGCCAAAGGGGGCCGAGTGGACGTGCCATCAAAGCAACCGATGTCGATGTGCAGCCGGGTGTGGTAAGACGCCCCACTTGACAGGCGAGGGCGCAGGCCCGGAGACTAAGACTTGGCCGGTTCTGGCTATTCTTCCCACCGTAAGAATCTCACACCGTTGCGACGATCCTTGCCCATTCGAGCCGTGTATGTTCGATCCCTCTGTAGCGGCCCTTTTCCCATTGCGGCTGACCACGTTCGAAAGATACATGCTTTGGGATGACCGTCCCGAGTACCCGATGGTGTTTGCGTTCCGACTGAAGCTATCTGGCGAACTGCATCGTGCGGTTTTTGAGTCGTCCCTCGACGAGGCTCTCTCGCGTCACCCCCTGTTGCGTGCTTTGGTGAAAAGCTCGGTGGCGCAGCGACCCCGTCTGGATGCCTGCCGAAGGGATCGAGCCGACACTTGACTGGGACGTGCTCGGCGCCGCGATCGGCAGTCCTCGCGGTGAGCGAATCGACTTGAGCTCGGAAGTTGGCCTTCGGGTCTGGGTGCGCCAGGGAGACGGCGCCGCCGAAGTGATGCTGCAATTCCACCATGCGTGTTGCGACGGGATTGGCGCCCTCCGCTTTATCGGTCACCTCTTGGCTGCCTACGGTATGCGAACTGCGTCCGCGGGCCGCCAGCCGGTCGTGCATCCCTGCCATCCTGCGGGGCTGGTGAGGCGAGGACAGTTCGCAGCGCAGGCTCCCACACGGGAAAGTCGAGCCCGTGAAGTCCGCGGCCGCGGTAGTGTCGGTTGGGGGGGCCAGCGGTCGGCAATCCTCTGCCCAAAGGGCGCGACCTCGCCCATCACCACCGCACCGCCTCCTTATCTGGAAATGCATCGGCATACGTTCGATCGCTCGGAAACGACGAGAATCCACGAGGCGGGAACGCGGCGAGGCGTAACGGTCAACGACCTTTTGCTGCGAGACATGTTCCAGACGCTGCACCAATGGAATGAGGGGCAGGGCTCGGGTTCCGCGAAGCACTGGCTTCGGATTGCAGTCCCCGTCAATCTGAGAACCGGAGACGACGATCACATGTCAGCCGCCAACGGGGTAAGTTACATTTTTCTCACGCGGCATGAAAGCGAGTGTGCCGATTCGCATGAGCTATTGAGGAGCATTAGCCGGGAGACCAATGTGGTCACACGCCGCCGGCGAGCCCTGCTGCTCCTTCGCGGCTTTCAAGCCATGGAACGCGCTCCCGGAACAATACCGCTTTATTTGGGCATGAATCATTGCTTTGCCACGGTCGTGCTGTCGAATCTGGGCGGTATTCGTCGGCAGTTCGCAGCGCATTTTCCTTGCGAGTCGGGCAAGATCGTTGCCGGCAACGTGATCCTGGATGACATTGTCGGCGCTCCGCCAGTCCGCGATAATACGCGCGCGGCGTTCACGATCGGCAGGTATGGCAAGCGTTTCTGGGTCTGCCTGCGGTGTGACCCGCGGGTGTTCCCTGCCGACGACGCACATGGGCTGCTCTCGTCCTATGTCGATCGCCTGCAGAGAACGATGGCCGAGACGACGGATCGCTGAAAGCTCGTCACAAATCCACGTAACCGTCCACTGGGCGGGAAGGGGACGCAGGAGGTTTTCGGAGAAATGTCTTTCCGGACGGCGGATACTGTCGCCGAAAACCTCCTCCGTCCCCCTCCGATTCCGGCCAGTGAACGGTTGCCAAATCCACAGTCGTCAGTTCCTCGTTCGGAGGTCGTCCTTCAGTATTCTCTCAACCGGGACAATTGAAGAGGCGGACGTCAACGCCTACGCACTGTGCATTGGGGGAGCCCCACCGATTCTTTCGTAATCGGAACCGCTTGGTCGCCATCTCGTCAAACGACGGCTACGTGGCGACGAACCCGAGCGAGGAAGCGGGCTGCGAAAGTCGCCCTGGCCAACGGAATACGTCTTCCGGCACTGCCCCTTTTGTCGGCAGCGTCCGCGGATGGACGCCTTGACCGAAAGCCGAACCCAACCAACATGTCATCACGCGGCTTCTCTGTCAAGAACTGTGAGGTTTCCGAAAAGGGCCGAGCAAACCAACCTCTTTTGGAATACCAGAACGTAATGAAGCCATTTCGCCTCAGTCACCCGCTGCTGTGCACGGGAGGATAGAAAGTGGTGCAATCCATTGGAACTCAAAGTTGAAAAATCCGAACCTCTCGGCTTCGACTCAACGACGGCTTCCGCGTCGCCCACCTCATCGCCAACCTCGACCAGAGCGAGTCGATCCGCCCGGTACCTCTGAACGAGACGATCAATTGCCGAACGCTGGATCAGAATTCGTGGACGTGATTAGCGCCGGGCAGATCGTTCCCCCCCTCTGTTTTACCCCCCTTTTTCCGCAAGGGCCTATTGAGGAGTTTCTGATTGTCCTGGGAAGCCCAAGGCGTTATGTTAAACACATGGGCAGAGCCTTGCAGGAGGGAGTTTGCATCATGAAGAGTGTTTCACACCGCTTTTTCATTCTTCTCTTTTGTTCGTCTATTTCGGCGTGTCTGTTGATTCCGATCCCGACGCTTCGCGCCGACAGTTTCGACTGGCGGAACGTCGGCGGGGTGAACTGGAATTCGGCCGTCAAAAGCCATGGGGGGGAACATGCTGGGACTATGGAAACGCCTCCGAACTCGAAGCCAAGTACATGCTTACCCGGAACGACCCCAACTTCCAGCCGATGATATTGACCCAGCAGTGGATGTGGAATCCGCCTTGGCCCTATTTCCCTCTGCAGGGCAGCATTGTGACCGGCTTCGATCAGATGCTCCACTTCACTACCGCTTACGGCATCGTCTCCAACACGGAATTGCCCCTCGCCAGTAACCCGGACGACCGCCTTACAACTCCTTCCGGATGGACCATGCCCAGCGGTTGGCAGGACCGCACGTGGAAGACAGCAAGCTACCAGTGGGTTTCGCTGGCCGATCTGAAGAATGCGATTAAGACGTGCGGCCCGATCGAGATGGGCTTCAACGCCGATTGCATGTTCGAATCGGTGACCGATCTGAAAGCAAATTATCAGCCGTTGGCCAACAATGGTGACAACCATACTGTTTCTCTTATCGGGTATTGCGACGACCCGACCTGCCCGAACGGCGGTTACTGGATTGTCAAGAATAGCTGGGACACGACCTGGGGCGACAACGGCTATGGATATATCCCTTACGGCAGTTCCCTCGATATCAACCAGCATACTTATGCTCTTGGACCGGTGTACTACTCGGGGCCGATGTATCACACCGGCGCCTGGGACGGCGCCGGCACCGATTATACCGGCGCCGCCGCCACCAACACTTGGAAGGGTACGGCCAGTGCCGTCTGGGACACTACCGCCGGCACCAGCGGCAACTGGTCGAACAATTCGACCCACCAAGCCTTCACCTGGGTCAACCAGGAACTCCAGGCCGTATTCGACAACACCGGAAGCAACCGGGCCATCACCGTCAACGGCGCCGTTATCGCGCACGGACTGACGTTCAACTCCGGCGCCACCGGTTACTCGTTTAGCGGCGGATCGCTGACGGTCACTGCCGGCGGCATCCAGGCCAACGAGAGCGTCTTGTTCAACTCCAACGTCTACATCGGCGGCCCACAATCCTGGAACGTGGCTTCCGGGAAGACTCTGACGGTCGCCGGCCCTTTGCACACGATCATTAGCGACCTGACCTTCAGCGGCGCCGGCACGACCACCATTTCCGGCTCGATCGACGGCGGCGGCGTGCTCAATAGCCAAGGAGCGAAGCCGGGTGGTCTGATCCAAGCTGGATCGGGCCCTGTCTATCTTACCGGGGCGACAAACTTCAGCGGCGACATCACCGTCCAAGCAGGCGCAGGAACGCTCTACATCGCTCCGCCCGGCGCCGGGGCCGCCGTCTGGGATGGCGCTTACTTCGGCGGAGGCACTATCAATCTGAATTGCTCCGCCTTCACTCTCGGCGGCGGGGCCTCGAACTTCACCGGCGCTCTCGTCTTTCAAAGGGCGTGTTCGCTCACCTTCGCGCCAGCCGCCGGGGTATCCAGCACCTTCGCTTGCGCCCTCAACAATTCCGGTTCCGTCAGGCAAAATGGCGACGGAACGACCGTCCTCAACGGCGCGAATACGTACAGCGGCAGCACCACCATCAGCGGCGGCGCCTTACAGGCCAACTTCGGCACGAACATCCCTTCCGGCAGCTTTTTGAGCCTCGACGGCGGCGTGCTGCAAAGCAACGGCAGCAACCCCGTCAATTTCTCCCGCAGCCTGGGCACTTCCGGCAGCGCCTTTCAGTGGACGGCCAACGGCGGCGGCTTCTCGGCCGGCTCTGCCGCCATGGACGTTAACGTCAACGGCGGCGCCGCACTCACCTGGGGAACGTCCATCGGCAGCCAGATCGTCGGAACCCTCAGGCTGAGTTCCCCCACGGCCGCTGCCGTGACCACTTTCCACAACAGTGTAAACCTCAACGGCGCAAACCGCACGATTTTCGTTGATGACAACCCCGATTCCACCGCTGACTATGCCGTCATGTCGGGTGCGATCTCCGGTTCGGCGGGCATCACCAAGACCGGCAACGGAATGTTGAGCCTGACCGGAAACAACTCGTACGACGGGCCGACCACCATTGGCGGCGGCATCTTGCAGGCCAGCTTGGGCACGGGGCTACCGTCGTCAAGCTATCTGATTCTCGACGGCGGTGTGCTGCAAACCAACGCAAGCTCCTTCACCCGAAGTCTCGCCACTACCCAAAACGGCAATTGCATGCAGTGGACGGCCAACGGCGGCGGGTTCGCGGCAAACGGAGCCCCTTTGACGGTGAATGTCTTTGGCGACGGACGCACCTTGGCTTGGGGGGCCACGCCCGGAACCAACATCATGGGAATCTTGAAACTCGGTTCCACTACCGCCACTGCCGACGTTACCTTCCAAAACGGACTTGATCTGGCAGGCGGTACGCGAACCATTCAGGTGGACGGCGATCATGCAGTCTATCTTAACGGGGCCATCATCAACGGCACGGGAAACGGTTCGCTCACCAAGAGCGGCTTGGGAACGCTCTACTTGCAAGGCTCCGCCGGAAATGCCTATAACGGACCGACGACGATTACGGGCGGTATAGTCTACCTGAACAAGACCTCCGGCTATGCGATTCCAGGAGACTTGATCGTATCCACGGCCACTGCCGCGCCCGTGGCTTCGGCGCCCGACGTTCCGCCAACCTTCATTATCGTTCAGGGAGACAACCAGATTGCCCCCTCCTGTATGCTATCTTTCACCGATTTCGACGGCAATTATTCCCACGTCGAACTCTGCGGTCATTCCGTGACTCTGGCAGGCGTCTCCGGCGTCGGCCTCATCGAGAACACCGAGAACGAATGGGGCCCCGGCAAGGGCACGTTGACACTCAACAACGCCTCCAACTACACGTATAGTGGAATCATTCGCGACAATGCCGGCGGCAGCGGACGCTTGCCCTGGTCAAGAGCGGAACCGGGATATTGACCCTTTCCGGCGGCAATATCTCCTATAGCGGTGGGACGACGATCAATGCCGGGAGACTCGTGTTGCAGGACGTCACCAACACCGGCTTCAGCTCGCGCCCCGTCACCAACAACGCCGCGTTGGAAATCGATGCGATCAATTCCAGCTTCAGTTTCAACGGCGCCATCGGCGGCACGGGCTCGCTGAGCATCGCCGGCGGCAACACCTTGACCCTCGGCGGCGCGGGGGGCAACACGTTTACGGGGGCGACGACGATCTCGGCCGGCACGGTCAACCTGGCGAAGACCGCCGGCTACGCGATTCCCGGCAACCTCAGCATCGCCAACAGCGGCACCTACGTGGTGGTGCAGAACGCCAACCAGCAGTTCTCCAGCGGCACGGTCGTCAGCTTCTCCGGCAGTTCGCACCTGGAGGTTTACGGCAACAGCGTGACCGTCGGCGGCATTTCCGGGGCGGGCATCGTCGAGAACACCGAAAGCGAGACGGGGGTGGCCAACGGCACGCTAGTGGTCGACAACGCCGCCGATTGCTCGTACAACGGCCGTCTCCGCAACAGCAACGGCGGCGCCGGCGCCTTGGCGCTGGTCAAGGACGGCCCGGGCACGTTGACCTTGACCGGCTTCTATGTCGGCCAGTACACCGGCGGCCTGACGGTCAACGACGGCACGCTCAATTACAGCGGCGCCGGCAACACGGCATTGCCGAACTGCGAGTACACGCTCAACGGCGGCGTGTTGAACATTGGCAGCAGGTCGAAGACGATCAAGGCATTCCATCTAACCGGCGGCAGCTTAAGCGGCACCACCGGCACGTTGACCAGCAGCGGCAGCGGCCCCTACGATCTGCAAGCCGGCACGGTGGCCGGCAACCTCGGCGGCAGCGTCGGACTGACGAAGACCACCGCCGGAACGGTGACCTTCAGCAAGGCCCCGCCCAACGGCAGCTACTCGATTTCCGACGGCGTGCTGGACTTCGGCACGCTGTCGAAGACGATGTCGTCGGGCAGCACGCTGACGATCAGCGGCGGCACGCTTAGCGGCAGCGGCGTGCTGACCGGCAACACCAGCTACAACATCCAGGGCGGCACGGTCAACATCGTCCTCGGCGGCGGGACTTCGATCGGCTTGAGCAAGAGCGGCGCGGGGACGGCGATCCTCTTGGCCAACAATACCTACGGCGGCGCGACCACCGTCAACGGCGGCGTGCTGCAAATGGGCAACGGCGGCAGCTTCGGCGCCGTGGGCGCCGCCGGCATCACTATCAACGCCGCCGGCGCCTTCGAGGTGAACCGCTCCGACAACCTGACCTTCAGCAGCCGGATCAGCGGCAACGGCATGTTGGCCAAGGACGGCGACGGCACGCTGACGATGTCGGGCTCGAACACGTTTTCGGGCAATCTCGTGGTCAACGGCGGGCTGTTGAGTTACGGCGGCAATTCGACCCTGCCCGGCGGCGATTTCACTATCAACGGCGGCGTGCTCGACGTCGGCGGCTTCAGCCGCACGATCGGCACGCTGACGGTCGGCGGCACGCTCAGCGGCAGCGGCACGCTGACCGCCACCGCCGCGTATCAGCTTCAAGCCGGCCTGGTCGACATTTCACTCGGCGGCAGCGTGGGGGTGAACAAGACGGGGCCGGGCACGGTCAGCCTGCTGAAAAATCTGCCCGGCGGCAACTACGCGATCTCCGCCGGCGTCTTGAACCTCGGCGGCTTTTCGCAGTCGATCGGCGGCCTGCAAATCAGCGGCGGCACGCTGACCGGCAGCGGCACGCTGACCAGCAGCAGCGATTACGACGTGCAAGGCGGCATGATCGACGTCGTGCTGGCCGGCAGCACGGTGGGCATTCACAAGAGCGGCGCGGCCACGGCGACTCTCACCCGCGCCAACAGCTTCGGCGGCTCGACCACGATTTCGGGCGGTGCGCTCGAGGCCGATTTCGGCGCGACGATACCCGCCGGCAGCTTCCTGACTCTCGACGGCGGCGTGCTGGAGACGCTGGCCGGCGGCACCTTCAGCCGCAGTCTCGGCAGCGGCGGCAGCAACGCCTTCCAGATGACCGCCAACGGCGGCGGTTTTTCCACCGCCGCCATCCCCTGCGTGGTCAACGTCGGCGGCAATGCCACCCCCACCACGCTCACCTGGGGCAACAACGTCGGCACGCAGTTGGTCGGCACGCTGAAGCTCGGCTCGATCACTTCCGGCGCCTGCGCGACCTTCTTGAACCCGATCGACCTCGGCGGCGGCGCGCGGGTGATTGAGGTCTACGACAATCCGAACTCGACGGGCGACTATGCCGTGCTGCCGGCGGCGATCGGCGACTCGCTCGGCGGCGGCTCGCTGCTGAAGGCGGGCAACGGCACGCTCTACCTGCAAGGGGCGACGTCGAACACCTACTCCGGCATGACGACGATCATGGGCACGCTGGTGACCGCCAAGACCGGCGGCGCCACCGCCATCCCCGGCAACGTCACCCTCAGCGAGACGGGCGACGGCACGGGCACGCTCCTGCGGCTCGACGGCGACAACCAACTCACCCCCTCCTGCGCGATGACCTTCAGCACGCCGTTGTCCAGCGCGCGGCTGGAACTGAACGGACACGCCGCCACGCTCTCGGCCATCAACGGCGACAGCCACGCGGTGATCGAGGGGCTGTCGGACAACACCGGCTTGAACGTCGACAGCACGCTGACGATCGACAACGCCGCCGACTGCACGTTTGCGGGGGTGATCCGCGACAAGCTGCAGGGCAACGGCACGGGCCGGGTGAACCTGGTGAAAAACGGCGCGGGCAGTTTGCTGCTCGGCGGCATCAACGGCTACACCGGCCCGACCGTCGTCAACGACGGCATGTTGCAAGTCAACGGCTCGATCCAGTCCTCCCCAAGTGCCAGCGTCGGGCTCACCGCCACCCTGTATTTCAACAGCGCCGCCGGCTACTTCGGCTGCGGCGGTCCGATCAGCGGCTCGGGCACGGTGCAGATCTATCAAGGGCGCACGCCTTCAGCGCCGGCGCGGGGGCAACACCTCGTTGAGCGGCTTTGCCGGCTTGGTCAGCTTGACCAGCGGCGTGGTAATGCTGAGCCCCGGCGGCTTGGGCAGCGGCGCGGTGAGCGTCACGGGCGGCGCCAGCTACGATCTGGCGACTTCGGCCACCATGACCTTCAGCAATCCGATCACGCTGGGGGGCATCGGCGGCACGCTGGGCGGAGTCGCCATGCCGGCCCTCTACGGCGGCGGCAACGGCGGCGCGTACACCATCTCCGCTCCAATCACGCTGCTGGCCACCAGCGACGTCGGCAACTCGACGAACAACGGCACGTTGATCCTTAGCGGCAAGATCACCGGCCGGGCGGCCTGGTGGTCGGAAAGTCGACGGCGGCGGCGGCGGATCAGGACGGCGCTGGCGATCGCCGGGACGGCCAGCAACGACTATGGCGGCGACACGGCGATCAACCGCGGCACCGTCTACTTGCAGAAGAGCGGCGGCGCGATCGCCATTCCCGGCAACCTCAATATCTCGCCGTCGGGCACCACCAGCACCGGCAACACCTACCTGATTCTCAACGCCAGCAATCAGATCGCGCCGGCGGCGGTGATAACCTTCGCCTCGGGCCGCCAGATGAACATGTATTTCGAATTGCAGGGGAACGACCAGACGCTGGGCGGCATCGTCGACTACAGCGGTCGCAGCGTGATCGAAAACGCCGAACTGGAACCCGGCATCAACAACACCGGCACGCTGACGATCGACAACACCGCCAACTGCAAGTATGTCGGGGCGATCCGCAACGGCGCCTTCGCCGCCAACGGCGCAAGCACGGGCCTGCTGGCGCTGGTCAAGAGCGGTCCGGGGACGCTGACGCTGGGCGGCTCGCATTGCGGCGACTACACCGGCGGTCTGACGGTCAACGCCGGCACGCTCGATTACAGCGGCGCCACGGTGTTGCCGGGCACGCCGCTGGCCTATCCGATCGGCCCGACCGGTCCGACCTCGCCGGTGGTGATCGCCCCCTGTCCGTACACGATCAACGGCGGGCGGTTGAACATCGGCGAGCTGTCGGCGTCGATCGGGGCGTTTACGATCAGCGGCGGCACGGTCAGCGGAACCGGCACGCTTACCAGCAACGCCGCCTACGACGTTCGCGGCGGCCGGGTGGAGGCCAATCTGGCCGGCAACGCCATCGGCCTGACCAAGTCGGGCGCCAGCCTGGCGGTGCTTACCGGCACGAACTCGTACAGCGGCCGCACCACGCTCGCCGGCGGCGTGCTCGAACTCGGTCCCAGCGCACAGGACTGCGTTTTGAACCTGGGCGGCGCCGACGTGCAGTCGGGGGCGCTGGTCTTCGACTACGCCGGCGGGTCGGACCCGGCGGCGACGATCGCCAGCTTGCTGCGGGCCAGTTATGACGACGGCCAATGGGACGTGGGCCAGTTCCAGAATTCGACGGCGTCGTCGACGGGGTTGACGTTGGGCTGGTTGGACGACCCGACGTCGCACGAGGTGAAGGTGATGGCGACCTACGCGGGCGATTTCAACCTCGACGGCGTCGTGGACAGCGCCGATCGGGCGATCTGGTTTGCGAACGCATCCACCGGCAGCACGTGGCAGCAGGGCGACGCGAATTACGACGGGGTAGTGAACGGCCTGGACCGCGACCTCTGGTTTTCACACGTCGGCCTGCCCTCGCTCGCGCTGGACGTGTCGGCCGCGAACCTCGCGCCGGCGCCTGAACCCGGAAGCGTTACTCTGCTGGTAACCGGCCTGATCGGCTTGCTGGTGTACGCATGGCGGTGGAGGAAGCGCGGGACGTAAGAGATCGTGCGGGTGTTGGAGCCGTTGTTGAAGTTCCGGCACGACTATCCGAACTACCATATTCTGGCCGAAGCCGAGTACAACCTGGGCCAGATGGGCAAGGCGCGGGAGAACTACGAGGCGGCGGTTAAACTCAATCCGCAGAGCGCCGCGGATCATTACCAGTTGGGCAATATCTACCTGGGCATCAATGCGTTCGCCCTGGCGTCCGACTCGTATCAAACGGCCTTGCGGCTGGGCCTCGACACGCCCGTCCTGCATTACAAGCTGGGTTCGGCGTTGTTCAATCTGCGGAATTACTTTGGGGCCATCAGCGTGCAGGAGATCAAGTCGGGAGAGCCGGGGACGATCCAGGGAAAGTGGTATCTGATCGAAACGGTTCCCGGCTCGAGCGACCGCTTCCGCTGCGCTCCCGAAATCTCGGCCGTCTATCAGGTGGCCAAGGCGCTTAGCGACGGCATCGAAGACCGCCCCGACATCCACGTGCTCATGGCCTCGATCTACCTGAATGCCGGCCGTTTTGCGCAGTCCTACAAGATGCTCGAGAAGATCGGTCCCGCAGTGAAGAACGAGGACAAGGCGCTGTTCTATTACTATCAGGCACAAGCGGCCTTCGGCACCGGCAATTACGGCCGCTACCTGGACCTGCTCGGCGAGGCAATCAAGCTCAAGCCCGAGGCGTACAAATCGACGCTGGTCGATGCTTACGTGCAAGTGGCCGATCGATACAACCAGGCGGGGCAGTTGGACCGCTATATCGATTTCCTATCCAAGGCTGTGGCGGAAAGCCCGCAGGCAGCATCGCTGCACTTGAAGTTGGGCAACGCCTACGAAGAGACGCAGAAGTTCGCCGCCGCGGCGGCCCAATGGCGGATGGTGCTGGATCTCGAACCGGATCATCCGCAGCGCATGAACCTGCTGAACCTGATTGACAAGTACCGCGCGGAAACGCCGATGAAAGTGCCGCCGAGAACGGAGAAAGAGAAGGGCAAACCGGGAATCGGATAGCGCCTGGAGAATTGGCGGCGAGAAATCGCCTCGCGAGAAGCATTGACAAGGCTGTATTCGCGGGAGTAGAATCGCAAGCGGCGTTGTATCGAGAGCATAGATACGGTCTTTCCTCGCGTTTATTTCCCGCCAGTCCGGCAACCGTTCGACGTGGTAGCCCCTTGGGCGTGGCTTGCCGACGGTTGCCCTCCGCACAGTGCAATTCGTTCACGCGCCGTTCCGGTTCGTGCAGAATACGGACCTATACCCCTTGAAGGTGATGGTATGTCTTCAGGCTTCCATCGACGTCAATTCCTTCGGAAGACAGCCGCCCTGGCGGCGGCGGCCGGCGGCGCGCAGCTCTTTCCGGCGCCCAACATTCTGGCGGCTTCCTCTCCCAATTCCAGGCTGAACATCGCAGGCATCGGCGTCGGCGGACGCGGCGCCGCCCACGTCGAAGCGTTTTTGAACGAGAACCTCGTCGCGGTTTGCGATGTGGTTGAAGGCGCCCGGCACGGTTGCCTTGCACAGATCGAAAGGTTCAACAAGGACCACGGTCTCAGCAGGGCGTTGCCCAGAAGCTTTTCCGACTATCGGGAAATGTTCGACAAGATGCACGGTCAGATCGACGCCGTGTTTGTCGCTACGCCCGACAATCATCATGCGGCGGCCTCGCTGACGGCCATTCGGCTGGGCAAGCACGTGTACTGCGAGAAGCCGCTGACGCACGACATCCGCGAAGCCCGGCTGCTCACCCTGGCGGCCCGCGAACACAAAGTCGCCACGCAAATGGGCAACAACGGCCGTGAGGGCGAAGGCTGGCGGCGGCTGTGCGAGTGGATTTGGGCCGGTGCAATTGGCAATGTCCAAGAGGCCCATATTTGGACCGACCGGGCGGGCATTCCAAAACATCTCTGGTGGCCGCAAGGTGGCAACAGGCCGGCAGGCGCCGATCCGACGCCGCCCGGCTTGAATTGGGACGCGTGGCTTGGGCCGGCGCCCGTCCGGCCGTACCTGGACATTTACAAAGAAGGCAAGTTTCGGGGGAGACCGGTCTATCAGCCGTTCGTCTGGCGCGGCTGGTGGGATTTTGGCACCGGCGCCCTGGGCGATATCGGCTGCCATGCGATGAGCGGTTTGTTCACGGCTTTGAAGATCGAATATGCCGAAGCGGTCGAACTGGTGAAGGACTCCGGCGACGGAACCACGGAGATGTTTCCCACGTCGTCGATCATCCGCTGGGATATTCCGTCCCGGGCCGGGATGCCGCCGTGCAAAATCTTCTGGTACGACGGCGGTTACTACCCGTCGCGTGAAATCTGCGAGTTTGCCGCCGGCCAGGAATTCCCCGAGAACGGCGCGATCTTTATCGGCGACAAGGGCAAGATGACGGCCGATCCGCGCCTGTTGTCGGAAGAGCGCAGGAGGGAGTTCAGAGTACCCGCACCGAGCATCCCGCGATGCGCCAGCAACCATTTCGCCGAATGGGTCACCGCCTGCAAGGGCGGACGCCCGGCATTCTCGAACTTCGATCATGCCGGGCCATTGACCGAAATGGTGCTGCTGGGCAACTTGGCGATCCGGGCGGGCGTCGGCAAGAAGGTCCAATGGGACGGCCCCAAGATGAAGTCGACCAATCTGCCCGAATTGAATCGCTTCGTACAACGGGAATATCGGAAAGGCTGGAGTGTATAAATCGCTTTGCCGCAATCGGCATCCGCGTTCAAGTCGGCGGCATCGCCTACGATCAGAGTTCCTATCAATCATCACGTGATACGACCTACGGAGGGAATAGCACATGGCACGCAGGATTTGGCTTCACTTCGCCGTATTCGCAATGTGCGGCATCTTCGCCGCGGCGACAGTCCCGCAGGTGGACGCCCGGACCAAGAACAACATCCCGGTCAACCCCAAGCTGTCCAAGAAGCCGCCCAAAGGGGCCATTGTGTTATTCGACGGCAAGCCGCAACAGATGCGCGACAACTGGTACGCGCGGTGCAGCACCAAACCCGCCGGCTGGACGGTGGACGACAAAGGCGTGGCAACGCCGAACAGGCGCGACATCAGCAGCAAGCGGGAGTTCGGCGATTGCTACCTGCACGTGGAGTTTCGCGAACCGCTAACGGGCGGCGGCAACAGCGGTGTCGGATTGCAGGGCCGCTACGAGGTTCAGATTCTGAACTCCTACGGCAAGAAGCCTGAAGCCCACCAGTGCGGCGCGTTCTACGACCAGACGCCGCCCCGGGTGATCGCCTCGAAGCCCGCCGGCAAGTGGCAGACGTACGACATCTTCTTCCGCGCACCACGCTTCGACGCGAAGGGCAAGCTCGTCGAGAACGCTCGTGCCACCGTGTACCAGAACGGCATGCTAATTCACCGGGATCAGGAGTTCAAAGGACCGACCGGCATTCAATACGAGCAGTACAAGGGCGAGGCGCCGAAGGGGCCAATCGTGCTTCAGGGCGACCATGACGTCGTGCAGTTCCGAAACGTGTGGGTCGTGCCGGCGCGGTACTGAGCCGTCGAAAATCGATGCTTGCCGGCGATCGATTGGCGGTTACAGGAGAGCGGCAAGAGACCGCGCTCAGCGGTCGAGAAAGCGGAGCAGCTTGCGGCGGATGCGGTGGCTGATCTGCCAGAAGTTCGGCGCGGAGTAGGTTGGCCCCAACACGTCGGGAGCCTCGCCCAGCAGATGCTCGCTGCAAAAACCCTGCTCGTGCGGAGTGAGCGTGGCGAAGAACTCCGCTAGAATGCTGGTCGGTTCGGCGCTGTCCTGCCCTTGATGCTGCGGTCGCTCGCGCAGTGCCGCCAATTCGCGCTTGCGCTGGCGAACTTCGCTGCGGATGTACCGCACGATCTCGCTGTTCGCCCGCGCGTGCATAAAAGTGATCAAGCGGGCTCCTCGGTTCGTCTTGTATCGCGCGAGCAACGCGCCATCGTTGGCGACCAGGGCATACCAGACGCGGGCCGCAATTTCGTCGACCAAGTTGGCATCTGCGTTTTGCGGGCCGAGCAACACTCTGATGCAAACCAACAGAGGCTCGTGGCATTGGGCGTAAAGCTCCTCCCACGCGGCCACCTCTCCGGCCAAACAGCGCTTGGCCAGCAATCCATCCGCGCGGATTCCCGCGCTGTCCGCATCAGCGCTGCCGGCAACCGTGGCGCACCGTTCTCCTTCGGAGGCCGGCGCAACCGGACTTCGCACAATCTCAGACTGACGACCCGTTTTCTTCACAACCGACGTACCGCAAAGGAAAGCGTTGTGGGACTAACACCCCAGACCTAATTGTAGCCAGCGGGAATATATCCGTCAATCATCCTACCCACTACTACGGGGTAGTACGGTTTTCCAATTTAGGTAGCACGGGCGTCTTGCCCGTGGCCGAAAAACACGGGAAAGATGCCCGTGCCACGCAAAATGTTGTCGCCCAACTTGAACAATTGATCGGCCCTGCCCACTACTATGGGAATAAATCGCGTCTCGGCGCTAATCGTCGTCAGGCGGATCCCCTTGTTGTAAGTCTGGGGGTGGCCCGCGGGTGGCGTCCAGCCAGTCGAGGTACTCCTCGATTTCATGCAGCGGCATGCCCAGCGACAAGGCCGTTCGGATCGCTTCGGCACGTTCCAGGAACGTGCCAGCGTGCTCCAACATGAGCTTGGCGATTTCGTGGGGCATGGCAATTCATGCAGCATATCACACTATTTTGGTCCATGCCAGCCCAACGGTGGCAGCCACCCCCACCTTCAGGAGGCTTATGAGCTTCGGTCACGGCTGCTTTTCCTGCCACGCAACGTCGGCCAGCAGCGGGAGATGGTCGGAGCCGACGTCGGGACCGACCCAGCAGCGGCGGCACCGCCAGCCGCGGCCCGTCAGAACGTGGTCGATTCGCACGCCGACAAGCCCGACGCTCTTCCGCGGCCATTCTGTATAGCCGAATCCCAGACCGGCAGCGGAGAACCCATCGCGCAACTCAGCCCAATAGCGGCGATAAATGGCGCTGTCGACCGGCATGTTGAAATCGCCGGCGAGAATCGGCGCCGACCCGAAACTGCGCACGAAGCGATGGGCGTCCTCCGACTCCGCTCGGCGCTGCTCGATCTCGGCGTCGAGAATCGGGCCGTCGGACGGCCGCAGCAACGTCTTCCGATCGAGAACCGCCTCCAGTCCCTCATGTGGACTCAGCAGATGAACACTGTAAAACTCGATCTCCCGCCCCGGCGCTTCCACAGTGCACCGGAGCATGTCGATATGCGGCCAGTGTCCCGGCAACTGCCAGCTATGATCCGGTCCTCGGTGGACGACCGGATAGCGCGACGCAATCACGAAACCGGCCACCTGACAAACGTGCCATCCCTTGGGCCAGCGGATGCGAACTCCTCCCCAGCAGCCCTGCAGGGCGACGACGTCCGGGGCGGCCTGCTCGATCAGACTGTCCAGGGCTGCATTGTTGTTGCCTTTCCCTTTCACGTTGCAGGTCAGCACGCGCAGCGACGGTCCGTCGGCGGCCGCCAGCCGTGCCCAGGGAATGCACAATCCCATGATCGGGCCGACGACCAGGATCGCCGCGGCGCCCAACGCCCACAACATGCGCCGCCGCCACAGCATGGCGGCCGGCACGAGCCCCAGCAACGGGACGGCACATAACCAACGTGGGCCAAACATAATCACGGTCGCAAACCACCAGCGGTCGCCGGCGAATCGCAGCAATAACCATACAATCACGACGGCCACAACGTACAACCACGTGCAAACCGCCACGGTCGTGGACGGCCAACGCGGGCGCCGCGGTGGCGCTGCGGCAGCAGCATCGTCAAGGACTCCCGGCCGGATCACGAAACCACGCCCCGGCCCAGACAACCGGGACGCGTCATCCTGCATCAGATGCGCGGCGGGCAAGCAAATACCGGACTCCCGCTCAGGGACAACCGGAGGGATAGCAGAATTGTCGATGGGAGTCTCCTCGACTGTTACACAGCAGCAACCAAAATAATCATACTCGGCGGACTGGCAAAATGTAAGGGCTGTCCCAAGAGGTTCACGGCGCTACGGGACGGAAGCGATCGGACGGCACAGGGCCGCCTCGCCGCATCGGTCTTTTCCTTGCGTGCCGTCACCAGCGGGCATTAGATCCACATCTGCATCGTGAGGCCCTTGACGCCAGTCCCCACCGGATGAAGCAATTGCGCCGGATCGCGGCTCGCGTCAACGTTTGGGAGGGGTGATTGACTCGACAAAGCGACGCTCCAAGCGGTAAAGCTCCGCTCTGCGGCGGCGAGCCTCCTCCGCCGGTGAATACTCTTCCGCGCTGGCGCCGATCAATCGATAATGCGAGTGACACACGGGACACGTGGCAACGAGGGTGGATCGCGGCACCAGGTTTAGCGAGTGCCTGGTGCAACGGCACAGCCATTTCGCTACACGCGCTGGCACTCCGGTCACCACCGCGTAGCTCGGCGCGTCGCTGGCGACCACCGCGCCGGCCCCGACAACAGAATAGGTATGGACCGTTACGCCGCCAAGAATCGTGGCGTTGGCCCCCACGACGGCGTGCTGGCGAACGACGATAGGCTTGGGTGCCGGCGGCGAGCCAATCGCCTCTTCGTCAATCATGGATTCACCGCTGACGTTTGCGCCTGCCCGGCCGGGCCCAAAGGGGACTGTCCCATTTTCGCCGAGACGAAAATCGGGACAGTTCCCGCGTCCGCCTCGCTGCCGAGAAGTTGGGGCACTGCTCGCGGCAGTCTGATGGTTGCGAAGACCACGCCGGGCCCGCAAACCACTTCGTCCTCGATCACGACGCCGTCCTCGACGACCACATTGTGTCCGATGACGACGTTGTCGCCGACGACCGCCGTGGGGGCGATCACCACGTTGCGGCCGATCTGACAGCCAGACCCCACCGTCGCGCCCGCCATAACGTGGGAGTAGGCCCCGATGCGCGTGCCGGGGCCGACGGTCGACGGCTGCTCGACGCAGGCAGTCTCGTGACACCAGACGCCCGCCGCCATATCACTCCCCTCGCCCGCTGCGGGAGAGGAGCCCGGGGTGAGGGCCATCTCCCCTCTCTCATCGGGAGAGGGGCCGGGGGTGAGGGCCATCTCCCCTCTCTCATCGGGAGAGGGGCCGGGGGTGAGGGCCATCTCACAAGACTCGACACGCTCCAACAAAGTGGCAGAATTCTCCATCGCGGTGTTCTCCAGGGGAAAAAGGGAACAGTCCCCATTTGCCGGAACGGCCCGAAGGGTGCTTCGCACAAATGGGGACTGTCCCCTTTTTCCCGACAAGGCGGACCCAAGATGAGAACGACATCTCGCGTCGTCGGCCGGGCCTGCCGTTGGTCCGCACTCGCCGGAAAAGCCCGCCGATTCGACGCGGACGCATTCTGCCACAACCGCTGGCCCAATTTCAAGGGAACTTTGTGGGCCACTTTCGGTTTCTGGGGCAAGAGTCGCGGGCCGAGACTATTTCCCGGCCGCGATTTCCCAAGCCGGCATTGGTGGCTTTCGTTGCTGTCTTAGCGTTCCCACAATCTTTGCGCCTTGCTGGCCTTCTCTTCACATGCGATCACCGTCCGCGTGCGACGTGTCCTCCGGCTTGTATGTGAGATGGTTGGTGAGGAAAAGCGTTTCGATCGAGTGCTTCGTCTTGTTCTCGATGCCGATGGTGCGCGGGCTGGCCGATAGCTGGAAGCGGCCCCACTGATCGTAGGTGAGGCACGACAGGCCGCCAGGGAGTCACCGCTGCCCGGCTGGCAAATCGTATACATGCCGCTGGAGCGAGTCGAAGTCGTCGGAGAAGCCACCGTGCCGCGCGGGAAGCGGGCGGGCGGCCTCGAACCGTGTGCGAACGGCGCCGTTCGGCAGGTTTGCAACCTCCAACCGCACGCCCTTGACCGGCTTGTTTGTGGCGTTGAGCGTAATCAACGTCCGGCGGCCCTGCGCGTCCTCGAACAACGAGGCGTGAATCGAACGATTGGACCACTTGACGATCTTCGCTTCACCCATGATATTGACCGCCTTGGAAGGTGGCAGAAGGAGTTTCGCCACCCCGTTGTTCCCCCCAGCATCGCCGCGGAACAACTCGTGCGCGACCTGGGCCGGCCCGTCCATGAAGTCTTCGTGTACGGCAAGAGCAGCCGGATTGCATGGATGACAGTTCTGAAAAAGCAAGATGCCGCGGGCACCATGGATGACGCCCATGTAACATTGAGCAATGGTTTCGGCGGGGGTTCGGACGATTGCCGTCGCTTTCTTGCCGGAGCCTTTCATCTGAAACAGTTCGGGAACCAATATATAGGGTTTCTTTCGACCCACAACCGACCGCAATTCGGTTAGATATTTCGCCTGTTTCGCCAACGCTTTCTCAATATTATTGCCACAGTCGCTCGGGTAAATATCTACCGCCAGAACGTCGGCCTCCTCGGCCATCATTTTCCACGTATCAACTCCCATAAAACCCATCGCCAGCATCAATACCGGACGATTTGGCGCGCTCTTGCGTGCTTCCACAGCCAACAGGTGCGAGTAGAGCTTGGTCTTCGCCCACCACGGGTCTTCGTGGTCCCACTCATCGACCATATACCACGCCGGAATGTTCGGATCGTTGGCGTGCGCCGCCATGATCTTCCCCAGGGCCACCAGCGCGTTCGGCTCGCCGTGATACTCATTGTGAGTCCAATAAGGCATCACGTCGGTGCCGAACATCGGGATAATCTTGAGGTGGTGGCCGGCCGCTTGAACAAGTTCCTCTTGAAACCCCGGCCTCACGTAGACGCCCGGCGCCGCATACTTCGACACCCGGTCCTTAGGATACGGCCACCATCGCGTATGCCATTCCTCGCCCCACCCAAACACAACGTAAGCGTTCATGCCCATGTTTTTGAGTATCTGCCAGCTATCCATTGCGCCCGTGCCGGCCTTGGTCCGAGAACCGCCGTCTGAACCCAACCACCGCTGTAAACGCCGTACAGGAACAACGGTCCCCTGCCGGGTATCAACTCCATCGTCTCGCCCAGATCGGCAAACTTCGTTTTCGGACCCACCGGCCACAACCCCGCCCTGTCGGCCGGGAACAACGAGCGATCCTCGCTGGTGGACAGTTGAATTCGGTCGATATTCAATTCGCCCTTGATGGAAGGCGAATAGGCATTAACACCGATCTTGAACACGAACGTGCCGTTGTTGATCCGGCGGTCGGCTGCTCCAACTCGAAACGCGCCGGTCTTCCACCAATGGTCGTTCCGTCCGCCGATTGTCCCGATTTGCTTCCACCGGTCGCCGCCGCTCCACACGAACACTGGCGCCGGTGCGATAAGATCATCCTTGATCCTCAGACTTAGCGTGTGTCCAAGAATAACTTTTGAGTTTATCGTCTTAGCTTTGGTTTGATGGTGTAATTCCACTGCGGACAGGTCGGGTGACTATGGATGTTGATCTGGGCCATTTCGTCATCGGTCACACGGATTTTTGCGGCGTAGCATTTGCTGTTGAGTCGGGCTGTTACACGCAGACCGGTTCGGCTGCGGGTGCCGCGAATGAATCCCAGCATCGTGTCCAACGTCCGCAACGGTTGACCTGCCCAATTGGTGCTGATCGGACCAAAGAGACGATGTTCCACCGGATTCCATTTCGACGCTCCGGTGGGATAATGGCTGACGGTGATCTCCAGGCCGTCCGCGTTCGCCCAGCGTTGCAGTTCCCGCTTCCACAGGCGGCGACGATAGCCGTTGCTGCCGCCCGCGTCGGCTTCAATAAAGATCTTCCGGGCTCCCGGATACGCCCGCTTGCCGCGAGTACGCCACCACTGACGCAACGAATCGACGGCGAACTCGGAGGTTTCCGTCGAGATGCCGACGCATACGTGCCCGGCATTTCGCGCCGTATCGTAGATGCCGTAGGGAGCCGCCCGGCATTGGGCGTCTTGCGGGAAGTCATGGGCAAGGACTTCCTCGGCATGACGCGACCACTTGCGTCCCGCGTTGCGGAAGTTGCCCACAAGTTCCTTCTTTTTCGCATCCACGCTGACGGCGGGACACCCGGCCTTGTGAAACTTACGACGCTGGCGACGAAGATACTGAAACTGCTTGTCGCGGTCGGGATGAGGCGGGCCGGTGAACCGTTTCACGTTGACCCTCGGCGAAAAACCCAAGCTGCGCAGCAGTCGCCTCACCGTGGTGGGCGAACCTTGCCCCAGACGCTCAGCCAGCGAACGCAGCGAACTGCGCACGAATCGGTTTGCGCCGGTCGGCTCGCCGCCGGTTTCGTCTTCCACCAAGCGGATCAGACGTTGGCAGACCGCGGGCGTTTTTTTTCGATGGGCGGTTGTCCCGCGCCGGGCAATCGCACACGGTCGGTGGGCCGTCCATCGAGATGGTCGTCGAGTTCCTGGCGACCGCGACGAATCGTCTCCACGCTCAACCCGCTGACTGCGGCCATAAACCGATCGCCCCCATGCCCGATCTTCTTGGATTCCAACGCCACCATCCAGCGGCGTTGCTGCTCGTCCAAGCGGCTCAACAGGAGATTGAACTGATGGTGCAACTCCCGGTCCGCATGGTGTTCGCGTTGCGAGCAAATGGGGCATTGGCACTGATGAACATCCTGACCCGGCATCGGCTTCCTCCTTCCCTGGAAGATGAGGAAGCCTTGTACCAGATTTTATGAAAACTCACAAGTTATTCTTGGACACCCGCTTAGAAACAAGTCGCCGCCTTCCGGAAACCTTCCGGCCTTGACGCGAAAACGTCCGTAATGGTGAAACTTGATGCACCGCGACCCGATGACATTTGTTGCGTCCTTCGGCGGCGCATCGGCGAACCAGCAGCCCGTATTATTCTCGTAAAGCGCCCCCCCCGAGGTGTACGCCGTGAAGTTCCAATACGATGGCGATAGGCTTCCTCCAAAGGCGCCGGACTTGTCGAAGAAGATGTTTTGGGTCTGATCGAAGTCACCGGAACCGCCTGTGTCCCGATGCTCAACGACCGGATCATCCGCTCGGGCGATTTGGATCCGCCAGAGAATTCCGACCGCCGCGGCAAGCACCGAACATGCCGCCACTCCAACCACGCCGATATTGCGAATTCTTTGCATCACGCATGCGTCCCGTGTTATGAGGGCTCTGTGGCCCATCGATAAACGGCTCCCTTTACCGCTTCAAGGTAGCCCCGCCCCCATTCTGCATCCGGTTCAAGGTAGTTGCCTTCTGCCCATTCGTTCCACGACTTGATGAAAACGATGCGATGCTCGGCAGTCCGCCGCGCAACCTGCTGCATTGCCTGCGCCAGCAATTTCGCAAACTTCTCGGGCGTGGAGCCCTGGAAAACATACCCGCGCCGGCCCGAACGTGGAGTGTTGTCCCAGCAAGAGTACACGACTGGATAGCTGCCAGCGTCCAATTCGCCGGCATAGGCGTGCTGGAAAACCTTCTCGTAGCTAACAACTCGCGGGCCCGGTCTTCCCAGCCGAAGCTTGTACGCCGCCGCCGTCCTGAAGTGTTCGATCGTTCGACCGGTTTTCCTGAGAACAAGCTGCTCTAGCATCGACTTCGAGGGCCTATCGGGCCATCCGATCGGCAAGCGCCCATCAAGTCCATAGTCGGCCGCCGACTTGTTCTCACGGGTGAATCCCAAGATGTGAAGGCCCGGCAGACCCGCCTGCTGCGCCAACCGACGCCATAAGGCCGTGAACGATCTTGCATCGGGAATAGTGTCGGGCCTGAGAAGAATGAAAAGCGGCTTCCCCTCCACGCGAATATAGCGGGCATCGACGAATGCAGGAAGCACTGCGTTGAAATGCGCAACGTAGTCGCGCTCCCCTGGATACGTCTGCTCGATGAGAATCTGCTTCGGACGGCCGTGCCAAACGCCGGACCACGTCTCGTTGGCCCAGGCCAGACAAAAGGGGAAGTCAGGCTGCCCCGACTCAAGCACTTCGTTAAACGGGCTGCTCCAGAAGGCGTTTGCCGGCAAACCAGTAGTGCCAGTAGCAGAAGCCCTCGATGCCGTGCTCCCTGGCTAGCGCAGCCTGCGCAGCGCGGATCTCCGGCAGACGCAAATCGTAGAACCCCAACTCTCCCGGAATGTGCGGCTGCACGTGCCCCCGATACAGCGGCCGCGCTTTGGCAACGTTCGTCCACTCCGTAAACCCCGGCCCCCACCACTCGTCGTTCTCCGGAATCGGATGGAACTGCGGCAGGTAGAACGCGATCAGTCTGGCCTTCGTCCCCGACAAACTCATTGACAGGCCTTCCTGCAATCGTCAGATGCCGGCCGATCATGGCCATAGCGGCGCCGATTAGCTTCTGAATACATCCAGATAAGTGGCCAGGGCACTGTCAATGGTGAAGGGCTGCCAGGCGCTGGTAGGCGCTTTGGCCTCCGGAGATCGAATCCTCTTGACGATCAATTCCGCCAATGCCTGAAAGTCTTCCGGCGCAACAAGATCGTCAAAGACGCCGTCGTGCAAAATTTCCCTGATGCCGCCCGCGCAGTCGGTGGCCGCAATCTGGCAGCCGGCGGCCAGGGCCTCGATTACGATGCAAGGAAGATTCTCCCATCTCGACGACACGGCCACGACGGAAGCCCTGGCCATGAACGCCCCCGGATTCGGTACAAAGCCGGGCATGTCGATAGCGTCGCGCACCCCCAACTCCTCCGCCAGCCGAATGAGAGACGGGCGATCTTCCCCCTCGCCAATTATCACCAGCCGCGAGTCCAGAGACATCCTCGCTCGATGGAACGCGCGAATCAGGGTGTGAAAATCTTTCGGATACGTAAGCCGGCCAACGCCCAGGATGACCGGCACGTCGCGGTTGTCGAGCCACGGATGGCCGGTGGCTTCGGTCAGGCTTTCCAGAAAACTCGAGGCAATCGTTGGGTTATACAGCACCCTGATCCGATCCAGCGGCAATTTGGCAGTCTTGGCCAGATCGATCGCGGACGCACGAGAGACTGAGGCAAGCGCATCGGCCCAAGGAAAAAACGTGCGCATCAAGAGGGGCATGGCCTTGTTAGCCAGTGAGCGGGCTGCCTGGGTTTCCTTCGAGAGCACTCCATGATCGACAGCCAGCGTGCGAGTTCCCGTGCGCGAAAGGCGCACCGCCGAAAGCCCGGCGATGATCGCATAGTTGTTGATCAGGACAATCCAATCCGGACGATTGCGTTTTAGATAACGAGCGAGTTTCCTAATGCTGAAAAGAACCCGCGAAGCGCCGAGATCCACGACGTTGACCTGCGGCGGAATCTGATCCATATAGGAGCCGGCGGCTTTCACCAGAACGAAATCGACTCGAACGCCCGCGCTATGAGCCCCGCAGCCAGATTTATCGTAACGCGCTCGACGCCGCCGAACTCCATGTCGGGCAGGAAGAATGAAACGTGTTTGACGAGCCCGTCCATCTTGGTCCAGATATCAGATGCCCTAACCGCCTGACGTCGCGGCGTAATCAACGGCCGAGACAGGTCTTGCCAGATCGCCGACTTTCTTTGCCGGGTTGCCGGCGACAATCGTGTAGGGAAGCACATCGGACCGCACAACCGAGGTCGCCGAAACAATGCTCCCCTCGCCAATCTCCACTCCCGGATGAATCACAGCGCGCGTGCCGATCCAAACGTTGTCGCCGATCTTGATCGGCCGAACGTCCTCAGGCTTCGGCGGCAGATGCGCCAGTCGGGCTGCCGGATCGGTCGGATGCCCGCTCGAATCGAACATCAGCGCCGCCGGCGATCAGGCAATGGCGGCCGATCGAGATTCGCTTATTGATCATGAAGCAGCAATCGTGACCGATGTACGAATGATCGCCGACCTCCAGGGTCGGACATTCGACATATCGCGACAAGAACAGGAACGATCTCTTGCCATCGATCCACACATGATCGCCCAAAATGAAGTCCCCCTTTCCCATTACCCAATGGATGTACGTTCCGGTGTGAAGATGTCGGCCATACTGCTTGCAGTATGCCTTGAACAGCGGTTCACAGACGAACACGCGTTTCAGGAAGTAGAAGGCGGATCTGGATGCGATAAATGCCCACAGCATGGGCTTGCTCAACAAACGCGGAGCCGGAACCGAAAGAGCAGCGATCCCTCGATATGTCCGACGTCCCAGTTTCGCCAGAGAATGGTCAGAGACCGTTATGAAACGACGGAATTGCGGCAATGGCATCTTTCTCTATCCGGCAGAGAGACTGTCCGACTCAACGTATTCCGATGCGCAAATGCCGGCAGCAAACCGCCACGCGAGCAGAGAGAACGCGGCGAGCCAAAGATAATTAAACCGGTAGACGTTGTGCAAGGCAAGTCCCTCAACCATCAGAAGCAGCAATGACGTACGGATAGCGAAACAGAGTTCGTCCAGGACGTTCAGGGCCGGGAGGGCTGCACCACGCGTCATTTGTTTGACCCGCCCACAGTTTAGGAAAGTCGCGCCAATCAAGAACATGAAACACACGCCGCCCAGCAGCCCTGTCTCGCCCAAGAGTTGGCCGGGAAGCGAGTGGGCTGCGTGGTCGCCACCATCGACGCACTTCATGCGATAGGGAATGAAATTGCCCGTTCCAACGCCCGTTACTGGAAAACGCCGAAACATCTCAATGCCGGCCAGGAATCCCTGTACGCGGCCTTCGGTAGACCTTCGCGCATATTCCGGTCCGGCTTCCGGATTCCATAGAGTGCGAAACCGGTCTTTGTGTTCTGCGGGCAAGACGAACCAAGCACACAGGAGAAGCAACGCCATCGCACACAAGTACGATGCTTTTCGTGCCCAACCGCCTCCCCGCAGGGCAACAAGGACAACGAACACGACTAGCGTGGCTATGCCGGCGCGGCTGTTGGTGTACACGAGTGACGTCAAAGCAAGGAACAAATAACCCGCCAGCCCGCAAACAAAGCACAACCGCCAGCCTTTTGACCAAGTCGCCGTGAACTGGCGACGCACCCGAAAAAGGAACAGCAGCATTGGCAGCGACACTACGATCGCTTCCGCCAGGTAGTTCGGATCGCCGAACGTCTTCTCGATCCCGATCATCCGCGTCATGCGTCCATGGTCGTAACTCCAGACGGATGAGTTGAAGAAGAACTCCCACTGTGCCTTCGCCAAATAGACCGCCATGGTTACGACGTAGCATGTGACCATGAACACCAATTCGTACGGCGTTCGCACAACGGACACGAGAACCACGTAGAACACCACGAGAGTCAGGTAGAGATAGACGCCATCGCCGGCGAGTTCCGGCTTCCAGGCGCAGACTGCTGCCAGGCAAATTGCAGCAAAAAAGGAGAACACCGCCGCCGTCTGACCGCTCCAACGAAGCCTGATTCCGCAGGTTCCCGCGACCACCACAATCATAGCGATTGCATACATTCGCTCGAAATGGATGTCGCCCAATGACGGCAAAAGAATCTCCCAAGGGCGGATAATGAAGAGCGCGAGGTAGAAGGCAGTCATCCAAAGAGCGAAACGCCGCGGCCAAATGCCGCCGCCAAGGATCTCTGCTGGCTCCAGGAGCGATGAGTCGCCAGCGTAGCTTTCCACCAATATCGTCGTCTCGCTAGGATACATGAATGCGTTTCGGCACAAGATGCCAACATTGAGTACAGCCGGCCCTTGCCACGCCATACTGACCGATGACAGTGACGCCTCGCGACACAACCCTCGATAGAATCTCGTTAGTCAAATCGTTTAACGAGGCCGCTGGTGAGAAAACAAGGCCGGCTCACTCTACAGTCAATTCGACGCTGTCCAATTCGACGCTGTGCCCATCTCCGTTACGCTCGGCGGTACTCCGGCCGACCTGCGACAATTCCGCACAGTCGACAATCAGGGCCTCCTTGACCGGTTTTCGTCTGGAACGCGCTACATGAAACCGCTCGGGCACGTGGCCGACACCGATCATCATAGCCACCGCATCACTTTCAGGAATGCCGCCGGAAGCCAATGCGGCTGGCCCCGCCTTTCCCGAAATGCACCAATTCAGGCAACAAGTTCCCAATCCAACCGAATGAAGTGCAAGCACCAGGGACATTGCGAACATTCCTGCATCGACCCATGCCTGGTTCCGCTCGCTGGCATTGAAAAAGCACCGGAGATCGCACGCCACGACCAAAAGCACGGCTATCTGTTCGCCAAAACCACGATTTCCCGTCTGTTGCGTGAGAATACGGGTCTTCGCTTCCGCGTCCGTGTACGCGTAGACTCGCCAGGCTTGCCGATTGCACACTGACGGCGTAGACATCGCCATGGACACTGCCGCTTCAACAAGCGCGAAATCCACCGGCTCCGAAGTGAACTGACGGATACTATGCCGACTTGCAACGAACTTGGCAAAATCGAACTCCCGAGCCTCAAGAACCTCATCGCGCGTGCAGGCAATTGTTGCGGAGTCGTCCGCGTAAGGCGTTATACGACCATAAGTCTCGATTGCGGCCTGCACGGCGCACAGAACATCGGAGTTGGTATGCCCTCCTTCCGCATTGAATTTGGTGTAACTGCGAAGGGCATCGATTGCAGCGTCCGTAGTCCAGTCAGTGTCGTAGCGCCGCACGTACTCTCGGACGCTCTCGACGAGCTCGCGGACCTGCCGCTCGCCGAATCCAATTCGCGGGCAGCGTCAGCGCCAGCGCCTTTTCGATGCAATGCGTCTGCGCGACAAGCGTCGCCCGAAAATTCACGCGAAACAACTGCCGTTCATTTGTCCCTGAGTACTTCCAAAACAGCCGCGCATCGTTTCTGTACTTCGACCACAGACCGCGTCGCAGCAGCACGCCGCTAATCGTTCTGCGGACGAATTTCGGAAGGATCGCCTTAATGACGTTTACCAACAGTGAATTCATGGGAAATCCTTACGCCGGCGACTGTGCCGGCGGCTATCGCTTTGCTGATGTCGAGGCGGGGTAGACACCTTGGCGGGGCCGTAAGACGTTTTTGTGGATGCCGCCGACGATTCGTTGCTTCAGCAATTCGGCCGCCTCAACTGCTGCCGCGTGCAACTCCTCGGCCTTCCGCTTCATGACCACGGACGTCGCGTGCCTGTGGTTCCATTCATCCAGTAGCATGCTCTTCAAGGCGGATAAATCCGGATCATTGAGATCGTACGCCCTCCGACCAAAAAAGCCCTCCATCATGTGATGCATTCTGGAATCCTCCTTGGTGGTCAGCGCGATACACGGAGTTCCTACCGAGACGCACCCGATGAGGCCATGTAACCTCTCTCCCAACACAAAGTCGCAGTGATTCGCGATTCCCTTGAGTTCACTTGCGGAGTATTCGCCATCGATGACGGAAAGGCGATGTCTGTCGCGGCGGATGGCGTTGAACACGTCCCGGTTCATTTGCCGGTCGTCATTGTGCGCGACGGGGCCAATACAATGGGGGAAGAAAATGAAATGCGCATTGGTCGTTTCCAACAAATGAATCAGAATCTCCTTCCATAGCCCTACCCTCAAGGCGTGTTTGCGTGCGCGATCTGGCTCCCCAGAAAAGGACGTGCGAGAGACAATCCCGCCTTCTACCGGAATTAAGCCATACAGAGGAACACCGTTCGAGGGAACATTTTCTCTAGCGAGAATCTCGCGAACCCTGCTGGCGTCACAGGGTCTCAGCAGTACGGCAGGGTCCGGAAAGACGTATACCTTATCGCAAGGTACACCATTCGTCGCAAGGATCGATTTTGCCCAAGGATCCCTGACCGTGCAGATGAGGGCATTGTTGACCATGAACCGCAGGTATATTCGCACCTTCAAGCGCTCTCGTGCCCGAAGATCGTGACCGCCGCCGAACATCGCAAGGGGCTTCTTCAGAATCTTCGAGGCCAGGGCGATATAGAAATGATCGGGCCCGAATAGTCCGTCATGGCCCGCCACGATCACGTCCGCATCGCCCATCGCCTTCAAAAGCGGATCGTTAAAAATCCGACGCGCCAGGCTCTTCGACAAACGGAAGACGAGGGAGAACAATAAAAGCAGCCCCCAAGTTCTGAAAAAGTGGAGTCTGCCACGCGGCTTGGGATGGTCCGAAAAGAGATTTGCCAGGTCGAACAGATCCACTCCGTCGACAACCTGATAGTTGCCGTTGGCGTTCCTTCGGTCATCGTCGATCCACGCCGACGGTGAGTAGACGGTGAGTTCGTATCTCCCCCAAACATTCAGGGACTCGCGGATACCCTCGAGGATCGCCGCTTCGCCCTTGTTGGTCGATGGGATCGGTTCGGGGATTACGACGCGCAGCACGTGTTTATCTTCCGGTTGCATGGTTGTTCCATGATCCCTTGCCTTGGATGCCGCGGTGTGGCGATTCTTTGCACATCGCGATACAAGATTGAGGGACACGTCCCGGCGATCCCGAACCGGTTGTCTGGCGGCGCAGGAACGGCTGTTTCCCCGAGCGCGGCCATTCTGTATTCCAGCTTGACAACGGCGTCATGACATCGCAAGTTCTCGCCGCTCCTCGCAGCGGTTCCCGGCCGATCATGCCAAGGGATCGGAGGCCGGGGAACAAGCTGGAACATCATCGAACCCCTTGCCCTCTTTGATGTGAGGAAAGAGCGATCTTGTCCAACGGGTCGGCAGCATTCGCGCAAGATCGCTTAGCGCCGTAGGCTTAATGATGAGTGAAGCGCCGACATAAACGCAAACACCGATGGCCATGGATGTCATGAGAACGACGGACTCGGCAACGCCGATACTGTCTACGGCTTTCTCGACCATTAGCACGACAAGAAACATTACAAAAGACAGAAGTCCATAGGGAAGCAGCTCCATCCAAAAGTCCCTCATCCGCATTCCGCTAACCAGCTTGGTTCCCAGCCAAAGCCACACAGGGATCCAGAAAAGATTGACGACCGCATAAGCCGCGGCGACGCCCAACGTGCCCCACGGAATCCCTGCAAGAAATGCGCAAACAAATACAAGGCCCTGACCCACGCCCATCCGAAAATACCAGTCCGTCCGGTTCTTCGCCAGAAAGAGCGGCATTACAGGAACCCAAACCGACTGTAATGCGCCGATCGGCGCAAGGATCACTATCAGGGGGACCGCGGGCATCCATTTGTAGCCCAGCACGACCTGAACGAAGGGGTGGGCTACGGCTGTCAACCCCAACATCATCGGAAAGGTTACAAAGGCGATCGATCCACATGCGCGAAGATAGAGTGCTTTGAGCCGTGCATCGTTATTCTGCGTGCGCGACAACGCGGGAAAGAGAACGCGTATCAACACAGTCGTCACCGCGTCCATCGGCTTCATCAAGATGCCGTAGGCCAACGAGTAAAATCCCAGCGGCCCGGCGCCGAGGAACGCCCCGATGATGAAATTGTCGGCGTTCCGGGCGAAGTAATTGAAAAATCCGAAGCCTGTCACGTTGGCGCCAAAACCGAGAACTGCGCGCACCTCCGACCAGCGGAAGAGAAGCCGCAGACGCCAGCGCGACAGCACGTGAGCTAGAATCGTCTTCATGGCTGCGCCGACGAGCGACCCAATGACCAAAGCCCAGACGCCAAAGCCGGTGGCTGCCAGCGAAATAGCAATGGCGCCGCTAATCACCACTGACGTTAATTCAACGATCGCAATCCGCCCGAATTTCATTTGCCGGTTGAGCAGCCGCGGTGGGGATCGCGCCCGGAGCGGTAAGAAGAAAGCTGACGCTTAGTGCCGCCATCACGGGCATCACCCGTGCGTCGCGGTAGATCCAAGCGCAGAACGGTGCGGCTGCAAGAGCCATCACCGCGAGCAAACACCCGATACCGAGCGTTGTGAAATAGACGCTGCTTAACAGGGAATCGCTCACCTCGCGTCGCTGGATGATCGCCATGCCAAAACCCAACGTCGTGAAGATGCTGAGAAAGCCGACAAAGACGGTGACCATCGCCAACAGCCCGTAGTCCTGCGGCATCAACAGGCGGAACGTGTCAACGGGTTTGAGACAACCACGGTACGAAATTAGTGTCGCGCGGTAGTTGTAGCATACGGGGTTCCGGCCCATCGGCCGGAGGGTTGATCCAAACTTCACTCGGCAGCCCAAGCGGTCGCGGCGGATGCAGAACGAATCGCTCGGGATGAGCGGCGTGGGCTGCGGTCAGCACCGCTTGTCGGCCAGCCAATACCGTGTCGGCCTGTCCAAAGTGGACCATCGCCGGCGTCAGCAGGCCCAGGCCCCAGTGGTGATGCTCGTGGTTTTGCCAACGAAAGAACTCGCCGCAGAACTCCAAGCCGTGTTCGATGCTGGTGAAACGGTCGGGGAACTCCGGTCGGTACTTCATCGTCTTGAACTGGCTCTCCGAAAACGGGTTGTCGTCGGAGACGTGCGGCCGACTGTGAGACTTGGTGATCCCGAGGGTGGCCAGAAGTTGGGCCACGGTCTGCGAACGCATCGACGGCCCACGATCGCTGTGAAGCGTCAAGCGGTCGCGGGCGACGCCCTCTTTGACGACCGTCTCGCGGATCAACCGCTCGGCCAAGTGTTCACTTTCGCGGCTGGCCAGCATCCAGCCGACGACATAGCGGCTGAAGATGTCGAGGATCACATACAGATGGAAGTAGGTCCATTTCGCCGGCCCCAGCAGCTTGGTGATGTCCCAGGTCCAGACCTGATTGGGCGCGGTGGCCAGCAGTTGCGGCTTGTGGTAGGTTGGGTGTCGCAGTTGGTCTCGTCGCTCGCGGACTTCCTTCAGCGCGTCCAGGACGCGGTACATCGTGCGGATCGAGCAGAGATACTGGCCCTGATCTAAAAGTGCCGCGTAAACCTCGGCCGGGGCCTTGTCGGCAAACGGTTCGCTGTGAAGCACGTCAAGAACCTGTTGTCGCTCCTGGTCGCAGAGCGCTCGCGGCGATGTAGGCCGTGGCGTGGTTGCGGGCTTGGGCGGCTTCGACCGGCGGCACCGATAGAGCGTCGCGCGGGGTACGCCCAAACTGCGACAGGCCGCTGCCGTTCCCACCTGCGGAGAGAGTTCTTTGATGGCGTTCATGGCATCCTCTCGCTGCTGTCTGGCGGCGGCAGGGGAATCCCCAGGATTTCGGAGAGTTTTTTTTGGACCTCGATGATCGTCTCGGCTTGGCGGAGCTTGGCCGCCAGCCGTTGGGTTTCTCGAATGAGCCGCTGGTTCTCGGCGATCAAGGGGGCATCGGGGTTGGCCTTCCGCCCACGACGCTTCGGGGTCAGTCCGGCGAGTGTCCCCTGGTCGCGTTGCTGCCGCCAGGTGCTCAGGAGCGATGAGTACAAACCCTCGCGGCGCAGCAACGCCCCGAGTTGGCCGGACTCGGCACAGCGATCGGCCTCGCAGAGAATGCGAAGTTTGTACTCCGCGGTGAACCGTCGCCGCACAGGCTTCTCCGAGACGGCCGGATCAGGGATCAGCTTTCCGTTGCCAGCGGCAAGGCCGCCTGGCCCCGTGGCGGCGGCCGTGGCGGGCAGAACTCCAGTCGGGCTACGCCCTCCTTCCGTTCTGCCCGCCACGGCCTCTTCCATTCCCAACATCCTTGCATTCTCCATCGTTCTACCTCCTTGCCCTCTACTGTAATAAACCAGGAGGCAGTTGTCTCACCCATTATTGGCACGGAGGGAGGCGTGCCAAGACGACGCTAATTCCGAACTGGATGACCTGCCCACCCCAGACCGAAACGGCGCTCCAGCGAATCCCGCCACGAAGATCCAACGGTGGATTCTCAGCGCCCGACGACATGTTGGCGAGTCTCGCTTTCACGCGAAAGAAGTGACGAACCTTTTGATGCCGGCGGCGCAGATCCGGGAACCGCACTGTCGGCAGCATGCAGTCGCCCAGAACCGACGCGCTGTTGCACGAACGTCTTGAGAAACCCCCATCCAAGCCCGAGATGGGTAATGCAGATTGCCAGGGCCACCAGCACCCCCGGCAAGATGCGTCGATGCGGCCACGACGCCGAAAAGCCCGCACCAAGGGCAAGCAGCCAGTACATCAGAAACGCCGCTCCGTAAGCCAGGCCAACAATTGGGAACGCTGTCGCACAACAGGCGGCAACCGGCAGGGCGGCGAAGAACAGGAAGACCGCCGCGGGGATCAGCGTCTCCTTGGTGAATGCGTCCGGGTGTTTGCGAATCAGATGCGCGCGGCCGACGCCGTAGCGAGTCATCTGTCGAAACAATCCGAGCAGAGTCGACCGCGGATAAGAGTAGATCGTCAAGGCGGAACTGGTGTAGGCTTCGATGCCGGCCCGCTTCAAGCGGTGGTGGAACTCGACGTCTTCGGCGGCGTCGAATGTCTCGTCAAAGTAGCCCACGCGATCGAATACCTCGCGGTCGTAGGCGAACCCGCTGCTCACCGGGTCGACAAAGCCCTCAAACTCGCCGTAGATGTACGACCGCCGGCTGTGGGCCAGCCACGACTTGCGTGCCAAGGCGATCCACAAGGGCATGCCGTTCTTAATATGACAGCGCTGAGGTTTTTCCGGCACCACCTGCTAATGTTTTTGCACGGCGTTGTCGGCTTTCGTAGGACATTCGATTTCGTTCTTGATGATAATCGTTGATGTTGGAAAGTAGTTCAATGAGATCAGGATCACATTCAAGCGACCGTTGCAAGAGAGGTCCGAGTGCTCGGACCACCTGCTCCAGTGTGATCTCCGGATTTTTTCCCCCGCAAGTGCGTCGTCTCGGCAGCCAGGAGGTACATGCTGATGCGCGAACAAAGCCAGTGACGTATCAGACTCTGATAGGTTCGCACCTCGAACGCGCCGAATCCACAGTACTGTTTGGCCCGTTCAAACCACATTTCCACATGCCAGCGAGCGAAGGCCGCTTTCAGCATTTCCTCCAACGACGTACTTTCGGAGGCGTTGCTGACGAAATACTTGATTTCACCCGTTGCCGCATTGCGGGCTACCATCAACCAGTACGGCCGATCCGTGGGGCAGGATTCGCCTTCGGCGTCTTTGGCCACCAGGTAAACCCTCGCCAACCTGACTTCCCACACACACGCGCCGCGAGTCGTGTCCTTGATGTGGACTCGCCGCCACGATTGCTTGCTGAATGCCGGGCTGAAGCGACAAAGGTTGTCCACTTGCTTCGAGGCATGCGCCGTTTGCGAACTGTGGCAGGCCGGCTTGGTCGCCCAGCAGCGGAAATTGGCTCGAACCTCGCCGATGACCCGTTGCCCGCTGCGGTCCATGCGGTAAATGAACTCCGGTACCGAGGTGAATTCTTCATCGCAGGTGATCCACGAAAAACGAACGCCATCGGCAACGCACACCTCGACTTGGTCGGCCGCGATTTCCCACTTCTTGCGGAACACGGCGCTCTCCGGGATATGGGCTTCCTTGCGCCGCAGAGGATCGTTGATCCAGCTTTCCGGCAGATACACGTCCGAGGCAATGCAAGCGCTGAAGGGGTTCTTCGCATCGTTGTTCGTGTAGATCAGGTGTTGCCCCACCACGCAGTTATCGATTTTTCCGGACTCGCCGCACCACTGCCGCTGTACACCGGGCGTTTTGTCGCCTTGTTTGGCGTGGGCCGAGCCGTCAATCACTCCGATGGCGTTCTCGCACCCGTACTCATCCATGATCGCCTGTCGCAGTCGCGATTCAATCCGCTCGTGGTTCCAGACGAAGTGCGACAAAAAGAGTTGAAGCGTTCGTACGGCGGCCCCGATCCACAGGGCGATTGGCTCGATGCTCTTGCGGTCAAAATGTGCCAGCAACGCCAGGGAATAACTCATAAAATACTCGAACGTCGAACTTTTTGCGAAACAATCCGCAAACCGTTGCAATCTACGTCGCGCATCGGGCTCCAACGCCCGGATTTCGTCCGTCGTCATTTTTCACCTCCATGTGTCGTTCGCCGTTATCGGCGTTCGCACATGGTAGGCTTGAGCCATTGTAGCGCTGTCATATTAATGCCGGGCGCCAGCAGCGGGGCGGGGCGAGCCAGACACAACGCGCCGTGCCCTTCCTTGAGCCGCTCCATCGCGGCAAAGAGTTGGTCGTTCGGCACAAACACGTGCCCGTCGATCACGGCGATCAGTCTTCCTCGGGCCGCACGCACGCCGATATTGCGGGCACGGCTCGACAGCCGACCCGGATTGTCCAACAGACGGACATTCACAGCGGGGTTCTCGCGAATTAACCCTTCGACGATTTCCCGCGTGCCGTCGGTCGACCGTCCGTCGACAACGATCACTTCGTAACGCTCTCTCGGATAATCTTGCGCCATGAGAGCTTCTAAGCGGGTGTCCAAGAATAACTTGTGAGTTTTCATAAAATCTGGTACAAGGCTTCCTCATCTTCCAGGGAAGGAGGAAGCCGATGCCGGGTCAGGATGTTCATCAGTGCCAATGCCCCATTTGCTCGCAACGCGAACACCATGCGGACCGGGAGTTGCACCATCAGTTCAATCTCCTGTTGAGCCGCTTGGACGAGCAGCAACGCCGCTGGATGGTGGCGTTGGAATCCAAGAAGATCGGGCATGGGGGCGATCGGTTTATGGCCGCAGTCAGCGGGTTGAGCGTGGAGACGATTCGTCGCGGTCGCCAGGAACTCGACGACCATCTCGATGGACGGCCCACCGACCGTGTGCGATTGCCCGGCGCGGGACAACCGCCCATCGAAAAAAAACGCCCGCGGTCTGCCAACGTCTGATCCGCTTGGTGGAAGACGAAACCGGCGGCGAGCCGACCGGCGCAAACCGATTCGTGCGCAGTTCGCTGCGTTCGCTGGCTGAGCGTCTGGGGCAAGGTTCGCCCACCACGGTGAGGCGACTGCTGCGCAGCTTGGGTTTTTCGCCGAGGGTCAACGTGAAACGGTTCACCGGCCCGCCTCATCCCGACCGCGACAAGCAGTTTCAGTATCTTCGTCGCCAGCGTCGTAAGTTTCACAAGGCCGGGTGTCCCGCCGTCAGCGTGGATGCGAAAAAGAAGGAACTTGTGGGCAACTTCCGCAACGCGGGACGCAAGTGGTCGCGTCATGCCGAGGAAGTCCTTGCCCATGACTTCCCGCAAGACGCCCAATGCCGGGCGGCTCCCTACGGCATCTACGATACGGCGCGAAATGCCGGGCACGTATGCGTCGGCATCTCGACGGAAACCTCCGAGTTCGCCGTCGATTCGTTGCGTCAGTGGTGGCGTACTCGCGGCAAGCGGGCGTATCCGGGAGCCCGGAAGATCTTTATTGAAGCCGACGCGGGCGGCAGCAACGGCTATCGTCGCCGCCTGTGGAAGCGGGAACTGCAACGCTGGGCGAACGCGGACGGCCTGGAGATCACCGTCAGCCATTATCCCACCGGAGCGTCGAAATGGAATCCGGTGGAACATCGTCTCTTTGGTCCGATCAGCACCAATTGGGCAGGTCAACCGTTGCGGACGTTGGACACGATGCTGGGATTCATTCGCGGCACCCGCAGCCGAACCGGTCTGCGTGTAACAGCCCGACTCAACAGCAAATGCTACGCCGCAAAAATCCGTGTGACCGATGACGAAATGGCCCAGATCAACATCCATAGTCACCCGACCTGTCCGCAGTGGAATTACACCATCAAACCAAAGCTAAGACGATAAACTCAAAAGTTATTCTTGGACACACGCTAAGGTTCCATCTATGAAGCTCTCTTCGTTGCGGATGGGCAAGACGATAGTCAGGTAGATCGATTCAGGCATTGCGTCCCGCAAATATCATCAAGTTCCGATAGTAATACCCGGCTACCTGCTCTCGCGCCCACTGATCTCGCCAACTCTCGGCAGTACATTCGTCAAGGCTATACCCTTTAGCCTGAAACTTGGAAATCCAGTATTCATGTGGCTGTTCATTGACGTGATCCCAGCCACCCTGACCCGGCGTCGCAGCGCTGAATATGACTCTGGAGGAAAGGCTGGCAAGCGTTTCAACGAGACGATCCGCTGTGCGCGCCGGAAGGTGTTCGGCGACTTCTAGGCAAACCGCAACGTCGTAACGCCCAATATCAGCAGGCAATCTGTCCCACTCAAGGTCGAAACGTTGCACCGCCAAACCCTTCTGCCGGCAGACCTCCACGGCAACCTCCGCGTACTCCAATCCCAACACGCGGCAGCCGAATCGAGTTAGACACTCTAGCAAATCTCCCGTTGCGCAACCAACGTCCACCACACTCGTCGGATTGAAGGCTCTGTGGATGGACTCGGCGATCGTCGCAGCGGCCTTGGCGGCCGTAGGTGGCGCGAGCGGAAGAACTCGGCGGTATAGATGTCGTCATGGGCGGCGAAACGTGCCGTTGCTGCTTCCGCGATTCGATAGAGGCGAAACGTTTTCCGAACACTAGCTGGAATGTGGCGGTACGTCCATCGCAGTAAGTAATACACCAGCAATACCGTATGAATGCAGTCAGACTATCGGCACATCGCACAGACACCCGCTGCATTTGTTCTCACTGCGTTGTCCGGCCATAGCAGTTGCCAGTGTGCCCAGTACCATAGAATCCGGCCGTAGGGACGCTCTATAGTACCGAAGATTGTTCACCATGAGTATGCACCGCAGCCGGCTGTCTAATATCAGTCTTGCTGTCACTTCAACACACTCGTCCGGCGTGGAGAAGTCCAGATAGTTTACTCCGTTTGCAAACCCACCGGGCACCTCATACGCGAGTCGTTCGGTGACGATAGCCTTCGAAAGCGCAACATATTCGCCCAGCCGCCCTCCATTGGAGCGGTGAAGACCCATCGTGGTAACGCAGATCGGGAACTCCCGCAGTCTGGCCAGATAGGCTCGTTTCTCAAACAATCGCCCGTCGGCCAGAACCACGTCGCCAAAATGCTCGCGCGCGAAATCATCCGGAGCGACGCCGCCAAAGAACAGCTCCCCAAACTCCTTTCGGAGTTGCCGAATGCACTCCACCCGCATCCAGTTGACCTCTTCGGGTGGCGGCTCAAGCGGCGCTGATACCTTATCTGGGCCCCACAATTGCGTCATCAGCAGGATCTTTGCAGGCTGATCGAGACGTGGGTACGCTTCAAGGTCTTTTGGCGTCGGGAAGTATCCCCAAGTCGCCTGCTTTAACGCGTGTTTCAGCCTGTTCGGGATGCTTCCGTAAGAAATGTCTCTGGCAAGCTTGAAGAAATCGCCACGCCCATAGTGGACAAGATAATTCAGTCCCAAAGGGTGTATCTTCGCGTGGCGCCGTGCATGGTCCTCCGTGAAACTGCGCTTAAAGTAGAAATCGACCTGATCGAGCAGTTCCATATCGATTTGCGCACTATCGCGCATATCATAGTAAATTGGCATTGTCCCGTTTAGCAGCACGGTAAGTCCCGTCGTTCGGCCGGGGTTCCTGCACATGCGCTGTTTCAGCCGAATCACCCCGCTCTTGTAAAGTTGGACAAACCCCGTATAGACCTGCTGCAGGTGATGTGTGGCGAGCAAATTGCAGAACATCTCACAGGATACCATGATGCACTACCGGCCCTTGTCTCTTGCGTGCGATTGTATCGGGGCACGACCTCGCCGCACGAGACCGACCTTCCGCTTCGCCAACCTGAGATATACTTCCTCATAGCGTTGCGCGTAAACATCGACCCCATACTCCCGCAGGGCCTTTTCGCGGGCGGTTGCGGCCACGCGGGTTGCCAGCGAATTGTCGCGGACGAGACGGTCGATGGCGGCGGAAAGCCCGGCAACGTCGCCGGGCGGCACCAGCAGGCCGCTCGTCTCCGCTTCGATCATCTCGGCGTTGCCGCCAACGGCCGTGGCGACAATGGGAAGGCCGGCCACCATGTATTCCATGATGGCGTTCGGAGCGCCCTCGGTCTGCGAACAAAGCACCGCGATGTCGAGACCGGCGAGAAACGCCGGGATGTCGGTCACGGTGCCCAGGAGTTGGAACCGGTCTTGGAGTCCCAGGGACGCGATCAGTCGCTGCAACTCGGAACGCATTTCTGCTTCCCCGGCGACTCGAAACGTGATCGTGGGATGCGACTTCACGAATTCGGCCGCCGCACGCACCAGGACGTCGATGCTCTTCCAAGGGCCGAAGGTTGGCGATGGCCCCGACGACCGGGCCGCCGAACGGCCTTCTTCCGGCGCGGGCGGCAGCGATCCCCTCGAAGCGGGCAAGATCGACGCCGTTGGGGATGATGACGACGCTCTCGGGCGCCGCATGTCCATCGGCAATTGCGCTCTGCCGCGCCGCCTCGCAATTGGCCACTGTGGCGTGGACGAATCGGCTGCAAAGCCTTCCGAGCTTGCGATCGATGGGGCGAATCCAAAAACCGATGTCCAAGCGGCTTCCGGCAATGCAGGGAACTCTCGCAAGTTTCGCAGCCGTCACGCCAAAGTAGGTGCTATCGGCGAAAAACAGTTGCAGCACTTCGACTCGCTCGCGGCGGAGAAAGCGGACCAACCGGACTAAACGGGCCAGCGACGAAGGATGATGCAGCGCCTTCACCCCAAGCCGCAACACCGGGCAGTCGTCGGGCTCCAACGATCGCGACAACTCGCTGTCGCCATTGAGGACGCACAGCGAGGGCTGGATCTTCGAGCGGTCGAGCCGCTTGAGCAGCAGAAGGAGCTGCGATTCGACGCCCGCCACCCGCAGATTATCGATCATGAAACAGACGCGTACGGGGCGTTGCGGCCGCTCTTCGGTCGACGGCAGGAGCCCATCCGCAGACGTGTTGGTCGGTTGCGTCAGCACGCCGAAGTGCCCGCCGAGGTGTCTTCCGGAATAGGATGATCGCCACGAACGAAGTCACACAGCCGTCCGAAGCGGAATCGCCGCAGCAAGCCGTCCAGTTTTCGCTCGTTTTTCGCAAGGTTCACGTAATGGCGGAACCGCGACAGGCGCGAACGGGCAGCGAATGCGGGGCTGGCCGGGGTCGAGCTCCCACGGATGCACGTAGAACATGACCGGCCGCCGCTCCACGCGGTTGATGCGGCGCAGGCAATAGGCCGTCCACCAGAGGGGAAACAGGCGAAAATAGCCGCCGCCGCCCACCGGCACGTTCATGCCCGCAAACCGGGCCACCGACGGCGGAAACTCCCAGATCGGGCCGGCCGGCGTCGCGATGCGGTGCAGGCCGGGCTGGGCGTCGGGGATGCCGTAGCGGTCGTGGCGGATGGGGAAGACGCTCGAGTCCACCGAAAACCCTTCCTCAACCAGGATTTCCAGTGCCCAGAGCGATTGCCGGGTAATCGAGAAGCTGGCGGCGCGATGGGCCGTCACCGGCTGGCCAATGGCTCCTGCAACACGTCGCGCGAGCGGCGGAGGTCGTCGCGAAACTGCGCGGGCGATTGCTGGTAGATCAGGCGGTGCCAATAGCCGTGCGATCCGATCTCGTGTCCGCAAGCGTGAATTGCCCGAACCAGTTCGGGATGCCGCTGGGCGATCCAACCGAGAACGAAGAACGTGGCGTGGACGCCGTGGCGATCGAGCAGGTCGAGGATGCGGTGAGTATTCGCCGCAGACGCGGCTTTCCCATTGGTCCCAACTCTCGCGGTCGATGTGCTTCTCGAACGCCGAAACCTGGAAATAGTCCTCGACGTCGACGGTGAAGACGTTTAGCATTTTCGCGATCTTCAGCGAGGTTGATGGAGGGCGGGCGGGACTGGTCCATTTTTCGGTGGATCAACGTCCTTTGCTACGGTTCCGAAAACATGGACGGCCCTTCCTTCGCCCGGCACAGTCGAGTCGATTCACCGAGGCTCGACAGGAGCGTGATGAGCCGGCCGTCCTTGCCGTGGTGTCTGTCGCCGTTGCCGTGGCAGACGCGCGCGTGAGCTGAACGTTCACCGGGGTGGCCGAGGCATGATCCGAACCGTTGCCATGTCCATTGCCGCCGGTGCAACCCGCGGCGTCGGGAAGGTTCGAAGTGGGGGACGGTTTTTTCGGGTGGAAGAAGGGCATAAGCCAGCGTTCGGGCAGCTTGATCATCCGCAGGGCGGTGCAGAGGAAGAGACGCGTATCGAGCCACGGCCCTGCTTGGCGAATATACTCGCAGTCGAGGCTCAGTTTGCGGCGGACGCTGTTCAGATCGGAGTCGGGGGGGAGATTCAGTTGCGCCAAGCCCGTGACGCCCGGCGGAACGGCGAGCCGTTCGCGATAGGCGGGAATCGACTCGGCCAGCACGCGAACGAACTCCGGCCGCTCGGGCCGCGGACCGACAGCGACATCTCGCCTTTGACGACGTTCAGCAGTTGAGGCAGTTCGTCTAAATGGAACTGGCGCAGGACTCGACCCACGCGGAGTGATCCGCGGGTCGCGGGCTGCCTGCGCCCAAACCGGACCGGTAGCGAACTCGGCGTCATGCCGCATGGTGCGAATCTTGTAGCATCTTGAACGTGTGTCCCTTGCGGCCCACGCGAAGCTGCCGATAGATGCCGGGACCACGGGAGGTCAGGCGGACCATGGAGCACGAGCAGCGCGATCAGAGGCAGGCCGGGCGCCAGCAACACGACCGCGAAGGCTCGATCGAGGACCGCTTTCCAGCGAAAGTACGCCGGCGGGAGAAACAGGATCCGCCCCTCGCTTTCGCCGCGTCCGCAGCCGGCGCGGAACGACGGTGTCGCCGGGCTGCTCGTTTTGTCTGTTTGACCGACATGGCACTATATCTCCCTGCTAAAGACGCTGCTCGGAGCGGAAGGTTGACGCCGCTCGAACACGCGCCGCCTCAACGGTCTCTGCTGCTCGGATACCAGGGTCGCACTGCCTCGTTTCTGTCGCACGCGATGCAGTCTCACTTGTTGCCTAACGGCTCGATCATGCAGCTTCCGCGCCGCCGGCAGGAAATCCTCGAGGAATTTCTTGCAGGGATCATCAACTTTCAGATCCGCTCCCGGCGGCAGCGGCGAAGAGAGTTGGATCTTGTACAAATACGGTTGACCTGCATATTTGAAGCGTGGGTCGCCGGTGGCCGACCAGTGTGCGCCGGTGCTCCAGCCCCAATAGACGCGGAGCATATCGCCGCGGATATTGTTGGCCTTGTAGCTGAGCGCCCAGAGCTGCTCGTCCTGTCCATCCGCGCCGTGAATGGCGACGTCCTCTCGCCGGCCCAGGGCCTTATAGTCTCTGCTGCCGAAACAGACTTCAGGGGTGTGAACGGCGATGGGACCCGGGGGGCCAAGCAGGGCGGTGACGGTCACGACGTCGCCGGTCGTCTGGTTCCGGTAAGTGCGAACGAAATAGCCTACACATTCCAGCATCTTTCTTGCCGTTTCATCGAGCTTGCCCGTCGAGTCGAGCTTCCAGTCGCCGAACCGCCGCGGCACCTTGGCGAGCCTGTCGGCCGCGCGAATGGCATCGGGCGAAGACCCCCAACGGTTGCGCATGCGACCTTGCAGGACGCCCGATAGGATCGTCAGGCCGAACGCGACGACGACGCCCAACAGGATATACGAGCGTTTCATCTCAATCAAATTTCTTTTTCAGTTCCGCCAACATACTTTGATCCATCGGAGTCAGGATCTGGCGAGTCAAATGGTTTTTGCATGCGGCGGGAAGGCAGCGCGGGCCTTTTCCGGCTGCCGCACGCGATCGTAAGCCACCGCCAAGTGGAAGTAGTTCCTTGGATCGGCAGTCGGAGAGGCGGCCGCCTGCTGCAAGAGCGGCACCGCGTCCGCCGGCTTGCCATTGAGCACCAGGATCATTCCCTTGGTGTCCAGGAATTCGGGCCGCTGCCCACTGATCTCGATCGCGCGGTCGATGTCTCGAAGCGCTTCTTCGCGGTTGTCGGGCCGCTCCCCAAGCAGCGTGGCGAGACTGTTCAGGGTCATTACATCGTCCGGCCTTACTACCAGCACGCGCCGGAACAGAGCGATGGCTTCCTCGATCCGCTGTTGCACCACGCGGACATTCGCCAAGGCGCCGAGCAAATCCGCGTTGTCCTTGTGATCGGCGGCGGCTTTGGACAGCAACGGTTCCGCCAGGGCGAAATCATCGGCCGACGGCTTGCCTGCCAACAGCGTCATCGCCGTTGCGATCGCCGGCATCGCCGAGGAGTCGGATTTCGCCGCCTCGCGGCATAACTCGATGGCTTCCTTCATCCGGCCCTGGCGTGCGAGAGAGCCGGCCAGCGGCTGATAGGCTTTTGGCCGCAGCACCATCAGCCGTCGATACCATCGCTCGGCGGCTTGATGCTGATCGAGGGCTGAATAGAACTTCCCCATGTTGAAGAGGAATTTGGCTTCCTCGGGCGAGTCCTTCGGCAGTTGCTTGACGGCTTTGCCGGCCAGGGGCTCGATCAGGGGCTCGATCTTGTCGGTCTGGCCCTTGCCCCGCAGCCAACGCGCCCGCAACGCCGCCGCGGCGAGGTCGCCGGGCTGATCCGCTTCCCACTTCTTCAATTCCGCATCGGCCTCGTCGAGCGAACCGTTCTGCAACAACAACTCGACGTAAGCGCCCCTGTCGGCCTGATCGACTTGCTTGCCATTGACGAGCTTCAAGTACTGTTGCCGGGCCGCCCCCACGTTGCCGCTGGCTTCATAAAACCGTGCCAGTCGCCGGCGGTCGGCATCGCTGGCTTTCTTGGGATCGGCCACCAGATCCTCGAGCACCCGTCGCGCCTTGTCGAGGTTTTCTTTTCCGCCGCGGTGCCAGAGCAAGATCGCCTGCAATCGCTTATCAACGTTCGAGAGCGAACGGTTCTTGCCCACATCGTCGACCAGGCGATACGCTTCTTGCCACGCCTCCGCGCCGCCGCGCTCGGCCAGCAGCATCGCGAGCGACTGCCTCGCCCTGGCGCAGACGGCGGAATCGGGCGATTTTCGCAGCACGTCGCGCAACAACTGTTCAGCCTCGGAACGGTCGGCGGTCGTGCCGGCACGCAGCAGGTACTCGGCCAATCGCACCTGGGCGGCCGAATTCCCGGCGTCGAGCTGCGCCGCTTTGCGATAGTTCGCGATGGCTTGCTCCTTGTCGCCCAGTGCTTCGTATCCCTGGGCCAGCATCGACGCCTGCTGCACCTTGTCGAACTTCCGATTCTTGGCGATCTGCTGCAACACTTCGCGGGCTTCGGCGGGCCGCTTCGCGCGGAGATAGAAATCGAACAGTCCCGCCACCGCGCGCGGATCGTTGGGGGCCAGCGCCGCCGCCTTCTTCAGCACTGTTTCAGCCTCTGAAGTCTTGTTGGCGGAGGACAACAAGCGGCCCAGCCACAGTTGCGACAGCGGATCTTTGGGGCGTTGCTCCACGGCGTGGCGAGCCGACTCCAAGGCTCGATCCATCTGCCCGCGGTTTGCAGCCACGGCGCTGTCCAAGGAGGCGTACCGCAGGGGCGTCGACGCCCCATTCTGCATGATGGCCAGGTAGCGATCCGCCTCATCGGCCTGGTTTGTCTGAAGCAGGCGAGAAATCAGCCGTTGAAAGACCAATGGCAGCCGTTCACCAAGGCGAATAGCCTCTTTATACGCGTCGGCCGCTTGATCGAAGTCCCCGCGGGCATCGAGCAGTACGCCTTCCAAGACGTAGGCTTTCGACCAGGTGGGACGCTGCGTCTGGACCGAGGCTTGCAGCTTCGACGCTTCAGCGAGTTTGTCATCGTCGGGACCGGTCGCTTCGGCCAGCAGGCGCAGGGCCCGATAATATCGCCAGAAGAGGCCGTCGTCTCCCTCCAACTTGTGAAGCTCGGTTTCCCGCTGCTTGACTTCGGCCAGGTCGCCCGCCTGAACGGCGAGGTCCGCAAGCTGCACCAGCGAATCGAGGTTCGTGGGGTCCGCTTTGACAGCCTTGAGCAATTCCTCCCGCGCGCCATCGATCTTGCCTTCAGCCAAGTCCAGTCTGATCAGTTCGTGACGGAGGGCGGGGATGGCTCGCTTGGGCAATGTTTCCAGCCCGGCAGTCAGCACTTTCCGCGCCCGTTCATATTGCTTGCGGGAAATGCAGAATCTTGCTTGCAACAAACACACCGTCACTTCTTGACCCTTGACCGTCTGCAATCGCTTCAAGATGCGGTCTGCATCGGTTGGTTGTCCGAGGCGCTCGTAGAGGGCTGCCAATTGCGGCAACATCGCAGGCGCGTCAGGATAGCGCGCTCGGCATCGCGGCAGATCGCCAACGCCTCGGCAATCGATTTCTCTCGCCGCTGCGGCTCGCCGGCCAGTGCGATCAGATAGTCCGCCTTGAGCAATCTCAAACGCCAGGCGTCGGAAAGCGGCTTTTCATCGCCCGGCCTATCGACTTCCGCCAGGGCCTTGTTGAACGAATCCCAGTTCCTTGACGCATTCGGAACGCGGAGTTGCTGGTCGAGCAGCGTGCGGGCCAGAATGAGCCGCGTTTCCGCCGAGGGCTGTAGCAACAGGGCTTGCCGGCAGTGCGGCTCCGCCACGTCGGGGCGACCGGCCGCGAGCCAGGCAGCGGCAGCCCACAAATGGGGCGCAACGACCTTCGGATCGATCGCGGTCATTTGCTCATACGCTGCGGCTGCTCGATCCCATTGCCCTAGCGCGGCATAGGCTCCGCCGAGCGATTGCCAGGCTTGAAAAGTTCGGGCAATCTCGCGGGCCGCGGTCTGTTGACCGACCGCCACACGCCGCAGAACCTTCACCGCCTCAAGATTGCGTCCCTTCGACACGTACCATCGGCCGCGGAGCAAGTCGGCCATTCGCTTCAGGGCCAGCTTGGCGGGCGGCGGCTGAAGCGGGGCAATTCGTGCGACCGTTTGCTCCAAGCCGCTGATCGTCTTGTCAGCCTGATCGAGGTTGCCTTGCAGAAGCAGAAGGTCCGCCAGATTGTAGGCCAGGTCGATATCGCTCTGACCCACCTTCTCCAATCCGTCGCGGAGGATCTTGACAGCCAGATCGAGTTTCTTCTCTCTCCGATACAAGTCGGCCAGCCGCAAGTAAGCGCGCTTGTCGGAGGGCGAAATCCCGATCGCGTGTTCGTATTGCTTTTCCGCTCGCTGCAAATGGACTTGCAGGTCGGCCGGCGAACCACCTTTGCGCGGGCCAACTCAGCCGCCACCTGCGCCTCGGCGGCCGCCTGAAGCACCACTTCGAGATTGTCGGGATTGTTCTTGACTACCGTGGCCAGATCGTCCTTGGCGCCGGCCGGGTGGTAATACAGAAGATATCGGTGGTGTTGCAGCAGCACCTTGGGATCCTTCGGATTGGCTGCAACCATCTTGTCCATCACCTGATCGGCCAGTTTCTGGCGATCGGCGGCGGAAAGGGCCTGTTGTTTTTGAGCGAGCAGCGACGGCTGGTTACGGTAGATGTTTGCCAGAATGGCGGCAAGTTCAACGTCGCCGGGATTCAATGCCCAGGCACTGCGCGACGGCTTCGCCCACCAGCGAGAGATCTCTCCCGCCGGGAAGCGATCCGCCTGCCGACTGATAGTAGAGCGCCAGGGCCAGCAAGCGGCGCGCCTGAACGTCGCGGGAATCGATTGCGACCAGCTTCTGCGCCTCTTCTTCGGCCGGAGCAAACCGACGCAACTCGATCAGCAATTCGGCCAGTCGCTGCCGCAGGCCGTGCTCTTTGTCCGCCGGCGCGACACCGATCGCTTGATAATAGTATTCGACGGCTTGGGCCTTGGCGTTCGATCCCTTGGCGGCGCGGTCGTAAGTCTCGGCCAATAGTATCTGCGCGTTGGCATCGCCCGGTTCGAGCTTCAAGTAGTCGAAGTAGTACTTCGCCGCGGCAGCATCGTCTTTCTTTTCGACCAGTTCCTTGGCCCGTTGCAGCAACGCGCCGGCCGTGCGATTTAACCGATAGGAATACCAGAAGTAGGCGGCCGGCCCGACAATCGCGGCCACGATGAGTGTCTCCGTCAGCAGCCGCAGGTTGAGAATCCGCTTCAACCGCGGGCGAGCCGCGGCCGCGATCAGCCGGCGTCTCATTTGTTGTCATCGGTCGCTTCATCGCACACTCCCACGTCAACTGCGAACGTAACTGTATTCTCCCCAGCGATACGAATAGCTCTTCGCGGGAACGCCGTTGAGCACGAGCCCCACCGGTTGGCTCCCGGCCGCCTCCAAGCGATTGAGGATTCGGCGGAGTTGGTCGACGCGGCTGACGTCGCGCATGACGCAGACCAAGGAAGCGTCGGCCGCTTTCACCAGCACCAACGCTTCGCTCGCCGACAGCACCGGGGGCGTGTCGATCAGAACGTAGCGGTAGCACGCAGGGATTTGCGCCAGCAGCGACGTCCAGGCCCCGTTGCCCAGCAGCTTGTGTGGACTCACGTCCAGTCGGCCAGCCGGCAACAGATGCGACCAGCTCGTTTCCACCGTTGACGATCGCCTCCTCCAGCCGGCACTCGCCGCTGAGCACCTTGGCCAGGCCGGGCTCCAAATCGACGCCGAACACGTTGTGGATGTCGGGCCGGCGCATGTCGCCGTCAATCAGCAGCAACCGCTTTCCCGCCGCCCGCGCAAAACTCACGGCCAACTGGCTGGCGACGCTCGTCTTTCCCTCGCGGTTGGCGGCGCTGGTGACCGCCAGGATCCGCATGTCTCTCAACTCCGTCGAAAGCGCCAAGCTCGTGCGCAGGCTGTCGATGCTCTCCTCGAACAGCCGCAAATCGCGATTGACTCTGGCACTTGCCGAGCCCTGGCCGACGGGGGAACGCATCGGCAGGTGGGCGATTTCGCCAAGCACCGACAGCCTCGATTGCCGCTCCAGCGTCACCGGATCGCCCACCCGGCCGACGATCCGTTCCCAACCGACCGCCAATGCGAACGGCAAGCACAGGCAAATCATCAATACCACCGCCATAGGACGAAAGGGGAACACTTCGACCGGCGTGCTGGGCGGCTTCGCCTCCCGCAGGCGGCTGATTCTGGCCGGCGCGTCGCGCTCGGTTTGGAGTTCGACCGCCCGCTGGGCGATCAAGTCGAACACCTTCTCCGCACGAGCTACCTGCTCGCGTTTGAAGCCCAGTGCGAACGTATCATCGCTACTCTGCTCGACGTCCTTTCGCTGCTTGTCGTAGCGTTCCTGGAGTATCTTCTCCATGGCGAGGCACGTTACTCGTTCGGATCGCAGCTTACTCAAGTCCTCCGTTTGCCGCTGGATTTGCGATACTCCGCTCTCGTTCTGCTTGGCGACGATCACTGCCTCGGCCTCGCGTCTTGCCCGCGGCTGCATCTCCTCGCGCATTCGGGCGAGCGATTGCTCGTCAACGCGGATATCGGCCCTCAGGCGGTCGAGGATGGGTGAATTGGTTCCCTTGGCCATCAATTGCTCGTTCGTCGCGAGTTCCGATCGTTTTGCTGCAATGACTGCCTTCAGTCGCCGGATCGCGTCGCCCCCCTCGACCATTCGCTCCGCCATCGCGTCGCGCAGGCCGATTTCCTGTGCCGACAACGACGCCTCGTCGCGCGCCGCTCTCCTTCCGCTTGGCGGCCAGAGTCTCCTCGGCCGCCTTGATGCGGGCGTCAAGCACCGCCCCATTGACCTGAGCGTCGACCAGCCGGCTCTCCAGGTCGGCCAGCGGGTGCTTCTGCAACAAGTCTCGAGTCCGTCTTGGCTGCGAAGGGATCTTTGACCGCCGCCTGCGCCGCCAGGGTGCGTGCATCATTCTGCAGTCTCTTCAACTCCAGCGAGCGTTTCTCCTTCTCCTGGTTCAGCAGTTGGATGATCCGCAGGTTTCGGTCGGCATCGGACTGATCACGCAAGTTGAAGTACGATTTCGTCACCGCATTGACGACATTCGCGGCGTTCTTCGGGTCCGGGCTGTCGTAGAGGATGCTGAAACAGCTCCGAATCTCCGACCCGCTTCACCTCGATGTGTTTTGCCAGATACGCCGCCTTGTCACGCTCTCGGGAAATCTCCGGCATCTTGGCGATCTCCGGCCGCTCGATCACCGGCCCAAGCACCACCGGGTCCTGGATCGTTTCGATCTGGGTCGCAAAAAAGAACTTCGAGTGATCTTCTCTGCCTTTCACTTGAATGCCAGATAGGGCGTCCGCTCCTCGATCTGGAACAGCGCCGACGCCTCATAGACCGGCTCGAAGAGCAGGTACACGATCGTCCCGCCCGCCGCCGCCAGCAGCAAAGCCGCGGGCAGGGCCACTTTCCACCAACGCCGCAACGCCGCCATAACGAAACGGGGCGAAATCCCTTGATCGGTTTGAACCGGCACGTGAACCATTTGCCTCCGCGGAACGATTTGTAATTCGGACATGGGCAATTACTCCGCTACTTGCGGCTCTCGACGGATCACGTCGCCTACGCCCACGGTCTCCACTTCCTTGACCAACCTAGACAGATACCACAAGACCAACCCAAACAACCCGGCTGCGAATACGATCATCACCCATCCCGACGCCTCGTGCGAAAACTTCTTCGCCGCCTCCGTCGACGCGTACTGATACAGCAAGCCGGTGGCCACGATCCGCGCTGAATTGGCCAGCAGGGCGATCGGAAGCGCACTCAAAGCAGGATCGCCTTCTCCCACCAACTCCGCCGCATCAGGACCGCGTAGACGAACGCCAGGGCCACAATGCCCACGAATATCCGCAGCCCCGAGCACGCCTGCTCCACTTCCAAGTTGGTTGCCGCCGAGACCAGATCGTGTGCCCCTCGGCCAGCGCCGGCTGACCCAAGGCCTGCAAGATCCAGCAACTCAACTTCGTGGCCGCTCCCTGCAGCGGCAAACTCAGCCATCGCTCCGCTGCGGAATGGCAGCGGAACCATGAACCACAAGAATGCGATCGAGGGCAGGCTCCACCAGAACACCGTCTCCCGGCCAGCAGCAGCACCACGCCGCCGACCCACGGCATAATCGACCAGCCATCGAGCGCGTCGAGGTAGAAGTGGGCGCCAAATGCGCGGATGGCCACACTGATTGCGATCAGGCCCAAGCCGCCTGCGACGTCCCAAACGCCGGTCCGCCTTCCTGGAAACCGATCGCGCCGTGCCCAAAGAAAGAACACCGCGAGCGGCGCCACGAAGAACCCGTGCGAATAGTCCGGCTCATTGTTCCACGCATGGATCAGATCTCCAAGAGTGGGCCAGTAAGCCCAGACGAACGCTGCCGCCAGAATCGCGCCGCCGTGAAAAGAACGCCGTCAGCATTGGCCGAGACCATCTTCTCGTTTCCCGCCTGCATTTCATCCGTTCATCTACGCGGCAAGCTCGCGATCGATCGAAGCTCTGAACCCCTTGCGCAGACTCCGTCCCCGTGGGTTGCGCCGGGCAAAGCTCTGCCAACCGCAACCTCCCTGTGCCGCTCGTCCTTGAACGCCTGTCCTGGCTTTTCACTGCTTAAACCAACGTCCATCCAAAAGACGTTTTCATGAACACGGGATCAATGACCCGATCGCGGAAATCGATCCCCTAAAGAAGAAGAGTCGAGAAGCAGTTGTCCCCGAGGCGTGCCGGCCTCTGCGTGGCAACGCATCTCGGTTCTTGTCTTTGTATTTTGCTGATACCTCCCCCTTTGCCTACTCCGCAGAGTCAATGGTCGCGAAGAAGATGAAGACGCACTCCGATCCGACTCTCGATTCGCCGGAAAGAATGCCTCATCGTAGAGCGACTTCCCCCCTTTCTTTCCCCCCGTAAGACGAATTCCGTATAAGCTGACCAGCAAAGACCCTAGCTTAGCCAGCACCCAAATTATTGTCAAGGATTCGCGGTTTCGACACCACCCGATTGGGCGGCAAAAACAGGCTTTTTACCCCCACCTCAGTACCATTTTGCAGCGTTTTTTTCGCCAACTTGTCAGGAATCTCTTCGCGGCGGGCTATAGGAACTTCGCACAAACCGCTAGTCAGGTTCTAACAGCCGCCGCGTGCCAGTTCGTCGTTGCAAGTCCTTTCCCAGCTATTATTTGGGCGTACCCTCTCCCCGCAGGCTGTAGTCACTGTTGGCGTTCCATCAACCGCAGATTGCCGCGCAAGGTGGGGCGCGATCGTGTACTCAGGCACGACTTCCGAATTTTTTCCAAGTCGACGATTCTCCGTCGAAAATGCTCCTTGCAGCCGCCTCCATTTCGCTGGCTGGGTATATTACGACAGTCATTCAGACTGGCGCACAAAGAACCGCCCCCCCGCGAGGGAATTTGTGCCGTCTTTGTCAGGAAATATGTCAGGAATTGTCCTTCGGCGGACTATAGCAAGGGGGACGCAGAGAGTTGCGAGCCAAGCATATTCTCGACATTATGGTTGCTGCCGTTCTTTTCCGACGCGCGTGCCTTGCACCGCAGCGGCGAACAACGAAACGGCCCACGAAGGGCCAAGGGAGACTGAGATGAAACGGGTTTTGTTTCTTCTTATTGCGATTGGCCTGATCATGGCATCCGGAGTAGACGTGACATTCGCTAATGTCACATGGAAGGGGTTGGTCTGGGATCCCGACGGGAGCGGCGGTTCACTCGCCGTCAACGGCGACGGTAATCTGGTCGTGACATCAGGTTCGCCGGACGGCGCCGACTATTGGGGTACCGCCCACATCAACACGTCCGCTGACTTCCGCAGCGCCACCAATCCGTGGATCCAGGTGAGCTTCTTGGACGATGGCAGTGGTCCCGGCGCACGCTTGGGAGTGGAAGACGAGTCGGCCCCCGATCAAGCCTGGACCTCGTTCGGCACCAAGGCTTCGCGCAGCGACTACTACTGGTACTGGTGGGACGTTGACGCTAACACCGATGGGCTGACGAGCTTGTCAACGCGCGCCGCCGGTGAACATACCATGAAGGTTGGTGAGTTGGCTGACGGCAGCGTTGAGTACTTGTTTGACGGCGTGTTGGTCGGGCATACCACGACGGCCCAAGTTCAGTGGACCTACTTCGGAGACGTTTATCTGGACGCATTCACTGGCGCCATTGGCCAGAGCGTCACGTTTACCGACTTCCAGATGGGGAGCGGATACGCCACCGCCGCTGTTCCCGAGCCGGACCACGATCCTCGTCTGGGGTATGCTGGGTGTGGCTGCCGTCGGTTTCGGCACGTGGCGACGCCGTCGAGCAAGCTGACAACGCAGCCCACCAATCCGCGTTGGGAAGACAGTAATTCACGTTGGGGTGGCAGTTGAACTGCAATTCACGTTGGGGTGGCAGTTGAACTGCAATTCACGTTGGGGTGGCAGTTGAACTGCCACCCCAGCTTTTTTGCTGTGCCGCCCCAGCTGGGCACAATCCGAAAGCCAAACCAAGGGCCGCTCTCGCCGGGCGGCCCTCATTTTTTCGTCTTTTGCGTGCGATCAACACCGTGCCACGTCCAGCTTCCGTGCCCCAAAGCCCCTTTTCAGCCGCACATGCCACCGGCACCATAACCCCCCTCGGAGTCGATTCTGAGGTTTTCTTTTACCCAGATGTCAGGAATTGCCCTCTGGCGGTCTATAGTGCTCTGAAGCAGGGTGAGTTGAGAGCCTTATCATGTATTGCTTCGGTTCCCATTAAAAGCGGGTGCCTTCAACGGGAGCGGCAAACAACGAAACGACCCGCAAAGAGCCAAGGGAGACTGAGATGAAACGGCTTATGATTGCAGTGTTCAGTGTGCTGGCGTTGTTGCTGGCGACCACAACGGCGTCAGCCTCAGTTACCGTTGACACGGCCTACACGATCGGCGATGGGACCACTGAATGGGTGAATACGACTCAAGCTGTTGGCGGCTCGTCATTGAAGTTGTATTGGCCTAAGCCTGGCTCTAACTATGCCGGCGTGAGGATTACCGGACTTGGTGATCCAACAGTAGAGGGGTTTTTAGGTTGGTCATATTGGGCCAACGCACCGCAGAGCTACACCCCCACCTTTACCATCTCGTTAGACACGGCTTTGGACAACTACACAGGACAGGATTACGACACCAATGTCGTTATCTGGCCCAGCAACAGCGGTGCCCCTGATACTTGGATCAACTTCCAAAGTTCGAGCAGTCTGCCGTATACAATTTGGTGGAATGGGGGCGGCCCCGTCATGAAGAGTATGACTTGGGCGGAATTCCAGCAACCTTTCTCACAATGGGGCACTAACTATGACTTCGGTGATGCTGTCATCAAGCAGATCCGTATCTCGAACAACGGTATCGGTACAAATAACACGATCACCGCGTACGTGGATGACTTTAGCCTCAACGGTGCAACATACGCGATGGAGGCGCCGGCCGTTCCCGAGCCGGCCGCCGTGCTCGTTTGGGGTCTGTTGGGCGTAGTTGTCGCCGGTTTCGGCGCGTGGCGGCGCCGTCGGACCGGCTAAGAACCAACGTCCAATCCGCGTTGGGAAGACAGTAATTCACGTTGGGGTGGCAGTTGAACTGTCGCCCCAGCCGGGCACAATCCGAGAGCCAAACCAAGGGCCGCCCTCGCCGGGCGGCCGTTCCTTTGGACCCGATCAGGCTGTGCCACGCACAAGCCCGGTGTCGCGCACGGGTCCTCCGCAGGACATCCCGTCGCCGCACCCCCCCTCCTTGGAGCGGATTCTCAGGTTTTTTCCTAACCCGCCTGTCAGGAATCGCCCTTCGGCGGGCTATAGGAATGTACCTAGGGTAGCAATCCTGACTTTGGCTCCTTTTCCTTGGTTCCTTGGAGGTGTGAGATGAACGCGAGACGATTGGCGATTGTTGCGGTTGCAGTGTTGCTCACGTGCAACGTGGCGTTGGGATCGATAGGGAGTGGCGGCGACCGCCTCGTCGCCACACAGTACACCGACGGCGCTTGGGGTTGGCCGGTGAATGCCCCGCCGACTTATGGCAACACTATCGGGCCGATCGCTATGGGGCTCGCAAAAGCGTACGAAGCTACTGGGAGCGCTTCTCAGTATGTTGCACTTCAGAACGCCGGTGCCTACCTCCTTACCAAGTCCGGCAATTTTTCTCCCTCCGATGGATACTTGGCTGCGGAGTTGGATAGCGTCCTTGGTGGAACGACTTACTCCAGCTACGTCAAAGCGAATTACTACGACCAGTTGGCTGCCGGCACTTACAACAGGAATGGCGCTGGTACCCTTTATGACACGGCCGGGTATGTCAACTTGATTCGGACCAACCGCAGTGGCAGTCAAGCGAACCTCGCCGCTTGGGACATCGGCATGGGCATCGTGGGTGCGGCTTCCGTCGGCGCAGACACGTCGGCATGGATCACCGGCACCGAGGCCGAACTCAATGAACTCGACAGCGGCAACTATTACGATGTCATTGGTCTGGCCGGGGCCGTCTACGGCCTGGCCTTCGCTCACCAGGATTTTGATCCAACCAGCGGCAGCCTGGCGTCTGCCAACAGCGTCGCTGACCTTGCGGACATTCTGGCCAGCTATCAGATTGCCGGCGGCGGTTTCGCCTGGAACAGCGGCTTCGTAATTCCCAACGACGGAGACGAAGCTGTTCAAGAAACGGCCTACGCCATTCTCGCGCTGAACGAGGTGGACCGTGCCGGATACCTCGGTAACATCTGGGGCGCGGGCACGTACCTGTCGAACGTTCAATTGGGCACCGGCGGGTGGGAGCAATATGTCGGGACCGGTGAAAACAACGAGGTAACGGGCGAGGCCCTCTGGGGGATTAGCGCAGCCGCCGTTCCCGAGCCAGCCACGATCCTCGTTTGGGGTGTGCTCGGCGTAGTTGCCGTCGGTTTCGGCGCATGGCGGCGCCGGCGGGCAGGCTGAGAACGTAACCTCCAATCCGCGTTGGGGTGGCAGTTGAACTACCGCCCCGGCTGGGCACAATCCGAAAGCCAAACCAAGGGCCGCCCTCGCCGGGCGGCCCTTATTTTTCGTCTCTTGCGTGCGATCAACACCGTGCCACGTTCAGCTTGCGTTCCCCGAGACTCGCCTTCCGCTACACTTGCCACCGCCACAATCCCCTCGTTAGAGTGCATTTCGAGGTTTTCTTCTGCTCCACATGTCAGGAATCACCTCTGAGCGGCCTATAGCGTGACAGAAACAGTAACAGCTTTGCACGGAGGGGCGTCCCCTCCCTGCTTGATCGCAAGTACCAGTGGACGAAAGGGTGGAAATGAAAAACTCCTTCACAATCTGTGCGGCAGTCATGCTGATTTTGGCGGCGAGCAGAACAGGCGTGGCGAGCGTCTCACTGAGCGGAACGTTCACCGGCGTGGACTCGAACACAGTTAAAGACGACGGCGACGGCAACTATGACTACGCTATCGATCGAACTCCCGCGAACACCTTTAATTGGTCAGCCGGTTCGATTGTGAGAATAACGGGAACGGTCGATGTGCGTGGACTGGCTTCGGGCTCGTATCTTCAAATTGGGCTTATCGACAAGGAACAGGCCGATTTGGCGCTGGATGATTATTGGAGCAGCCTCATGTTTAACAACAGCGCAATCGCCACCTTCTACGCGGGGACGACGAACTATGCACGGTTAGCCGACAACAATGACCTATATTCCGGGCAACTGTTCAATCCCACAGGCGCTACGGTTGGTGTTTTCAGTTTCACGCTCGACATTTTGAGCAACGGGACCATGGATTTGACGCTGCACGGCAGCAGCGATGTCTCGACAACGTACACCTATGGTCACCGCAACTGGTGGGATGATCCGTCCAATTGGTCAGGTCACAGCGAACTGGAGACCGGATCCTATCTGATTTCCCAACTTTGGATCGACACGGGCAACACGACGACCCCTGTGTCTTGCACTTACAACATCACAGGCGCAAGCGTCCCCGAGCCGGCTACGATCATCGTCTGGGGTTTGCTGGGCGTGGTAGGCGTTGGATACGGCGTGTCGCGGCGCCGTCGGGCAGGCTGAGAACGCAACCAAGAGCCCCTGATTCAAGAGCTCAACCAAGGGCCGCCCTCGCCGGGCGGCCCTTGGTCTTTGCTCTCAAGACCATGCCGCGTCCAGCCCGCGAGCCCCAAAGCCATGCATCCCACGTTAGAAGCACCCCACCACCCACCCCATGGTTGAATTCCGACATCTTTTCTGAATCGATGTCAGCAATCGCCCTTCGGCGGTCTATAGGAGTATGACTGCGTGTTGATGCACAACTCGGCTTTGGCTCTTTTACTTTTCCTTTGGAGGTGCGAGATGAACGTAAGACGAATGGCGATTGTTGCTGGGGTGATCCTCGTTGTCGTCGGGTGTTTCGCCTTGGCAAACGCTCAGGCGGCCGTCGTTTTGTTTGATCGCGCGTTACCCACCGACAACATCAATAACGCCGCGGGCGCAAATCGCAGCAATGTCACTTGGCAAGAAACCGATCCGGGAGGCTTCACGGGCGACGACTTCACGATCGGCACCGTCGGCCAGACTTATTTAATTGACAGCCTCACGGTTTGGGGGGCGCAGTACAACCCACTAAGCGACGATATCAGCAACATCGCGCTCTACGTCGGAAAAGACGGCGAGGCGTTGGCACTGGCCTCATCCGGGAGTGTCACCGGCAACGTTGATAGCAATCCCAACATTTCTCACACGTTCGTCACCTACGGCGACGTTTCCAATACGGATTTTTACGAGGGCAACGGGGGGGTACATTACTCGATATGCCAAACCACTTTCAGCGGCCTCAATATCGTAGTTCAGGGGGGTGTGTTGTATAACTTTGGCGTCATTGGCGATGGCTACCTGTGGTGGAATCACGCCTCGAATGCGGCGCTGAGTGGGCTAGGAACACCTGAAGACGGCGCTGACGACTTGTACAAGGTGTTTCAAGTTGACACCGATCCCGCCACGGCCACATTTGTTGAGACCGTAGACTCAAACGGGAATGGGTGGGACAAGTCCAGCGATATCAACGTGCAAGTGACCGGCTCACAAGTTCCCGAGCCGACCACGATCCTCGTTTGGGGTATGCTCGGCGTGGTTGCTGTCGGCTTCGGCGCGTGGCGGCGTCGTCGGGCAGGCTGAGAACGTAACCTCCAATCTGCGTTGAGAAAACAGTAATTCACGTTGGGGTGGCAGTTGAACTGCCACCCCAACTTTTTGCTGTACCGCCCCAGCCGGGAGCAATCCGAAAACGAAACCAAGGGCCGCGCTCGCCGCGCGGCCCTTGGTTCTTTACGCTCGACCACCGCCTCGTCACTCTCGATCCAGTAGCCCAACGCCCACTTTCCGCCACACCTCCCGTTGCCGCGATCCCCTCTTCGGAGTGTATTCTGGAGTTTTTTCCAACCCACGTGTCAGGAGTCGCCCGCCAGCGGACCAGCTCTCGTCGATTGCGTGGCTCGGTGTGGGCAAGTGGGTGGCAGCCGCCGCTTCCTCGTTCCAAGCGAGGAAATCGGCCGGCCTCGCCTCAGCCATGATGCCCAAACCTCCCTTGTCTCCTACATTCCGTTTTTGACCCCCTCCTGCAAGTTGTTTATCCTGTTTTTGTTGGCTCACATGTCAGGAATCGCCCTCCGGCGGTCTATATGCCTGTGTTCAGGGGTGCGATAGCGTTAACAATCCGAATTTTGGTTTCGATTTCTTTGATGGGAGGTTCGAGATGAACACGAGACGATTGGCGGTTGTTGGAGCGGTGATGCTTCTTGTGGTCGCGTGTTTCGCCTTGGCCAACGCACAGGCGGCAGTCACCACCATGACGGCGTATCCCACAATGGTGTCCGATGAGACACAACCCCGCGGGATAGTCGGCGATTTTCCAACGGCCGACTGGGGCACGAGTTGCTGGCAAGGGCCCGTCGCCGGCCCCGCGAACAAGAGTAATTTCCACGTGCGTCAAGATGCCGACGGCAGTTACTTCAACCTGCTGTTTGGAGACGATCCGGTCTACGTTTCTCAGTTGGATTCGCTGAGCTACTGGACTAAACGTGACACCTCCATTGGCGCGGGCAAGGATTGGTGGATGACGATCTACACTTTCCCCGAGACGGGCGACACGGATTGGTATCACAGCCGCATTAACAGCAACTACGGCACCCACGCAGCCGGCGATGACGCTTGGCACGAATGGCAGACGTCGGACGGAAGCCTTGAGTTTGTCGGGTATTCGTCATTTGACGCCCTAAAGACCGCTTTGGGAACCGAGCGTCTGATGTCGATTACCATCCAGACCAACACCGGTTGGAATGGTTTTGACGGTTACGTGGACGGCATCACGATCGCGCTGACCGATGGCCGCGTTGGACAGGTCAATCTCGAGGCCGTTCCCGAGCCGGCCACGCTCATCGTCTGGTCGCTGTTGGGCGCGATGAGCTGGCTGGGGATGAGGGTATGGCGGGGCGGACAGCGAATCGCCCGGCGTTCGTGGTCGCCGGAAGATCGCCAGGCTATCCTGGAGATCGTCAGCCGCAGATCCCACTGATGCCGCAATCTGCGTGGGGCGGCAGTCGAACTGCTTGACCGAGCCACGTACAATCCTAGAGTCAAACCAAGGGCCGCCCTCGCCGGGCGGCCCTTGCTCTTTGCGCTCGATCACAGCCGCACCCAGGGGCTACGAAAACCTTGGTGTTTTTTGGCGGCGGTCGCCTCTCTCGGTTTTGTTCGATGTCGAGGCGTCGCAGACCTGCCCAACGGGCAGCAGTTTGCCCAGCCCTGGGCATCGCCCAGGGAGGCGGTGGCACGACGATTTTCGTGTCGGCCCAACGGGCCAACCATCCCTCGGGGGCGATTGGTTGGCCCGTTGGGCCGTAAATCTCCAACCCTCGCCCCTGTACCCTGGGCGTTGCCCAGGGCTGGGAGAACGGTTGCCCCGTTGGGGCAAAAGTACAAGTGCTCGATACGGAACAGAAATGAGATAAACGACAATCGCAAGAAGCTGAGTTTTGCGCAGCCCACCGGCGGGCTGATGGCGCGGCGCAGCCGACATCGGCTCGGCCGGCGGCAGCGATTGCCCGACAATCCGCAGGCCATCGTGTAGCTCGTCGTCCACGCACCGCATGGATCCCACGAGAGTCGGGAAGGCTGTTGAGCGGCTACCGCAACCCGGCACTAAAACACGTTTGGCACGGAGCGAGTGCCAATAGCCCCCTCGATAGAGCCGATTTTTTGCTGATTTCTGCAATCCAACGTCAGGAATGACCCTTGGGAGGGCTATAGGTAGGTAAAGAACAGGGCGGTCGGCTTTCCCGCGGTTTGGCTTTCAGAAAGGAAGGAATGTTCTATGAAACGGTTTACAACAAGCGCGTTGGCGGCTTTCGTTATGCTCTTAGGGGTGGGAGTGGCTCAGGCGGCGGTGGTCGTAGCCAACGACTGGGTCGTTCTGTCTACCGGCAACGGTGCGGTCAATTATGGCGACGGGGGCGAGTTCCAGGTCAGCGTTTACGGTCCCGGCTCTTTTAGCGAGGTCACCGGCTCGCCCGTTGGCAGCCCAGTGGCGATAGGCTCGTTTTATACCTTCTGTGGCGACACGGCGCATGTCTTTGTGCCCGGCAAGGCGTACAAAGTGACCGGCGTCGATTCGGTTACTTCTAGTATGACGCCTGCTGGCAAATCACTCTATTATCAGTACTGGAACCAGTCCAGCCCGACTGTCCCCGGTGCGCTTGCAGGGTACGTGCCTGGACACGCGGCTTTGGCCAGTAATTCAACTATTGGCGGTATTCCGTCTACCCAGGTGGCTGGTGCGCTTCAAGCTGAGATTTGGACCTCATTGGGCCAGACTTTGCCCTCGGGCTACCCGTGGGCGAGTTTGGTGAGTGCCGCTGAAGGCGTTTTTGACTGGGCGGGCAATACTGTGACGGTCCCAGACGACGCAATTGAGGGAATGACGCTGTGGGGCCCGAACAACAATTATGGTTACGGTGATCCAGGTCAGACGCAACTTTACGCTCCACCTACGATTAGTCCCTCACCGAGTGTTCCCGAGCCTGCCACGATGATCGTGTGGGGGCTACTGGGGACCGCTAGTTGGCTGGGGATGCGGATTCGGCGACGGCTCAGCGTCGATCGCCACCCTTGCTGAAAAAATCGGAAAAATATCCGTGGGGCTAGTTGACATAATCGTTCCTTCCTGTAGAATCGAGGTCAGGTGCTGCGGGGGGTCTAATACCAAATCCCGGCGGACAGTATAACTAGGGGATTGGTTCTGCAGTGACCAAGAGATCTCAACGGGGAGCCAAGGCGATGCGAAGCAAATTACTGGTATTGGGCGCAGTGGCTATCGTGTTGGCGATTGGCAGCGTTGTCCAGGCAGGGACGATCTACACCATTCAAACGACGGGCGCCGACTTTGACACGCTTCTCGGCGGGTCGTTGACGCCGGTCGAAGCCGCTCTTGTTAGCGACTTTTCCGGTGGCGGCTTCTCCGCGAGCGTCGTTAGCCAGGCATTCACCGACGGCGCGGGGCATTATCTCTATCTGTATCAGGTCAACAACACCGGAGCCCCGGACACAGACATTATCACCCGTTTCACGGCTAATCCGTTCCCAGGGGCCGATGCCGGGATTTCATTGGGCTACCTGGATGCCAATGTCCCCGCCTCGTTTGTCATGGGCGATCAGCCTCCGCTCTATGCCGACGTCAATGCCGCTCTCAACCCAACGGTCGGCTTTGACTTCCCGGTGGGCAATCCACTTTTCGGCTTACCCGATGCGTATATCGCTCCAGGCAAGAGCAGCATGGTGTTGTACGTCGAGAGCGATTTGGCCCCCGGGTTGGTAACGGGAAACATCATCGATGGCCAAGTCCGCGCTGGCTCAGTCATCGGGCCGGTTCCAGTTCCCGAGCCCGGCACGCTGGTTTTGCTGGTGACGGCTGGCCTGGGCGTGCTCGTCTGCGTTTGGCGGAAGCGAGCGGCGTAGGGTATCCGATCAGGCTTCCTTCCTCGTCGAAAGGCGTGATTTCCACTCGCAAAGACTCTTTCTCTTGGGGGTAATCGTTCGCGTCTAAAGCTCGATCCCCATCAAACGGGGTATTTTGACAGCTTTTTCAGCCCGGGACGGTCAGGAATCTGGCTTAGGCGGTGTATAGGTTATTGAGTATTGTTGGGGTCGCGTTATACTGGCTACGTAACCAGCAGAGGAGTACGAGATGAAGAAGTGGATTCCCACGTTTGCGGCCCTGGCCTTTGCCGCAATTTTGGTCCAGGCCGCCCAGGCATCCATATACGTCGCCGATTCCAGCGGGAAGCTAGGTATCGTGGATCCCGTTACGCATTCTGCCACTGTGGTAGCACAGATGAAGTACGGAATCTACAACTGGCCACTGACTGACATCGCGATCGACGCGTCGGGGCAAGTGTGGGGCGTCGACTCCTACTACCTATACCAGGTCGACAAGACGGACGGGGCTCTGACTCGAATCGGAAGTCTCGGGAGTACGCCCGCCTACGGATCAAATGCGTTGACCTTCGGTCCCGATGGGACCCTGTACTTGGCTAGCACGAAGAGTACGAATTTGTTTAAAGTTAATCTCAGCGACGGAAGTGCCACGTCGATCGGCGGCACAGGTCTTTACTCGGCGGGAGATCTGGCATTTTATAGTGGCCAATTGTATTGGACGGCCGTCTCACAGCCGGATCATGGTGCCATTGACGCCAATGACCTGGTCCAAGTCTCCCTTTCCTCGGGAGCCGTGAGCGGTGTTGTCAACCTTGGAACAACGGGCCATACATCGCTATTTGGGTTGGCTGTCGACGACGGATCGCTGTACGCCGTTTCCGGCGTCAATCCGGAAATCTACAGGTTTATTGCTCCCACGAGCAATGGTTCGGTTACGGCTGGCGACTCCTACGGCGGCCAGGGGCTCGGGCCCGCCTTCGGGGCGTCAGAAGTCGTTGTCCCCGAGCCGGCTACCCTGCTTATCTGGTGCCTTCTCGGGGCCGTTGCCGTCACTGCGAGTTGGTGGCGGAAGCGCAAACTTGCGTAAGTTCATTGCGATTGCCGAGTGCTCGGCATAACGACATCGTCACTGTCATTTCAGAAGGAGTCTCAGGAATGCGAGTAACACAGAAGCTGTTGGGGACGCTGGCCTTCGTCGGCTTGGTGTTGCTGGCTGCGGCGAATGCGACGGCCCAGGTGACGCCGATCTTCACCTTTGACGAAAACGGCAATGGAACCTTCGTCGATGCTAGTGGGAACGCGCAGCCGGTTTCTGGTGTGGCTGCCGTGGATCCCCTCTCGGGCTACCAGGCCGCGGTGTACACGCCGCCGTTTGCGTTTTTTCCGGGAGACGTAGTCCTTCTCGAGCCCGGTACCAGCGCGATTAGTGACCTGATCCGGTTTGAAGATGATGGCAACATTTACTTCCTCTCCGAGATAGAGTCGGGAGAGACACATCCCGATATGGCCGACTCAGTTCGACCGGAAGACTGGGCTCAGATCTTGCTCCAGAATCCTGTCAAGTACTTCGACGAAACGGGACCAGAGGAGGGCGTAAACGGGCTGTTTGGGTATGAGCCGCACGATCCCGGTACCGAGCCTGGGGTAGCAATGCCAATAGCGGTCCAGTACAACATGGTAAGCGACGTCCCCGAACCAACGGCTTTCGCCATGCTGCTTGGCTTCGGTGTCGCGAGCCTGCTGTCCTATGGATGGCGACGTTGGCGCCGCTGATTGGCTGCATTCATTGGGTTCACGAAGCCCCGTCGGCAAGGTCCGGCGGGGCTTTTCTATTGTTGCGTCAGACATCACGCGACAGTGACCTGCCCCCGCTTTCTGTACCAGAGGTTATGAGAGTATTGGTTGGGTAACGGGTAATGGTAAATCGCTGAAGTCTCGGCTGTGCCGCCGGCAAACTCCGCAGGGGTCTGGTGCCCAGTGGGATGATTCGGCATGGCCGTTCTCCCAGGGCGAGCCAGGCTCGACGTACAACGTCTCCGCGCCCGCAAGCGACAACCACCGCCGAATCGCCTTGGCGCTGAATTCCGGCCCATTGTCGCTGCGAATGCACTTCGGCACTCCACGCGCTGCGAGCAACTCCGCCAACACGTCGGTCACCCGATCGGGCAAAGATGTATTGGCGACTCGGACGGCTGCGATGGTGCCGGGCGTATTTGATTCGGGACTTTCAGGCGATGATCGACTGCGGCAACGCTCAGGCCAAACGTCTTGGCTACGACTTGCGGCGCACGGCGAAGACGCTCTTTCGCCACTGGACCGACTATCGCAGCGCCGCGATCATTTGGGCTGCGGGTAACCGTTCACTGGGCGGCAAGGGGACGGAGGAGGTTTTCGGAGAAATATCTTCTCCTGCGGCGGATACTGTCGCCGAAAACCTCCTCCGTCCCCCTCTGTTTCCGGCCTGTGAACGCTTACGGGCTGCGGTGCAACGCCGGCTCGCTCCCGCGCGCCGCGAAGTTGAACGGCTGTTGCGACACGGTTTGGCCAGCGGCAACGCCTCCAGGCAGAACTGCCCGTCAAGCGTGTTCGACAATCGCCACGACAGCACGTAGCGGCCGTCGCAGCCTGTATGGTGGCTCGATGCCCGTATTCACAAGCGGCGGCGGACTTGTACAATGGGGAACAATGGAGACTGTCGCTACGTGTGCCAGACCCCGTGAATGCGAGGAATCCCCGGAGGCAACGCTATGTTCGGCTCAATCAAGACCTATTTGTCCGACCAACTCCAACAAATCCGCGACGCCGGCTTGTTCAAGGGGGAGCGGGTTATCACTACGCCGCAGCAGGCCCGCGTGGGCGTGCTCAATCAGCAGCCGGTGCTGAATTTGTGTGCGAATAATTACCTCGGGTTGGCCGATCATCCGGAGATCATCGCGGCCGCCCACGAGGCGTTGGACAAATGGGGCTACGGCATGGCGAGCGTCCGCTTTATCTGTGGCACCCAGCAGGTTCATAAGGACTTGGAGGCGGCCCTGAGCAAGTTCCTGGGCACGGACGACACGATTCTCTATTCGTCCTGCTTCGACGCCAATGGCGGGCTGTTCGAGACGCTCTTCGGCGCAGAGGATGCCATCATCTCCGACGAGTTGAACCACGCCAGCATCATCGACGGCGTTCGGCTCTGCAAGGCGCAGCGATTCCGCTACAAGAACAACAACATGGCCGACCTGGAGGAGCAGCTCAAACAGGCGGCCGGGGCTCGGCATCGCGTGATCGCCACCGACGGGGTGTTTTCGATGGACGGCATTATCGCCAACCTGCCCGGCATTTGCGACCTGGCCGACAAGTACGACGCCTTGGTGATGGTCGACGATTCGCACGCCGTGGGCTTCATGGGCAAGCATGGCCGTGGCACGCCGGAGCATCACGGCGTGCAGCAGCGAATCGACATCGTCACCGGCACGCTCGGCAAGGCCCTCGGCGGCGCCAGCGGCGGCTATACCAGTGGGCGGAAAGAGATTATCGACCTGTTGCGGCAGCGGAGCCGGCCGTATCTGTTCTCGAACACGCTGGCCCCGCCGATTGCGGCGGTTTCGATCAAGACGCTCGAATTGCTCTCGCGCTCGACCGAACTGCGCGACCGGCTGGAATCGAACACGAAGCTTTTCCGCGAGGGGATGGCGAAGCGCGGCTTCCAGATTACGCCCGGCGTGCATCCGATCTGCCCGATCATGCTCGGCGACGCGGTTTTGGCGGCGCGGATGGCCGAGGCGATGCTCCGTCGCGGGGTCTACGTCGTCGGCTTCTCGTATCCGGTGGTGCCGAAGGACAAGGCCCGCATCCGCGTGCAGGTTTCCGCCGCCCATTCGCCGGCCGATCTGGAGTTCGCGATGGAAGCGTTTTCGGCGACGAAGGCGGAACTGGGGATCTGAGCCAAACGTCCACGAAGGACGCGAAGGGCAGGAAGAAACGAAACGCGGGCAGTCAGGGTCTTCGTGTTCTTTAGGGATATTCGCGACATTTTTGTCTCCTCGTTACAAACTCGTTGCGCCGGAATGTCCGCTCCCGCGTTAGAATAGCGGACGGAGTACTTGGTACGGCCCGATTTGGCGTCGGGATTGCCGGCCAAGCTACGGCTTCCGTCGCCCTGAAACGGCCGACACAGGCTGCGCGTCAACACTATTGAAAGGACAGAATCATGCGAATCGGCGGGAAACTGGTGGTTCTCACAGTCGCTTGGATGACCGCTGCGTTTATGGCATCCTCCGCGGCATTGGCCCAGATGATGATCGACAACCGCCCCAAGATCACGACATCGGGCGAGGCGGTGGTCTATGCAGAGCCGGACAGAATCCTCGTCAGTCTCGGCGTCGAGAACCTGGGACGTGCAGATGGACGCCGCCAAGCGGAAGAACGACGAGATCATAAGGAGGACCGTTGCAGCCGTTCTGAAATGCGGTCTCGAAAAGAAGGCGATCCAGACCGACAACATTACGATCGAGCCCAGCTACAAGCCGTACGCCGGCAGCCGTCCGCGCGACATCGACGGCTACTGCGTGCGGAACTCGTTGACGGTGACCGTGGATAAAGTCAAGCTCGTCGAGCGTGTCATCACGCAAGCCTTGGCAAGCGGCGTAAACCATATCAACAGCGTCGACTTCCAGACGACGGAACTCAGAAAATACCGCGACAAAGCCCGCCGGCTCGCGCTGAAGGCCGCGCGCGAGAAGGCCGAGAACATGGCCGACGTCTATGGCCAGACCATTGGCAAACCGCTTCAGATCGTGGAAAATGGCGGCTACGGGTCTTGGTACGGCGGCTGGGGCGGTTGGGGCTCGTCCGGACGCGACTACGGAATGTCGCAAGTCGCCGCCAATGCCGTGGCGGTCATGCCAGGTGCGGCCCGGCGGAGAAGGGGGCGATACCGTCGCCCTGGGAAAGATCGGCATCCGCGCCAACGTCAGCGTCGTATTTGAGCTGAAAGATAAATGATGCGCCCGAGCGTGCTTACGATCGAAGACGATGCGGCGATTCGCCGGGGGATCGTCGATTCGCTGCGCTTCGCCGGCTACGACACCATCGAGGCCGCCGACGGGCAGTCGGGGCTGGAAATGGCGTCGCGACGGCAGTTCGACCTGCTGCTGTTGGACCTGGTGTTGCCGAAGCGCGACGGTTTCGAGATTCTCCGCGAAGTGCGGCGGCTGCGGCCCACCTGCCGGTGATCGTGCTGACCGCACGCGGCGACGAGGCCGACCGTGTCCGCGGGCTGCGCGACGGGGCCGACGATTACGTGGTCAAACCGTTCAGCGTCAAGGAGTTGCTGGCCCGCGTCGAGGCGGTGCTGCGCCGCAGCGCCGAGCGGCCTGCCGACGTCTCGATCATTCGTTTCTCCGGCGGGACGATCGATCTTGACCGTCGCGAGGTGCGGTTTTCCAAGGGGGGCCGGGCCGAGCTTTCCGAACGCGAGGCGGAGCTGCTCCGCTACCTGGCGGCGAACTCCGGCCGGGCCGTCGCCCGCGAGGAACTGCTGGCGAACGTCTGGCGAATATCTCCGCAAGGGGTCTCGACCCGCACGATCGATATGCACGTCACGCGGCTGCGCGAGAAGTTGCGCGACGACCCTTCCGAGCCGAAGATACTGCTGACGGTTCGGGGGAGGGGATACATGTTTCAGGGGGTCAGGGACCAGGGGTCAGGGATGAAGGATGAATTGCAGCCGCTTGCGGGGCAGTCGTCCTCCTGATCGCAGCGAAGGATCTCGTGCAGAAGTACGATGCGGCCGAGATCCTACGCTGCGCTCAGGAGGACCGAAGCCTTTCCGGCCTGTGAGAGGTTATGATGCACGATACGGCTTTCGACGCCCAATCTCTGACCCCCGACCCCTGACCCCGGTCATGTTTCGCCTGCTTTCTCCGTGGATCGGCTTTGCCGCGTGCCTGGCCATCGTCTTGGCTGCGATGGGCTGGATCAGTCTGGCGGCGGTGCAGTCGGACCGCGCCGAGAAGGAAGCCCGACGGCAGGCGGTTCTGGAACAAAAGGCGCGGGTGGCCTTGTGGCGAATGGATACGGCGATGGCGGCGATTTTGGCCCAGGAGAGCGCGCGGCCGTATTTCGTCTACCGCTCGTTCTACCCGGCCAACCGAAGCTTCAACCGGATGTTCAACCCGCAATCAGAGTACGGCTCGCTGATCCCTTCCCCCTTGCTGAGCAATCGCCTGGAGGAGGTGACGTTGCATTTTCAATTCGGGCCGGACGGACGGCTTACTTCGCCCGAACTGCCGACCGGCGCGAACTTCAGACTGGCAGTTCCCGCGTATCTTAGCCCCCGACAGGTGAACCAGACGAGGAAGCAGCTTGCCGAGCTGGCCCGAAGTTTCGATCGCCGAAAACTCGCGAGCCTGCTGCCGAGCCACGAAGTGCCGCCGGTGGAAATGGTGAAGTCTTTGCCTGCGGGCATGGAGCAGCGGACGGCGAGGTCGCTGGCGCAGGGGGAGTCTCCGCTCCGTGGCCAGCCGGGCTACGAGTACGAGCTGCGCAACGCGGCCGTAGCGCAGAATGCAAACCAGTGGGTGCAGCAGGCGCAAGTGCAGTCGCGACAGCCGGCGCTCGCGCCGCCGAACCTGGAGATTCCCGTAACCGACATCAGCGGCGTGTTGATGACGCCGCTGTGGATCGACGGCCGGTTGATTCTGGCCCGGCGGATCACGGCCGAAGGAAAGGAGTACGTGCAGGGATGCGTGCTCGATTGGCCGGTGGTGAAGCGGTCGCTGCTGGAGACGATCGCGGATCTGTTGCCGGGCGCGGATCTTCTGCCATCGACCAGCCGCGTCCCGCGGCGACGAGTCGCGAATGCTGGCATCGCTGCCGGTGCGGCTTGTGACGGGCAAACGGCGCGACGGCGAGGGGTTCGCGGCGTCGCCGATCCTGATTTCGCTGGCGGTGGCGTGGGTCTGTGTCGCTCTTGCCGCGGCGGCGGTCGCCGCGCTGCTCTGGGGCGTCATGCGATTGGCCCGTCGGCGAGCGGCGTTCGTATCGGCGGTCACGCACGAATTGCGCACGCCGCTGACCACGTTCCAGATGTACGCCGAAATGCTGAGCCGAGGGGATGGTGCCCGAGGTGGAGCAGCAGCACCGCTATCTCGGCACGCTCCGCAACGAGGCGACGCGGCTGACGCACCTGGTCGAAAACGTGCTGGCTTATGCCAGGCTCGAGCGCGGCCGGACGGCCGGGCGAATCGAGCCGATCGGACTGGCCGAACTGATCGACGGCGTCAAGGTCCGATTGGGGACGCACGCCGAGCAGTCGGGCATGACGCTCGTGGTCGAGGCAGAAGGGATGGAGAAGCACGGCGCGGCGACGGTCCTCGCCAACCGCTCGGCGGTCGAGCAGGTGCTGTTCAATCTGGTCGATAATGCCTGCAAGTACGCCGGCGCGGCGGCCGACAAGCGAATCCATCTCGGCGTCGGGTCGCATGGCCGGACGGCGGCGATCAGTCGTGGCCGATCATGGCCCCGGCCTGTCGGCGGCGGTTCGGCGGCGGTTGTTCCACTCGTTCTCGAAATCGGCGGCGGAGGCGGCCGCCAGCGCCCGGGGATCGGCCTGGGGCTGGCGTTGAGCCGCCGGTTGGCCCGCGACATGGGCGGCGATCTGCGGCTCGATGAGGGCGCCGCCGGCGGCGCGAGATTCGTTCTTTCCTTGCCACAGGCATGATCGATGACTGTTCTTACGGCAACTTGCCGATCGAGAAAGCCTTGCCCAGGCGGCGGCCGATGCCGTAGTACGCTTGAATGGCCGGGGCGAAGATGATCGGGCGGAGCTTTTCGAGGTCTGGCACTCCGCCTTCCCCCAAAATCGCCTGATCGGCCTTCACGTCCAGGATTTCGCCGACGAACTGCGTGTGCAGCCCGAACTCGAAGGTGTGCAACAGGCGGCATTCGAGAACCAGGGGAAATTCCTGCACGTAGGGAGCGTCGACCAGATCGCTGCGGACCGCCCTCAGCCCGGCGGCGGCGAACTTGTCGTCGGTCCTGCCCGAGACGATGCCGAAGTAGTCGGCGTCCTTGACGTATCGTTCGGAGGGGAGGCTGATCGTGAATGCCTTGCGATGCACGATATTCTGATAGGAATAGGTCGCCTTCCGCAGCGAGACGGCGACGCAGGGGGGCTCGGAGCAACAGATGCCGCCCCAGGCCGCGGTCATGACGTTCGGCTTTCCTTGCAGGTCGTAGGTTCCCACGACCAGGACCGGCGTCGGATAGAGAACGGTCTTTGCGCCCAGGGATTTCTTCATAAGACCGACTCCTTGTCTTGGCGGGCCGACGGCGGCGACGATGCGATCAGGTCGCGCAACACTTGCGGAGAGAGCTCGCCGAGCGATTGCACGACGAGGCGAGCGTCGGCCAGGTCGGCGGGCTTTCGGCCCGTGCTCAGCAGGCCGACACTGGTCATTCCGGCCGCGTTGGCGGCGGCGACGCCCGAAGGAGCGTCTTCGATCACCGCGCAGCGGGCCGGTGGAACGCCGAGACGGATGGCCGCGATCAGGAACACTTCGGGATCGGGCTTTCCGCGCGTGACGTCCTCGACGGTGACCACCGCCGCGAACAGATCCCGCGCTCCGAGGCGATCCAAGACCAGGGCCACGTTCTCCGGCGGGCCCGACGAGCCGACCGCCAGGCGAAAACCGGCGTCGTGCAGCGCGTGGAGCAACTCACGGACTCCCGGCATGGCGGGAAAGTCGGTTTCGATGATGCGGCGAAAGGCGGCCTCCTTGCGGCCGTCCAATTCGGCGATTTGGGCCTCGTCGAGCCGTCCTTTTCCCCAAAAATGGGCGATAATCTCGCGGCTGGTGCGTCCGAAGGTGGAGGCGAATTCCTCCTCGCTGAAATGCAGCCCCTCGGCCTCGGCCATCTCCAGCCAACTGCGGTAATGGGCATGATAGGTGTCGATCAGCACGCCGTCCATGTCGAAGATCACGGCCAGCGCGTCCCCGGCGGCCGTCAGCGGAAGCTCGACGGAGATTCGCGTACCCGTGCCCGGGGCCGACTCGATGGCCATGCGGCCTTCCAGCAGCCGCACCCGCTCGCGGATTCCTTGCAGACCGAAGCGCTGCTGCTCGACCGAACTCGGATCGAAGCCGACCCCCCAGTCGCGAACGTCGATGCATATCCGGCTGTCGCGACGGCTGAGCCCCACGCGAATCTTGCCGCTGTGGCTATGCCGGAGGGCATTGGTCAGCGATTCTTGAACGATGCGGAAGATGGCGTTCTCCAACGGCGGCGGCAGGCGCTCATCGGCCATGTCGTGCTCGAATTCGATCTCCACCCCGCCGGCCCTGTTCTGTTCATACACCAGATTCTGAACGGCCTCGACGACGCCGAACTCATCGAGCACCGGCGGCCGCAGGCCGCTGATCAGCCGGCGAGTCTCGTCGATGGCGCGGCAGACCAGTTGCAGCCCCACGTCAAATCCTTTCCACGCCGCGGCCGGGTCGCGGGCGAGCGTCTCGCGGAATGCTTGCAAGCGGAATAGTGCGCCGGCAAGCTGCTGGGCAAAGCCGTCGTGGATGTCGTAGGCGATCAGTTGGCGTTCCTGCTCCTGAATGTCGAGCAGCCGTCGCAGCAGTTGCTGCTCTTTCTTGACGCCCTCGGTCGCCAGCCGCTGCTGGGTGACGTCGGTGCAGATAACCATGACGCGCTCGGCGCCGTTCTCGTCGGCCAATCGCACCAGCCGGCACAACCACCAAGAGCCAAAGACGTCTTGCACCTCGATGCTTTGCGGCAAGCCCGAAGCAAGCGCTTGTTCCAGAGATCGACGACCGAGGGCCTGAAACTCCGGCGTGACGAAAGCAAGGCCGGGATTGCCCAGCAGCACGTCGGGGCTGTAGTGCGTTCGGCCATGGTTCATAAAGAGAATGCGCGAGTCGCGGTCGAGCACCAGCACGAGATCGGGGAGGTTTTCCAGCAGGCTGCGGAGCTTGCCTTCCGACTCGCGCAAGGCCCTTTCCGTCTGGCGGCGGGCGGTGACGTCACGGGTGATTCCCAGCGCGCCGGTCGGTATTCCGTGCTGGTCGCGCACGTAGGTGGTGGCGACTTCGCACCAGCGCGAGTCGCCCCCCTTGGCCACAAGCTCCAACTCGATGAACCGCTGCCGCGGAGCCTCCGCCACGTTGGCGTAGTCCCCGCCGAACTCTTCGATCATCGCTTCGCGGACTTGGGCCAATGCGGCGGGCGTCGCAATATCGCGAATCGAGATCGCCGCCGCCTCCTCGATCGTATATTGAAACAGACGTTCGGCGGCTGGGCTGACGAAGGAGAATCGCCACTGCTCGAGGATGGCGTCGACGATTTCCGCGGCCTCTGCGCCCGCCGCCGCCCGTTGCAAGACCGCCGGCGGAAATTCGACCGTCCAAATCACGTCGGCGACGTTGTCGGCGATCAGGCGGAAGCGCTCGTCGCTGGCGCCAATCGCCTGCACAATTTCCTTCCCCTCTTCGTTCTCTGGCGGGGACGACGCCGCTGACGAGTCGCTCATGTTGCCTTCCGCGTGTTTCCGACGTGATCTTGACGTTACGGCATCGGGGCAAAAGGGACCGCCCCATTTTCGCGGTGACAAAGATTGGGACAGTCTCCCCGCAACGACAGACTGCAAGTATACCGTTATTGGCGGTTCCTGTATAGCGGGCAAGCGACCGATCACAGGCCGTTACCGTCGTCTTTCGCTTCGCGAAAGTCCGCTGCTTTCGCAGAGCGAAAGGCGACTGCCTACGCCACGCTGCCGTCAGAAGTCGATGGCGAACCGCGCCTCGAACATATCCAAGTTTCCGCCGGTCACACGGGTGTCGGCCGCCGTGTTGTACGTATCCATGGAATGGACGTAGTTGAACATCAACCTGGTATAGGGATTCAGATACCAATTCAGACCGATGGTGTGATCGGTCGCCAGGCCGGCGCCCTTCACGGTCAGGCCGTCGAGCATGTCGATGTACGAGAAGCGATAGGCGATTTCCCATGCGCCGCGGCCGGTGGCGGTGCATCCGTCGGCAGTCCGCAGGCGGAAGAAATCCTGATAAGGTTTTACGCGACCGAACACGCCCGTCTGTCGATTGTACGGCCGATTCTCGCCGGTGAGGAAGTAGCTTACATAGACGTAGGCTCCGTAGAGGTTGTTTGAGATTCCAGCCTCACGGTTGAGGGTCGAGCCGAAGAATTCGGACTGCACCGAGAGCGGACCATAGACCAAAGCGGCTTCCGCTCCTATGACCTGCATGTCAATCAGATCGGTCAGAGTCATATTTACAACCGACGGGGCGAAAGCCGATTCGGGCCGAGCAGCCAACTTCATGGTGTCGTCCGGCGCACTGCGGTAGACGTAGCCGAGGCCGGTGTGCAGCAGGCGGCGACCACCGCTGGCTTCGTCGTACCACGGCAGATAGGTGGCGCGCATCGCCAAATCGAGCCCCCAGTGGTCATAGACGAAAGTCGGCGGCTGATCGTATCCCGTCTGGTTCGTGAAGGTGCCGATGGCCCAGGTGGCCCGTTCGTCTTCGGTGCAGTTGAACGCCATGATGCCGTTGTTGCGGCCGGGGACAAAGGCGCCTTCGTCGTCGATCGATCGCTCCATGAAGGTGATGTAATTGGTGCTCGTCAACTCTTCCAATCCGAAGCACTCTCTGAAATGGCCGACGCGGACGTGTCCCAGCATCGGCAGGTCGTTGACCTGGATATACACGTCTTTGAAGGCGGTGGATTGGTCTTTCGAGTTGATGGTGGAGTTGCTGCCGCGGTTGGCGAAGTCCATCTCGAAGACATAGCTGACCACCCCGTACTCGCCCTGCATTCCCAACCGCGCCCGGCGAAAACCAACGGTGTTCTGGGCGTTGCCGAACTGGGCGATGCTGGCGGCGTTCTGGCTGAAGTTCGCCACGTCCATCTGAATGCGTCCGTACGGCACGACCAGCGGCTTGCTCGCCGCCTTCTGCTTGGCCGCGTCTGCCGCTTTGGTGAACTTCGCCAACTGCTTCTCCAGGTCGGCAACTCGCTGGACCAAATCCGCATCGTAGTTTGCGTTCGCCGCCGGCAGGGCACTGTAGTCCGGAGGCGCACTTTCAGCGGTGTTTGTTGAGCCGGCGGCAAGGTTGCCAGGAGGATAGGCTTGACCATCCTGGGCACGCAGGTTTGTCGCGGAGGTGGCGAGAATTATTGCAAACCCGCAAACAGCAGAACAGAACATTCGCTTGTGCATCGTCGCATCGCTCCTTGAAAAAACCCCCAAATGCCGAGCCCCACGGTGTGGAGAGACGTTACGGCTTCACGGCTACATGCCTGCACAACATGAAAGACCGGCATCTCCGCACGTTCCCCTTCATTTGATCGAATTGGCAGATGCAGAATCTCCCGCAGAAAAGGGAAAACGGACACCCCATCATCCATGCTGGCCGCGCTGGCGATAAATCCGGCATAATCGGATTAAACGTTACCCCTGCGCGGTGGGAGGATGCGGGGCGGTGGAAAGGCCGAGCACCGGTGTTTTTTCTGACGATCCATGCTCTTGCACGGGCCGATCACAAGGCATGACGGCTGTGACGGTTGTATTGGGCCCTCGAACCGATTTTGCCGATAACGGAGGCCACTAACACATCCCTAACTCGACTGTGGGAGGGGCCGGTTCCGAAGCCTATTCCATACATTCCTGCCGTGCCGAATGTGTGGGCGATCAGGAGAGTGCCGGACGGCCCGGCGGATGTGACTGTACGGACGAGGGGTCATCTTCCCTGATTTCCGATTTAGAGAGTCGAATTTGCACAGACGCTTGACGCATCCTCGAGTCGAGCGATCCACTCTTTACGGTGAACAAATGGAGCGATGCAATATGGAACCCGGCAAATCGTGGAACCCGAGAGTGCTTCTGCCTCGTCTGCTGGTTGCAATCGGAGCGATTGCTCCGCTACTGCTCCCGGTGGCCGCTTTTTCCCAGGACAATAACGGCATCGACGATTTGCGGGTCCGCGTCGACCGCCTCGAGCGCGAGAACCAGGCGCTCCGTGAAGACCTTGGCGTTCGCCGCCTTCCGAACGTGGACGATACGGGGACCAACACCGGCGAGGCAATCAAGTCGTTGGTCGATAATCGCGTGCAAGCGCATGATGCACAGCTTGAAGACAAGATCGCCAAGAACGTCCAGGACAATGTATTGAAACCGTTCCAAGGCGTGAAGGGCTTGAAATTCGGGATGACCGCCTACTTGGATTACTCGTATGGAGAGGCGCCCGAGTTCAACGACGGCCACACGAACTACAACAAGTTCAGCCTCACTCGGGGATACTTGACCTTCCAACAGACGATCCTTCCGTGGTTGAGCGCGCGGGCGACCGCAGACACGTACCAGGACAGCACGGGAAGCTGGAGCGAACGGTTGAAGTACACCTACGCCGAACTCAAACCACATGATCTCGCTTTCCTGACGGAGATGAAGTCGGAATTCGGGTTGGGACACATGCCTTGGCTCGACTTCGAAGAGCACGTGAACCCCTATCGATGCCAAGGAACCATGGCAATTGAGCGGGCGGGCGTATTCAACTCGGCCGATCTGGGCATCAGTCTCCGCGGCGACGTGGGCGGCACGCTTGCCGACCCCGAGGAGACAGTCGGCACCACGCAGTATGACGGCTACTGGGGAAGCTGGCACGTGGGCGCCTATAACGGGGCGGGATACCACGCAGTCGAACAGAACGAGAACAAGGCCGTCGAAGGGCGGATTAGCTTTCGACCGTTCCCTTGCTCGTTGCCCTCCTTGCAAGTGAGCTATTTCGGTCTGTACGGCGAAGGGAATACCCATTACACCGCCGGATGGCCGGGCTACGACGTCAATATGGTCATGTTGAGTTATCAGAAACCGTGGATGATTGTCACCGCCCAATACTTTACCACCCTGGGCAACGCGGCAGGGACCTGGGTCGATGCGCAAGGCAACGCGCTGCACACTAACGGCTATTCGATATTCGCAGACGTAAAACTCCCCGTCGGCTGCCGGAAATGGTCGCTGTTCGGCCGATTCGACCATTTCAATCAGGACGCGAACGACCAGATCACCACCAACGCCTATTACAACATGGTGATCGCCGGCATTGCCTACCACATCTACAAGGGGGAGATGATCTTGCTGGCCTTTGAAACGACCGATTACGGCCCCGGCGCCAACAAGAAGGGCAACGCTCCGAACCCGGCAGACACCAACCTGGGAAGAGACGCAAAAGGACAGGTGGTCATGCAGATAGATTTTTGAGGTAGTCCCGCACACGCGTTCATCTTTGCCCGGACGCGAGCACCCGCTGCAAAATCACCCAGACGGCCAACACTGGAATCAGCAGCAACAATAGGCGCGGCCATCGCACCAGCACGACAGCACCACCGGCAGCGTAACCAGGAGCCAGCTGGGAAGCCGCTGCACGTCCTCGTAGGCGAGCCACGCAGCGACCAGCACCGCCCCATCCGGTGAAAGAACGCCAACTCGACCTCCATCTCCGGCCACCAGAACCAGATCGCCCCGGCGGCCAGCAGGAACACGACGGCGGAGACTCCAAGAATTCGGCGTTGCATGGCCCTCGCTCAGATCCGATCCAGCGTGTCGATCCATCGGGCAAGTTCCGCTAACTCCGCGGCGTTGAGATAACGCGGCGTGGCCCCCAGGTTCTTCACGACGACCGGAATTTCATCGCTCCGCATCGCGGTGACGGCCGCTTCGATCGCGCCCGCCAGACGGCGATTTGGCGGCCGAAGCCATATAGATGGCCAGCCGATGCAGAGGATCGTTCTCCGGTGGCGGGGCCATCGGCGCCGCTTCGACCGCGGCCACGGCGCGAATCGACTCGCGATTGCTGAAACGCCGACAGGAACGCCAACGATCCGCCGCTCTCGTAGCCGTGAACCACGACGCGGGCGGGATCGACGCGGTACTTCGAGGCGACGTCCGCCAACAGCCGATCGACCAGCGCCATGTCGGTCGGCATCCACCGAGCCGGAATCGACGACTTCGGCGCCACCAGAATCAGCCCGTAGCGGTCGCACAGCGGCTTCCACTGTGCCAGCAGTTGCTTCCAATCGAATCCGCCGTGGCCGTGCAGCCAGACGACCACGCCGCGCGGCGCCCCGGACGCCGGCGCGTCGGGCACGTAGCCCCAAACTTCGTTTGCATACTCCGGGCGTCTTCATCGACACCGCCCCCACGTGCGGCGCGAGCGGCTCGGCCCTTCTTGCCGACGATCGCGTCGCCGGCGGCAGTTCCTTCGGCGGCAACGCCTCGGGAAGCGGCGCCAAGCACGATCTTCAGCGTGCGTGTGGACTCGCCCCGCCGCACTTCGATTTCGACGGTCGTGCCCGGCTCCAAGGCGCCGATCTTCTCGATCAGTTCGATTCGCCCAGAGATCGGTTTGCCGTTGAGCGAAATGAGCACGTCGCCGGCCGCGATTCCCGCCGCGGCGGCCGGGCTCTTCGGATAGACGTAGCGGACGGTCACGCCCTTTTCCTTGGCCGTCGCGCATCGGGAGGATGCCGAGAAAGCCGTGCTGGAACGGCTCGAGCTTCTCCGCCAAGCGTAATCTCGCGATTCGAGTCGCTTCCTTGCCGCGCAGCACCGTCAGCCGCAGCTTGTCGCCGGCGTAGCGTCGGCCGATCGCCTTCTTGACTTCCACGGCGCGAACGATCGGCTGGCCGTCGATTTCGACGATCTGGTCGCCGGCCTTGATGCCGGCCGCGGTGGCGGGGCACTTCGGATGACACGCGGCAATGATCGCCGGGCCGGCGTAGAGGTTCGGGCCCTTCAGATGGATGCCCGGCCACGCCGCGGATGCAGGTCTTCGCCCTTTTCCAGCCGCGGCAAGACCTGCGGAATGTGTTCCATAGGAATGGCGAACCCGATTCCCGAGTCGTACCATTCCATGCCGGCGACTCCGCCGTCGGCATCGGGCGAAAGCGGGACGAGAATGCCCATCACGCGGCCGCGGATGTCCACCAGCGGCCCGCCGTAGTTGTTCGGCGAGACGGCGGCGTCGGTCTGAATCGCCTTGCCCCAGATGCGATCGACCGCGCTGAGGATTCCGACCGCCATGTTCGGCTGCGCGCTCTCGAAGGTCCGCCCGACCGCGATCGCCCATTGGCCGACGCGCATCTCGCGCTGCGGGAGCGATATCGCACACCGGCAGCGGCTTGTCGGCGTCGATCTTCAACAGCACGATCATCCGCGAGTGATCGGTGGCCACCAGCTTGGCCGGCTTGCGCCCGCCGTCCGGCAGCGCGCACGAGGATCGACGTCGGCTTGTTGAGGAAGTTGAACGCGCTGGAGACGATGTAGCCGTGCGGATCGACCACCAGCCCCGTCGTCGGGCCGGTGCCAAACAGCACGCCCTCGACCTTCTCCAAGCCGCCGACGGTCTCGATCTGCACGACCGAAGGGGCGACGCGATTGACGGCGGCCTCGAACGCGGCCTGCTCCTGATCGTCGCGTCGTCCCGCGCCGACACCGCCGCCGCGTGCAGAACAACACAGCGAGCATCGCCGACAGGCGACGCCGCCGCGTCACGCAGGCGACTCGGCGAGGACGCCGAGGCTACGGCTCGATACCAATCATGGTTGTCCCTTCTTCGGCGGATTCTCATTGCCGCACCGACCGCAGCGTGAATTGCAACAACTCCTGCCCGCGAAGCACCGTCAGTTTGACCTCGTCTTCATAGTCGATGTATTCGAGGTCGGACCGCAGGAGCCTTGCACGATTGAATCAGGTGGTCGCCCGACAGAACGATCAGATCGTCGGGGCGAATGCCCGGCCTTCGCCGCGGGCGAGCCCGGCTCGCACGCGATCGACAAACGGCGGCGTTCGATCCAACACGTCGGGCACCAGCACGATGCCCAGCGACGCCAGATCGAGCCGACCGCTGCGGCTTCTTCTCGGCCTCGGCATTGCGCTGCGGCCACGAACTTGCCCGACCGAATCTCGTCGACCGACCGGCGAAGCTCGTCGATCGGCACGGCGTAGTTGAGCCAGGTGTTGTTCAGCGAGTTGCGAAGCTCCTTGCCCAACATGCCGATCAATTCGCCGCGCCGCGTGACCAGCGCGCCGCCGGCCGCGCCGGGATTATTCGTGGTCACGTCGAGCACATAGACCGGGCCGCGATACGGGCGTCTCGAACACGCCCCGCCGGGCCTCCAGCCGCGCGATCACCGAAATCGTCCCCCTCTGCACGCTCACCGGCTCATCGCCCACCGCCACGCCGAAAAGGTTGCTGAACGCCAGCACCCGGGCGCCCTCCGCCGCCTTCACCGCCTATCGGCAAATCGAAGCACGGCAGATCGGTGGCCTCGATCTTCAGCACGGCGATCTCAAGCCGCGGGTCGGCCCCGACGAGCTTCGCCTCGAACTTGCGGCCGTCGGCCAGCACGGCCGTGATGTAGTCGGTGTCGAGCACGTAGCTATAGGCGGTGAGAATATGGCCGTCGGGCGAAATGAGAATTCCGCTCTGATAGCGCCTCCATGCCGCGAAACCCGCCCGCCCCGTAAATCTTGACGATCTTCGGCTGAACCTGGCCGATCGTGTCGGACAATGAGGCGGAAGCAGTGGTGGCAAAAAGGAGCGGCAGAAGGAGGAACCACGAGTAGCGCAACGCGAGCCGTCGACGATATGTCCTCACACTAGCCGAAGACGTTTTACGGCGTGCCTTCTCTGCAGCCGAAGACGTTTTGCGATGTGTCTTTTCAGCAGCCGAAGACGTTTCGCAACGTGCCTTTTTACTAGCCCAGGCGTTTACGCCTGGGGATGCGAGCCAAACCCGTGATTTCCTTTTCTCTTCAGCCCCCTTCAGGGCGCCAATTGCGCCGCGCAACGGCCAGCGCCCCTGAAGGGGGCTGAAAGGAAAAGGAAAGATCATTCTTGGCCCTCGCTCTCCCAGGCGTAAACGCCTGGGCTAGTGAAAAGGCACGGAATCGACAACGGCCGACAAGACGGGGCGGCAACAAGTCTTGCGTCAAATGGTGGCGCGGGCTTCCAGCCCGTGAGGGAACACGGCCAAGATGGCCGTGCCACTTCATTCTCGAATCGCACCGTCTACTTTGCATCCTTCCGCCCCCTCTCTCGCTTCTCTACCTTGAACTCATCGACCTTGAACACGGCGAACGGCCTATCGCCGAAGCGAACGGCCATGCGCCTGGGAAGCAGGCGGCCGTCCATCTCGTCGGAAGTCGGAGAAGTAGACCTCGCACGGGTCCGAGTTCTCGTCGGGAAACAACTCGAGTCGCCAGCAGATCGCCTTCGACCGGGGTCGAAGTAGAAGCGACACTCCACACCCTTATGAGTGCCCGTCAGCACGTCGACCAAGCCCGGCATGGCCGACCAGCGGCGGCGGCGCCGAGCGTAGCGGAGTTCGCCGAAACGAGCGGGCCCTTCGCAGGCGAGCCTTCGCCAAAGATAGAGAGCGGCAAACAGCCCGCCGCTGTCGGGCGGGGCCAACGAGGCGGCCAGGTTGTCGCCCGCCGTCCAATGTCGTTCGGAGGAGGGCAGCGTCAGCGAGACGCCCTCGTCGGTGATCTGAAAGCGGAAGCGGCCTTTCTCCAACGGGCCCGAGAGGGTCCACGGTGCCGCCGCCGAGGTTCGCCCGCGGCGTTCCACGCCTTCCAGACCCGCTGTTGGTTCAGCGTATTGTAGTAGTAATTGGCGAAGCCCGCGTTTCTCGACGAAATGTTTCTTGACGACCTCGGGCACGGGCAGTTCGACGTGCGGCGTGACAAGCGGCCTCTTCGCCGGCTTCTTCTGATCCTTGCCGGGCGGCAGGGGTTTCTTCGGCTCTTCGCCGGGCGTGGGGATCGGCATCGGCAGATTGGGCGGCCGCCCGCTGGCCATCTCGATCAGTTCGCTCTCGCTATGCACGCCGCCGGAAGACGCACCAGAACGTCGTACTGTTTCCCCTGGTGGCGGTAGCTCAGCGGCACGCGCCAGTCCTTCGGCAGAGTCCCCAAGATGTTCTTGAAGGCGTTGGCGGTGGAAATCGATCGCCCGGCGAAGCTGACGATTTCGTCGTCGCGGCGCAATCCGCGGCGGTAGGCGTCGGAAGTCTCGAGATGTCGCTGACGCCACGGGGCGGCCGCCGTTCGTCGCTCGCCACCTCGGCGCCGAGCGTGGCGTGATCGGCGATGTTGCCGCCGCGCAGCGCCGCGAGAAAGTTCTTGATCTGGTTGATCGAAATGGCGTAGGCGGCGCCGACGTTCACCCGACCGCGCTTCTCGAACGAGCCGCGGCCGTTGATGCCGATCACCCGCCCTGCGGCGTCGAACAGCGGCCCGCCCGAGTTGCCCGGGTTGATCGAGGCGTCGGTTTGCAGGCAGTCGGTGTATTCCAGCATCTCCCGCCTGTCGGCCGGCTTCTGGTAGCGATGCACGGCGGAGATGATTCCGTAGGTGACCGTCGGCTGAAAGTCGGCGGCCAGCAAGAACGGATTACCCATCGCAAAGACCCAATCGCCGACGCGGGTCTTGTCGGTGTCGCCCAGCTCGGCATAGGGAAAATCGTCGCGGCCGAAGAGCTTGATGATCGCCACGTCGCCGGTTGGATCCAGCCCGACCAGCACGGCATCGTACATCTTGCCGTCGGCCATGCCGCATTGCATCGCCTTGCCGCAGGGCAAAACGACGTGGAAATTGGTCATCGCGTAGCCGTCGGGCGAGATGACGACCCCCGAGCCGCCCCCCTGTCCGTTGGTCATAAAAATCGCCAGCACGCAATCCTTGGCCTTGCCCATGACGGCGATTCGCCGCGCCTCGGCGTCGAGCACCGCCGCCGGCGGTTCCGGCCGCCAGGACAGTGCGCGATCCCAGCTCGTTTCCACACCCATGAGAACGCAGTCAACTCACAGGCGAGGGACAGCACGCAGAGGTCAACTCGATATGTTCTCCGCACGTTTCATTTGCTGACCCTCGCGTTGCACAACAGCAGGTGATCGGCCCGATCGACGCCGTCCTCAAAATCGACCAGGATCGTCAGGCGGCGAACGCCGGTCACGTCGAGGTCGATCGGCCGCGGAGCGTCGCTGCCGGTGACATCGCCCTCGAAGAGGACTTTGTCGTCGCCGCGCACCACAAGCCGCACCTTGCCGTCGGGACGCACGGCGTCGGCGATCCCCGCCACGGCCAAAAAGCGGCTAAACCTCTCCGGCAGCCGATAGACCAACTCGGTGCGGCTGTGCAGCGCAATGCCCTTCGCGATAATCGACGCCGTCCGAGGCGCAGCACGGGCGAGTCGAAGCCGCGGTCGAACCGCGGGGCGTAAAACCGCTTCATCGCGGCCGGCGGCTCGCCGTCGCCGAAGTATGGCGTCCAGGCGATCGAGTCGGGCTTCAAATCGCTGAGGTAGAGCAGCTTGCCCGCCGAAAAGTCGATCCGTGCGATGTTTTCGCACGACTCGGCGACGCTCACGCCCGCCGGCGTCGTCCACTGCAACTCTCGCCGAGCGATAGCGATCGGACCGCCATAGCGAGCCGGCGGCGTCGGTGATGCGGCAAATCGCCGTCGGCAACTCGGCCGGCAGCGCCGTGGCGATAGACGAAGCCGTAAGACCTTCGACCGCTTTGACCGGCAGGACGTCGCCGTCGAGATCGAAGCGGACCACCTCTCCGGTCACGTCGTGCAGGATGCCCTTCTGATAATCGAGTCCGCCGCCGCTGCGAACGATCAGGAGATCGGCGTCGGTCTTCATCGCCGTCAGCCGCGACCATTCGGACCGCAACACGGTCGGTGTCGCAGCGTGCCGCACAGCACCGTTTTGCACCTCTTCGCCGGAGCGGCGACGACCTGCTCCGCCGGCCAACGTAATGCGGGCCTCGCTGCCCTCGGCGACGTACTGCCGTCCGCTGACGACCGATCCGTCGGCCAATTCCACGACCGACGCCGACAACGCCAGCGGACCGGCGCGGCTTCTCTGCGACGCCGACAACCGTCAGCAGCTTTGCCGTAGCGAATCGACACGCGCGCCGTCTTCGCGGCAATCGGTCAATCGCTGCGCCGTCAATTCGGCGATTGGCCCGACGACGGTCCGGCCGTCGAGCGTCGTCGCCTCGAACGAAGGCATCGCGGCCGTCAGCAGAATCGCAAGAAAGATGCCGTTCATGGATTGACTTCGTTACTCGCACTTTCGTTCTTTTCCGCCGCCAGTCGCCGGAAGTATTGTTCGATCAGCGTCGCGGTAATGCGCGGGGAAGTCGCGGCCGATCTGCTGCATCGCCTCCTCGCGCTGCTTGGGAGGCAAGTTGCCCCAGCCGCTCTTCGAGCCGATGTTCTTCTTCGTCACTTCGCCCGGCCCCTCTGGCCCCGCCTAGCCGGCTCGCGTCGCGCGGGCGCGTCGATCGGTTGCTGCTGGGGCTGCCGCCTTTTGCTTCTGCTGCTCCTCTTCCAGCTTCTTAATCAGCTTGTCGAGCGACTCGATCACGCCCTTCTCGACCTTGCGAACCTTCGGGCCGGCCCGGCCGAGATCGAGCCGGCGGCGGATGTCCTCCATGCGGCGCGCGACGTGGTCGAGCGTAGTCCTCTTCCAGACCCTGCAGATCGTCCTGCATCAACTCCGCCAGCGCCACGTAGCGCCGCGGAGCTGGCGTCGGCGCCCTTGCAACAACTCGTCGATCGACTTCAAGCCCGACTCCTTGTTCAACAAGGCGTGGTACACGACGCTCTGGTGGAACAGCAGCGAGGCCGGGGCGACCACGTCGCTCGGCTTCAAGCCCGAAAGCTGCTCCAAGCGCCTCGTCGAACAGCGATTGCTCGACCAGCCACCGCGCAAGAGCAAGCGAAGGTTGTTCGCCACCAGCGGCGGCGCGCATGGCCGTCGCGCAGCCACGGCTGGGCGGGAACCAGCAATTGAATTCGCGGACCTCGGAGCACAGCGTCACGAGCTTCGCCGCATTGGGATTCACCAGCGCGAAGGTCCGCGCCAGCCGCACGAGCAGTTCGTCTTCCGACGCCGCTGCGCGGCGAGGCCGACCAGATAGCATCGGCCTTGGCGCGAACGGCGGCGATCCGCGTTGGCCGCGTCAAGCCACGCAAACGCCTGGCGCCTTGACCTCGACGGCCGCGGCCGTTGCCAGGGCGGCGGCGGGCTCGACCCGGCAGCATCGCCCGACGGACCGTCGCCGCCCAACGCCGACGGCCAGCCAACACGCCGCCAGCACGGCTGCCAACAGCAAGCTTACGGAGCGTCGAACGTTTCGTCGTTCATTGGTTCTTCCCCATATTCTAGGTCGCGGGTGACGCGGTGAATCCGCTCCTGCCGCTCGGCAAGCCGCCGGAGCGCGTCGACCAGATCCGGCGTTTTCGGCCTGCTCGCCTTCGACCATCTTGGAATATCGCGCGGTCCGCGTGTTGACCCGCATCTGCAACGCGCGGATCATCCGCAGCTCGGCCAGCATATCGATCAGCGGCGGATCCTGCGGCTCGCCCGAGGCGCGACTCGCCCGGCTTCTTCTTCTTGTCGTCCTGATCCTTCTGCGCCTTCTTCAGGGCGGCGATCATCTCCTTCAGCGCGGCGATAACGTCCTCCTCGATGCCTTGCGTAATCTTGCCCACCTTCGCCTCGGCCAGCCGCGACACGACCTGCTGCATGTCGTCGCGCATCTGCTCGACGGCCTCGGGAAACGCCACGGCCGTGCCGTCTTCGCGCAGCAGCAGATCGGCCTTGTCGACCTCGACGACGATCTGCGACTCCTTGCCGCTCAGACGGCTGGCTTCGATCTCCTGGTTGTGCGTTCGTTCGGCCACGGGAATCTTGTCAAGCCGCAGCGTGCCTTCGTAAACCTCCTCCTGCATCTGAAGCATCTTGCGGAAGCGGCGCCTCGAGAATCGCCAGAATCCGCTCGATCTCCTCCTCGCGGAGTTGGCGAAGGATCTCCTCCAGGTCGGCCTTGGCCTGTTCGAGTTCGCGGATGGCCTCCTCTTGCTTGTCGACCGCTCCTGGCGCGGGCGTCCTCGAGATTCTTCTTCGGCCTCTTCATCCGCTGCTGAGCGGCTTCGAGACGTTTGTCGGGCGGACTCTGCGAGGAGTCCTGCTGGCTGGCCTCGCCCTGGCGTCTTCGCCCTTGCCGCTTTCCCCCTGTGCCGTTTCGCTTTTCCGCTTTTGCCCTTGCCGCCCTTGGCTCTTCCCTTTGCCTCTTCCGCCCTTGTTCTTTTCTCCCTGCCGCTTTTCCCCTTTTCAGCTTCTCCCTTCTCGTCCTCCGCTTTCCTCGTTCTTCTCGGATGGTCTTTCGCCAGATCTCCGGTCTTCTCGGCGAGTTTCCCCTGCTCGCGGCAAGCTGTTCGGCTCGTCGCCGCCGGCGGTTCGGCCTTGAATGTCCTTTTGCTGATTGATGAGCATGCCGAGTTGCTTGAGGTATTCGCGGAGCCGAGCTTTCTGCGTTCTCGATGCGTCTTCGCGCGATTTTCGCTCATCAAGCAGTTCAGAGAGTCGCGGCCAAATCCTGATCGAGATCCGTCTGGTTCTCCAGAGCCCGCGAAAGCTGATCCTTGCCGAGAAGCTCCACAAGCCGCTCGAATCGAACGCCGATCAGTTGCTCCTTGCTTTGCGCAACGCCTTTTTCAGCAGGGCGGCCCGGTGCGGATCGCTCGTCGCGTCAAGTTCGGCCATCCGCAGCAGCACGTCTTCGAGATGCTTGTACTTCTCCGATCAGGCTGCGTCCTGGATGGCGAGCTTGTCGGCAGGAGCTGGGCTCCGGCTTGGCTAGCCCTTCTCGCCGCCGCGCGTGGCTTCGCGGCATCCTTCGCCTTTGCCGGCGCTTGCGCGCGGTTCAGCAGGCGCCGAGGCGAAGCACAGCGCACGGCCAGTGCGGCCAGCGCCAACGCCAAGCACGCGTCGATTGCGAATTCGTCTTCATGCGGCTACTCCTTCAGCAAGTCGCGGAGTTTCTCGTTGTGCCGCTGTTCGGTCTGCTTGTGAAGTTGTTTCTGCATATCGACGATGCTTCCGCAGCAATTCGACGGCCTCGTTGAAGTCCTCCAACTCGATCATGCGGTCGCGGACCTTCTGCATCGCCAGCAGGATCTCCTCCGCTTGCCGCTGGGCGGCGTCGCGAAGCCCAGGCGCCGCGCTTCTGGATCCTCCAACGACGTTTGCAAGTCTTCCAGCCGGCGATCCAGATCGGGAAACATCGTGTCGGCCATGCACGTGAAGCGGCTCGGCGATGCCGCCTGTCAGCCGGTTCTTCAACTCCGGCGGTGTCGATGCGGTTGTTGACGAACTGCTTGCAAATGTCGTCGAACGACTCGGCGACGCCGCGAACCTCCGGCGTCCCCTTTCGGCAGTTCGTCAGCGCGCCCTGCAGCTCGCAGAAACGCAAATCCCGCCGCCGCGCCGGCGAATCCGGCGGCTCCTCGTCGCCGGGCTCGGCCCCGGCGACTACGGGATTTGCGGGATTTGGGGCTTTGCGGGATTTGAGATTAGCGGAAGGCGGATTCTCCACTTTCAACTGCCGACTGTCGACTGCCGACTGCCGACTCTTCCCTGGCCCCTGACCCCTGACCTCTGCCCCGTCTTCGCTGCCGATTCAAACTCCATCCGCGCCAGCAGGTCGCGAGTGTCGGTCATCTCCTGGATCATCTGCTCGAATCGCTGCCGCAACACCAACTCCCGCGCCGCCAAGATCGCCCGCAACTGATCGGGCGTAACCACGTCCAGCAGCCATCGTCTCGGTGCTGGCCACGTTCGGGCCGTGGCCCAAGATCGCACAGATCGGCCGCTTTAACGCTGACCAAAAGCCTCTGGCCCGGCTTCAACCCCAACTCGCGGACGTCCAGCCCTGCGTTGGCGAGATTGTAGACGGCCGGCGCCTGCGGCAGCTCGGCCAGCGGGTGCGTATGCGGCCGTTTGCGGTCGATCGCCCGCTCGAACCAGACGCGGCCGATGCCGTAGTCGTCGCTGATTTGGCCCGAGACGGCCACACGGGCCGCCGGCGTGATCGCCGTGCCGATGCCGTCGAGCTGCACCGCCATCTGCGGCGGCTGTCGGGCGTGGCCACCAAGCTCAGCCGCACCGGATCGCGGCTCTCGATGCCGTCGCTGTCGGTCAGCGTAAACAGCAGCGTGGTGTCGGTCATCAGCGGCTCGAGCTTGCAGGAGAAGCCGCGGCGGTCGGCTGCCAGCTCCCGCTCGGTCAAGCAGCCTGGCGGGCCCGGCGCGATCGCCGACGACGCTGTTGACCCGCACGCGGACGATGTCCTTGTTGGCCTGGCCGGCAAGGACCGTCACGCGGCTGCCCATCGGAATCTGCATGACGCCGGTCACCGGCAGCGGCGGCTGCTTGCGGCCGATATAGCCGGGCAATTCGCAGGCGAGCGTCATCTGCGAAATCGTCGGGACTATCGACCGCCTCGATGCGGTAGCCGCGATTTGCGATCGTCGCCGCCGACCACGTCGAACTGGACGTCGGCCAGGATGCTGCGGAAGGTGTAGGCGTATTCCTGGTAGCGGTCTTCCGGCCCGCGTGCGGCGCCGCGGCGATCCATCGTGGCCCGTCCGCGTCCGCCGCCTTCGGTCCGGTAGCGGATTTCCACGGTGTCGGGCACTTTCGGCATGGTGGCGTCGGCACGGACCACGACCTCGAAGTCGGCGCCGCGGGCCACCTTCCGCACGTGGTTCTCGAAGCCCATCACTTCCAGCCGGGTGTTGCGCGGCCACGGGATCGTCGGACATCGCCAGCGTCCGCCGCGCCCAGACGCCAAATCGCGTGGAAAACATGATTGCAAAGAAAGCCACGCTGATCGTCAGCAGCGCCGCCGCGCTGCAATGCAGCCACAGCGGACGCGGATTGAACACCTGCGAGAGATCGACCTCGCCGACGCGTTCTCGCCGCTTCCTGGCAAGTCTGCGCGAGCATCTCGCGGCTCAAATCATCTTGAGTCTGGCAGGGCAGACATTCCTGTCTGCCGGCCACGTCAGTCCCGATAGGGCAGACAGAAACGTCTGCCCCACTCAGCACCACGGCCGTCAACAGGCTGTCGTTCAATGCGGGAAGCGGCGTTCGAGCACCATAGCCGCGTTGGCGTCGGTGATGTGGACGAAGATCCGCCGGCCGATCAGCCGCACGACGACCGCCGCCAGGACGGCCGCAACCGCCGCGAGCATCGCCGCATCGCACGGCCGGCGGCGGCTCGAAGAACCAGTCGGCCGCCAGGGTGAGCCAGAACGCCACGCCCAGCCACGCCACGGCGGCGGCGCAGCCCTCCAGCCAGATATACTGGCGGATGCGGCGGCGCAACGTCCCCAGCAGCGTTTCCACTGCGGGGGCCAGCGTCGGGCGGTCGGGGGCGGTCGTCGGGAGCATGGAGTTTTCCGATAGTTGAAACGTACTCCTCTCGCTCTGCGAGAGGAAGCACTTCACGCGGAGCGTGAAGAATACGTGCGAAACCGCAAGCGGCTTCTGTCATTTTACGCTAGTTTCAGCAGTCGGCGTATCAGCCATTCCACACATAGCAGACTGCACAACGCGATCATCATGAAACGGAGCCAATTCTCCTCCTGCTGGTGCGGATCGGGCGCGACCGGGAGGACGATCGTCGTGGTCCGGTCCCTTAGTTCATCCGCCAGGGGGGGCGTCCCGTGCGGGGCCAGCGCGGAAGCGAGCCCCACGTAATACTTGCCCCCCGTATTCTTGGCGATCGCACTGAGTACGGCGTCGTTTCGCCGCGGGTTCTCGCGTTCCAGGTCGGGGGCCTTCACTTGGATGCGGCGGTCGAGCCGTTCGTTCTCGCTTTCGGGTACGGGCAATTCGAGGCGGTACGTCCCTTCCTGCCGCACGGGAAACTGCCCGAGATAGGCCCCCACCCGGCTGGAATCGGCCCGCAGGGGCACCGTCTGCAACGCCCCGTCGGGCTGGATCACCTGCAGATTGATGCTCGGCATGTCCAACGGCTCGAGCCGGGCGTTGGTCAGTTGCGCCCGAACCTCGACCGTGTTGCCCAACAGATAGCGGTCCTGCCCGACGAGCAACACCCCCCGGCTGGAGCCGCGTAGCAGCCGCCCCTGCGAGACGTGGCGGATCAGCTTTGTGTAAAACTGGGTAAAATACGTTTCGTCTACCGCCCGAAGCCGCCACATTTCGGCACTGCCCATGTAAAACACGCTGCCGGCCCCATAGAACTGTCCAGCCATGTAGACCGGCCCCTGGCCGTCTTGGGCGACGCGGGGGTCGGAGAATCTGGCGTAGACGATCGCCCCCGGCTTGGCGCCGCGAACCGGACAGTAGCTGAACACGCCGGGGAACGCCGCCCAAGCATGGCTGCTGGCGGTGGCCGAATCGCCCAGCCAGAGGAAGTCGGCCTCGCTGCCCGCGCGGGTGAAGTCCAACGGCCACGGCTCTTCGGTCGCGTACATTGCGATCTCCGTGGCCGCCAGCCGGCCGGGGAACTCGACGGGATACAGATTGCGAATCAGCGTCATGCCGGGATCGTGCACCCAACTGTCGGGGCCTTTGCAGGCTTCGACCGGCCCGGCCGTCACGATCAGCCCGCCGCCCTGCTCGCCGACCCACTTCTCCAGCAACTCGATTTGCTCCGGCTTCAGCAGTTTCCAATCGGGATCGAAGGCGACGACGCAATCGTAATCGAACATCTCCCGCCGCGTGGAGGGGAAATCGTCGAGGAGTTTCTTCGCCTCTTGCGACATGCCGGGCTTGCCCGATTGCAGCAGCACGTCGACCGTCGTGTAACGATCGCGGTAAAGTTGATTGCGGAGGAACTGATACTCGCGCATCGGACCGCCGGCCAGCAGCAGCACATGGGCCTTGCGATCGACGATTTCCACGTCGGTCTCGCGGACGTTGTCGGCGAGGTTCGTGTCCCCCTGGGGCGTTTTGATTTGCAGGCTCAGCGTGCGGCGGCCGGTGGTGGAATGAACGAGATCGAACTTGACCGGCAACACCTCGCCGTCGCCGCCGAGAGTGACTTGCTGCGTGGCGAGCACTTCGCCGCCCGCCGCCTTCGAGCCGGGAGCGTTGGTGGCGGCACGCGAGAGCACCTGCACCGTGACCGTCTTGCCGGCCATCCCTTGGGCCTGGAGGTAGCCGGTCAAGGTGTAATGGTCGCCGGGATACGCGCGGGCCGGCGCCGCCAGATCGCAGACGGCGACGTTCGTAGGCTGCCGGTCCGAGCCGAGCCCGACGGTGTAGACCGGGATTTTCGCCTCCTGGGCGAGTGCGACGGCCGCCTCGGGCGAAATGCCGGCATTCTGCTCGCCGTCGCTGAAGACGATGATGCCCGAAACCGGCGTGCCCCGCTCCTCCTGGATCAGTTGCCGCAGGGCCTGGCCGAGCCGCGTTTCGACGCCGGTGGGAGCGAGCAGTTTCGACCAATCGGGCGCGGCCGGAGCGCGGGCTTTTTCCCCTTTTTCATCCCCCTTTGATTGCGATCGGAGGGCGTCTTCCGCCGGGTCCTCGGCGAGTTCCTTGGCCAGCGTCACCACGTGGTCGCGTTGCAGATCCTCGCTGAACGGAAAGACGGCAACGTCGTGCGTCTTGCGCAACTGCGCGAGAAAGTCGGTCTCCTTCAAGGCCTTGGCAAGCTGCTGCGACCGGCTGACCCCGCCTGACGACGTTGAGCCGTCGGCTATCGGCCGTGCCCATGCTCAGACTCGTGTCGACCAGCACCAGCACGCGGGAGTTTCGCACCTCCTCGCGTTCCGTTCGCCAATGCGGCTGGAGATACAGGATGAGCAGACCGAAGAAGGTGGCCATCCTCAGCGCGGCCAACAGCCAGCCCCAACCGGGTTTCAGCTCGACCGCATCGCGGCGATACATGTAGCCGACGAACAGCAGAATCGCCACGCAGACGACGACCGGCAGAATCCAATCGGCGTTCGACTGGATGCGTCCCCATTCGAACGTGGTGTGGATGGCGTCGGCGGCCCACAGCGGCGAGAGAGCGTGCATCATGCGGCGCCTCCTTGAGTCTGCGGCACGTCTCGCCGACGCGGATGGTAGCTGGCCGACCACGCCAGAATCTGCTCGCCGATCAGCAGCAGCACGAGCAGGTAGAGAATGGCCTCGCCCAGGTTGTAGCCGGCCAACTCGCCGGTGGTCGATTGGAACGCCGCCGCCTGCTCGTAGTGGTACTTGACGCCTTCCAGCCGCGGCGCGAGCTGCTGGGCCGTCGAGCGCCGCCAGGTCGCCCTCGGCCGGGATCGACGTTCATCGCGAAGCGGCGCGTTTCCACGGAATTGTCGGCCCGCGCGAGCTGCGCTTCGATAGAAGCCGCTCTGATCGGTATCGAACAGCGACGCCGTCAATACGCCGTCGGCGCCGAGCGTCGCGTTGACCGGCACGGCCGGCGCGGTGGCCTGCTCGGGCAACGCGAACTGCACTTCCGGCCGGTAGCGCCTTCGAGTCCAACCGCAACTCCAGCGGCGAACCGACCAGCCGCGATCGTCGTCGGCGGGCCGCTGCGTCAAGATAGGCCTGCAAGATCGAGCATGATCACGACGAAGCTCGGGTTGCCGGCCCAGTTGTTCCACGTCGGGGCCGCCGTGGTCAGAAAGGCCATCACGCGGCCCTTGCCGAAACGCCGTTCGATCGACCAGCGGGGCGCCGTTGCGCAGGCTGGGCCGCCACGCGAACGGCCGAGTTGGCCGGCGGACGCCAATCCGTCGGGCACCGCGAAATACCGCTGCACCGTCATCAGTCTGCAGGTAGCTGTTCCGCTTGCCGATGAAACTGCGGAAGATGAAATGCTCGTCAACCTGCAGATCGGGAGCCGGCTCGAGCCGATCGACCAGCAGCTCCGCTTGATGCGTCAAGCGGCGCGGGAAACAGCCCCTTGCCGTTGCGATACAGGAAGTCGTTGAAGAACTTCACGTCGCAGCGCTCGCCCAGAAAGAAGGCCACGCCGCCGCCGGCGGCCGACGTACTTTTCCAATGCCTCGACGGCCGACGACGTCGAGCCGCTCGACGTTCGCCAGGTCGATCGCCCCGATAATCGGCCAGCGGCTTCGACGCTCAGGTAGCGAGGGCGTTTCGATCTGCGGCCGCATGCCCGTGCGAACCGACTCGCCCGGCGCCAACGCGATGCTCGAGATAGCGGGCGTCGCGGGCGCGAGCATCGCCGTCGATCAGCAGCACCGGCACGTCGGCCGGCACGTCGATCGCGCAGTAACGCGTAGTTGTCGGCCGCCACGGCGTCGGCTTCCAGCCGCGCGGTGATTCGGTGCGGACCGGCGTTGGAAAACTGCACCGCGAACGGCTCGCTGGCCGTCTTGCCCGGCGGAATTTCGGCCAGCGTGACCGCCGGCCGGCCGTGCCCGTCCTCGGCCAGCGCGACCGAGACGTTGCGGACCGGCGTGGCGCCGAAGTTCCGCACGGCGACGTTCATCAACAGCGGCACGCCCGCCGCGCGGATGCCCCTCGGCCGGCGCCAGCGAGACGATCGCCAGGTTCGGACGGACGCGATCGACGCAATCGATCAGGTGGATCTCCACGCCGTCGTCGCTGAGTTGCAGCAGCTCCTTGCGGATGTCGGTCGGATCGTTCCATTGCCGCGCGCGGAAGTCGGAGATCAGGTAGAGGATGCGATGCTCGCCCGTCGTCGCCGCCGAGCAACTTGGCGATCGCCTGCAACGCCGGCACGGGGCCGGGGGCCAACTGCGTGACCTCGAATTCGCTGCTTCGTGCAGCAGAGCCGCCAGAGATTGCTCGCCGAACGTCGCTGCTGACCGGCTCCTTGATCAAGTCGGGCTCGGTGCGGCGCTGCGGACGGCCCGCCCGCGAAAATCGCAGCAGCGTGAACGACTGAAGCCGATCCTGCTTCACGGCGTTGCGCGCCGATGCGATCGACGACCTTCTTCGCCTCCGAGAAGGCGTCGGTGTCGGCCCAGCGGTCCGACATCGAGAAGCTGTCGTCCAGCAGCACGATGTGATGCGTGCGCGTGCCGCCCAGCAGGTCTGGTGAAGTGGCTGTGCAGCCGCGGCTGCGCCACCATCAGCACCACCGCCGCGACGGCCAGCCATCCGCAGCAGCAGCAACAGGAGTTGCTTGAGGATGACCCAGGTGCGATGTTTCTTCTGGCTGACCAGCAGGAACTCCATCGCCGCCCATTCCAGCCGACGATGCCGCATCATGTTGATCAGATGGATCAACACCGGCAGCGCCACCACGCCGAGCGTCGGCAGGCCGAGGGTCCAAAACAGGGCTGGATGGAGGAAGGAGGGCATCGAACGAGTGGGGTCAGTGGTTAGTGGTCAGTGGTTAGGGGCGAGTGAGTCGGTGGGTAGTGATGGGCATGAAAGCCGCTTGCGGTTTCGCAATCGTCATCTCATCGCAATTAGCGGTCAGCTCCTCAGACTCTGTTTCTGTGGTGCATTCCCAGCCGGTTGCTCAGAAACGCGGCCAGGGCGGCGTCCAACGGTTGGCTGGTGCGGAGCAGGGTGTAATCGACGTTGTGCCGCGAGCAGCCGCGGCGGACCTCCTCCAAATAGCCGCCGAGCGCGGCGAGATACCCCTCGCGCAGCGCCCGCGGATTGCAGCGAAGCTGTTCGGGCAATTCGAGGCCCTCGAACCGCGTCGGGCCGTTGAAGGGGAAATCGAGCTCGTCGTCGTCCAGCACGTGGAAGACCATCACGTCGTGCCCTCGGCTCCGCAGCAGCCGCAGCCCGCGAAACAAGCCCTCCCGATCGACCAGCAGGTCCGACACCAGCACCATCAATCCCGCGCCGCGGAGAGCTCTCGGCGACGTTGCGGAGAATCTGGAACAGGTCGGTCTTGTTGCGCGGGACTGCAAAGCTCCAGGGCCTGGATGACCGAATCGAGATGGTTCCGCTTCGTCCGCAGCGGCACGGTCATTCGCGCGGCGTCGTCGAAGGCCACGCAGCCGACCGCGTCCTGCTGCCGCAAGCAGCAGATAGGCCAGGCTGACGGCGATCGTGCAGGCGTATTCGTACTTGTTCATCGCTCCGCGGCCGTAGCGCATGCTGTTCGACACGTCGCACAGCAGCGTGCAGCGGAGGTTCGTGTCTTCCTCGAACTGCTTGACGTAGTAGCGGTCCTGCTTCGCCCAGACCTTCCAATCGACGTAGCGCAGATCGTCGCCGAAGGTGTATTGGCGATGCTGGCGAAACTCGATCGACTGGCCGAAGTACGGACTGCGATGCATGCCGGAGAGGAATCCCTCGACGACGTGCCTTGCGCGGAGATCGAGCCGGGCGATCCGCTTGATCGCCTCAGGAAGCAAAAATCTCTTGGAATCGTGCATCGCGGCTCAGTTCGTCTTCGCGGGTGGGGGTAATCGCCACAATTCGCTCGATCAGGTCGTCGGGCGTAACGCCTTCGCTCTCGGCGGTGAAACTCAGCACCAGGCGATGCCGCAGGACCGGCTTGGCCAGCGCCTGCACGTCCTCGCAGGTGACGTGGGTGCGGCCCTGCAACAGCGCGCGGGCCTTCGCCCCCAGAATCAAGAACTGCACGGCCCTGCGGCCCCGCGCCCCAGCTCACTTGCTCCTTGACGAAATCGGGCACGCCCGCCTCGCGCACGCGGGTCTGCCGCACCAGCGACAGGGCATAGCGGATGATGTGGTCGGAGACCGGCACCTGGCGGACCGATCCGCTGCAACTCGAGGATTTCGGCGGCCGTCAACACCGGCTCGATCGAGTCGATCAGCGTCGAGGTGGTTCGCCGCACCACCTCGAACTCCTCGTCGAACTTCGGATAGCGGACGAACACCTTGAACATGAAGCGGTCTTGCTGGGCCTCGGGCAGCGGATACGTGCCTTCCTGCTCGATCGGGTTCTGCGTGGCCAGCACGAAGAACGGATCGGAGAGCGCGTGCCGCACGCGGCCGACGGTGACCTGCCGCTCCTGCATCGCCTCCAGCAGCGCGGCCTGCGTTTTCGGCGGCGTGCGGTTGATTTCGTCGGCCAGGATCACGTTGCTGAACAGCGGGCCTTCGAGGAAGCGGAAATCCCGCGCGCCGGTCGCTGCGGTTCTCCTCGATCACGTCGGTGCCGGTGATGTCGGCCGGCATCAGGTCGGGCGTGAATTGGATGCGGCTGAAGGTGAGGTTCAGCGCCCGGCTGAGCGTGCTGATCATCAAGGTTTTGGCCAGTCCCGGCACGCCTTCCAGCAGGCAATGCCCGCGGCTGAACAGCGAGATCAACAATTCCTCGATCACCTGCGTTTGGCCGACGATCACCTGGCCCAGTTGGTCGACGATTTTTTGCCGGGCCGCCCCGAGCTTTCGATGGCGCCGCTGTTGTGAAGACTCTGCTGCTGTCGCTCATGGGGTTCCTCGTTGGTTGGCAGACATTGTAGGAGGGATCGCGTCGGCGGTCGGGCAGTCTGCCGCGGAATTACTCGGTCCCTGATCGCCTGACGCGCTGAGTCCCGTAACCCCTGACCCGTATCGTTCTATTCATCGCTGGTAAATCGGCAGGGCGCCCTTGGGGAGTTGGAGGATGGTGAGATTGATGGCCGTGGTGAAGACCGGGCCGATGTAACTCTGGTTCCACGAGCCGTCGCTGCTGGCCTCGGACACGAGCCGCGGGTAGATCTTGTCGCGATACGCTTCCCAAGTCTTGCCGCCTTCGCGATACAAGACTTGGGCGTAGTAATAGTGGGCATAATGCCAATGGCCCGAAGCGCCCTGGTCGGAGCCGTGCCGAGGGTTCTCTTGCAGTAGCCAGCAACTTGGGCACGTACTTGCTGTCGTAGTCGCCGGCGTTGAACAGGCAGGCGACGGCCGCGGCGGTGATCGGCGGCCGGCCGCCTCCGCCCACGCCCGCCAATTGGTAGCGCACGCCGCCGTCGGCGCCGGTGCATTTCTTGATGTAGCCGACCGCCTTGTCGACGATTTCCTTGGGAACGGGAATGCCGGCGTTGCGGCAGCCGCGCAGCGCTTGCACCTGGGTGATGGTGGTCGAGCCTTCGTCGAAGCCGCCGCCGTCCTTCGAGCTGACGTAGCCCCAGCCGCCGCCCGGCGTCTGCGCCCGGCCGGTAAACTCCACCGCCTTGCGTGAGCACGTCGATCAGTTGCTCGCGCCGCTCGGCGTCCTCCTCTTCGCCGAGCACCTGCGAGAGAAACAGCATGGCGAAGCCGTGGCCGTAGGTGTAGCGGCTGTCGCTGTGCGGGTCGCCGATCAGGCCGTTGCTGCCGGCTGCGGCTGACGAGGTAATCGACCGCCCTGCGGATGTTCGGGGCGTACTTGCCTTGCGTCGGTGGTCGAGCCCTCGCACAACATGGCGATTCCCGCCAGGGCCGTCATCGCCGTCGGATACTGCCTCGCTGCCGGCGGTCCAGTGTCCCAGGCGCGACTGGTGGTTTGCCAGCCACTCCAGCCCGCGGCCGACCACGCGGTTCACGTCGGCGTTCGCGGTCGCGGCCGCCGCGCTGCGAGCAGACCATCGCCGCGGCGACAACGCGAGAACCAGATTTCGCACAAAAACTGTTCGGATCATTATTCTATCGTAACCTGGCGGGAAGATTTCAGTCGCCGTCTCGGCCGCGAGTCGTCGTCGCCTTGGCCGAGGACTCTCTGGACCGAGTCCCAGAGGGCACGGATGGTTTTCTTCGCCGCCGACGCTTTGTCCGGTTCGCGTCGGCGGCGGATCGGCGGGCGGCAGGGGCTTGTCGGTGAACGTCAACGTAACCGTCTCTGTTGCATGGTCAAGTCAATGGTCTTCTTCGCGGCGTCGCCCGTGACTTCGAAAAGGCCCGTGGTCGTTGTCGAACGACTTCTTGAACGCCGTTCGACCGGTCCGTTTGTCGATGCACAACACCGACGCGCCTGTAACGCGATCTGGCCGTTCGGCTTCTGCTGGTAGGTCTGGCAGGCGAACGTCACGACCGGCAGACCCGACGGCTGGTTCGCCGGCAAGAACTGATTCTTAATCACCACGGGAGCGGGCCACTGGAGCTTGCCCTGCCGATCGATGGCGTACAGCCGCCCGTGATGGATCGGCTTGTACAAGCAGCCGGGCATGGGCTGAAATTGCTGGAGCGTTGGCTTCGCCTCGCGAGCTGCTCACCAGCAGCAGATATTGCCGCTCGCCCGACGCATCGAGCGATATGTCGATCAGCGACGGCTCCGCTTCGAGCTTCAGGTCGGCGATCGTGCGGCCGTCGGGCAACGAAACCAGCACGAAACGGCCGCTGGGCTCCATCACTCCGACCACCTCGTCGTTGACGACGCAGGCGCGGGCGTTGGCGGCGAACTTTCGCCCGCGCCACAAATCGCGGCCCTCGAACGGATCGACCAGCGTCAGCTCGCGCTGCTTTCCTTGCGGCCACCACAACAGCATCTTTCGCCCCAACGTGGCGAGGCACGTCTCCTCCAAACGGCCGAAGACCGTGCTTCTGCTGGCCGCCGGGCAATCACTGCCGGCCGGTGACTCGCGGCATCCGCCGCTTGCCCACCAATTCGCCGTCCCACGCCCGCAGCACCGTGGCTTCGTCCGTGTCGGGCGGAAGCGCGAACACGTACTCGTCGTCGCCGAAAAGGTCGCAGCCGAACGGCATCTCCTGCCGAACCCAAAGCGTCTCTCCGTTCCGTGGATCCACCGCCACCACGCTGTGGAATCGCTGCAAACACACGTAGCCGCGGCCGACAGGACCCAGCAGCTTCGACTGGTCGTGAATGACCGAGAACTGCCGCTGCAGTTGCCAGTTCCATTGGGCCAACTGCGGCTGGAACGCCGCCGTTGGCGAAGTCGAGGCACTGGCCCATCAAGTCCTTGCGTCCACAACACCCGCGGACTGCCGTTGGGCCCGACGCCCAGCGTGTCGATCGCAATGATCTTCCAGCCCAAGGAGAGCCAGCAGCAGATGGCCGATGGCGCGGCCGTGGTTCCAGGACGGATTGAACGAGTAATATTGCTGCTGCCCGTTCGGCCAGCGGAGCCTGCCACTTCTCGTGCCCCAGACGCATCGTACGCGAAAATCGCTCGGCGGTTGTAGTCGAACTGCAGCGACAGATCGCGGAAGATAGGGTCGCGGTTGCCGCGCAGATTCAACGTCATGCGGCCGTAGCTGTTGCGGGCGATGTTCGTTGACCTTGCGTCGTCTTGACCTCGACCCTTCCGACCGGCCAATCGGCGTCGCGTTTCGACGCGGCCTGCGCGGTCGTTGCGCCGCGACGTCGGCCTTGGCCGGCGATCGGGCACGCCGCCAGCTCCGCCTCCAGCCGCCGTCCGCTCGCCGTTGAGCCGCCGTATCAGTTCCTGCGCGCCTCGGCGGCGGCAGGTTGGTTGCCGAAGCGTGTCGAAGAATCGCTGCAAGGCCGATCGAGCGAGTGCGCCGCCTTGGCCGTTGCAAGCGCGCCGCCACGGCCTGATCGATCTTGGCCGCCGTCTCGCCCGTCGCGTCGCGGCGCAAGATCGCCCAATTGGCTGCACGAACCAACGGTCGCGGCGCACCGGAAGCGTCTTGTCGATCTCGTCCAGCGGCCGCCGCTGCGGCTCGAGGTCGGCCAGCTTCTCGTAGTAGCTCAAAGGCCGCCGTCAACTCTCCCGACTTCCGCAGGCCGGCCGCCATGGCGCGAGGAAAGCCGCACGCTGCGACGAGTCGTCCAGACAGCCACTCAGAGCTGCGAAGCCTGGCCGCGATACGCGGCGAAATCGCTTCGCAGGCCGTCCAGCATCGCGTCGCGGAGCAACTCGCGGGTGCGCGGGTTCGCATCCAACTCGTTGCGCGCGGACGAACGAAGCGATGGCCTCCGAACGCTTGCCGCTGATCCAGCAGGATTTCGCCCTGCAGCGACAGCGCCTCGGCGTCGTTCGGATTCGCCGCCAGCCGCCGGTTGACCTCGGCCGACACCGCATCCAATTGATAGTAAGCTTCGACGCCCTCCAGCCCCTGGGAAATGACGTTTCCCTTGAAGCAGACGAGATTGCCCGGCACGGTTCCCTTCCGCGACTTGGACGTTTGCACGATCTTGCCGGCCGTCAGATCGATGCCAACGACCTCGGCGCTGCTCAGCGGCAGGAAGTAGCGATTGCCGCTCTGCGAAGCCGCGGCCGCTCGGCGAGCTGTTCTCCGGCAGGCTCACCACGCGGCCCTCCCACGCCGGTTTTCCATCGGCCAGCCGAACGGCGTGCACTCGCGTGACGGCCGACCAGCACCACCTTGTCGCGGTCCGACGCACGCCACGTAGAGATCGTCCTTGCGAGGGCATTTCCACAACAGCTCGCCGTCGAGCAGATTCAGGCAATAGAGCCACTCCGAGTCGATCGGGCGTGGTCAGCACGCGGCCTTCGCAGATCGACACGCTGTCGTCGAGCCACTGCGTGGCCGACGGCTCGCTTCGATGTGCCGTCATCATCATGCCGGAAACACGTCCCGCGATTCGCGGCGGCGTTGTTGCCCTCGTCGCCGAAGCAATAGCCCCACAAGCAGCGACCGCGTGGCCAGATCGACGCCCACCATGGCGCCCGCCGACGTGGGACAGACCAGAATCCCGTCGGCGTAGGAAGGCGACGCGCCCGCCAGGCGGCGCAACGGATCCTGTGAGATGTTGGGCTCGGCCGAGGCCAGCTGCTGCGACCACAAGAGCCATCGGCCCGCGTGGCCGCGTCCAACGCCAAGAGCCGAATCTCTCCCTTCTCGTCTTCCGCCAACACGTAAAGTTGCGATTGCAGCGGCAACGGAGGACCGAGGAAGAACGAGCCGGCCATGCGCAAGGCGTGCGGGCCCGCCGGCCGCCGATCTGCCACTTCAGCTTGCCCGTGCGAATGTCGTGGGCCGCCAATTGCGTTGCACAAGATCGGCTCTTGCGGCTTGTTGTTCGCGTCGAAGCCGCCGAGAATGACCAGCCGCCTGCCACTGATTCGCCGCTGCCGCCCACGAAGACTGCTCGCCCGCCGGCGCTTGCCGAATGCGGCAGCTCGTTGACTCCGATCCCACATCCTCGACGGAAAAGACGTAGCGGCCGTCGCTGCTAAGCGTGCCGTAGGTCATGTCGCTCGGGATCCGCTGGTTCGTCGCCGGACGCCATCATCGACTGCCGTATCTGAATGCCGCTGGAACGCCGCGGCCTCGTTGCCCGGCGGCCGGTCGTCGCGGTTCGTCCACCGGCGCTTCCCAGAGCAGCTTGCCGGTGGCCGACATCCACCGCCAAGCAGATTCTCCAGCGTCCGCATCAGCAGCACGTCGCCGACAGCCAAGGGGTGAAGAGCCGGAATCGCGGCCCGCCGTATTCCGCGTAGGCCTTCTGGCAGCTGTTCCAGCGACTTTTCCTATCGCGGATCGTCCGTCGACAACACGCGCCACCGCATGTTCAAAAGCGGCGCGCTGCCCAGCCATCGACGCATTGCGAGCAGGCGTCGCCGCGGAACATCAACCAGCGATCCGCCTCGGTCGCCACGGCCATCGGCTGCGTCCCGATCAGCTTCACCAGCCAATCGACGCGCCTCCGCATCGTCGGAAAAAATGGGCGTCTCCCGGCCGGCAACCTTCACGCGAAGCGTCGGATGGCGCTGCCGCAGCGCGACCAACGCCTCGCGGGCCTTGTCGGGCATGTCCGCCTGTAGCCAGCACGCCGCCATGCGTCAACGACAACGCCGGCTCGAATTCCTCCATCGACTGGCCCCGCTCGTACAGCCGCTGCAACGTCAGCGCGGCGAGCCATCGCGTCGCCGTGATCGAAATGGTGAAGCCCCAGCAGAAACGTCGCCTCGTAGCCGCTGCGCGTGTGAAAGAACTGCCGCGACACCTCCGCCAGACCGGTCGCCATGCCGTGCGTCGCCCGCCGCCAACGCTTCATTCAGCATCTGGCGGGCCTTGGCGCCATACTGCAACTCGTACAGGTCGCGCCCTTCGTGCGGCATCTGGCCGATCAAACGCTCGGCCTCTGCCTTCAGACCGCGCGACTTGCCGGAATTCTTGTCCGGCTCAAAGAAGAAGTCCTCCGGCCCCTCCAGGATGGCGTCAAGATCGCGGACCGCTTCGCCGAATCGGCCTCGGCGAGCAGTTTGCGGGCTTCGGACAGCTTCTTCAGCGTGCTGGCGGTCGGGCCGCAAGAACACGTTGTCGCCGGCATCGTCGGCGGAGTTCCCGCCGTGGCCCTTGGCGCGGCACGACGGGAGCCCGGATCCGGCACCACATTCGGCCTGACGACGACCTGGCCGGGCGCATCGGCGGCCATTGCCGACACCACTGCGGCGGCGATCATGGCCCCCCGCAGAAGAGACGGCCGTTGTTGTGGACTCTCGTGCCATGGTGATCTCGATTCTCCGCACTTGCGCACCGCCACCGTATTGACGCCCGCCACGGCCAAAAGTTTCGGCTAAACGTGGCATTGGACGCCGCGCAATCTCTCTACTCGTGCAATTAACTATATTAGATCATTGCAGTCCCGGCGACAAGTTTCCACGGCTTTCGTAACGGTTTATGGCGATTGAGCATAGGACTTTCACGGGCAGATAAGCAGAGGTCACAGGCTAGCCTGGGGCCGCGCCGGGCCGCCACGCAGCGTCAGTGTGGCCCGCCGGCTATTGGAGGACGTTGAAGACCATCGGGCGTCCAGCCGATTGAACAATCCCCTTCGCAGCGATAGACACCCATAAATGGGGGTGTAAACGGCATGGACCTCGTGAAACCGGTCGTCCTCTTCCGGCATCGCGCCGGTATCCTCGCGTCGCTGATCGTGCTGCCAACTACGCGAAAAAAGCCCGCAAATATCATGGCTAAAACGCCGATCGCTCGCCGGACTGCGTCTTCCTTCCGGTGATCCGAAACAGGCCTTCCCGAGGCCGAGACCAGGCGGAAACAGCCGAAAACTGGGAAAAAACAGCCCTCCGAGCGTGAAAAATTGCGGAATTTCCCGCGTTTTTCGCGGTTTGTCGGGTTGCTTTTTTTCGACGAGAGACTTTAATCATCAAGTCCGCTTTACCGGATAGATAAACTTTCCACACCCCTAAGACCTTGCATGGAGGGTAATTGATTATGGCGAAAGCCGCCAAGAAAGCACCGACCAAGACCGAGGTTCTGCAGAGCATCGCCAATGCGACCGACCTGACCAAGAAGCAGGTGGCCGCCGTTCTCGAAGCTCTGACCGACGAAGTCCGCAAGAACCTGGGCAGCCGCGGTTGCGGCGTCTTCACCCTTCCCGGTCTGGTGAAGATCGAGAAGAAGAAGGTTCCCGCTCGCCCGGCGCAGAAGAACGTCATGAATCCGTTCACCGGAGAGTTGCAGGATCGGCCCGCAAAGCCCGCCTACAACAAGGTGAAGGTCCGTGCCCTGCGGAATCTCAAGGACATGGCCGAAGTAGCCCTGTCGTCGTTCCGCAAGCGAGACTACGCGGTCGCAAGCCGCTCGTCTGCGGCTGCCCCGCCTGCAACGTCGTTGCATTGCAGAAAGGGGGTGCTACGCAGACGCGCGGCTTGTATTTTTTCTGACGCTTGTATTTTTTCTTGACATCGCCCTGTAGGAGCTTGCCTTTGATCGGCGGTCGCGAGTTCCCGAAGGCCGAACCCCCGCAACGGCTGCGGTTGCACTGGCCCAAGATCGCTCTGGACGACCGGCCGGCACAACGGCTAAGATGATCCATCGTAAGATACCAGGTTTGTGACTCTGTGCATCGAGAACGCAAGGGGACGGGGGACGTCGTCGGAAGGCGTTTCTGCAAAGGGGGAGATCTGTCGCCGACGACCTCCTCCGTCCCCCTCGCGCCTGGCGTTGCGACGGCAGTTCGACTGCCGCAACAACACTGAAGAGCTTTTGGCATCGAGAACCATCTATGTCAACCACGACTTTCCTTGAAGGCAGTGCAACCCGCACCTGGGGCGGACACCAGACCGGAACCCGCTGCTCCGACGAACTGCTCGGCCGCTACCAGCAGATCCTCGAAGAGCAGCGGCTAAGCTGGACCGAACACCATCGGCTGCTGAGCTTGCTGGGCTCGGGCGGGCAGGGAGTGGTCTATCTGACCGAGCGGCGCGGAACCGACGACTTCACGCTGCCGGTCGCGCTCAAGGTCTTCTCGCCCGAACGCTACGAAAACGAGCGGGCCTACGACGAGGCAATGGGCCGAATGGCCCAGGTCGCCGCCCACGTGGCGCAAATCCAACAGGACAATCTGCTCGACGTTCACAACTGGGTCGATCGCAGCCGCATCCGCATGATGGAGATGGAATGGGTCGATGGCTTCGATCTCTCCCGCCTGCTCACGCGCAAGATGCTGGAGCAGCTCGAAGGCCGCGTCAGCAACAAGCGCTGGAACTACATCAACCAGGTGATCGTCACGGCCGGGCCGATGCAGCCGCGGGTGAAGCCGGGCATCGCCATGGCCATCGTCCGCGATTGCCTGGCGGCGCTGGCGGCCCTGCACCGCGAGGAGATCGTCCACGGCGACCTGAAGCCCTCGAACATCATGTTGAAGCGGACCGGCAACGCGAAGATCGTCGATCTCGGCTCGGCGTTCGAAATGGAAGCAGGCGCCTCTTGCGGCGGACCTGCACGCCCACCTACGCCGCCCCCGAGGTGCTCGACGGCGGCGAGTGCACGCCCCGCAGCGACCTGGCCAGCCTGGGCTACGTGCTGATCGAAATGCTCTCCGGCGTGCCCCCCTTCGCCGGACACACGAACTTCCGCGAGCTCTTGGAGGCGAAACGCTTCCTCGCCCAGAAACTGCCCAGCGTCCTGCCGAGCGAAGTGACCTGCAACGAGTTGTTGATGAACTTCTGCCGCGGCCTGATCGCCCCCGACCCGATGCGCCGTTTCCCCAGTGCCGAGGCCGCCGACCTGGTCAAGGAGGGCGCCGCCAGCTTCCACCGCCAACTCATCAAAGGCGACCTCGCCAGCGAATACGACAACGAAATCCGGCTGTGGATGGAGGAGTTGAGAGAACTCGATTAAGAGCCAGGGTGCGGTGCTGTGAAGTATCTTTACGTTTTTGCCTGCTGCCTGCTCGTCGCCGCGATCGTCGCAGACGTTTGGGGCAAAACATGCTACTCCAAGGCGACTCTGACCCTAGCGAGGACGCAAAGCAATTGCAGCGATCGCGGCGCGGCAGACGCGAATGCACACGCGGCTGTCTCGGCAGGCAACGTCTTCACGAGCGGAGGCGTTGCCCTTGCCGCTCTCGGCGTAGTGCTTTGGGCAGCGTCGATGGCCGAGAATAAGCGATTCACACCAATCCCGATGGCGTTGCTCGCCCTCTACGTCGGGCTGTTCCTTGTCATGGTGTGACGGCGGCACGGGGCCAGAACTATGACCTTTCCCGAAATGTGGTGACGCGCCCTTGCTCCGTTCGCAGCCGCGAACTACAATGTAATCGGTTGTGATACATTGATATACAGGAGGTGCATTGTGAGCACGGCAATCTCCGTAAGGCTGCCAGACGACCTCGCGAAACAGTTGGAAGGCATCGCCGCCGATACCGATCGGCCGAAATCGTACATCATCCAAAAGGCCCTGCAGTCATATCTTCAGGAACAGGCCGATCTTCAGATTGCGCTGGATCGCTTGCACGATCCCGCTGATCCCGTGATTTCAGGCAAAGAGATGAGGAAGAGACTTGGCCTATAAGATCACCTACAAAGCCTCGGCCTCACGAGATCTGGCAAAGCTGCCGAAGGCCGAAGCCCGCCGCATACTCGTTCGCCTCGAACGAGACCTCCCTGCAAAAGCAGACTCCTTCCCTGCCCTACATGGAAAATTCGCCGGCCTGAGAAAGTACCGCGTTGGCGACTACCGTGTGGTCTTCGCCATTGTTGAACACGAGGCTGTTGTCCTTCGCATTGGGCATCGACGCGACGTGTACCGATAGCCTCTTTCCGCTTTTTGCCCTACAGTTCGATCCGTCGCCCCTCTTCGTGACTCTGGCGGCCGGCTTGGACGATCCGTAGAGCCAGGCAGGCGTCGTCCAGGTCGCGGCTGCGGCGAACCAGGCTGGTCACCGATCGGTAGAACTGCGTCAACAACCGCTCGCCGACGGGCCGCTCGCTCTCCAACGATTCCTGGTGGCGGCCGGCCTCGTCGAACCAGACCAGCGTCGCCGGCAGATCGACGAACGCAATCCCCCGTTGGCACGACACCTGAAGCTCGGCCAGCGGGTGATAGGAGATCGCCTCCTGCCACTTCGGCGGAACGTAGCGGCCGCTGCTGATCTGGGCAATTGCGGCGGTGCCCGGGGCATCGTGGGGCGAGAAATCGACGCTCAGCATTCGATAGTCCTCCGCGGCATCGTCGCCGGAACGATGGATCAGTCCGTTGATGAACGTCGGCGGGCGATCGACGACGTAATGGCACCAATCGACCTGTCCGATGGCGTGCCGAAACGTCGGCGGGGGGACGCCGGGTATCGCGGCGGACGCGGGGGACGTTTCCGGCACGGAACGCTGGTGGCAAAACAGCAGCCGGGCCTCGCCTAACTGCGTGGCGATCAGTTCCTTCAGGCGGATCGTGGCCGGGGCTTGGCGTTTGGGAAATTCGGCCATGAAGGCGATTCCCGCCTCCTCGACGCGACGGCGGATCGATTCGGCCTCGTCGACGTCGAGATCCAGCCCGACCGCGCAGTAGATGGCCTTGCCCGACTCACAGGCCGCCAGGATCGGCAGTGCGCTGGAACCATTGGGGCGAGAGCACCAACACGGCGTCGATGTCTTCGCGCTGGACCAGCACGTGGTAGCCGTCGACCGCTTCGGCGTGGAATTCGGCGGCGGCCTGCTCGGCCCGGTGCCGCACCGGATCGCATACCGCGCGGACCTCGAAGCGGTCGCCGAGCGCTCGCAAGGCGGGAGCATGCCGCAGTTGCCAGACGTCGCCAAGCCCGATCAGGCCAACTCGGATTTTCATAGGAGGGACCTCCTCGACCGACAAAGGGGACAGTCCCATTTTCGCTGACACGAAAATTCCTTGACACGAAAATTCGCTGACACGAAAATTCGCTGACACGAAAATTCGCTGACACGAAAATTCGCTGACACGAAAATTCGCTGACACGAAAATTGGGACAGTCCCCCGCACTCGACTATATCGGCATCGACATTCGCATTCGCCATCCTTCCTTTTCTGCCTCATTTTACAAATGTATCGAGTTGTTGGCGCACAACAAGGGGAGTGAGAAAAAAGCCTCTCTTTTGTAATCGGCAAACTTTACGCGACCCCACTTGTCATTTCATTCAGCCCGGTTACACTAGGACGATTCCTGAGGGCATGACTCAATTGGCGCCACATCGAGTCGGCACGACAACCTGGAGTACGCAACACGGTTGACGGATGTTTTTGTTTGCCCTCAGGCGAGCGTACATCGGCTTTGCGATTCGTTCTCTCCCACCCAGCGCGCCAGTTTCCTTCAGTTGAAGAGGTTTCCCTGTGAGTACCCTGCTTTGTGCTACTGTCCTGCAGACTGCGTTGCTCGTTTCCGGGGTTCAAGCGGTGCCCGCTGCCCAAGCGGCGTCTGCCGCCGTTAAGGCGACACCTGCCGCCGCTGAGGCGCAGCCCGCCGTCGAGAAAGCCAAGCCTGCCGCCACGAAAGCCAAGCCCGAGCCCGAAAGCTACTCGGCGGCCCGTCAAGATACCGACAAGACCGGCAAACCGATGGTGGTCATGGTCAGCACCGATTGGTGTCCCCCGTGCCAGGTGATGAAGCGGAAGATTCTGCCTCGCGTTCGCGCGCATGGACTGCTGCGAAAGGTGGCTTTCGCCCGCGTGAATCCGGATAAAGACGCCGAGTTGGCGAACGAGATCACCGGCGGCGGGCCGATTCCCCAGTTGGTCATGTTCCGCAAGACCCGAAAGGGCTGGGTGCGCAAGACGCTCGTCGGCGGCCAGAGCGTCGAGACGGTCGAGGAGTTTATCAAGGAGGGGCTCGCATCGGACAAGGCCGAGAAGCGGGCCGAAAAGAAGACCAGCGTCGAGGACAAGTCCTCAAAGCACGGGTAGCCTGGACCGCCCAAAAACGCGGCACAACATGCCGTTTGCCGTGGGACGGATTTCCAAATCCGTCCTACGGGATGGCTCTTCGCTTCCGCACCGGGGCGGCAGTACAACTGCCGCCCCAACGGGTGCGGGCATCGGCTCACAGATAATCGCCGAACAATTCCCGGCTCGGACGCGGGATGACGATTTCCGAGACCAGCAGCCCGCGGCTGCGGACCTCCTCGGCCGCCACCTGCACGCCGGCTCGCACGTCGGCCACCGTGCCGGTCATCAGGCAGAGCCCCTTGCCGCCCAGCGCCATGGCCACGTGGATGCGGAAGAGCGTCACCCGGGCGGCCTTGACGGCGGCGTCGGCCGCGGCGATCACGCTCACGCCGCTGAAGGTCTCGATCACGCCCAACGCGCCGGCGTCCTCCGGCCCCAACACCACCGACTGGCCCAGGGCTTGAAACACGGCCGGATGGACGTTCGGGATGATCAGGTGGTCGATGATCGAGTCGCCGGCGCCGGCCAGCCCCGCCCGGACGGCCGACTCGACGTCGCTGACCGACCCGCCGACACGATCAGATACTTGCCCGAGCAGATCGTCCGGGCGATCAGCACCTCGACCGACGCCGCCTTGAGCATGTCGTCTTCGATCTGATAGCCGATGCCGATGCTGGAAAGTTCAATCGCGCCGATCGCTTTGGGAGTTGCCATGTACTGAGTCTCAGTGGGAGAAGGGGAAGGACTCACCGCAGAGGACACGAGGAGGACGCAAGGAGAGGAGAAGCATGACTGTCAAGTCATCTCGCACTGAATCTCCATTCGCTTGCTGATCCTTCTTGCGTCCTCATTCGTGATCTTATGCCCTTCGGTCATCGTCTCTGTGTCCTCCGCGTCCTCTGCGGTGAGTTATTTTATGGTCTGTTTTCGATCCACACGACGCCGCTTTCAATCTTCGTTACGGTTCCGTCGATCGAGGCGTGGACCGGCGCCCGAGAGCCGGCTTGCCGTTGGCCATCGGTGGACGGCCGATGCGCTTGCCCGATGTTGACACGATCGCCGACGCCGACCACCGGCTTCGCAGGGCGCGCCGATGTGCTGCTTCAGCTTGACGCCGACCCGGCTGGCGGTCAGCAGCACGTCGTTGATCGGCCCGACGTTGCGGAACTGCCGCAGGCCGAGCTTCGTCATCAGCCGGCCCATCGGCGCCTTGCGGTTGTCGCTGTGCAGTTCCGGCCGTTTCGGATTGAACGGCGGCTTCTCCCATCGCTTCTTTTCGGCCGCCAGCCGCCGCTTGTTCTGGGTGCAAACGTTCTTCGGGTCCAAGTCCTCGGGGCAGGAATAGAGGCTGCACAGGTTGCACTCGCAGCAAAACTGCGTGCCGATCACGTTCGCCTCGCCGACCAGAGTTGAACTCGAGGCTTCGCATCGCGCGGTGCGGCTCGATCGGATGCCCCAGCAGCCAGCGGGGACAAAGCTCCGTGCAAAAACTGCATTGGTCGCAGGCGCTGCGGCCGATGCGCACGATTTGCTTCCAATCCTGCCGGCGACGGCGGACTACGACGTGGTCGTCGGGCAACACGATCACCCCGCCGGTCGTCTTGTCGACCAAGGCGTCGTGGTTCTCTTCGAGATAGCCCATCATCACGCCGCCGACAATGTAGTTGGCGTCCGGGATGGTTGGCCCGCCGGCCGCGGCGACGCATTGGGCCAGCGTCACGCCCACGGGCACCCGCAACGTCACCGGCTCGGCCACCGCGCCGGCGATGGTGAGATATTTTTCGGTGACGGGCCGATCGGCGGCCCGCGCGACGTTCATCGCCGTTTCGACGTTAACGACCACGGCGCCCACGGCCAGCGGAATGCCGCCCGGCGGAATCACGCGGTGCAGCACGTCGTAGACCAGGATGAACTCATCGCCGGCGGGGTAAGCGTCGCGCAACGGTGCCACGCCCATGCTCTTCGGCAGCTTCGTCCGCAACAGATCGATCACATCGACGTACTTTTCCTTGATGCCGACGATGCCGCGCGCGGCCCCGACCAGCCGCATGGCCACGGCCGTGCCCTCCGCCACCTCGTCGACGTACGCGCGGAGCACCTCTTTGTCTTTGTGCAAGCAGCGGCTCGCACTCGGCCGCGTTGACCAGGACCGTGTCGGCCTTTGCGGCCAGCTTGACGTGGGTGGGAAACCCGGCCCCGCCCGCCCCCACGACTCCCGCCTCGAAGATCGCTTCAACGTTGATCTCGGACATGACACTCCCCGGGGGCTTTCGCGAATTCTACTACTGTACCGCGCTTCGCCCGGCAAACCAATCCGGCTTTCTCGTAGGGCGGACTTCAGTCCGCCTTCCCTGCCTTCCGTATCATGCAAGGCGGACGAAAGTCCACTCTACGAGGCCATTGACTTTACAAGAATGGCCGGATGAAGTCCAGGCCCACGCAATGCGGCGGACCAAAGTCCACCCTACGGGTTAGGCTCCTCGGCCACGTTCGCAATCGGCTTCAGCGTCACGTAACCGTTCACGGGTCGCGCATAACATAGAACGATGGTGAACAGTCAAGGCCGGTTTTCTCGGGAATTGCGAGTGCTATCAGTGTACAAGTCCTGGGCCAGTTGCGCATGCGGCTTCGTTTTTCGACCGTTCGGTGCATCCACCATTCGCAAAACCCCTTGTTTTCAAGGCCCCCGACCCGTGAACGGTTACAGCGTCACCAAGCAGACGCAGCAGGGAGCGTGGTCCACGATTCCATCAATGATCCCAGGCGGTGCTGTATTTGTATGCCCCCCCGGCAGGTATGTGTTCCTGGAGAACCGTTGCAGTCGAAGCGGATCGCCCACCGAACTGAGCTTCCTGTGGGGCAAAGCGGACTGTCCCAACTTTCGTTTCAGCGAGAATGGAACTGTCCCCTTTGCCGCGGTTTCCAACGCGGCACGGGCCTCTTGCCCGTGCATCACGGCCCGGATGGCCGTGCTGCCAACGAATTTGCAGCCCTCCTGGGTGGAGGGCTTGAAAACTTGCCGGCCTGCGGTCACCATTAACGGGCTCATGGATTCCAACGATCAGGCTTCGCAACCACCCGAGCCGGTGGGATCATCCCCGCCGCCAAACCGACCGGCTTCGCTCGACGCCGCCGACAAGGGGGGGCGTCCCGATTCTCCTGGCGGCAAGAATAGGACCGCTTCTTCCGACGCCCAGCAGTCACCGCCGCGCAATGAGACCCCCGTTGAGCCGGTCGCGCTTCCACGCGCTGACGGCAACGGCAACAACAAAGCGGTGGGGATCGACGGTGCCCCGCTGCCCGAAGCCGAGGAAGAGCCCAGCCTGCCCGATCGCTTGAAGACGCTGCTGATCGGCAAGCCGCGCGACTTCAAGGATCAGTCGATCTTCAAGCATATATCGCTGGTGGCGTTTCTGGCCTGGGTAGGACTGGGAGCCGACGGGCTGTCGTCCACATCTTACGGCCCGGCCGAGGCGTTCAGGAATCTGGGCGACCACCGATTTCTCTCCGTCTTCCTCGCCGTGGCCATCGCCGCCACGGTTTTCATCATTTCGAGTTGCTACAGCCACATCATCGAGGCATTTCCCAGCGGCGGCGGCGGCTATCTCGTCGCATCGAAACTGCTCGGACGGCGAATCGGCGCGGTGTCGGGCGGTGCGCTTCTGGTCGATTACACTTTGACGATCACGGCGTCGGTCGCCGCCGCCGGGGACGCCCTGTTCGGTTTGATGGGACCAGACTGGCTTAACTCGGAGTGGAAACTATACGCCGAATTCGCCGGTATCATCGTGTTGATCGTTCTCAACCTGCGCGGCGTGAAGGAATCGATTCAGATATTGCTGCCGATCTTCTTGATATTCCTCTTGACGCACTTTCTCCTGATCGTCGGCGTGCTCTCTTGGAACATCTTCAGCGTCGGCGAGGTCGGCAGGAAGATCGCCGTCGAAGTCACGTCTACCGTGCAAAATCCGCAGTTGGGCTTCTTCTGGATGCTCGGCGTTCTCATGCATGCCTATTCGCTGGGAGCGGGCACGTATACCGGAATTGAAGCGGTCTCGAACAGCATGCAGGTGATGCGCGAGCCGCGCGTGGCCACGGGGCAGCGAACGATGCGCTACATGGCGTGGTCCTTGGCGCTGACGGCCGGCGGTCTGATCCTCGCCTACCTGCTTCTGGATATTGGCACCAAAGGCAAGGAGCCCTTGAATCTCGTGTTGACCAACACGTTCATGCACGAACTGGGGCTCGACACGCATTGGACTGGCGGCGCGTTTGTCTGGATCACGTTGCTTTCCGAGGGGGCGCTGCTGATCGTGGCAGCGCAGGCCGGCTTCATCGGCGGCCCGCGGCTGTTGGCCAACATGGCCCAGGACTCCTGGATGCCGCGCTGGTTCGCCAACCTCTCCGAGCGGCTGGCCACGCACAACGGCATCCTGCTGATGGGAATCGCCGCCCTGGGCGCCCTCTGGTACACCGGCGGCAACATTCTGACGTTGGTCATCATGTATTCGATCAACGTCTTCGTCACGTTTACGCTTTCGACGATCGGCATGTGCCGCCACTGGTACGCCCGCCGCCACAGCCATCCGTTGTGGCGGCGGCGCCTGGCCCTGTTTATCGTCGGCGCCGTGTTGTGCTCGACCATTCTTGTCGTGACGATCGTCGAAAAATTCGACGAAGGGGCGTGGCGGACTGTGGTCGTGACCGGCTGTTGCGTCGCCCTTTGCTTCGCGATTCACCGCTATTACGTCCGCGTCGGATCGAGTCTGCAACACCTCAACGAGACGCTGAAGCAACTGCCTACCAGCGGCGAGATGAACATGGCCGAGCCCGACCCGGCGGAACCGGCCGCGGTTATCCTGGTGGGCGACTACAGCGGGCTGGGCATCCACACCATGCTCAACGCCATCCGCTTCGCTCCCGACCACTTCAAGAGTTTCCTCTTCATCTCCGTGGGAGTCATCGACTCGGGCAACTTCAAGGGGGGCGGCGCGGTCGAGGATCTCCAGGCCCACTGCGAAGAGTCGCTGCAAAAGTACGTCGATCTCGGCCGGCGTCTTGGCATGCCTTCCACTTCCTTCTTGACTCTCGACACCGACGCGGTTGACGGCCTGGAGGAGGCGTGCCTCGAGATCGTTCGCAGGTTTCCCAAGGCGACGTTTTTCGCCGGCCAGTTGGTGTTCCAGAAAGACACTTGGCTGCACCGCCTGCTGCACAACCAGACCGCCGATCTCCTTGCAACGCCGCCTGCAATGGGCCGGCGTGCCGATGGTGATCCTGCCGACGCGGGTGCGCTAGGAGGGGGACGGAGGAGGTTGTCGAAAGAAATCGCCAGGATGGGAAAACGCTTTCCCGACAACCTCCTCCGTCCCCTTCCAATCAATGGACGGGTCACGTCTCATGTTCCACATCGTCCTTCACCAGCCCGAAATCCCCGACAACACCGGCAACGTGGGCCGGACCTGCGTGGCGTTGGGGGCGAAACTGTGGCTGGTTCGCCCGTTGGGTTTCCGCCTCGACGATCGCCACCTCCGCCGCGCCGGCCTCGACTACTGGCAGCATCTCGATTGGGAGGCGGTCGACGACTGGTCGGCGTTCGAACGGCGGATGCCCGAGCGGCGGCCGTGGTTCTTCACAAAACGCGCGAGCCGGTTGTATACCGACGCGGCATTCTCGCCCGACGACGTGCTGGTCTTCGGCAGCGAATCGCAGGGTTTGCCCGCGTCGCTGCTGGCCGCCAACCCGGATCGCTGCCTTCGCATCCCTATGGCTGCCGAGGCCCGCAGCCTGAATCTAGCCGTCAGCGTCGCCGTAGCCGCTTACGAGGCCGCGCGGCAATGCGGCTTCTGAGCAGCAGCCGGTAGGTAAGAGCAACGGGATTCGCCTGCTGACTTGCCTCACGCGGAATCCCTGTTTTTTACAGTCCTGTCAGGGAAAAGTGCCACATCCCCCTGTGGCTGCTACTGGTCGCCCGAGGGGGTATCGGCCCAATCGGCAAGATTTGTATATTTTTCCCATTTTTTCTCCTCGCATGTTGACAAGGGTGGGGGGCGACTGCTAAAAAGCCAGCCATGCGATGGGGATTATTTAACAACCCCATATTTCATTTCTTCTTTGCTGACAGCTTCCTTTGCGCTGCACGGGGGCAACACGAATGCAGATGGCGAAGACTCTGCGGAAGAATTGCTTCCGCTTGCAGAAGCTCATTGGCCCCTTCCAGTGCGTCTCGCAGATGGTCCGTTCGGCGGTTACTACTCCGGTTTGTGTCCTTCTATTCCAGGAGTCATAGTCGTGCAGAACTCCCTACGATCTTCCCGCTTGGAACGCGTTCTCAACAGTCTGGGCCTTGGACGGCACGCAAAGCGGCAAAGGGATGCCGGTGTGCTGAAACGGCGAGTCCTCTCCCTCGAACCACTGGAGCTGAGGACACTGCTTTCGGTCTTCACCTGGACTGGCGGCGGCGGCGACAACAACTGGACAACCGGGGCAAACTGGCAGGGAGGAAGTGCGCCCGGCAACGGCGACTCGCTCGTCTTCTCCGGCACGAACCGGCTCAACAACAACAACAATTTTCCCGGCGGCACCTTGTTTGGCTCGATCACCTTCAGCCACCTGTTATGGTTAGCGGCAATGCTTTCAGCCTCAGCGGCGGCATCACCGTCAGTCCTTACGTGAGCACCGCCCTCGTCTATCCGGCGATCACCTTGACCAGCAGCCAAACGTGGCTCTCTTCGGGGGCTCTGATAATTGCTGGCAGCGTGAACTTTCCCAGCCGGCAACTCTTAGTGCAGGGCACCGGTACTGTCAGCTTTGCCGGCGCCGTCTCGGGAAGTGACTTCCGAACCTGCAACAACGGCACGGCCGCGTTCAACGGTAACAGCAGCTTGACCACGACCTCATTTACCTTGGCGGGCAGTTCGACCAACGGGACCATCAAGTGGAACAGCACGGGCATACTCCAGCCGACCTGCCTCTACGTCGGTTTCGCCGGTGGCGTTGGAAATTTCACGCAGGACGCCGGCGCGGTGTATATCGACACTCCATGGGGAGTCTCAATGTCGGGCTCCGGTAGCACCTACCATCTTAACGGCGCCGGACAAGCATATCTGATGACGCGGGTGATCAACGCGACCGCGGGCACGACGCTCGCCTTTAACGGCGGAAGGCTGGCAACCTTCAGCAATGCCAGTCTCACCCCCAGCGCCAGCCTACAGTATACGATTACCGACGGCTTCGCCTACCTCGACGCCCACGGCAGCCAGAGTTCCATAACTCTCAACGGGTCAATCTCCGGCAACGGCCATCTGATCAATTGCTATGAGGGGACGGTCACCCTCAATGGCGTCGGCACCTACACCGGCTATACCCGCAGCAACGGCGGAACGCTCCGCTTCGGCAACTCCGCGGCGCTGCAAGGCAGCACGGTAATGTTGTACAGCGGTGACGCGGGCAGCGTCAGCTTCGGCTCCCTGAGTTCCGCCACCTTCGGCGGGCTAACCGGCCAGCGCAATCTGAGCCTGCAAAACGCTTCCGGCGCCGCGGTTGCCTTGTCGGTCGGGAGCAACGACACCAGCGCCAGTTACACCGGCGCTCTCACCGGCGGCGGCAGCCTTGCCAAGATGGGCAGCGGCACGTTGACGATCTCCGGCGCACACTCCTATAGCGGCGCGACCACCGTTCAAGCAGGTACGCTCCAATGCGCCGCAACCAACACCCTCCCGAACACCCCGTTGATCGTCTCCGGCGGCACTTTCGACCTGCGATGGTGTTCGATTACGGTCGGGGCCGTGTCGTTGACTGCCGGCAGCATCATCGGCACCGGCACGCTTACCGGCTCGTCCTATGCGGTGCAAGACGGCACAATCAGCGCCGTTCTGGCCGGCAACACCGCGTTGACAAAGACGACCGGCGGCACCGTGACGCTTGCCAGCACAAATAGCTACAGTGGTCTGACCGACGTTCAGGCAGGCACGCTCCAGTATGCAGCAAGCAACGCCATCGGGAGCGGCGCGGTGAGCGTCTCCGGCGGAACGCTCGATCTGCAAAGCTACAGCGACACCGTCGGCGCCGTGACGCTAAGCGACGGCGGCATCATCGGCGCCGGCACGCTCACCGGCTCGTCCTATGCGGTGCAAGACGGCACAATCAGCGCCGTTCTGGCCGGCAACGCCGCGTTGACAAAGACGACCGGCGGCACCGTGACGCTTGCCAGCACAAATAGCTACAGTGGTCTGACCGACGTTCAGGCAGGCACGCTCCAGTATGCAGCAAGCAACGCCATCGGGAGCGGCGCGGTGAGCGTCTCCGGCGGAACGCTCGATCTGCAAAGCTACAGCGACACCGTCGGCGCCGTGACGCTAAGCGACGGCGGCATCATCGGCGCCGGCACGCTCACCGGCTCGTCCTATACGGTGCAGGACGGCACAATCAGCGCCAATCTGGCCGGCAACGCCGCGTTGACAAAGACGACCGGCGGCACCGTGACGCTTTCCGCCCAGAACACCTACAGCGGCGGCACGACGCTTAACGCGGGCACGATAGCGTTTGCCAGCGGCGGCTTGGGAGCCAGTGGGAACGTCACCTTCGCGGGCAACGCGACGCTGCAGTGGGTGCCCGATAACACCGATGACATTTCCAGCCGCCTGACAATCAACAACGGCGCAAATGCGACCGCTGACGTTCTGGGCGATGGCGTCCTCACCTTTGCCACCGGCTTCGGTGCCGGCGGCTCAGGGGCTTTAACCAAGACCGGTAGTGGCACGCTGGTCCTTTCCGGCGCAAACACGTATACGGGCGGCACGACGATTAACGGCGGCCTCTTGGTCCTTCCCTATGGCTCCGATCACCTCTCCGCGACGGGGGCCATCACGGTTGTGAGCGGACAACTGTCCGCCTACGATCAGAGCACGTCGGGCGCCGTGAGCTTCCAGGGCGGAACTGTTTGTGCTGGAACAATCACCAAGTCAGGCACCGACTATGACTGCCAAGCCGGAGACATTGTCGCCACCTTGGCGGGCGATGTCGGACTCACCAAGACCGGTGCCGGCACCGCCAACGTCGTTCATGGCATTTACACCGGCACCACGTCGATCAACGGTGGAACCTTAGAGGTTGGCACCCTCAGCACTAGTCAGAGCACGGTCTATGCCAATGACGGTGGCGTTCTCGCTGGGCACGGGCCAGTTTCTCGGCCCATCAGCATAGCTTCCGGCGGCACCCTCAGTCCGGCGGGGGACGATGTAGGGTCCTTCCAACTGGGTCAATACCCTTGCGAGTTCAGTTCCGGCTCAACCTTGCGCATCGATATTGACGGCAATACGGATTTCGATCAACTCCAGGTCGGCCGTTCCATTGCGCTGAATGGCTGCACGTTGGTGGTGGACGGAACGTATACGCCCCCGGTTGGCTCATCGATCCGCATCATCCGAACCAATGGCTATTCGCCCATCGGGCAGTTCAGCAACGGTTCCACGATAACAGTCGGTGGAGTAACCATGACGATCGACTATAACGAAGGCTACGGCGTCGCCCTCAGGCGTTTGCCCCTCCAAGCTGACTCCGCCGGCAACGAAGGGGCCGCCGCTGCCACGCTCGTCCAGGCCGATCTCGCCCCGATCGTCGACGCGGCCGTGACGTTTTGTGCAATAGCGGCGTCTCCCAGCAAGCGCTGGCAAAGCTTGATTCCATCAAGTTCGTCGTGGCCGATCTCGCCGGAAATGATCTCGGACTGTACGGCGACGGCGCCGTCTACCTCGACAGCGACGCCGCCGGCTGGGGATGGTTCGTCGATTCGACGCCGGCGGCCAGCGAAGAGTTTGCCGGCAGCGGCGGCGTGCTCCAGGCCGTCGATCCGCGGGCGGTGGATCGGGTCGATCTGCTCTCGGTCGTGACGCATGAATTGGGACACGCCCTGGGCTGCGATGATCTCGCCGGCCAAGATAGCGTCATGAGCGGTCTGTTGGCGGCCGGCACGCGACGCGACTCGCTCTCTGCCAACGACCTGGCATTGTTGTCGACCTTGGATTAGGCGGCGCGTCAAAATGAGTTGATTACATTTGTGGGACGGATTTCCCAATCCGTCGCCGAAAACTGGACGGATTTGGAGATCTGTCCTACGGTAAGTTGTGCAAGTTATTTTGGCGTTCGCACTTAGAGCCTGCTTCAAGTCGAGGCGCCTCGGGATGGCAGTTGCACTGTCATCCCTTTCTTGTCGATGGAGTGGCAGTCCAACTGCCGCCCGCGGAAACCGGCGTAGACGTTGCCGGCAGGTTCGCCCGGCCGCAGTCCGGCGTGCCGCGTTCAAGCCGGATTGATGCCGGGCTCCCTTTCGGCTCTAATCAAGTGAGAAAGCTCGCACGCGCGAGTTCACAGGAAAGCGGCCATGAGCGAGGAATTCGTTAGCGAAGCGATTCGACCGGTCGCCGGAACGGTCAGCACGAGCCGGATGGCCGCCGGCGGGCCGGGACTGCCGCGGCAGTTCGTGTGGCGGTCGAAAACCGTGACCATTGCCCGCCTGCTCAACTCCTGGCGCGAGACCGGCCCTTGCCATCATGGCAGCAGCGAGCAGTACGTGCGAAAACACTGGTTTGAGGTGTTGACCGACTCTGACGAGACCATGAAGATCTACTTTGAACGCCAGCCCCGCTCGGCAAAGAAGCGGAAGGAGCGATGGTGGCTGTTCAGCCGCGAAAACCGTCCACCGCCGGCTGTATGACGACACTGACAATCCGCAGCGCAACGACCCCAACGACCTTACATGGATTCCAACGGCAACCCGATCGAAACGACCTACCGGCGGCGAGCGGATCGGTTTTGCGCGGCCGAACGGCGATACGCCTTCCAAGAGCGGATGGTGATGCACCTCCGCGTGATGGCTTTCCTGGTCGCAGCGGCGCTGTTCATCGTCGGCTGGAACAGCCGGGAGGCGTGGTGGTTCGTGGCAGGCGGCGTGGCCGCCGGTGGATTCTCGGCCGCGGTGGCGTGGCATGAGTACATTCGCAGCCAGATGCTCCGCAATCTCCTCTTTCGGCAGGTCAACGAACAGGCGATCGCCCGGCTGCGGCGCGACTGGAAGGGCTTGCCCGACACGCGGGTCGAAGTGCCGCCGCAACATCGGGCCGTGGCCGCCGATCTCGACCTGCTCGGCCATGCGTCGTTGTTTCACCTCGTGTGCGCGGCCGGCACTCCGCTGGGAATCCGCGTGCTGCGCGACTGGTTCCTCGAGCCGGCCGCGCCCGATGAGGTGCAGCGCAGGCAGCTTGCCACGGCCGAGCTTGCACCCCACTTGGACCTGCGTCAAACGCTGATCGTCGAAGGCCGCCTGTTGGCCGATCGAGGCCGCACGGCCGAGCGATTCGTCCAATGGGCGGAAGGCGAGCCCTGGCTGACGCCGCGGCCGTGGCTGCGATGGTTGTGCCGCGGCACGGCGACAGCCGCGTTGTTGGTTCCGCTGCTGGCGGTTTTCGGCGTTCTCTCCTTCGAGGCCGCAATGTGCGCGTTCTTCGCCGTCCTGCTGGTGAACGTCAACGTCATTGCGCTGTTCGGCGGCAAAGTCCACGGCGTCTTCAGCGTGTTGAACCTTCGCCACGGCGAGGCGGCGCGGTATCTCCGCATGTTCGAGTTGATGTATTCGATGCCCGATTCCAGCAGTGAACTCGACGCCGTCAAGCGCGAGACAACCGGACTGGGCGGAGGCGTCTTGCGGCGGATGCGGCAGTTGAACCGCATCGCCACGCTGGCGATGGTTCGTCACAATTCGCCGTTGAAGCTCTTCTTCTACGTGCCAGTGCAGCTTGCCTTCCTGTACGATTTCCACGTTTTGGATCTGCTGGAGCGGTGGCAGGCGAAATACGGCGAGTATGCGCGGCGATGGTTTCTGGCGTTGGGGAAATTCGAGGCGTTCTGCTCGCTGGCCACTTTGGTCCACGACCATCCCGGCTGGACGATGCCCGAGATCGACCCGGCGGGGGAGCGATTGCAGGCCCGCCAGCTTGGCCATCCGCTGCTGCCCTGCGGAACCTGCGTACCGAACGACGTCGAGATCGGACCGGCCGGCTCCTTCCTCTTGGTCACCGGCTCGAACATGTCGGGCAAGAGCACGCTGTTGCGGGCGATCGGCGTCAACGTCGTCCTTGCCCAGGCGGGCGCGCCGGTCTGCGCCGAGTGGCTGAAGCTGCCGCCGGTCGTCCTGGCCACCAGTATGCGAATCCGCGACTCGCTGGAAGACGGCGTCTCTTTCTACATGGCCGAGTTGCTGCGGTTGAAGGAGATCGTGGAGGCCGCCCGCGACGGCAACTCGCGCAGCCACCGCACGCTGCTGTATCTTCTCGACGAAATCCTGCTCGGCACCAATTCGCGCGAGCGGCATCTGGCCGTGGTCCGCGTGCTGCGGCATCTGTTGGGCTGTGGGGCGATCGGCGCGATCTCCACCCACGACCTCGAACTGGGGACGGCCGAGCCGCTGGCCGGCGTCTGCCGTTGCGTGCATTTCTGCGAAACGCTGCACGACCGCGACGCCCAACGGCCCATGACCTTCGACTACCGGCTGCGCCCCGGCGTCGCAACCACGTCGAATGCGCTGAAGCTGCTGGAAATCGTCGGGCTCGGCACGAACGAGACGTAACGGAGCATTCGCGTAAATGCTGATCGTCGTATGCCAATAGCCGGGAGCCAACGGCTCGCGGAATGTGCATCGAGTACCGCATGTTTCCGGGGGGCGTTGGCTCCCGGCCATTATCCCACCCAATGCCGCACAATAGGCGATTCCGCTACTTCGCCGGCACGCCCGTCGGCGGATTCTGCTCGTAAGCGGCCGGACGCGATTGGATCGTGTGCAGCCGCTCCACGTCAAATTTCGGCTTGCGGTTGTAGAAATACAAGCCGTTGTTCTCTTGCTCCACGTCGGTCAGTTGCGTGTAGCAGTAGCCGAAGATATGCGGATTGTCCAGCAGGACGTCGACCAATCCCTTGAAGCGGGCGTAGAACGCCTCGATGTCCTTCGGCGTGGAGCCCCAACCGAAGCCGCCTTTCTGGATGTCCCAGCCGATGCCGCCGAATTCGCTCAGAAAGAAGGGCACCGGGGCCTTCGACCGCGATACCCCGCGATACTTCGACGCCAACACCCCCGAGCGGAACGCCGCTTCCCACGTCGCTCGGAACTTGGCCGGATTCTCTTCGTAGTCGTGGGCGTCCAGAACGTCCGGATTCGGCAGTCCGTGATACCAGCCGCTCGAATCGATGACCGGCCGCGAGGGGTCGATCGCCCTGGTGAGGTTCACCACGGCGTTCTGGAGCGGGCCAGCCGCATCGGCCGACTCGTTGAAGGGGCACCAGCCGATGATGGCCGGATGATTGCGGTCGCGGCGGACGATCTCTGTCCACTCGTTGACGACCGGCAGATTGACGGCCGGGTTTTTGTAGTCGAAACCCCAACTGGGGAACTCACCCCAAACCAGGTAGCCGAGCTTGTCGGCCCAATAGAGATACCGCGGCTCAAAAACCTTCTGGTGCAGCCGCGCCCCGTTGAAGCCCGCGGCTTGCGACATTCTGATGTCGTGGCGTAGCGCCTCGTCGCTCGGCGCGGTCCAAATTCCGTCGGGGTAGAAGCCCTGATCGAGAACCGTCCGCTGAAACACCGGCTTGCCGTTGATCAGGATGGCCGCCCCGCGGATCGTCACCTCCCGCAGCCCGAAATACGAATCGACCTGATCGACCTGCCGGCTGCCGCGTAGCAGCGCGAGTTTCAGATCGTAGAGGAAGGGGTGCTCGACCGACCACAGCCGCTTGTCGGGCAAATTCAGCACCAGCCGGTTGTTGCGCCAGTCGGCGGGGCACTCGGCCGACGCTACCTCCTTGCCGTCGGCCAGTGCAACGGCCTTCAGTGTCAGGCCGTCGCACGGGCCGTTGACCTCGGCCTGCAGGATGACGCGCGACTGCTTGACGTCGGGCTCGATCCGCACGTCGCTGACAAACGTCGAGCCGACGCCTTCGAGCCAAACCGTTTGCCAAATGCCCGTAGTGCGAGTGTAGACGCAGCCTTGGCTGTGTTCGCTGTGCGCCTGTTTGCCCGTGGCCTGGAGTCCGCTGCGGGCGTCGTCGAAGGCGTGGATAACGACCGTGTTGTCGCCCGGTTTCAACAGATCGGTCACGTCGAAGCAGAACGGGGCGCTGCCGCCTGTGTGTTGCCCGGCATTCCGGCCGTTGATCCACACGGTCGTCTTCCAATCGCAAGCGCCGACGTGCAGCCGCACGCGTGGCGATTTCCAATCGGCCGGCTTGCGGAAGCTGCGGCGGTACCAGACGTTCTTGATGAAGCCGGTGCGAGCCAGGCCCGACAGCTTGCTCTCGCGGCAGAAGGGGACGACGATCTTGTCGGGGTAAGTCTTGTCGGCGAGCCAGGAGTTGTCCTTCGTGTTGTCGGTTTCGGCGAAATCCCACGTTCCGTTCAGATTGAGCCATTCGGCCCGCTGCATCTGGGGCATCGGATGTTCCGGCCGCGGCACGGCCGTCGATGCACGGGCGCTCAGGACAACCGACACGGCCATCAGAGCGAAAACGCAGGCGCCGACTCTCTGATACGCTCGATTCATAGCAAGGCTCCCGGGAAAGGTGAAGGCGGGGATTGCGGGAAGGTAAGGGCATCTCTCGCTTGCGCAGCATAGCGAATTTGTTCGCGCTATGCAATCGTCCGGAAATGGTTCGCGGGATCCGACAGATTATGCCGTGTCAACCGCTTAGGAGCGGCAAATCAACAAGTGTCGCATTTTGGAATGTACTCCTCGCGCTCCGCGTGAAGAGTACGACAGTAAGAGGGGTGCATTTCAGCTTATGCAAATCTCGGCGGGGGATTCGGGAAGTTTGGGGCGGCGGGTGAATGGGCAGCCTGATCTCGCCTGGAGATATTTACTCGGCCGGTCGTCATCGCTCAACGCGGCGGCACGAACTTGGAGAATGGCTTCCGCGCCCTCGGGATTGTTCCAAAACGTCTCCGTTCTCTTCACCCGATAGTTCACCTCGTTGACCAAGGACTCCATCCACGCCGTGGTGACTGGCAGACCGGCCTGTCGGTACTCGGGATACTTCATTCGCGAGCGATTGTTTTTCAAGTACGTCACCGTTCCCGCGTCGTCGGACGAGGCATGCACCGTCTTCGCGGCGAGGAGAAGATAACTCAGCGGATGAATGAAATCGAGTATCGGCGTGAAGTCGCCGAAGTGCTCCTTCCAAATCGCCCAGTTCCACGGCAGCCCGTCGCCGAGAAACGCCTTTGCCGGGGCCTCGAAGAAACGTCGCTGCTTGGCCTCCTTGGCCATTTGCCGTCCGAAGTCGCGTGAACACTTCATGCTGCTGACGACCGTCCGCACTATGCGCCGCAGGCGCCAATCAAAGCTGGCATGCACCCCCCGACGGAAAACAGAGCCAAATCGCCCTTGACGTTGGTGAACGGGACGGCTAGCATCCGCCCTCCATGCTGGCTCATCTTGCGCGAATTGCCACCGTCACGACGCTGCTTGCCGCCGCATTTTCGCAGGCGCAGGGGGCAATCGCCGATTGCCGCTGCGCCCGTCACGGGAATGGTGATCTTGCGCAATGGCGAAGTCATCGCGGGAAAGATCAGCCGCGACGAGGGAATCTACATCGTCGAACTGCCGAACGGCCGGATTCGCATCAAACAGGCCGACGTTGACCTGGTCTGCCGCAGTCTGGAGGAGGGCTATCGCCGGAAACGGGCGACGATCCAGGTCGGCAACGTGCACGACCATCTCGAACTGGCCCAGTGGTGCATTCGTCACAAGCTGTTCGGGCTGGCCACCGTCGAATTGAGCGACGCCACGGCCGCCGACCCGAACAATCCGATGATCGGCGTGTTGCGGCACCGGCTGAAAATGGCGATGGAGCCGCCGCCGCCCGTCGATCCACATGCCAAACGGTGGTTGAAGCCGGGGCCTTCCAACGATGAACTGGACCGCATGGTCCGCGGGATGCCGCGCGGAGCCGTCGAGGCGTTCACGCAATCGGTGCAGCCCTTGCTGTTGAACAGTTGTGCGACGTCGGGCTGCCACGGTCCGCAATCGGAGAACGGCCTGCGGCTTTGGCACATCGCGTCGAGCAGGCCGTCGAGCAGGCGGACCACGCAGCGGAACCTCTTTTCCGCGCTGCAATTCATCGATCGGGAGAATCCATCGGCGAGCAAACTGCTGACCGCCGTCACGAAACCGCACGGGACGGTTCCGCATCCGATTTTCGGCGAGCGTCAAGTGCTGCAATATCAGCGCCTGCTGGGCTGGGTCAGTGAGATCGCACGGCCCGACGTGGCGGAGCAGCCCGAGTCGGCCGCGCGCCGCGGCCCGCCTGAGGTCGTCGAGCCGCCTGACGAGACTGCGCCGGCGCGGCTGCCGCAGCAGCCTGGAAAGGCACGCCTGCTGACGGGTACGTCGCGACGGCGAACGCCGCGCGACGCCGCAGCGCCGCTCAAGACCGCCAAACGCGCCACGCCAGCCTCATTCGACCAGCCCGCCGACCCCTTCGACCCCGAGGGCTTCAATCGCCGCTACGGGCCGAAAAAACGGAAAAATAGTCCGTAGGCGATGATTGAGCTTGGTGTGGCGTAGCCGGAGATCTACACCAGCGCGTCGGCGAATTCCTTCTTCAATGCGGCAAGCGCCTTGTGGCCGTCGCGGCCGTCGATCACCACGTTGACCCGCACTTCGCTGGTGCTGATCAACTCGGCGTTGATGCCGTTGTCGGCCAGCGAGCGGAACATGCGGGCGGCCACGCCGGTGTGGCTCTTCATGCCGACGCCGGAAACCGACAGCTTCGCTACCTTGGCACAGTACGTCGGTGGCGGGCATTCGAGCAGATGCGCCTGGTCGGCGGCCACAAAGATGGTCTTTTCCAGATCCTCGTGGGCGACGCTCACGGAGATGCTCGCCCGGTTTTCGCGGCCGATGCTCTGCACGATCATATCGACGACGACGCCTGCCTGGGCCAGCTCGTCGAAAATCTGGGCCGCCAGGCCCGGCGTGTCGGCCAGGCCGACGAAAGTGACCCGCGCTTGTGACTCATCGAGGTTGATTCCGTCGATGATCAGCTTCTCCATCCGCTGGAGGCGGGCGACCAGCTTTCGGCGCTGGGCTTGGCATGAGCGGCAACAACCCCGCCGGCATGGTCTGCGGCGGCCGGCGGGATGTGCAGCTTGAATGCCTCGTGAACTGTCCGCAGCGCCTCCTGGGCGAATTCGCGGGCGACGACCACCGAGATCTTGATCTCGCTGGTGGTAATCATGTGGATGTTGATCCCCTTTTCGGCCAAGGCGAGGAACATCTCGCCGGCCACGCCGGGCTGCGTGGCCATGCCCAGCGCCGACCACCGAAATCTTCGCCACGTTTTCGTCGTAGTCGCAGCCCTCGGCGCCGAGCTCCTTGACCGCGGCATCGACGGCGCGAAGCGTGCCGGGCAGATCGTCGCGCAACACCATGAAGGAGAGGTCGGCGCGGCCGTCGGCCCCTTCGTTCTGCACGATCATGTCCATGGCGATGTTCTTCGCCGCCACCTTCGAGAAGATGCTCAGCGCCGGCGCCGGGGCGATCGGGGACGCCGAGGACGGTCACGCGGGCCTCGTCTCTGGTCATCGCCGCCCCGCAGACCGCCGTGCCCGCCGCCTCCGGATCGCGGACGATCAGCGTGCCGGGATTGTCGCTGAAACTGCTGCGGACGTGAACCGGCACGTTGAACTTCTTGGCGAACTCGATCGAGCGGTTGTGCATCACCGCCGCGCCGGCCGCGGCCAACTCGAGCATCTCGTCGTAGCTGATCTGCCTGATCTGGCGGGCCTCGGGCACAATCCGCGGATCGGTCGTGTAGACGCCGTCGACGTCGGTGTAGATCTCGCAGGCGTCGGCCTTCAGCACCGCCGCCAGGGCCACGGCCGTCGTGTCGCTGCCGCCGCGGCCGAGCGTGGTGATGTTGTTCGATTCGTCGATCCCCTGGAATCCGGCCGCAATCACGATGTTCCCCTCGTCCAACGCCTGGTGAATCCGCTCGGTCGAAATCGAGCGGATGCGGGCCTTCGTGTGCGTGCTGTCGGTGATGATGCCGATCTGCGCCCCGGTCAGGCTGATCGCTTTGTGGCCCAGCGAGCTGATCGCCATCGCCATCAGCGCCACGCTGACCTGCTCGCCGGTCGCCAGCAGCATGTCCATCTCCCTGGCGGGCGGCTCGTCGGTGATCTGCTTGGCCAGGTCGACCAGCAGGTCGGTGTTCTTGCCCATCGCGCTGACGACCATGACGACCTGATTGCCCTCCAACTGGGCGCGAATCGCCTTTCGCGCCGCGGCGAGGATCTTCTGGCTGTCGGCCACGCTGGTGCCGCCGAACTTCTGCACGATGATAGGCATGGGGGAACCGAGACAGGGAATTTGGGACTTGAAATCTCAGATTACCACATTAGCCGCTCGCGGCCTCGCAACCAGACCGCTTGCGGTTTTGCAAACTCAGCTACGATATTCGATCTGCCACGGGATTTCAAGGCGTGCCCCCATTAGCGCTAGGGGTGTAAGTCGATATACTATAATAAGGGTGGAGGCCGCCGCGTCGGCGGCTGTTTTTGCCCGATGGGCTGAAAGGGGAGGTGGAGAGCCGTGGATTACCGTTACGTCGAAAAGCTGTTTGACATGCTGGCGGAGTATTTCCAGAACAAACCGCCCCCCGAGGAGCACGACGGCCGCGGCGAGTGGGTCCGCGTCCGCGACGGCCTGCAAGGGGCCGAGCACTGCATCCGCGTGCTCACGCCCGAAGAGTTCGAGGAATGGCATCGCGGCGATCGAGACGCCGATTCAGGTCGAGTTCGGCCGCCGCCCGGTCGCCTTTTGCAGCCACGAGGGCCAATGGTGGGTCATCTACGACGACACCGACGA
>CAWFIG010000010.1:0-189603 GCA_963815695.1 uncultured Planctomycetia bacterium
TCAGGCCAACGCGGCAGGAGGACGTTGTGGAAAAAAGGGGGCAGAACTGTTTCTTCCAAAACAGCCAACGCCAGGACCACAGCCGCCGGAGAAAACAGTTCTGACCCCTTTTCGCCGCGACAGCTTCGCATCGCCGTGACCGGCTGGGCGATCGACCAGCGGGCGAAGTATCGGCTGGGGGTCGATCACGCCTTGCCGCTTTCCGACCATGCCGACTACGACGAACTGTTCGAGGCGGTCGCGCGGGTCGAGCCGCGGACAATTTATTGCACGCACGGCCCGGAGGGCTTTGTCGATTGTCTCCGAGAGGCGGGCTACGACGCCTTTTTGCTCGGCCGGCCCACACAAGGGCGGCTGTTCTGACGCCGGCGAAGCAACTGTTCACAGGGTGCGACGTATCAGAAGGGGACGGAGGAGGTTGGCGGGAAAACGCTCTGCAAAGGGACGGCCTTCTCCCGCCAACCTCCTCCGTCCCCCTGGTCCTGTGAACGCTTGCGCCGGCGAGAAGCTACGTACTCTCTCGCTCCGCCGCCTTCGGCTGCGGCCTCCTCGCGGAGGGCCCACTCGGCGCCCTTCTTTGCCAGCAGGAAGCAGGCGACGGCAAGGCCCAGGAACATCAGCAGGCTGATCCCCTGGCCCGCAGATGCCCTCGTACCAACCGGCGGGCTTGCTTTCCAGGAACAACTCGCCGGTCGGCGTTTGCGTCAAGCAAGAACTTTTCGCCGCATGGAAATGATACTGGATCGGCGCGCCCAGCGCGGGTTGGCGCAGGATGGCGGTGATGATGCCGAAGATGGCGGCGCCGGCCATCAGGCCGGAGGCGATGAGAATGCCCTGGTCCTGCCGGGCTTTCTTCACCTTCTCGCTGCCGCCGGTGCTGCCCACGAGGTGTGCGACGAACGCGCCGGCCAGCACGGCCATGTTGATGGAGATCGGCAGATAGATGCCCAGCGCGAAGGCCAGCATGGGCACGCCGGCCATGTAGAGCATGATGGCCACGAAACCGCCCAGGCCGTAGAGCAGCCAGGGTTGGTTGGCCGCGTCCTCGAGCAGTCCCTTGCTCACCGCCGCGATCATGTTGGCCTGCGGAGCGGGCAGGACCTTGGTGTTGGAAACCAGTTCGCCGGTCGCCGGGTCGCGCACCAGGAAGTGGTAGCCGGAATCCATGACGGGAATCACAAAGGCCACCACCAGCGAGGCCACGATGATGCCGGCGAACTTCCACATCTCCTGGTTGCGCGGCGTGGAGCCGATCCAGTAGCCGATCTTGAAATCGGAGATGAACGCTCCGGACATGGACAGCGCCGTGCAGACCGCGCAGCCGACGACCAGCGCGATGAACATCCCGCCGGTGCCCGTGAGCCCCGTCGGCCACCAGCGCCACGATGGTGAGCACCACGGTGATCAGCGTCATGCCGGAGACCGGATTGACGCCGACGATGGCGATGGCCTGGGCGGCCACGGGAGTGAAGAGGAACGACAGGGCGAAGCCCACCACCGCGCCGACCACGGCGTACCAGAGCGCTCTGGCCCGCCGAGAAGCCCGCCTCCGCGGCGTCCGAGGCTGGTCATTCCCACGACGAAGAACAGCAGCGCCATGAGAAGCGTCGAGCCGATCTGGATGAGCACCACGTTGCGGGGCGACATGTCGGTCTGGGTGCGCGGGGCCGCCTCGACGCGCGCCGCCCTTGAGTCCCTTGAAGCCCAGCGAGATGGAGCCGAGCACGATCTTGCCCATGCGGATGATGCCGATGATGCCCGAGACGGCGATGGCGCCGATGCCGATCGGTTTGACGAAGGCGCCGAAGATTGCGTCGGAGTCCATCTGCGCGATGACGTAGGTCTTTCCGGCGTAGACGAACTCGGGAATCGTGCGAGCCGAAGTGGTAAGACCAGCGGCACCAGCACCAGGTAGGCGAACACCGATCCGGCGGCAATGACGGCGGCATAGCGCAGCCCGATGATGTAGCCCAGGCCGAAACAGCGCCGCCAGTGCCGTTCATCGACATGTCGAGGCGGATGCGACGACATCTTCTCGCCGAATCCCCGAGTGCCTCGGAGCAGCCGGATCAGCTGTGGATGCGTCCACGATGCGATCGTAGGGTTCCAGGCGTGGAGCGTCCTCGACGATGAAGTCGGTCCAGGCGTGACCGCGCCGAGGCCGAAGGCCGATCAGCAGCACCTTGCCGGCGCTCGTCGGACGTGCTCTCGCCGGAGACGAGGATCTCGTTGATGGCGGTCGCCTCGGGGAAGGGAAGCTCGCCGTGCAGGTCCTTCACGAAGTACTTGCGCAGCGGGATGATCAGCACCGTCCCGAGGAACCCGCCGATGGAGCAGGCCAGGAATATCTGCCACCACTGCACGTCGAGCTGGTTGATGTACAAGCGCCGGGATGATGAACGCGGCCCCGGCGGCGACCACGCCGGACGCCTGGCCGATCGACTGCACGATGACGTTTTCGAGGATGGTGCTCTTGCCGCTGGGCTTCAGCCCTTTGCGGCCGAAGAAGATGGCCAGGATGGCGATGGGGATGGCCGCTTCGATGGCGTTGCCCGCCCGCAGGGCCATGTAGATGCACGCGGCCGAAAAGACCACGACCATGATCAGCCCGACCGTGACCGACCACAGCGTCACCTCCGCTCGCCGGTCGTCGGCGGGAACGATGGGCTGGTACTCCTCGCCGGGCTCGAGCTTGGTGTAGGCGTTGCTCGGGCAGGAGCTTGCTGGGTTTTTTGGGGTGGTCGGTTTCCATGTTGATCGGGCTACGCTTGGGTCAGGTGGTTGAAAACGATGCTATCCGTGTCGTCGGCGAAACGGTTTGGGAGGTGGCGAGAGTTGTTCCGGGCACTCCGACTGCCCCGAAGAGGCACGGCTCGCCCAGCCCAGGGCAACGCCCTGGGGAAGGGGAACACGCTGTTTGCACCTGTCGGCCCAACGGGCCAAGAGTTCGCCGAGCGGTTGGCCCGTTGGGCCGGCAACACCGGGGCGATCGGTCCAGCTTTCCCAGGGCGTTGCCCTGGGCTGGGCGAACGGCAGGGCCTTCGGCCCACAGAATCGCTGCCGACAGATTTTGGCGCGTTCACAAATCTTGGCATCCATAGGCGGAAGGTCTCTTACCCCTTATCCTCTGCCCATACTTCCGCCAGCGACACGAGCCACTCGACCGACTCGACCATTTCGTCGAGGCAGGCCCATTCCAGCGGCGAGTGGGGATTGTGGCCGCCGCAGGAGAGATTGGGCGTGGGCAGGCCGAGCTCGGTCAGGCGCGAGCCGTCGGTGCCGCCGCGGACGATGGTGCGCTTCGCCGTTCGGCCGAGCCGCTTGAGGGCCTCTTCGGCATAAGCCACGGCCCGCGGCTCGCGGATGAGCCCTTCGGCCATGTTGCGGTACTGCCGCTCGATGGCCACGTCGATTTTGGCCGCCGGGAAATTCCCGCATCGTGGCGGCGGCCGCCTGACGCACGATCTCGGCCAGCCCGTCGAGCTTGGCCGCGTCGAAATCGCGGAGCAGGATCTTGACCTTCATTTCGGCCACGCCGCCCGCAATCACGTCGTAGGGATGCAGGAAGCCGTCGCGGCCGTCGGTCGTCTCGGGCGAGAGCGTGTTGTGCGGCAGGCGCGTGACGAAATCGCTCAGCGACGCGGACGGCGTTGACCATTCGCCCCTTGGCGATCGACGGGTGGATGTTCACGCCGTGAATCGTGACCACCGCCTGGTCGGCCGAAAACGTCTCGACGTCGATCTCGCCGCTGGCGTGGCCGTCGAGCGTGTAGCAGGCGGTCGGAGCCGATCTCCTTCAGATCGAGCTTGTCGACGCCGTGGCCGATCTCCTCGTCGCAGGTGAAGCAGATCCGCAGCGGGCAGTGGGCAATCTCGGGATGCTCCAGCAGCCATGCGGCCGTCTCCATGATGATGGCCACGCCGGCCTTGTCGTCGGCGCCCAACAGGGTCGTGCCGTCGGAGGTGATCAGCGTTCGGCCGCGGAGCGATTCCATGCCGGGGTTGTCGGCCACGCGGATCACTTGGCTCTTGTCGCCGGGCAGGACAACGTCGCCGCCGGCGTAGTTTTCGATCACCTGCGGACGGATGTCGGCCCCGCTGGTCTCCGGCGAGGTGTCGAGGTGGGAGCACAGGGCGACCGTGGAGCAGAAAAGGGGACAGTCCCCATTTGCCGGGACGGCCTGACCAAGGCGGTGCCCGGTGCTTCGCACAAATGGGGACTGTCCCTTTTCTGCGGCCCGGGACCGTGGCCAGCACGATGCCGTGCTGGTCCTGCCGGGCGTCGGCGAGGCCCAGGGCCTGAAGCTCGCCGAGCAACAGCCGCCCCACCTCCAACTGGCCGGGGGAACTGGGATAGCCCTCGGCCTCGGGCCGGGCGGTGCTGTCGATCTGGACGTAACGCAGGAAACGCTGCAAGAGACGGTCTCGGTTCATCGTTTGTCGCTCCGGTGATAGCCGATACTCCCCCGTTGGACGCCGCCCGGACACGTTCCGGGCAGTCAATTTCCTCTATCGTAGCGGCAAGGCGGGCACGCCACAATATACCGCGTCAGTTCCCCTTTTTTGCCAGGGCCTTGAGCGCTCGAACGGCATCGGCGCGGATGGGCTTATTGGAGATGGGGCGGAGTTGTTTTCCTTGCCCACTGAAGACCGGTTTGCCGTAGCGCCCTCGCAGTTTGTGGTAGAGCGCCGCCAACTCTTTACTGCCGCCCTCCGCCAGGAAGTAGGCATCGTGGAGCTGCCCCCACGTGCCGTCGCCCTGCGCTCGGGTGAGGCATTTCATCGTGCTCAAGTCATTGCCCAGCCAAAGCCGATAGAGCCAGCTTGGCAATATCGCGGTCTCTTCCCAGGTAATTTTCCAGGAAGGACGCCAGCCCGCCGCCGCCGATGGTTGCCACGCTTGCCGCGGTCTTCTTCTCGCCGTTGGGGCAGGCGATGGTCGCGCTGCGGCGCCACTTCTTCGACTTGCGGTCGTAGATGTAGTAGGAGGCATCGGTCGTGCCCTTCGCGGCGCCGGGCTGCTTGCGGACGCAGAACTGGAAGGTGTCGCCCACTTTCCAATCCCACAGCATGTGCGTGTGCGCCCCTTCCCCCTCGCCGCCGAAACGATTGAAGATCGTTTTTGGATCGGCATAGGTCACTTTTGGATGGAGCGTCGGCGAGGTGTCCCAAATCGAGAAGATGGTGCGGCGTTCCTGGAGGCTGTTGTCCTGGATGCCGCAGTAGCCTCCCGCCGCTTCACCGGGATGCCAGTTGTCGCCGCAATAGTAAATGGCCGGGTGTGTCGCCAAGACCGTGATCTCGCCGTACAGGCAGACGGCTTTGTTCTGCTTTTCCAAGTTCCACCAAAGGTGTTGCGCCCGTGCGGTCCCGCAAAGCAGCAGAATGCTTACGACGACAGTGCAGAGAGGTTTTGAGTTCATGCGATTTATCCCTTTTTCTTTTCGCAACAAATCCGGTCCAGACGTTACGCGGAATGTTGCGAGCATTCAATTGTCGGGAGAAGGCTTTGCAGGATTCCGAGACGGGGTTCGGCCGCTTGTAAATTCACTGGCCTTCTTTTGAAACAGCGTCAGCCATTCCAGCATCATCGCATCCGCAATCGTCTTCGGCGGCCGGTATTCCGCCGGCGTCTTTCCCCAATAGAACCCGATCCAGCCCGAGGCGGTTTTCCTCGACCCCTCAAGGAATCGCTCGAACTCCGGAAAAGAGCAGTACAGCGGGAACGTCTCTTCGATGACGACCGGCTTTCCCACGGCGAACTTCGACAACGTGTCGAGTGCGGCCACCACCTTGCCCGGCTTGGGATAGAGGTGAATACAGAGAAAATCGAGGTCGCCAACGACTTTGCCGGGAACGAATCCGGAGGAAAGGCCGGGGCGGTCCAGGCTCCAATCGACCAGGCCGACCGTAATCAGATGGCGGCGATCCTGCTTGCGAATTGCCGACGAGAGCCGCTCGATCCATTGGAGTGCAATGGCTGGTCGAGGTCGTACTCCTTGCGAGAGCGTGACGAACTGGACGAAGCAGCTTCCCGCAAAAGGCGGCCCCAGCCAATCTCCCGGTTTCCGGTCGCCGGCGGGAACGACCGGCTCGTTCATCAGATCGTAGCAGAAGACCGCCGGACTGTGGGCACTGCGGCGGGCGACCGCTTCCCAAAACCGCGCCTGTGCCGCCCATCGCCCCTCCTCGCCAAGCCGGTCATACCACTTCGGAACATCTCTCTTGTGGTAACAGCCGAGGCCGGTCACGTCGAGATATAGGTTCGTTTTCTCCGCCAACGCGACCAAACGCGCGTATTGCTTCAGGGCCGCTTCGTTCGGCTCGTTCGGGCCTTTCATGAACTTGCCAAACTGAAGATGGACGCGCACGACGTTGGCCCCAAGCTGCTTCATTTCTCGAAAATCCTGCTCAACGCTCGGCCATTGCGAGTCCCAATAGTCCTCGAGCAAGCTACCCTTGTCATCGTGGTCGTAGTTGAATCCCCAGGGAACGAACGGCTGCCGGGATTTCTCCAGCACGAAGCCTCGCTGATCGGGTGACACTCGCACCCATTCGAGTTCTCCGGCTGCCGCCGGACCGGCAGCAAGGGAGAGGAAGAGCGAGAGAAGCAGCCGAATCGAAATCGTCGCACCCCGGCGGACGGTGCAGCCTTTGTTGAGAGTGTCATTGGTTGCCATGTGATTGCTCCGTTCAGCAGAGATAGAACGCTTGCTGCCGTCCGTGGATGAGGCGACAGCGGCCGCCGGCGAACAGCACGTCCTCTTCGATGCCCATGCGGAAGTTCTCTTTGCCCCATTCGGGCACGCTCTTTTCGACGGAAAGCTCCATGGTGAAGGCAGTTTTCTCGCGCAGCAGCACGTCGCCTCGCCCCTCGCAGCGATCCTGCTCCCACGGCAACCCGATCAACGGGCCGGGCTGGTGCAGGAACTGACCGAGCGAATGGGAATAGACCTTCGGGCCGGGGATGTTCTCGCGCCGCGCGCGGGCGAGGATGTTCGCCAGCAGTTGGTTGCCTGTCAGGCCGGCGCGGAACTCGCCCATGAAGACGTCTTGCAAGCGATGGGCCTCGGCCAGCAGTTGGTGGGCGAACGCCGGGGCGTCGGTTTCGCCCGGCCGACGCAGATAGAGCCACTGCTGATGATCGCTACAGAGCCGCAGGTAGCGAATGCCCACGTCGCAGCGGACGAAGTCGCCGGGGCGAAGCACGGGATCGTCGGGCCCGAAGCAGGCCGCGGCCGCGTCACTGCGATAGCGATAGAAGAACGGCCGGAACGACACCGGCAGCCCCAGGTCACTGCACCGCTGCCAGTAGTGCCAAACCAGATCGTCAAGGGTGGTCACGCCCGGCACAATCACCGCGTGGCTGTACGTTTCGGCGATCAGGCTCTTGGCCACGTCGGCCACGTGCTCGTAAAGCTCGATTTCGTCGTCCGAGAGCACGCTCGCCCAGTGGACGACCATCGGCTCGGCCGAGTCGAGCCGTTGGGCGTATCGCGGCGGGAGCGTTTCGACGAGTTGCTGATAGAGATTATGGGTCAATCCGCCGGCGGCCCATTGGATGCGGCCGACGTTGATGCCAATCCGCTTCGGATCGCGCTCCGCGACGATCTGCCGCAGCATGGCCCACTGTTCGGGCTCGTTTTTGCCTTGCCACGGCGTATCGTAGAGCCCCTGCATGTTGGTCATCGACAGGTTGATCCGTTCGATGCCCTGTTGCGGACCGCGGTCGAAGAAGACGAGGATTTGCAGGATCGGCCGCCACGGGGCCATCGGACAAAACGTGTCGTGGATCGGATCCCAGTCGTCCTCCTGGCAGATTACCAGCCACATATCGAAGCCGCCGTCCCGCATTGCCGCCGGCAGCACGGTCTCCAGCCGCCGCTTCAACACGCGATGGATCACGTCGCTCCGCTGCCGCAGCGGCAGCACCCGCGGCTGCGAAGGTACGACACCGGGGCTGCGAGTCAAGTCGTCAGGCATTGTGTGGCTCCCAACAGAACAATTTGGAAAGAGGTAAGCGTTCACAGGCCGGAAACAGAGGGGGACGGAGGAGGTTTTCGGCGACAGTATCCGCCGCAGGAGAAGATATTTCTCCGAAAACCTCCTCCGTCCCCTTGCCGCCCAGTGAACGGTTACGGAAAGAGTGGCTCAAAGTGGTTGTCGCTGCATGGCGCTGCATCTGAGGAATTTCGCCAGTCTTCCGGCGGGTTGGAACTCTTCGGACAGATGTAGGTGGCGGCCGCCTTCGGGGGCCAACTGGAATCACTTGCCCTCGTTGGCTTTCTCCTCCCAGTGCTTGACGATCTCCATCTTTTCTTTAGCGGAAATGACGCTGCAATTCGGACCGCGTTGGAGCAACTTCCGGATTGTCGCCGGGTCGGTATCCGGCGGAAACCAGCGCACCTCGCCGCCAACGGTAACGTAGGCAAGCCGCTTGGATTGCGCGGACAAGAGTCATCAGCAGGCCGCTGCATACGGCGAGCCATACCAGCAGTATTAGCAGTCTGCGACCGAGCGGTTTCTTCCGGTAATATTCGATTAGCCCATCGTCCCACAGTGGCGAGCCATTCCTCGGCGAACTCATAGGGCGCCTCGGTAAGTGAGGCCGTCGACAGACCGATTACGACACATCCATTTAGCATTCTACCATCGGTATCACCTGCGATGTAACCCTTCACAAGCCGGGAACGCGGATGCTGTCGGCGGCCGGCGTGATCACCGTCTTGGCAGGCTTTCGGCACAAACGCGAGCAACGGAGTGCCGTGGCAAGATCACGACCGTCAATCGACGGCGGCGGCGGCCGTCGTCGGTTCGGCGATGGGCGGAGCGGCGGGGTGCATGACCCTGTCGAGCGCTTCGCCGGTCTGCTTGATGACCACGTCGCGGCGGCGGCTCTGAAAAGCGCTGCGCGACGCCTTCACCGTGACCGGTCCGTCGTAGCCCTTCTCCCGCAGCACCGCAAGGAATCCAGCCACGTCGATGCGTCCGTTCTCGCCGCCAGGCAGCAAGCGGGACGTCTTTTCGTCCAACTCCGGCAGGGGCACGTTGGCGGGCATATCGGCCACCTGAACCGCCACGATCTGCTCCGGCGGCAGCTTGCGGACCGCATCGATCGACCCGCCGGAAGCGAGCAGATTCCAGACGTCCAACAGGAGGCCCAGGTTCGGCTCGGCCACCATGTTCACCAGCAAAGTCAAGGCGTCGAGATCGTGGATGAACTGGAAAGCCCGATTCTGGCGGAGGTTTTCCGTGGCCTGGAAGCCGACGGCGAGACGGATACCCGCCGGTTTCAGCGCGCCGCAGATCTCGTGGAAACGGCGGCGGTGGAACTCGAAATTCTCGTGGTAAGGCCGGGCGTCGCCGGCGGGGGCCAACAGAGCCGTGCAGCGCGTGCAGCCCAATGCCGCCGCACAGTCGGCCACTTCCGACAGCTTCTTCAGATCCTTCTGAAACACCTCGTCGTCGGTATCCCAATCCAACGGCAGGGCGAACGTGCCGATGCGAATCTTGGCGCTGGCGATCAGCCGCTTGGCATAGGGCATCCCCTTCAGCCTCGCCCGGGCGGCGAATTCGGCCATGTTCAAGTCCATTCCCGCGAAACCGTAGGTCAGGGCCAACTCGATAATTTCGCTCTGGTGGCCGGATACGCCAATCGCTGTGGGGTTAAGGTTCTTGAACATTGCAACACTCCATAAAGACCACGGGATATGCGAAACCCCGCCACGGGACCATAGAGCCCGCCGGGGAATCCTCGATTATTGCAAATTGCTCGAAGCAACGGAAGGGGGGACGGCCAATTGCTTCAAGCCACCCCTCTTTTTTCCGGTCTTCCGCCCGGTCTCCGACCGATCTCGATATCCATCAGAACCAGAACCAGAGCACTACCCCCGCCACTATAAGGCGATACCAGCCAAACGGGACCAGCGTGTGGCGGCTGAGGAAGTGAATGAAGAACTTGACGGCAATCCAGGCGACGATGAACGACACGACGAAGCCGATCGTCAACATCAGCATCTGCTCGGCGTGGAACAGGGCCCGCTTCTTGTAGAAATCGTAGACCGTCGCCGCGATCATCAGCGGGACGGCGGCAAAGAACGAGTATTCGGTGGCGGCCGTGCGTTCGACGCCCAGCATCATTCCGCCCAGGATCGTGGAGGCCGAGCGCGACATGCCGGGCCACAGCGAGAGGCACTGAAACAGCCCGATGCCGAGCGCCTCTCGCCACGTCAACGAATCGACCCCGGCAACCTTCACCTTGGGCCGAAAACGCTCTACGGCCAGGATCCATACGGCGCCGACGGCCAGGGCGAGGGCTACCGTCAGATTCGAGAAGAGTTTCGTCTCGATGGTGTGATGGACCGCCAGGGCCAGCAGTCCCGCCGGAATCGTCGTGATGGCCAGCAGGGAGAGGCCGCGAAATCCGCACAGCCCCTTCTCGTCGCCAAACCGCAGCAATCCGGCGAACCGCCCGGGATAGGCGGCCACCACCGCCAGAATGGCCCCGAGTTGGATAATCACCTTGAAAGCGTCGGCCGTCTCCTTGCCGACCAGATTGTCGAAGCCCGAGAAATGGCCGACGAGGATCAGGTGCCCGGTCGAGGAGATCGGCAGGAACTCGGTAAGTCCTTCGACGACGCCCATCAGGGCGGCCAATAGGTCTCTTTCCATGACTTCCTTCCGGAAGAGGACGCCGGAGCGGCACTCGTTAAATGCGAGCGGCCAACATCGGAAAGAGGCGATTCTACCACGCCCCGAGTCGCCCGGCCAGCCTTTCGCCGGACGGGGCGAGATCGGGGGTATTGACTTACTGCGGCGACCTGCTATGCTATGGACATAAGTACACATCCTGCGGCAAAGGCGCAAATGGATAGCGCACGATCCGCAGGAAGTCCGTCGAGTTCACGCGCCGCGGGCGGGCAACGCCGCAGCGGAAATCGGCGGCCGAACGCATCCGGCGGCAACAAGAGAGATGGGCGGCTTGTTCGTCAATTGGCGGCTGCAAGGAGACATGGCCATGAGCGATGCAAATTGTGCTCCGGTCTGCGGCATCTACTGCGGGAGTTGCGGGTTTCTGGGCCAACAGTGCAAGGGATGCGGCCATGAGGAGGGAAAGCCATTTTGGGCCCTTGGCGTTCCCGGCGGCGTATGCCCCCTCTACGACTGCTGCCGCAACCAGAAACGGCTCGAACATTGCGGGCTGTGCGGCGACTTCCCCTGCAAAACATTCAGCGATCTCCGCGATCCGAGCATGAGCGACGAGGAATTCCAGCGGTCACTTTGCGCGAGGCAACAAGACCTCAAGCGGCGGGCGGACATCGGAACCGAGAAATGGCTGGCAGAGAAAATCGCCAGCCAACCATAGACGGGGCGCTATCGGGCGTGGCAGTGTTGCCTGGCAGCGGGTTCTTGGGCCGAAGGTTCTGCGGTTCGCCCAGCCCAGAAATCTTGCCGCGCCCACGCGATTTCGGGTAGTGGGTCAGTCTGAAATCGCCCACCAGACTGGCTTTTTCGCTTGCAGGGGATGCGGGTGGTGTCGCGCATCAGTATGGCCAGATGCACTGGAATCCTTTCACGAGCAGAATGACGCCGGCCGCGCCGAGAGCTAAAGCGAACGCCTCGCGCATGAGGGTGCAGGTATAGCCAATCGCAGCCACGGCGACCATTGCCGCCCCAAATGCGATGAATGGATGCGGTAGACGTCCCATGTCTCCGATTGTAGCACAGCAACGGTGGCGTGCCCAGCAAGCCACGCTTGACCGCTCAGGCATTGTCGGCTATGATTGGGGTATGGCAAAACAGAAAAAGCAGCCCGACCCGTCCGAAATCGCCCGGCACGTTCTCGACGCCGTTGTGCCGGACGCCGAGCCGCCCAAAGAGAAGAATCCCGCCGCAGTCGCTCTTGGACGGCTTGGAGGGCTCAAGGGCGGAAAGGCACGGGCGGAGAAGCTTTCGGCCGCCAAGCGGACGCAGATCGCCCGCAAGGCAGCAAAAAAACGATGGACTACTCGCGATCATTGAACAACGGCAATTGAAGTGTATCACCTCGCTTGGGGAACGAACGATTTACCAATCGCATGAATTCTCCCCATTCGTCCGATGCTCTCATCAATCCGATAATAGCGTGTAGATGCTGGGCAAGGGCTGGATGGCCGACATCCTCGGTAAGCCATTGGAAGTGTTTGGATTTCCTTCTGCCGTTGATAACTGGGTTCCGATCCTCAAGTTCTTTCAGAATCCGTCGCGCGAGTCTTGCGTAAACGAGGTTTCTGGTATAGGCGGCAACACACTGTGGCCGATTGATTCGCATTCCTCTCCATACCCATTTGCGAAGGCGAAAGATTTCACGATAGAACTCGTCGGGAAACGTCTTGGCCCATGCGGCGAATTCCTTTCTGAGATACTTATCGAGGATTTCCTGGAGAGCAAGGCGGTCGCGTACCTCCTGATAGCCGGTGGCCTCATCAATTAGAGCGACTAATCCGACCCCCGCCAGAGCACGCACTACTAGGTCACAGGTTTTTACTATGTGTCGATACTGATGGGGCAACGGCTGGTCTTTTGCTTCACAATCATCCCGCAATTTAAGGTAAACGTCAGCGACTAAGGGCAGTATCTCTGCATCATATCCCACCCCTCTTTTTCCCTGTTTGTCCAGGAAAAAGATAGGGGTGGTCGACAATCGTAAGTCGTCTGATATAAACGGTTTAAGAACATCTGCCTGCAAAAAGAACGGGGTGCCGTCGACAGTGGTCATAACCCCAGTTCCGGCCTTGGGAGTCCGCGATCTCCCGATGGCCTGAAGAAATGTGCCTTGAACTAAGAGTCGCTTGCCGTTTGGCAACACCGCTGCCCTTATCCTCTTGTTTCCAATTCTGAACTCCCCTTCATGGGTCGCTTGGGGGACATCGGCGTTCCAACGAGCCAATGCGGCTTTTCGGGCGATCGCTTGGCGTTCCTCTGGTGCCAGCGCTTCTTTTCTGGCATCCCCGCCCATCGACTGGGGACTGGCTTGGGTCTGGTCCATTGCTTGCTCCTTGTAGGTAATGGATACTTGCAATTCTATCCAGCAAGCATTAAGATGTCAAGTGAAGAAAATGCTTGCTGCCTATTGACATTCTTGACCGCTCAAGCATATAATAGAGGCATGAAGACACTAACCCAAGAACAACGCTGTGCCGTCGTCCGGTGCTTGGTTGACGGCTGCTCCATTCGGGCCACCACCCGGATTACTGGGGTCGCCAAGAACACCATTCAGAAGCTCACCCGTGAACTGGGCGAAGCGGTTCAGCAGTACCACGACAACGTCGTCCGCAAAGTCACGTCCAAGCGGGTCCAGTGCGATGAGGTATGGTGTTTCTGCTACGCCAAGGAAAAGAGAACCTCCCCGACTACATGCGTGGATCGCCGGGCGTGGGCTCTATGTGGACCTGGACGGCCTTGGACGCCGACACGAAACTGATGATCTCGTGGAAGCTTGGGGCACGCGACGCGGCCACGGCCCACGCTTTCATGCGTGACGTGCAAGAGCGACTGGCCAATCGCGTACAACTTACGACAGACGCCAACCGGGTCTACCTGGAAGCCGTGGCGGACTACTTCGCCGAAATCGACTTCACCATGCTGCAAAAGCTCTACGGCCCCACGGCGACCGGCCCCGAGACGCGCTACAGCCCCGCCAAGTGCAACGGATCGAAAAAGAAGGTCATCGCCGGCAACCCCGACCCCGACCACATTTCGACCAGCTACATGGAGCGCCAGAACCTCAATATCAGGATGAACAACCGGCGATTCACTCGGCTGACAAATGCCTTCTCCAAGAAGACCGAGATGCTCGACTATAGCCTGTCCCTGACGTTCTTCTACCACAACTTCGTCCGCATCCACCAAACGCTGAAATGCACGCCGGCCATGAAGGCGGGGCTCACCGATCATTTGTGGAGCATCGAAGAGATGGTTGACCTGTTGCCCCTCGACATACCCGACAAGCGGGGGCCGTACAAAAAGAAGAATTCAAACTGACCCACTACCCGATTTCGCGGGCTCTGGCTTTCGCCGCCCGACCGAAGTATAATCGTTTGGGAAGGGGTCTCCCTTTGACCGAAGAGTTTGGGGGCGAACTGGATTCGACCGGGCAGTTGAAGTGCCGGTGGCGTGTCGTGGTTGGTCAGCAGGCCACGTTAAAAGCCGACCAAAAATCTTAATTGCCGAGTCTAATCTCGCAATGGCCGCCTAGAGATAGGTTGCCCCGGCTGAGGGCTTTCGCCGGAGAGGCCCGACTGCTGGTCACAAATTCCGGATCGTCGCGGGTCGCCGTTGGCCACGCCCGGGATTAAACAAGCTGCCGACTAGCTGCTTTTCCACCCCGTCGGTTGGGGGCTAAAGCGGCGAAGGCGTAAATCATCCGACTACACACGTAGAGGCCGTCACGGAGATGTCGCGGGACGCGGGTTCGATTCCCGCCGCCTCCACATGAAGCCGCTTGCGATAGACGCAAGCGGCTTCTTTCTTTTCTTGGTGTAAACGCTTGCGTGACAATCACTTGCGGCACCGTATCTTCCATGTTCCCGTGTCCCATTGCAACGCTTGTGATTGGATGTTTTTCGATATAGTCCGATAATTTCATGTTTTCTAGTCCGATAACATCTTTACCAAAGTCCGATTGTCTGTTATTTTGATATATCGGACTTCGCCCTCCATATAGCACAAAGGGACATTTTGATGGCTACCCGCAGCAAAATCAAGTGGACAAAGGATTCGCAGGGGCAATACCCTCGCCAGATCGGCTGGAAGCGAAATGAGAAAGGCCAGTATGTCCAACACAAGTTTCGGCTGGGCGATGATCTAAAAGAGGCGCAAAAACGAGAACAACGGCTTCAAGAATTTTGGCAACAGATTGAAACCAATTACGCTGGTGAAGGTCGCCCTTCCTGGAACGGCTTCACACTCTCGATTGCCAAACAAATTGCCAAAGGGACTGTTCAGATCGTCATTCCGCGAATGTCTAAAACCACACCGGAATCGTATGCCAGATGGCTTCATCGTCTGCAACGCCACTACCCCATGATTTCCATTGTGGGCGAAGATGAAGAGGCATACGTGACCGGCGCGGTAGCTAACAAATCACGCACCCTCGCCGAAATTGAAAAAATCCAAGCCGTGGCTTTCAATGTCGGCAACATCGGTGAATACGATCTAACGCCGACCGCCAACGGCACACTCCATGAAGCGATGCGCGCGTATATTTCGTGGATCGAAAAGGACTACCACCGTCCTGAACTTGGACGGATCAGCGGCAACGGCCGAACGAAGATACGACAAACGGAAACTCTCATGGGCCGACACCCCGATATACCCCTCTCGAAATTGGACGAAGCTACTATCGAGGATATGATTCGCTTCTGGCGGCAACGGCCAATCAAGAAGGGGAGCGATAAGGCCATCACAAAGAAGTCGGCCGAGAACTACATCGGTGAGTTGAAACGCTTCTTGAAATGGTTGCACAAAAGCCTCAGTTCGATTGGCGAAAACCACAAGACTTTGATGAAATTAAAACTCGCGTGGACCCAACGCCACATGAGCAACAGAAGAAACTTGTCCAGGTGGACACCTACTCATTGGATGAGCTAGTGCTTCTCAATAAATATGCCACCCCATTGGAACGGGTTTTCTTGCTATTGGGGATCAACTGTGGTTTCGGAATGGCGGAAATTGCATCCCTTTTGATTGGAGAGGTATACCTCTTCCGCGCCGATGAACCAAGGCATCAAGAAATTCTGAACTACACAACCACCAATGCGGATTCTTTTATCAAACGCATTCGGCGAAAGAATGGGGTGTATGGCGAGTTTCTTCTTTTTCCACAAACCGTTGAAGCGATGCAATGGACGCTGAACCGAAGAAACAAGCAAGCGAATCCGGCGGTGGACTCCCCCCTCCTCTTGAACGAGAAAGGCGAGCCATACGACAAACCGACAACGAGCGGAAACCGCAATCAGCAGATACCCAACCGTTTTGCAGACCTTGTTGGCCGCATCAGGATGGATCAGGATGATTTTCGTGTTCTCTCGTTCGGAAAACTGCGCAAAACGGCAGGTGATCTAATCCGGCGATTTTCCGATGGCGAAATCCACGCGGTTTTCATGTGTCATGGCCAAGCCGTGGTAACGGACGAGTTGGCGGATGTCTATTCCAATCGACCGTTTGGAAAGGTGTTCGGCGCGATAAAAAAGGTGCAAGAGTATCTGAAACCGATGTTTGATGCGGCTGGGCCTTCACCGTTCATGGCTCAACCGCAAGCCTACACGTCCCGCAAGATACGGGATAAAATGCTGGCGCTCCGCGAAGGGGGAATGTCGGTCCGGCAAATCGCTGCCGTGGTCAAGAAAGACAAATCGACCGTGCATCGGTTCTTGAACCGCATGATGGTTGAACAAAACGGGCGCGCGGATAAATAGCGATTGTCCCCACTTGGGATGACCTGCCCCCGTTTTCTGTACCAGGGGTTATGAGAGTATTGGTTGGGTAACGGGTAATGGTAAATCTCTGAGGTCTCGGCTGTGCCGCCGCTGCTGGAGCGGAGGCGCAGCCGGAGCGGAAGCAGCGGCGGCACAGCCGGCGGCAAACTCCGCAGGGGTCTGGTAGTCCAGCGAACTATGTGGCCGCCGGTGGTTGTATTCCAATCGCCAAGCGTCGGCCATGTAGCGCGCTTCGGCCAGGTTCGTAAACTCTTCGCGGTTCGTCAGTTCGTCGCGCAGGCGGCTGTGGAACGATTCGGCGTAGCCGTTCTCCCAGGGCGAGCCAGGCTCCACGTACAGCGTCTCTACGCCCGCAAGAGACAACCACCGCCGAATCGCCTTGGCGATGAACTCCGGCCCATTGTCGCTGCGGATGTGCTTCGGAACGCCGCGGATGCGGAACAACTCCGCCAACACGTCGATCACCTTCTCGGCCGTGATGCTGCGATCCACCTCCAACGCCAAGCATTCTCGCGTGTACTCGTCCACGATCGATAGCCACTTCAGCGGCCGACCGTTCGTGGTTCGATCATGGATGAAGTCCCAGGTCCATACGTGGTCCTTGTGCTCCGCCTTCCGACGAACGCAACTGTTCTCGCTGTGGCCCAAACGCCGTCGTTTTCGCTGTTTCTGCGGCACTTTCAGCCCTTCCTGAACCCAAAGCCTGTAGATCCGTTTGCGATTCACACGCCAGCCCGATCGTCGCAGCAACGCCCATATACGCCGATAGCCGTAGCGAGGATGCTTGCCCACCAAGCTCAACATCTCGGCAATCAAGCGTTTCTCCTCCTCGTCCGTCAACGGCTTGTACCGCTGGCTCGATCGAGACTGGCTCAACGCCCTGCACGCCCGACGTTCAGACACGCTCAACTGCCGTTGAACGTGTTCGACCGTCGCTCGACGGCGAACAGGGCTCAGAAGTTTCCCCGTAGCGCCTCTTTGAGGATGGCTTTATCCAGTTCCGCTTCGGCCAGCAGATGCTTCAGCCGCTTGTTCTCCTCCTCCAGGTGTTTGAGCCGCTTGGCCTCCTCGGCCTTCATCCCGCCGTACTGGGCTCGCCAACGGTGGAACGTCTGTTCGCTGATCTCCAGGCTTTGGCATGCCTGTCCAATCGTCTTGCCCGCCGACAGCATGGCATCTGCATCCCGCAGCTTGCTGATGATCTGCTCCGGCTTATGGTGCTTCTTTGGCATCGAGAGTCTCCTTGCCCTTCATGGGCTGTTAGGACTCTCATACCACATGGATCAGATTTTGGGGAGCAGGCCAGGGACACTGAATGTCCCGGCATGTCCCATACGTTCCCTCTACTCTTCTTATCAATCAATAACCGCACCTGGATTGCTTTCTGTCGCAAAATTAGTAATCCAACAATTCCAGCGGTTTTTCTAGGAATAGGTTCCCTGACCGGGCCAGGTGGATAATAGCCGGTCGGGCACATTCTTAGGTTCCGCGTAATCTTCTCTCTGGCCGGCACTTACCCCCGGTTGTCGGCAATTTGTGGGCATCGTTGCCGTTCACTGGCCAAAACGACCTCCACAAAAAAAGTGAACAAAATCTGAAAATCCCGGCTAAAAAATTCTGGATTGACACTTATATACGCACGGGAGGCAACTATGAAAACAGTAGACACAAAAGAACTAATCGGCGATGGACTTGAACGAGTTTCTGAAACGGCCCATTTTTTGGGAATTAGTAAATCGTTCGTCTATCGTCTTATTAACCTTGGCATCCTGCCGAGCGTCCAGATTGGACGTAGCCGGCGAGTACCAATCAAGGCCGTCAGAGAATTGGCCGCGAACAATGTCGTTCACGGCGCGTCGCAGTCGGCATAAAAGAAGGGGCCACTCGTTGTGTCGAGCGGCCCAAGAACATTCATTCACATAACAATCCAGAAAGGAAATGACCAATGAACGAAGTTAGTAAAGTATCTATCCCGCAAAGCGGAAAACCTACCATAGACCCATTCGACCTAACGAAGCTCCGTATCAGCCAAGATTTCGTATCCGCTGCCGGAGTGAAGAAACTCTTGACCACGGTGCCAACCCGTAAACCATCGAAAGAGTGGTTTATCCAAACGCACCCCGATGAAGCGTATCGCCTGCAAACCTACGTTATTGAACTGAAAGAGGATTCAGAAACCTACTTGGTTGACCAACCCCTTTGGTCCGAGCTTATCGGCGAATCCACATTTTCGCCACGGGCATTGATAACGGCCATCAATCGTCAGAACGTGATTTTTATCTGGCCACTTCGGTTGCCGGGGGCAGACGGTCGGCTTGACAACTGGTCCCGTTCGGCGTTTGACGCGGCCACTCATGCGGCCGGGAAATGGGTCCGTGTGCAAGCCAATATGAGCTTGGGGGCCTACGAAATCTATGAAGCCGCCGGCCAGTGGTCGGCACCTGAATGGCCTACAATGCCATTCCAAGAAATTGTTCGCATTGCGTTCAGAGACCGCTTTATCAATTCGGTGGACCATCCGGTCTTACGACGGCTTCGGGGGGAAGCATGACGGACTTGTTCGCCCACTTCTCCAATGTGTGGTGCTTGGACTTTGAGTTTGTGCAACCGGAGGGCGACAGGCCAACACCGGTTTGTATGGTCGCACAAGAAGTCCGAAGTGGTCGGCGGCTGCGGCTCTGGCAAAATGAATTGTCAGAGCCGCCGTTTTCGTTTGGCCCCGAATCGCTGTTCGTTGCCTACTATTCGTCGGCGGAATGGAATTGCCATTTGGCATTAAATTGGCCGTTACCGACGCGAATCCTCGATCTGTTCGCCGAGTTCAAGTGTTTGACTTCGGGCCTCTCACTCCCTTGCGGAGCCGGCCTACTCGGCGCGTTGGCCTACCACGGGCTTGACGGTATTGAATCGTCAGAAAAGGACGCCATGCGGGCGCTGATTCTTCGCGGTGGGCCGTGGTCCGATGCTGAACGTGTCGCAATTCTCGACTATTGCGAAAGCGATGTATCGGCCTTACGGCGATTGTTGCCCGCCATGCTTCCACAAATTGACTTGCCGCGAGCACTGGTCCGCGGTCGGTACATGGCCGCGTCCGCAAGGATGGAATCCAATGGTGTCCCAATCGACGTTTCCGCTCTGACCACAATTCGCACGAATTGGGACGTAATACAAGATCGTCTAATCGAACGGATCGACGCCGACTATGGAATTTACGATGGTCGGAAGTTCAAGGCCAACCGGTGGGAAGCATGGACGGCCAACCATAATATCCCGTGGCCACGGTTGCCTAGCGGTGCGATAGCTCTTGACGATGATACGTTTCGTGAAATGGCCCGCACGTATTCGGCCGTTGGTCCAATTCGGGAACTTCGCACGTCGTTATCCCAACTGCGGCTAAATGATCTGTCTGTCGGATCGGACGGCCGGAACCGCTGTCTTTTGTCGGCGTTTGGTTCACGGACAAGCCGCAACCAACCGTCGAATACTCGATTCATATTCGGCCCGGCCGTGTGGTTACGAGGGTTGATCCGACCGAAACCGGGAATGGCCGTCGCATACATTGATTATGAACAGCAAGAATTTGGAATTGGCGCGGCCCTGTCCGGTGATACGGCGATGCGGGCCGCGTATGCGTCGGGTGATCCATACATGACCTTCGCCCGACAAGCGGGAGCGGTTCCGGCCGACGCGACAAAACACACTCATGCGGCCCAACGTGAACAATTCAAGGTTTGTGCGTTGGCCGTCCAATACGGGATGAGTGCGGAGGGGCTTGCCAAAAAACTTGACGAATCCGTGGCCCGTGGCCGAGAACTGCTACAACTCCACCGGACCACATATCCGATCTACTGGCGATGGTCGGATTCTATCGTCGATTATGCAATCCTCCACGGCCAACTGCAATCGGTGTTTGGCTGGACGGTTCATGTTGTGGCTAATGTCAATCCACGTTCATTGAGGAACTTTCCCCTTCAGGCCAACGGGGCTGAAATCCTTCGGGTTGCGTGTTGTCTTGCGACCGAACAGGGGCTTCGGGTTTGTTGTCCGGTTCACGATGCACTCTTGATTGAAGCCCCGGCCGAAGAAATCGACGATGCGGTCCGGCGGTGCCAAAAGGCGATGGAAGAGGCAAGCCAACTGGTCTTGTCGGGCTTCACGATCCGCACGGAGCCGAAGGTGGTCCGATTCCCGGATCGGTATATGGACAAGCGGGGATTGGCCATGTGGTCCGCCGTTTCTGACTTGCTGGGAGGGTTTGATGAATGAAACCCTACCGGACTTGAACCGCTTGCGATTGCCGATTGAACAGGTTTTCACGCGATCTGAAAGCCATGTAGCCGGAATAAAACCCTCTTTTCACGCCCCGAAGGTTCGGGGCGAGTTCTTGAAGGGGCCAATTCCGCTTTCATGGCTGGGAACAGCGGCAAAACTGCCAGGAAAGGCACCTTTGGCGGTTGCCTTGGCGATTATGTTTGAGGTTGGCCGTCGGCGTTCATCGACAATAACGCTGACTACGGCAATTCTCGAACGGTTCGGGGTCAACCGTAAATCGAAATACCGAGCGTTGCAAAGGCTCGAAAAGGCCGGTCTGATTTCTGTCGCCAGACGACCTCACAAGAACCCGCTTGTTGCGGTTCTTGACTTTCAGGACAGAACGAACGTCGAATCGGTTGTGGCCTGCTCCCCAAAATCTGATCCATGTGGTATGAGAGTCCTAACAGCCCATGAAGGGCAAGGAGACTCTCGATGCCGAAAGAAGCAACATAGCCCGGAGCAGATCATCCGCAAGCTGCGGGATGCAGACGCCATGCTGGCGGCGGGCAAGACGATTGGACAGGCGTGCCAAAGCCTGGAGATCAGCGAAGCAGACGTTCCACCGTTGGCGAGCCCAGTACGGCGGGATGAAGGCCGAGGAGGCCAAGCGGCTGAAGCACCTGGAGGAGGAGAACAAGCGGCTGAAGCAAGCTGCTGGCCGAAGCGGAACTGGATAAAGCCATCCTCAAAGAGGCGCTACAGGGAAACTTCTGAGCCCTGTTCGCCGTCGAGCGACGGTCGCAACACGTTCAACGGCAGTTGGGCGTGTCCGAACGTCGGGCGTGCAGGGCGTTGAGCCAGTCTCGATCGAGCCAGCGGTACAAGCCGTTGACGGACGAGGAGGAGAAACGCTTGATTGCCGAGATGTTGAGCTTGGTGGGCAAGCATCCTCGCTACGGCTATCGGCGTATATGGGCGTTGCTGCGACGATCGGGCTGGCGTGTGAATCGCAAACGGATCTACAGGCTTTGGGTTCAGGAAGGGCTGAAAGTGCCGCAGAAGACAGCGAAAACGACGGCGTTTGGGCCACAGCGAGAACAGTTGCGTTCGTCGGAAGGCGGAGCACAAGGACCACGTATGGACCTGGGACTTCATCCATGATCGAACCACGAACGGTCGGCCGCTGAAGTGGCTATCGATCGTGGACGAGTACACGCGGGAATGCTTGGCGTTGGAGGTGGATCGCAGCATCACGGCCGAGAAGGTGATCGACGTGTTGGCGGAGTTGTTCCGCATCCGCGGCGTTCCGAAGCACATCCGCAGCGACAATGGGCCGGAGTTCATCGCCAAGGCGATTCGGCGTTGGCTGTCTCTTGCGGGCGTAGAGACGCTGTACGTGGAGCCTGGCTCGCCCTGGGAGAACGGCTACGCCGAATCGTTCCACAGCCGCCTGCGCGACGAACTGACCAACCGCGAAGAGTTTACGAACCTGGCCGAGGCCCGCACACATGGCCGACGCTTGGCGATTGGAATACAACCACCGGCGGCCACATAGTTCGCTGGACTACCAGACCCCTGCGGAGTTTGCCGCCGGCTGTGCCGCCGCTGCTTCCGCTCCGGCTGCGCCTCCGCTCCAGCAGCGGCGGCACAGCCGAGACCTCAGAGATTTACCATTACCCGTTACCCAACCAATACTCTCATAACCCCTGGTACAGAAAACGGGGGCAGGTCACACGCCTGCTTCGTGGATTGGTTCGATGCGAAGCAGACCAGTCTTATCCGAGGAAGGTGGTCGAGAATCACCTCACTGGCTGCCTTCGGACGCAGCACTCGACGAAGACGAGAAAACGGTTTGCCGCTACGCCACCGGGCGGATCGGAGCCAGTCAGCCGCTACATACGGCTCGATCTCAACAAGGTGGCCCCGACGATAAGGGCTGGAACTGGCACCGACCACGGCAGCCATACGGCCCCCCGCCCCATCCATCCGACTGTCCCTCGGTGTATTACGGCCAGGGAAGCGGCTCGGCTGCATTCCTTCCCCGATTGGTTTCAATTCCACGGCACTCGCTGGCACGATTTTCGACAAATCGGAAATGCAGTCCCGCCACTCCTCGCCTGTGCCGTTGCCGGAAAGATTGCCGATACACTCAACTCCTGACAAGCGAGCGTGACGAATGTCAACGACCAAATGGATCAAGGCCGGACCAACGAAAGCATTCTTTGTTCGAATGCTGACGAGAGATATCGAACTGGCCGATTCGATTCTGGATCTTCTCGACAACTGCGTGGACGGCGTCCTTCGTGAACTCAAGCGGCGAGGTCAACAGCCGAGCAACGGGAAGCCGTACAAAGGTTTCTCGGCTCAAATCATTGCGACACCAGATCGCTTCGAGATCATCGACAACTGCGGCGGCATTCCCGAAGATATCGCCGAGCGAAGTGCCTTCATGCTCGGTCGCCCGGAGGAGCGAGATGCCGATCTCGAAACAGTCGGGATGTATGGGATTGGTATGAAGCGTGCGATGTTCAAGATGGGTCGCAATTCAGTTGTGGTTTCGCAGCCGGAGTCAGGCCCATATAAGGTGGAAATTCCACCTGAATGGCTCGACGAAGAAGCCCAGTCGCAGGCCGACACATCTTCGCACGATCCGTGGCAGCTTCAACTCGTCCCCCTGCCCAAAAGTAAGCGGCTAACCGAAGACGGGACTCATATTACCATTACTCAGCTACATATAGTGGACCCAAGAAACTGGACCACGACTTTGAGTCGAATCCCTGGTAGGATAGGTCCAGTTTTTGGGAGAAAGACATGGGAGCGAAGCGGCGACGGATCGAGGCGGCCTTGAAGGCCAAAGCAGCGTTGGCGGCAGTGCGGGGTGATCGAACGACGGGCGAACTGGCATCCCAGTTCGGCGTGCATCCGACCCAGATTGGGCAGTGGAAACGGCAGTTGCTCGATGGTGCGACGGAGTTGTTCTCCGGCGACCAACGCCGCAAGGTCGAAAACCAAGACACCTTGATCGCCGAGTTGTACGAGCAAATCGGCCGGTTGCAAATGGAATCGGCGTGGCTGAAAAAAAAAGTTGCCCGACTCGATTGACTTCAAGCGGGAGTGCATTGAGCGGGGACTTCCGTGGTTGAGCGTGCGCCGGCAGTGTGAGTTGCTGGGGTTGAATCGGTCGAGTTGGTATTACCGGCCGGCGGGCGAGTCGGCGGAGAATCTGCAATGGATGCGTCGAATCGACGAACAATACCTGAAGACGCCCTGCTACGGCAGCCGGAAGATGGCCAAGCAGTTGGGCATCAGCCGCACGCGGGCGCAGCGTCTGATGCGGCTGATGGGCTTGGAAGCGATTTATCCCAAGCCGCATCTTTCGCGGAACGGCGCCGAACATCGCATTTACCCGTATTTGCTGCGAAATGTGGCCATTGTGCGGCCGAACCAGGTGTGGTCGAGCGACATCACCTACGTGCCGATGCCACACGGCTGGATGTACCTGACGGTGGTCATGGATTGGTACAGCCGCTACGTGCTTTCGTGGCGATTGTCGAACACACTCGACGGACTGTTTTGCCTGGAGGCACTGGACGAGGCGTTGGCAAGCGGCACGCCGGAGATTTTCAACACCGACCAGGGCGTGCAGTACACGGCGCAGTGCGTTCACCGACCGGTTGGAGTTGGCAGGCGTGGCCGTCAGCATGGATGGCCGCGGCCGTTGGATGGACAACGTGTTCGTGGAGCGATTGTGGCGGACGGTGAAGTACGAGTGCGTTTACCTTCACGACTACGCCACGGTGCGTGCGTTGGAGGCGGGCCTGACCGATTTCTTCCTGTTTTACAACGACGAGCGATTGCACGCGGCCTTGGATTACCTCACACCGGCGATCGTGTACGCGGCGGCGTGAGGCGTCCAACAGAGTCATCACAGTGGTCCAAATCAACGCGACTTTTCTCGGAAAAATTTGGGAGAAGTTTCTCTGTACTCATACTGGGGGAGCGGCTCTGCGGCCGCGCGAAACCTTTGGAATGGGTTTCGCGGGCCGCTGGTCCCCTCCATCTAAGAAATCGTAATCCGTGGTCTAGACAACCAGGTCCACCTCAACACCCTGAGATCGCCCGCCAGTTTGACGCAGACGAATCGTCCTTTCTTGCTGACTTGGAGAAGGAGATCGCACGCCATTATGCTCTGATTTTGCAGAAGGGGTTTGCGGTCACGCTAAACGAACAGAAGATCGCTCCGGTCAGCCTATCGATGCTTTGTCCCGACCATATCGGAACGCAAAAGACTTCCTCCATTGAGCCTTATGTCGTTGCCGGAGACCTCAGCGACGTCCATGTAGAACTGGCGGTTGGCTTTTATCGTCCGCTTGCTACTGAGGTGGAACTCGACGACGAGGAATTTGTCAAGAGCAAGAGCGAAAATGCAGGCTGGACAGTGATCTGTAATGATCGAATCGTCCTGTACAACGATAAGACATTCAAGACAGGTTGGGGAACAAAGGGAGTCACGCCCGGCTATCACAATCAGTTCATATCAATTCGGGGGATCGTTTCGTTCCGGGCAACCGATTCAATGGCCCTTCCTCTTAACACGACCAAGCGTGGCCTTGCGACCGACTCGCCTCTGTATCAGGCAGTAATCGACCACATGAGGAATGGCCTCAAATACTTCACGTCCTTTACCAACCGCTGGAAGAAGCAGGAGGAAGAGACATCGGAGATGTTCGAGTGTCTTTCCCAACGCACTCTATCTCAGATCATCGGCAGAGTTGAAGAAGCCAAGTTCTCGCCCCTTCGAGCACAACCGGGAATACGGCAATACGTCCCGGAATTACCGAAGCCAGAACCGCAGCAGAAGCAGCGGCGGATCTGCTTTGCCGCCGATCAAGAGGATATAGAAACGGTAGCGGAATACTACTTCGACGATCCTCAACACGACCGAGCGGATGTCGGCAAGCGGTGCTTTGACGAATCACTCAAGCGTGCAAAGCGAGGAAAATCGTGAGCGGCCAAAACGTTCCGTACCAGCTTCGCCCAAATAAGTTCGTCGAACGGCAGCTTTTCCTCGACGTGCTCGACTTCGTCCGTGTCTGGGATGGCCCGTCGAGGTACGTCTATGTATCAATGGGTGGAAGGTTTTTGGAGGACTTCAAGCTCATCAATGACCGCTTTGCGATCGAGCAGATGATTTCCATTGAAAGCGACGAGACGACATGGAAGCGAGCCGCATTCAATCGTCTCGGCTTCATCGACTGTCGCCATGAGACGAGTGGCGAGTTCGTCGAGAATCTTGAGAAGTTGCTGTCGGACCAAGCTGATCGCCGCCTGATCGTTTGGTTGGACTATGCGGATGCCAATAAGCGGGGTGAGCAGCTTGGCGAGTTTCGTCAGCTTGTCTCAAAACTCGGCAGTGGTGACGTTGCAAAGATCACTCTGAATGCGAATCCGCAGTCGTATAGGCGACGTGCGGCAGCGTTGACCAGAAGAGACTTCGAGGCATACCTGAAAGACCCAGAGTCGATAACCCATAAAGACTTCGACACGTACCTATCATCCTTGCTCACCTCGACTGTCGGCGAGCCAAACGGCCAGGACCGAGTCTTGACCCTTAGCGACTCCGAGTACGAGACGATCTGTATTGCCAATCTTACCGAGCAACTCGGCGAATATCTGCCGGTCGGGGAGATTAAGCCAGATCAGTTGGGAACTGAGAACTTCGCAAGTGAAGTGGTCCCAAGAATCTAGACAGGTGAACAAGGTGGATTTGGACTTTATTTCCGGTAAAATATTTTTCCGGGAAAGGAGACAGATTCACGATGGGAGGCAAGCGGAAGAGTTTTTCGGCGGATTTCAAGGCGAAGGTGGCCTTGGAGGCGATTCGCGGGATTTCGACGACGGCGGAGACCGCCTTGCGGCACAAGGTGCATCCGAACCAGATCGCGAAGTGGAAGAAGCAGGCCCTGGAGAACATGGCCGCACTCTTCGCCGATGGCCGCTCGAAAGCGAACAAGGGGGACGACGACCGGCTCAAGGACCGGCTTTACCAGCAGATCGGCCAGCTCCAGTTCGAGCTCGACTGGCTCAAAAAAAAAGTCGGAGATGCCGATTGAGGCCAAGCGGTTGCTCGTTGAACCGGAGCAGGAACGGCTTTCGATCGTCCGGCAGTGCAAACTGCTGGGGATGTCGCGGGCGGCCTACTACTACGAGCCGTGGGTGTGGGGCGAGACGGCCCTGGCGATGCTGCGGGCGATCGACGAAGAGTACACGCGGCATCCGTTCTTGGGCAAGCGGCGGATGTGCGATTACCTTGCGGAACTCGGCTACGACGTGGGCGTCAAACGCGCGCGGACATTGATGGCGTGGCTGGGTCTGGAAGCGATTTATCCGAAAAAGAACCTGAGCGTGCCGAATCGAGAGCACAAGAAATATCCGTACTTGCTCAAGCGATTGCCGATCATCCGCCCGAACCAGGTTTGGGCGAGCGACATCACTTACGTGCGTTTGAGCCGCGGATTTGCGTATTTGACGGTGGTCATGGACTGGTTCAGCCGCTACGTGATCGCCTGGGAGCTTTCGACGACCTTGGATTCGGATTTTTGCGTGCGGTGCCTGGAGCGGGCGTTGGAGACGGGCAAGCCCGAGATTTTCAACACCGACCAAGGCGTGCAATATACGAGCGAAGATTTCACGAAGACGCTGCTGGCGGCCGACGTGCAGATCAGCATGAACGGGGCGGGCCGCTGCTTCGACAACATCATGGTCGAACGCTTGTGGCGCTCTGTGAAGCAGGAGGAAGTGTACCTGAAGGAATACGAGGACGTGCCCGATTGCCGCGAGAACCTCGGCGAGTATTTCGCGTACTACAACGGCCGACGGCGTCACAGCAAGTTGAACGCCCGGCCTGTGGAGATTTACTTCGATGCAATTTGAAAAACGAAAAATGTTTTTGTTTCCTGCTGGGGCTCCGCCCCAGACCCCGGGATTTTTTAAGGCATGACAAAAAAGTGTCTTGTGGAGGTGAAGGCGGATTGGTATGCTGACGAAAAAGAAAAAGCCTCGAAGAGTTGAAGTCTTCAAGGCTCGTGTCCAAAGACACTTCTTTGGTCCGGTTATCCCTCGGCGGGTTGCTTCCCAGCAGAGCCCGCCTCCGTTTCACCGAACAGGTAAAGCATAAACAAAAGAGAGTTTCAGTCAAGCGGATAGCGTAAATGTCCCTTGATCTAACAAATCGGTTTCCACCTTATTCAAGGGTGCTTTTCTGTCAGAAAAACGGGACCAGCTCAAAGTTTGCTACTTCAGGCTGTGAAGTTGGCGGCGTTAAAGGGCGTTACGGGAACGAAGTTGCACGTCGTCCCACTCGCTGCATACAGGTATCGAGACAGCGAACACCAAATGCTAACCGTTACGATGATCGTCGCCGACGACGGACTGGTTGGCCGAATTGGGAGCGATGGTGTATTCGCTGAGTGGCCGTTTCGGTCCACCGACTGGAAGACAGTCCTGGGGGTGTCCGTACCAGAATATCTCTGTGAAGGAACGCCATCTCCTGGAGGGCTTGATCTCTTCGGACCTCGACACCGCCTCGATCCACAATCAGATGCCGTTTCGGTTTGATGCAAAGGACAGCGTTTCCATCACCTTGCTTGCGGCATACCTAAGCCACTATCGCCGTTACCCATCGTTCGTCCATGTCCGATGAGCTAACGAGAACCCCTTGGCTCCGTATTTGCAGAGATTGCGAATAACGCATACGTGGCATGACGGCAGGCGTGGCGTGCAGATTCGACGACCGTGCGTGACGAGGGCCACATGTAGGGCCTTGCTGCATCCCTCTGGAATGAACGCAGGCAGATAGTCTTGTGCGTGATAGTGCTTTGCCCCAACTCGCATGAGCCCGATTCGGCAGAGTACACGATGGATGTGAGTATCGACTGGAAAAACGTCGAAATCGAGACTGTACATCATAATGCAGAAGGCAGACTTCGGTCCAATTCCAGGAAGGCTTCGTAAGTATCCATAAACGTCCTCTGCCGACAATCGTCTCAATCCTCTTCCTGGGTTAGTGCCAAAATCCGCAAGTAGTCGGCAAGCGATCTCGTGCAGTTGAGCGGATCGCTTGGCACCTAAGCCTGCTCCTGCAATACAATCGTGAAGCTCAGTCGTGGAGGTTCTAGCGATCTCAGACAAGGTGCGGAACCGCCTCCAGAGGCGTTTGTAGGCGGCTTGGTAGAGCCTCTCGGTGGTCTTTGCAGAAAGAACAATGTAGAAGATCTCTTTGACCGGGTCACGATAGTTGCCGAGCTTGGGCGTGCCGTACTTGGAGACCAGGATACTCGCCACCTGGGCAAGCGTTTTCTGCCATCGCAACGAGTTTCGTGGCGGCTTCCGTTTCAGTAGCGTAGTCGTAAGTATGCTCATCCGTTAGTCGGTCCCCCTGGTCGCCATCGGCAACCGGCCTAATAGGGTCGCAAGGTTGCCAACGTGATGGTACAATCGTCATTCTATCCCGCAAATCCATCGGAATCAAAGCGTTCTGTGATGTATGTAGACAGGAGCAACCATTCTAGGGACATTGAACGATACCGAACATCTTCGTGATGGGCAAATCGAGCATGAAACTCTTCCGCTTTGCCCCGCTTCTATCGCCGTCCCTCCTTGACCACAGTGTTAGGCATCACCAAAGCCAAGAAGCGGGTCAAAACGGAACTGGGGATCACGGCGGCGATGAAGCCCTTTCGGTTTTGGACGAACACGAAGTTGCGATTCAAGCGAAAGATCGGTTATGAATCGGAGGGCGGGCGGTTGATTCGGAATGGACCGCCGAGGCCGGTGAGTGCTTGGTGGTGGTTTTGGCGGTGACCGGAGTGGCGATGGCGGCGGTTGTGATGGCGAGGTGAAGAGGAGTCGAATAGATGGCAAAGACGATACGCAAGACCGAAAAATCCCGTAAAATGTCCGACATCATGAAGGAGATGTCGGAGCGGCTGCTTCGTGATCCTCAAGGAAATCCGTCGTCGGAGGCGTCCCACGTTGCCGTGTTCCTCGCCAATGTCGCATGGAACGAATGTGTTGGACTGGGAGCCGAGCTGGAAGCCTGCTCGAATGTCTGGAAGGCCATTGAGGCGGAGAAGCCCGACTTGTGGGATGAATTGAAATCACGGGACATCGACGCCATGATCGACGAATTGGTTGCGTACAAGAAGGTTCATTTCCCTGACGATCAGCGACGGATTCTCACCTGCGGCGGCACACCCGGAGGGAACACTTCGAGTGGAGTGGTTGCCGCCCGTCGCTCCCGGTCTGGACTCCCATCAAGAAATGCAACTCTACGGAATGGTGCGGACGGACATGGACAAAGAAGCCATTCGGTTTCTGAAGAAGACACGTAAGATGTCGCAGCAGGAAGCCGTGATGGAAGTGGCACTGACCAAGACGAAGCTGAGGATGTTCTGAACGACCCCGGTATCGAATCAAGAAGGATGTCTGCATGTCGAACAGCAATGGATCACCGCAACCGTCCGACTTTCCGAGGACTGATGAATTCGTGGACTTTGCAGGTCGAACCCGGAAGTTCACCGTGGAGCAGTTTCCGGTGCCATCGGGATACGGTGTGTGTGCAGCCGAAGATGTGGAGGGCGACGACGGTTACGTCTTCAGGGCATATTCTACGGTGGACCCTTTCCACGCACTTGGCGATCTTCGCAGAAGAATTCGGAAATTGCTTTCCGTTCGCCATCTTCTGGAGAAGGATGGAAGCCTGTCGTTGACACACGACAGACTGCGGGGACGAATTGCCTACGGTGGTGTCGTGGTGGACGGCATATTTCTGACCTTTGAACAGTTAGCCGAGCTTATCCAGATCTATGAAGGATTTCAGTTCGATCTCAAGATCGTGGACTCCTCGGATGAATTGGAATAGGTGAACCACAATGGCTGCCAGGAGACGGCAGATAGCGGTCACACATCGGAGCAGACAAAAGGAGGCGTATCGATGAGTTTGTTTGACTGTTTTCGACGCAATGACGCCAGCACCAACATTGCAGACCGTGCTGGAATCGTTACTCGCTATAAGCATCTACGGGCGGTCGGGCAAACTTTGAACCACAAGCTGGTTCAACGGCTGAGCAAAGACGTTCTTCACGAGGGAGGCAAGAAACTGGGAATCTTGCAGAGGGGCACTTTGGTCTTCAACTCCGAGGATGAAACGTCGGTCTTGATGGATTACTGCATTTATGACGTATATCGCAATGGACGCAATGCGGTCGAGCAGTACCTTGTCGATTCTGCTCCCGCCCCGGAATCGGATGAGATGGTTTGTCTTCGAGCCATGCAAAAGGCGGTTTACTCGCTGTTTGTCGTGGAATCGGTAATGCGTGGATTCGGCGTGTCCGTTCGAGACCTACTCTCGAACGAGTCCATCGTCATCGTTGACATGGGTTTTGGCAGTACGGCCAAGCCGGGGCTGATTTTCGCATCCCGCCTGCTTTTTCACGAAGGTTTTTCCATGACAGGCGGAGCGGCATTGCCTATTGGCGTGGTGCCTGAAGATCAGCGACAACCCGTAACGCAAATGCTAGTGAAGGCGGCGACACCGGACGACGACGGCCACTTCGATCCCGCTCCTCTTATTCGTGCCTGCCTGAAACACGACTGTTCTTCTCATGTTCAATATCAGGAACCGAGTGGACGGTTGGTTGGACGACATCAGACATCAGGAAGCATTGGCCAGATTGGTCGCAACGACCCTTGCCCCTGTGGAAGCGGCAAGAAGTTCAAGAAGTGCTGCATGAGCAAACAGCGAACGGACGACCAGTTGATTTGATGGAGAACACCGATGGCTGGAGAAGGACGACAAACGCCCCGCAAACCGGCGACCAAGTTCGCCCACTTGCGGAAGAAGATGGAGAAGACTCGAATCGTGTCGAGGGTCAGCAAGAAGAAAAGGTGAAGACCGTCGTTAGCTGGCGTGGAGACGAGAAGAAGGTGAAGCCGTAGCTGAGACAGTGGAAGAATGTGAAGGATATTGAACCATGTATGAGGATAGAGCTATCTGGACGCAACAGGGGGCCACGTTCAGCGACAAGTCGGCTCGGCAGGAGTTTGGCCTGACCCAACAGGAGATCATCTCAGCCATTCGGGCAGGCAAGTTGCAGTTTCGGGAAGGCAACATGCACGGCAACCCGTGGTTTCGGCTGCTTCGGCACGAGGTCGAAGCCCTGGTCAAGGAAAAAGGTGGACTGAACCACCTGAACCAGAAGAAGCTCCAGAAGGAATTGGCTGACCTCGACAAGGAAGCCAGGAAGATCAAGACTCGTTTGAAGGTCATCGAGAGGCGACGGGTTGAATTGATGAAGAAACTCGGTGAATGACGATACGGCGAAAGGCGAAGCACCATGAACCTGACATTCGACGAAGGCAAGTTGTTTTACGACCTGTATGCGGCCCTGCTGTCTTTCGTGAACGGCAAAAGCTCAAGGTCATTCCTCGGAGAAGTTCTCGGATTCAAAGGAGTACACCTCCACGCCGCCCGAAGAAAGGGTCGCCGTTCGGGACGCTTTGTTTTTGCATCGAGAACTGCTCGACCAGTTTATCCAAGAGAACCCAGCCAATCTTTCCGCCGATAAGTTGGCCATCGTTGCCGGTTGGAAACACGCCGTCATCGGCCAGTTCTTCATCTTTCGTTATTTGTCGAAGTACGCCATCTTCCTCAGCAGCGACTCTCCGAAGAAAGCCTACGGCGTCCTGGCTCTCGCCGACCCGTTTGAAGAACTGGTTGGTCCATACCTGCCCAGGTTGATTAACGCCGTGTTGTTGCCCTTCAAGGACAAGATCATTTATGACGGTCTGCTGTCGGGCCACAACATCACCTTCGGTGGTGGCGTTAAGCGAAGACTCAACGAGGAGTACAAGGAGGCAAAGGAGGCGTTTGGGATCATCACGTCGCTGCCAGAGGGTGAATTGCCGCCAAAGAAACCTAAAACGCAAACGAAAACACTTGTTCGGCTTGTCAAGGACCGTTCCGTCGATCGCCAAGGCAGTTCTCGAATCTGATCGTCCAAATGACCGACGCATTCTGCAAAGATCATCTGAACGACGAATACGCCGAAATGTGCCGCAAGTTGGCGACGGCCTTGGCTCGAAAACGTCCCTCGCCGCTTCTTCAAGGAAAACTGGAAACATGGGCTTGCGGAATCGTGCGGACTATTGGCCGGGTCAATTACCTGGACGACCGAAGTCAAAAGCCGTACTTGAAACTTGCCGCAGATCGACAAAGCCTTCGGCGTGGCGGAAAGCACCGGCCAGGGCAAGTCGCAACTGATTCGGAAGATGCTCAAGATACGCCAGTTCGACCACCGGTGGACATTGCCCAGCATGATGGACGAGAACCCAATGGTGTGGATGTTGGAGGTGAACGGTTTCCTGATGGACATCCGACACGCCCCTCGGGAACTTCAAGAAGTGGCATTTGAAAAGGGAATGATCCCCTACGTTCCGGCGGATCGGGCTGAGGCAGGCGAAGAGGACTGAGGGCAAACCAATGTCCACCAACGACGCCTATCGACGAAGGCTACGACGCCTATTGGGACGGCGTTGATGTTAGCGACAACCCGCATGATGAGGACACGGATGAACGCCGATTCTGGGAAGAGGGTTGGCGGGTCGCACGAAAACACGATTACGATGAGAGCGAGGGGTAAGTGGCTTTCAAACTGGCGAAACGAAAGGCAAAGTAAGATATGCGAATGACACAATTGCTGAATCGGAGAATGAATCGACTTGGAGCCTTGACGCCAGTATTGGGCTTATTGCTTTCCCTGGTCGTCTCCGGTTGCGTGGCAAGAGTGAATCCGAAAGAGGCAAAGGTAGCTGCGGAGGTCGAAAAACTCGGTGGTGAAGTCTGCGTAGACCACAAAAGTCCAGATAAGTCAATCATTTTCGTGATTCTTACAGACACCAAAGTGACCGACGCCGGGGTGGAGCATCTCAAAGGGTTGACGAAACTCCGACGACTCGACTTGAACGGAACCAAAGTAACCGATGCCGGGGTGGAGCATGTCAGCGGTTTGATCCAACTTGAAGCGATCAATCTGGAAGGCACCAAAGTAACCGATACCGGGTTGGAGCACCTCGAACAGTTGAAGCAACTCCACACACTGATCCTTTCAAACACTGAAGTGACCGATGCCGGGCTGAAGTACCTCAAGAGGTTCACCCAACTCGGATGGCTCAGGCTTACAGGCACGAAGGTGACCGATGCGGGATTGGAGCACCTCAAAGGGTTGTCCAAACTGCAATCGTTAGAACTTGCGAACACCGAAGTAACCGATGCGGGGTTAGAGCACGTCAAGGGATTGGCCAACCTCGGATGGCTAAACGTTGCGGGAACCAAAGTGACCGATGCCGGGCTAAAGCACCTCAAGGGGCTGACCCGATTCGGAGAGCCGGGAGGAGGGCTGGTGCTTTCAAACACCAAGGTCACCGATGCCGGGCTGAAGTATCTCAAAGGGTTCACTCAACTCGGATGGCTCTACCTTGCGAACACCAAGGTCACCGACGCTGGGCTGGAACACCTCAAGGGGCTGATGGACTTACAGGACTTGAGCCTGGCGGCGACCGAGGTTACCGATGCCGGGCTGGAGAACCTCAAAGGGTTGGCCCAACTCCGAGAACTGGACCTCCGCAACACGAAAGTCACAGACGACGGCGTGAAGAAACTCCAGCAAGCGTTACCGAACTGCAACATTGAACACTGACCGATGGACACCACCCCCTCACCCACCGCCGAAAAGCCGCCCAAACTCCGCTGGTTTCAGTGGAGACTGCGGTCGCTGTTCGTCCTCACGTTACTGGTGGCAATCGGGATGAGTTGGCTGATGGTGACGATTCGGGAGCAAAGGAGGCAGTGTCAGGCGGCTGTTGCCATAGCGAAAGTAGGAGGATGGGTGAATTCTGAACCAACGTGGCTGGGGAAGCTCTTGCGGGACGACTCTCTATTGAACGTGACCCTAGTTGCATTGTCACAAGGGAAAGTCACAGATGCCGATATGGCACATTTCCAGAACTTGCCCCTCTTGCGGACTCTCTACCTCAACGACTCGAACGTCAGTGACGCCGGGTTGGTGCATCTCCAGGGGTTGAGTCAACTCGAATTGCTGGCACTTGGCAACACCCAAGTCACCGACGCTGGGCTGGTGTCTCTCCAAAGATTGGGGCAACTTCAAGAACTCTTTCTCGATGACACGAAAGTCACCGATGCCGGGTTGGTGAATCTCCAACGGTTGAGTCAACTCCAACGGCTCTCGCTCGTCGGCAGCAAAGTCCGTGACGCCGGGCTTATGTATCTCCAAGGGTTGAGCCAACTCCGAGAACTGTTGCTCGCCAACACCCAAATCACGGATGCCGGGTTGGTGCATCTCCAAGGGTTGAGCCAACTCCAAGAACTGTCTCTATCAGGCACCAAGGTCACGGATGCCGGACTGGTGCATCTCCAAGGATTGACGCAACTCCGAGGTGTCTCGCTCGGTGACATCCAAGTCACCGACGATGGCTTGGTGTGTCTCCAAGGGTTGAGTCAACTCCAAGAGTTGTACCTTGGCGGCACCCACGTCACCGACGCTGGGTTGGTGCATCTCCAACGGCTGAGCCAACTTCAAAGGCTGTACCTCAGCAACACCAAGGTCACGGACGCCGGGTTGGTGAATCTCCAAGGGTTGGGACAACTCCGATTGCTGGAACTCAAAAACACCAAGGTTACCGACAAGGGCATCAAGCGGCTTCGGCAGGTACTTCCAAAACTGCAACAAGTTGTGACGAAGTAACCGATGCAACAGACTTCTCCTCACACCACCGGCAACCGCCCTCGCTGGTTCCACCCCACACCAGCCCGCTTGCTGACCATCTTGCTGGTTATCGAGACAGTTCTGCTTCTGTCCCAACACTGGATGCCGAAAGGTTGGGCAGCGTCGATCTCCATTGCGGCAGTCGGCGTCATGATGCTGCTGATGCTGATCTGGTTCGTCCTCGCCCTTTGTCTTAATTGGCGATTCCAGTTCAGCCTTCGGACGCTGCTGGTGCTGACGGTTGCCGTTGCCATCCCGTTCAGTTGGTTGGCGGTGGAGATGAAGAAAGCAAGGCGACAGAGAGAGGTAGTGGCAGCGATTCAGAAGTTGGGGGGCAGCGTGAGGTATGATTATGTGTTTACCCCACCGTTTTGTTTTGAAATGCCTGGCCCCGTTTGGCTACGGAAACTCGTTGGCGATGATTTCTTCGCAAATGTTGAAGGAGTTCATTTCTACGAGATGTCGGAAATGGACATCGCCCTGCCGTATCTCAGAAAACTACCCCAACTCTGGGAGTTGCACCTCGAAAACACGCAGGTGACCGACGCTGGCTTGGAACATCTCAAGGGACTGACTCAACTCCGCTGGTTATCTCTTGCCAATACGCACGTAACGGACGCTGGACTTCAGCATCTTGCTGGACTCACCCATCTTGAACAGTTGATTCTCAGCGACATGCAGGTTACGGACGGCGGACTTCAGCATCTCAATGGGCTGACTCAACTCTATCTGTTGTGGCTTGACGACACTCATGTGACGGACACGGGTTTGGAATATCTCAAAGAACTGGTTCAACTCTTAAATGTGCGTCTCGACAACACGCAGGTAACGGACGCTGGTTTGAAGAGCCTCAAGGGGCTGACTCGACTCCAGTCTTTATCCCTTCACGGCACACATGTAACGGACAAAGGCGTGCAGGAATTGCAGCAGGCATTGCCGAATTGTAAGAGTGAACGCTGACAGGAAGGCTAAAACATCCGATGGAACCCGCCCCATCCCACGCCGCCGACAGCACACTCTGCTGCTTCCATGTCACACCGGGCCGATTGCTGGTCGCCCTGTTGGCCGTTAAATGTATTGACCAAGGCCAACCCCGATGATCCTCCACTGCGACATGGACGCCTTCTACGCCTCGGTCGAGGAGCGGGACCGACCGGAATTGGTCGGCAAGCCGGTCATCGTCGGCGGCACGCCTGAGAAGACGGGGCGTGGTGTCGGCGGCCAATTACGTTGCCCGCAAATACGGCATCCACAGTGCTATGCCCGCCGCCACTGCCCGACGGCTCTGTCCGCACGGCGTCTATCTCTCTCCCAGGATCAGCTACTATGCCGAAGTGTCTCGCCAGATTCGGGAAATCTTCGAGCGGTTCACGCCTCTGGTAGAGCCGTTGTCACTGGATGAGGCGTTTCTGGACGTGACCGGCAGTGAGCAACTTTTCGGGTCAGCCGCCGAAATCGGTCGCAAGATCAAGCAGGTCGTTCGTGAAGAAATCGGCTTGGTCGTCTCGGTAGGCGTGGCTCCAAACAAGTTCCTTGCCAAGATCGCCAGCGACCTCAAGAAGCCCGATGGCTTCGTGGTCGTGGAGCCGGGGCAAGTCGAAGAGTTCCTTGATCCGCTGCCGGTGGAACGGCTGTGGGGTGTCGGGAAACAGGGGAGCAAGGTGTTCCAGCGACTCGGCATCCGCACCATCGGTCAGCTTCGCCAGTGGCCGCTCGACACCCTGATAAGCAGTTTCGGCTCGCAAGGCGAACACCTCTGGCACTTGGCCCACGGAATCGATGATCGGCCGGTGGTGCCCGAGCGGGAGGCGAAGTCGATCTCCCACGAGACGACCTTCGAGCAGGACATCGACGATCTGGAGGTACTTCGGGCTTGGCTCGTGGATTTGACCGAGCAGGTCGGATGGCGGCTTCGACGGCATGGGCTAAGAGGTCGAGTCGTCCATCTGAAGGTCCGTTTCGCCGACTTCTCCCTGATCACCCGTTCGCAGACATTGCCTGAGCCGACCGACATCACCCACGAACTGTGGCAAGCAGCCGACGAAATGCTTTGTCAGCGACTTCCGACAGGTCATCTTCCGGTGCGGCTTGTGGGAATGGGCGTCAGCGGCTTTGATAATCCAGGACTGGTCCAAGGACTCCTCTTCGATCAAGATGAGCGACAGAAACAGGCGGGTTTGGATGTGGCGTCCGATCAGATTCGAGAACGGTTCGGCTCTTCCGCATTGCGTCGGGCGGCGTCTCTGCCGAATCGTAAAGAGTCGTCTTGAATGAAGGGCAAGAATCGAGCCAGATAGTCGGAACTCAACTATGGACAATGCTCTTCCCGCCATTGGATTTCTCGCTTTTGTGGCATTTGTTGTCATGCTATGGGTACTTCACTTTTCCCGAGCCAAGTCGATACTGGAGGGATGGGCAGAAGAGAATGGGTATGAGATTCTGTCCAGTGAGCGTCGTTGGTTCGGAGGAACATTTTGGTGGAGGAAATCCAAAGGCCAGGAAGTCTATTACGTGACGATCCGAACGCCTGCTGGGCAGATTCGGAAAGGTTGGGTTCGCTGCGGTGGATGGTTTGGGGGAGTCTTGCTCAGCAACCAAGCTGATGTTCAGTGGGACGAGTAGGATTGAACAAAGTGAAGTGTGGCAGAGTGCCATGACTACTCCGGCTGCCACATTTTCTAAACGAATTGATTTTGTTTGCAAATTTTGCAAGGATGAAATGGGGCGTCCCCCAAGTCATTCTTCCTTTTTCGATTGATTGGAATTGATTCGGGAGCGTTTGGGAGGGTGTCTAACGGGATAGGTCGGAATGGATTGCCGAGGCCGGGAGGGTGTTTGGTGGTCGTGATCGGAGTGGCGATGGCGGCTGTTGTGATGGCAAGATAAGGAGGAATCCGTCCCGATATCCGTCAAATCACCGACAGAGTTGGGTATCGTTTCCGATGGAAGTGGCCCTTACGGCTTCTGAGGAGATAGTCCAGCCAATAGCCCGGCAAATCGCCCTTCAACAAGAACGCCGTTTTGACCGACTCGTCGCCGTATTCCGCCAGTACCCGTTTGACGAACCTCGGACTGACCGCTTCCGAATCGAAGAATCCACGGATGACATCCTCCTCATCCTCGGTCAAGCCTTCGCCCTTCTTTTTCAGCCCTGCAACCAGGGACGTGAAATGCGTCATGATCTCCTTGCCCTCATCGGGGTTGAGGAATACGCCAAGTCCGTCGTTCTCATCCAGCAAGTCCTTCGGAAGATTCACTTCCGGGCGTCCCTTCTTCATCCCGTGCTTTTTGATGGCATCGTTCACTTCCTGCTGTGGTCTCGATTCCCATTGCTCACGGAGTTCCTTCTGCCAATCCGCCGCCATCGACAAGCCGTTCGGATATACGACCAAATCCTTGCCGTGGTAAACCATCATCTTCTCGTGCAATTCGGACATGATTTGCCTCACCTGCGTCTCGTACTCCTTGGAGTATCGGCATACGATGCCTGGGCTTTGGCGTTTCATCGTCCTTGTTAGCTCACCGACATCGACGTTGGAGACATCACCCAAAAGCTGTTGCTCGCCAGACCAGTACCACTCTCCCCGCCACGGCACCAAGCTTCCGAAGAGAAGTTGCCCAGGCTTGAACGGATTTCTCTTCATGTCGATCTTGATTTGATACGGCTGGTCGTTGATGACGTTCACCGCTTCCAGCATTGAGTGGTTGACCGACAGGATTTTGAAGAAAGCGGCGTGCCGCTCGTACCAACTCCGCAAATCCTTTCGGTCGTCCTCCGAGATGCCAAGAACTCCTGCCAGGATGTCGATTGCTCCCAGTCCAGACCAAGGGGTGCATTTCTGACAAATAAAGTCGTCGGTTTGGGCGATTTCCGATCTTCTTGGTGGCTGCTCTTCCATGTGGCGTGCGAACAGCGTGCGGAACAGGAAAGAATGGGAGCCAAGCCAGACCAGCTTGCGTTTCACATCCCAGCCAAATTCGTTGGGACTGTCAAGAAATGCCTTCACGCCGGAGTCCTTTGGAACGGTGGAGAAGGCATCGGACAGACAAGTGCTGCTGGCTTCGGCGACACGAATGAGGTCTTGATGCGTCGGCGAAAGAACTAGCCCGTCAAACAACACTGGATATATGACCCAAAGGAGATAACGGAAACGGTCAGGATGGAAGACCGCTCCAAGGTCGCCGCCGTTTCCAGAAGAGGTCAAAGGAAGAGCGGTGCCAAAGAACTCGGTGTTGTAGCGTTCGTATGCCGCCCATAGCCCGGTGCTGTTGTGGAGGTCTTCCGCAAAATCGACGAGGATACCGGCGAGTTCGCCAATCCCGGCAGGGTCCAGCCGGATGGTATCGTAAGCAAAGTCTCGCTGCGTCTCCGAGAGAGTCCGTCGAAGCCGCTGCACGATCCGAGAAAGATGCGAATCACCTTGCCCTTGGTATCCCTTGGGACGATGCACAGAATAGTCCATCACGTTTCCTTTTTGTGTACTTTTCTGGGCATTCTACCAGCGATCAGGCTGGGCTGGAACACCTTTCAGATTGCTCCGATCTCTTACAATCCAATTTGCAGCGTTTTAACAAAGCATCTGAGGCGGGGTGGCTTGCCAACTCACCTCTTTATCACGAAAATGTGGGCAACACGGAGAAAACGCCATGCCCACCCGAAAACACATCGAACCCGACACCAAGATCGGGCTGAAGTTGACCGCCGCCGAGCGGAAGCTCATTCTCGACGACCTGATGTGCCTGGATGACACCTACGCCGACGCCATTAGGGACACGCCCGACGACCAACCGGTCCAGTTTACCCTGGACGATTGGGATGATCTTGGCGGATTCATCGCCGCCGAAGCCAATCACACTGAGGACAGAAAGGCGGGAAAGAAGCTGGACGCCATCTTCAACAAGGTGCAGAAGATCCTCGACACGTTTACCGACGAAGAACCACCGAAGACGTTGAAGATCGAGGATGTGAGGAAGGCGAAGCCCCCGCAAAAGAATGTCGTTGGCGTGGCCAAGCCCAAGAAGGGCAAGACCGAGAAACCCAGGGCGAGCACCACCGCCGCAACGGTGTTCCAGTTCAAGATCACGCTGAAGGAGATTGAGCCGCCGATCTGGCGACGAATCCAAACCAAGGACTGTACCCTGGACGAACTCCATGAACACATCCAGACGGCGATGGGTTGGACGAACAGCCATCTCCACCAGTTCGAGATCAAAGGTAAACGCTATGGCGATCCAGAGTTGCTATTGGAGGATTATGGGGACGATGAGGAGGTCATCAACTCGCTGGAGACAAAGATAAGCCAGATCGTTCCCAAGAATGGCAAGCAGTTTTGCTTCGGCTACGAGTACGACTTCGGTGACGACTGGATACACGAGGTTCTTTTCGAGGGCTGCCCGAAAGCAGAGAAAGGAACCCGATATCCGGTATGCTTGGAAGGCAAAAGGGCTTGCCCGCCTGAAGATGTTGGTGGTCCCTACGGCTACCAAGAGTTCTTGGAGGCGATGGCCGATCCAAAGCACGAACAGCACGAGGAGTTCATGGAGTGGTCAGGACGGTTCGCCCCAGAGAAGTTCGATGCCAAGGCTGCCACCAAAGTGATGCAAAAGGGCCTGCCAAATTGGCGGGAGATGGAGTGAAGGCAGGACAAGATCGGTAGGCTGCTTATTGACTGAGGAAGTCAACATGGACATGCAAACCATCGTCGAGGATTGGAAGGCGAATGCCGAGAAGCACTCCGACCGCAATTTCAACTTTCTTCACGGTCTGAAGATGAAGAGTGATCGGGCGGTGGATCGGGTGGCCCATCGCCTACACGAAGAGGCGTTCTCGATCATCGACTGCACCCAATGTGCCAACTGCTGCAAGACGATTTCCCCGATGTTCCGAAAGTCGGACGTTCGTCGAATCGCAGAACACCTGGGCATCAAGGCCACCGACTTCACGACACAATACTTGAAGGCCGACGAAGACGGCGACCTGTTCCTGAAGAATGTGCCATGTCCATTCTTGGGAGCCGACAACTTGAGCTGGTCCCGTTTTTCTGACAGAAAAGCACCCTTGAATAAGGTGGAAACCGATTTGTTAGATCAAGGGACATTTACGCTATCCGCTTGACTGAAACTCTCTTTTGTTTATGCTTTACCTGTTCGGTGAAACGGAGGCGGGCTCTGCTGGGAAGCAACCCGCCGAGGGATAACCGGACCAAAGAAGTGTCTTTGGACACGAGCCTTGAAGACTTCAACTCTTCGAGGCTTTTTCTTTTTCGTCAGCATACCAATCCGCCTTCACCTCCACAAGACACTTTTTTGTCATGCCTTAAAAAATCCCGGGGTCTGGGGCGGAGCCCCAGCAGGAAACAAAAACATTTTTCGTTTTTCAAATTGCATCGAAGTAAATCTCCACAGGCCGGGCGTTCAACTTGCTGTGACGCCGTCGGCCGTTGTAGTACGCGAAATACTCGCCGAGGTTCTCGCGGCAATCGGGCACGTCCTCGTATTCCTTCAGGTACACTTCCTCCTGCTTCACAGAGCGCCACAAGCGTTCGACCATGATGTTGTCGAAGCAGCGGCCCGCCCCGTTCATGCTGATCTGCACGTCGGCCGCCAGCAGCGTCTTCGTGAAATCTTCGCTCGTATATTGCACGCCTTGGTCGGTGTTGAAAATCTCGGGCTTGCCCGTCTCCAACGCCCGCTCCAGGCACCGCACGCAAAAATCCGAATCCAAGGTCGTCGAAAGCTCCCAGGCGATCACGTAGCGGCTGAACCAGTCCATGACCACCGTCAAATACGCAAATCCGCGGCTCAAACGCACGTAAGTGATGTCGCTCGCCCAAACCTGGTTCGGGCGGATGATCGGCAATCGCTTGAGCAAGTACGGATATTTCTTGTGCTCTCGATTCGGCACGCTCAGGTTCTTTTTCGGATAAATCGCTTCCAGACCCAGCCACGCCATCAATGTCCGCGCGCGTTTGACGCCCACGTCGTAGCCGAGTTCCGCAAGGTAATCGCACATCCGCCGCTTGCCCAAGAACGGATGCCGCGTGTACTCTTCGTCGATCGCCCGCAGCATCGCCAGGGCCGTCTCGCCCCACACCCACGGCTCGTAGTAGTAGGCCGCCCGCGACATCCCCAGCAGTTTGCACTGCCGGACGATCGAAAGCCGTTCCTGCTCCGGTTCAACGAGCAACCGCTTGGCCTCAATCGGCATCTCCGACTTTTTTTTTGAGCCAGTCGAGCTCGAACTGGAGCTGGCCGATCTGCTGGTAAAGCCGGTCCTTGAGCCGGTCGTCGTCCCCCTTGTTCGCTTTCGAGCGGCCATCGGCGAAGAGTGCGGCCATGTTCTCCAGGGCCTGCTTCTTCCACTTCGCGATCTGGTTCGGATGCACCTTGTGCCGCAAGGCGGTCTCCGCCGTCGTCGAAATCCCGCGAATCGCCTCCAAGGCCACCTTCGCCTTGAAATCCGCCGAAAAACTCTTCCGCTTGCCTCCCATCGTGAATCTGTCTCCTTTCCCGGAAAAATATTTTACCGGAAATAAAGTCCAAATCCACCTTGTTCACCTGTCTAGATTCTTGGGACCACTTCAACCGTTGCACGATCTACGACGTGCGGCCTCGGGATTGTGCCGAGTATCCGCACACGCAGAAGAAGGGATTCGCTCATCGCACCCACGGTATTGCTGGCAACACCGTATCCTGCCCAGCAGTCTTCTATGTCGTAGAACGAATGCGGGCAAGAAGTCAATGATGAAACGAATCGACAGGCAAGAGCAAGGAGAACAATCCGCTATGCCAAACCCAAAATACTTGAAGGTTGGCGATCTCGTGCGATTTGTAGGTCTACCAGATGAATGGTCGCAGAAGGGTTTCTCGGTGTCGCACGACGATGTCCTCTTCATGAAGAAGCTGATTATGCGTTCATGGCCATCTCGGGTGTCTATGATTGACGAGTATGGTGACCCGTGGATTTCGGCGAGAATCCGTGAGAGAGGCAAGTATTATTTCCATACATGGAAGATCGCCGAATCAACCGGCTGGCGTCAAGTGAAGAGGAAGAAAGCAGAACGAGACGGAATAAGATGGATGAGCGGAAAAGGACGACAGACGCCCCGCAAACCGGCGACCAAGTTCGCTCATTTGCGGAAGAAGATGGGTAAGGCCCGACCGGTGGTCAAGATCAGCAAGAAGAAGTGATTCGACGATGGGAAATGATGATTGGCGAAAACTGCTCTGCCCGAAGTGCCACCAACTGAAGAAGACTTGCACCTGCAAACCTGACGAGCCGAGCAAGTCCACTGTAGTTCGGGTTGGCCGAGAGACCAAAGGCAGAGGTGGCAAGGGGGTGACGATCATCTCCGACCTGCCACTAAATGAAAGCGACTTGGCCGAGCTTGCGACCAAACTTAAAAACAAACTTGGCACTGGCGGCACGGTTAAGGATAAGAAGATCGAAATTCAGGGCGACCATCGAGATCGAATTTGTCAAGAGCTTGAGGGAATGGGCTATCGGGCGAAACGGGTTGGAGGATGAGCATGGAAGGCAACCCCAAGATATCGCTGGTGATCCCGGCCTTCAACGAAGCGGCCCATTTGCCCCGGCTGTTGGACACCGTTGATGTTGCTCGCAATCGTTATCGGTGTGGAGCCAGCCTGATCGAGGTTATCGTCGCCGACAACGCCTCCACGGACGAGACGCCGCAGATTGCGGCACAGCGGGGCTGTCGGGTCGAGCGTATTGAGAAGCGATTGATCGCTGCCACACGCAACGGTGGTGCGGCGATTGCACGGGGCCAGATCGTGGCATTCGCCGATGCTGACTTCCGCATCCACCCTGAGACATTCAACTACATCGACACCGTTATGGCCGACTCCCGCTACCTCGGCGGTGCCACCGGCCTCACGATGGAGCGATGGTCATTAGGGATTGTGGCGACGTGGTACTTGATTATGCCGCCGCTTTGGCTGCTTCAGATGGATGGCGGCGTTTGGTTTTGTCGCAGGACAGATTTCTTGGAGATCGGCGGCTTCGATGAGTCGAGGCCGGTTGGGGAGGATGTAGCCTTCTTGTCTCGGCTAAAACGGCTCGGTGCAAGTCGCCGCCCGAAACAACGGCTTGCCACCCGCTTCACGGCCCGAAAACTGGGCCTCAGCCCGGCTTTAGCCCTTAATTCGGCTCGGAAGTTCGACAAGCACGGCGATTGGCACATGATCCCCGATACTTTGCTTGCTGCCTTCTACCTCCTGTTCGCCCGGCACAAGTACAAAGAATATACAACCCGCTATTGGTACGAAGACCGGTCCACGTCACAAAACTCGCAATCGAAGGCGAAGCCATGACCAGAGAACTGAGCCGATGGGGCGTTGGCCCAAGCATCATGGTGTCGGCGGGAACTTACGCTGCCGTCGCCGGGCTGGTGACTTGGCTTTGGCCAGACATTTGCCTGATTACGGTGGTTCCTTACTCGATCTTTTTGGTGGCCGGGATCGTGTTGCTGACAATCGGTATCCCCATGCTAATCTTGGCCGGGAAGGCCGCAACCGTGGCCTACAACTCGGACAAACTCGCAACCACCGGCATCTTCGGCCTGACCAGAAATCCGATCTACTCGGCCTGGATTGTTTTCATCATCCCAGGACTGGTTCTGTTCACTCGCTCTTGGCCTCTGTTTCTGACGCCGATTGCGGCCTACCTGATTTTCAAGGCCAGGATTGGTCGAGAAAACGAGTATTTGAACAAGCGATTTGGCGATGATTACAGAAAATACAAGGCTGAAGTGAACGAGTTGGTGCCGTTTCCACGGCGGGGGCGATAGAAGGAGCATCTGACGGCAAACCGCAAGCTCTCCCAAAGGTGACCCATTTATGGAAACAACTCCGAGCCTCACGATCACACTGGCCCGTCTTGAACTGGTTGCCGCCACGAAGGAACTGCTTCAGGCGGAAGGCGACCATACGCAACTGGCTCGATGCTTGCAGGCTGACATCCCTGAGAATTGGCCCACTCCGCTCTATGACAACGATGCCCGACAGTTCTTCCTCTCCATCGTGACCAAGAACCCGGAGGCGGTTGGCTGGACAAACTGGTACATCCTACTTCCTGACCAACAGGGCAAGAAGACGCTCATCGGCGGCGTCGGTGCCTGTAGCCTTCCAAATGAGAACGGCGAAATCTTGATTGGCTACTCGCTCCTTGACCAGTTTCAACGCAAGGGTTTTGCCACCGAGGCCCTGCGAGGCTTTCTCGACTGGGCAAAACAGCACCCCGGCTTGCGGAAGGTGCTTGCCGATACCTTCCCTCACCTCACAGCATCGATCCGAGTGTTGGAGAAGAGTGGCTTTGTTCAATCTGGGCCGGGGGCCGACGAAGCGGAACGTGTCAACGGGTTTGAGACAACCACGGTACGAAATTAGTGTCGCGCGGTAGTTGTAGCATACGGGGTTCCGGCCCATCGGCCGGAGGGTTGATCCAAACTTCACTCGGCAGCCCAAGCGGTCGCGGCGGATGCAGAACGAATCGCTCGGGATGAGCGGCGTGGGCTGCGGTCAGCACCGCTTGTCGGCCAGCCAATACCGTGTCGGCCTGTCCAAAGTGGACCATCGCCGGCGTCAGCAGGCCCAGGCCCCAGTGGTGATGCTCGTGGTTTTGCCAATGAAAGAACTCGCCGCAGAACTCCAAGCCGTGTTCGATGCTGGTGAAACGGTCGGGGAACTCCGGTCGGTACTTCATCGTCTTGAACTGGCTCTCCGAAAACGGGTTGTCGTCGGAGACGTGCGGCCGACTGTGAGACTTGGTGATCCCGAGGGTGGCCAGAAGTTGGGCCACGGTCTGCGAACGCATCGACGGCCCACGATCGCTGTGAAGCGTCAAGCGGTCGCGGGCGACGCCCTCTTTGACGACCGTCTCGCGGATCAACCGCTCGGCCAAGTGTTCACTTTCGCGGCTGGCCAGCATCCAGCCGACGACATAGCGGCTGAAGATGTCGAGGATCACATACAGATGGAAGTAGGTCCATTTCGCCGGCCCCAGCAGCTTGGTGATGTCCCAGGTCCAGACCTGATTGGGCGCGGTGGCCAGCAGTTGCGGCTTGTGGTAGGTTGGGTGTCGCAGTTGGTTCTCGTCGCTCGCGGACTTCCTTCAGCGCGTCCAGGACGCGGTACATCGTGCGGATCGAGCAGAGATACTGGCCCTGATCTAAAAGTGCCGCGTAAACCTCGGCCGGGGCCTTGTCGGCAAACGGTTCGCTGTGAAGCACGTCAAGAACCTGTTGTCGCTCCTGGTCGCAGAGCGCTCGCGGCGATGTAGGCCGTGGCGTGGTTGCGGGCTTGGGCGGCTTCGACCGGCGGCACCGATAGAGCGTCGCGCGGGGTACGCCCAAACTGCGACAGGCCGCTGCCGTTCCCACCTGCGGAGAGAGTTCTTTGATGGCGTTCATGGCATCCTCTCGCTGCTGTCTGGCGGCGGCAGGGGAATCCCCAGGATTTCGGAGAGTTTTTTTTGGACCTCGATGATCGTCTCGGCTTGGCGGAGCTTGGCCGTCAGCCGTTGGGTTTCTCGAATGAGCCGCTGGTTCTCGGCGATCAAGGGGGCATCGGGGTTGGCCTTCCGCCCACGACGCTTCGGGGTCAGTCCGGCGAGTGTCCCCTGGTCGCGTTGCTGCCGCCAGGTGCTCAGGAGCGATGAGTACAAACCCTCGCGGCGCAGCAACGCCCCGAGTTGGCCGGACTCGGCACAGCGATCGGCCTCGCAGAGAATGCGAAGTTTGTACTCCGCGGTGAACCGTCGCCGCACAGGCTTCTCCGAGACGGCCGGATCAGGGATCAGCTTTCCGTTGCCAGCGGCAAGGCCGCCCGGCCCCGTGGCGGCGGCCGTGGCGGGCAGAACTCCAGTCGGGCTACGCCCTCCTTCCGTTCTGCCCGCCACGGCCTCTTCCATTCCCAACATCCTTGCATTCTCCATCGTTCTACCTCCTTGCCCTCTACTGTAATAAACCAGGAGGCAGTTGTCTCACCCATTATTGGCACGGAGGGAAGGCTCGATTCGGTTCGAGTTGGCCATACGGTGAGGGACGAATCAGAATAGTCGAGAATCACGAAAGTCCGCAAGAAATGTCAAGCAGTGTCCCCGTCGATCTGTAGAATCGCTGTTTTGGAGACAATCGGATGCGAAGCGACACGCAGAGCGACTATCGGGAGAGACTGCTTCGGGTGATGGTTTACATCCAGAACCACTTGGATGAACCGCTTCCGTTGGACGATCTTGCGAAGGTCGCCTGCTTCTCGCCCTACCACTTCCACCGAATATTTAGAGGAATGGTCGGCGAGTCGGTAAAGGAACACGTTCGCAGGCTGCGACTGGAACGAGCCGCTTTTCGACTAACCAGCACCAATCGCTCGGTGATCGACATCGCCTTCGATGCCGGTTACGACACCCACGAGTCGTTCACACGAGCCTTCGGTCGCATGTTCGGCATGTCGCCGACGGCCTATCGGCAAGGTGGCCGTAATGACAAATCGTCCGTTGTCTCCCCGACCGCCGCATCCATGTGGGAGCGGCAATCAACAACAACGGGAGATGAGACTGTGGAAGTACGATTAGAGAACTGCAAACCAATGCGAGTGGCATTCGTCCGGCATGTTGGCCCGTATCGAGAGTGTGCAGTGGCTTGGGAGAAGCTCTGCAAGTTTGCGGCCGAGCGAGGCTGGTTCTCGCCGGACATCCGACGTATTGGGATTGGCCACGATTTTCCAGACGTTACGGAACCCGACAAGATTCGATACGATGCCTGCTTGACCGTGGATGACCAATTCAAGGCGACGGGCGAGATTGGCGTGCAGGACATTCCCGGCGGCCTGTACGCCATCGTGACCCATCGAGGCCCCTACGAGAAATTCGAGGAAACCTACCACCAGTTGTTTCGGGAGTGGGTGCCGACGTGCGGGCACGAACTTCGGTCATTTCCATGTTTTGAACTCTATCGCAACGATCCAGGAACGGCTCGACCCGAAGACTTGGTGACGGACATTTATGTTCCTCTGGTAGGCTGATCGTCAGAGGCGTGAATCGAGCCGATTACTCATGGAGAATAGAAAACGCCCATCTGACATTCCGGTGTCGGATGGGCGTTGCTTCTATTTGGATTGTCAGGGGTAGGTCAGAATGGAATGGCGTCAGTCTCGCTGGCTGAGATTGCAGCCACCAGTTCTCTGAACTTCTTCGCACCGCCGAGTTCTTTGACCGTCTCCAAGACCTTATCCACACCTCTGAAGCCGCCGAGCATCTTCATCAATTCGGCAACCTTCTTGACCTGCTCGACGGTCACCATGTCGGCGGTCTTGATCGGCTTCTCTTCGACGACGGGGACTGCAACCTCAGCCGTCTGTTTTGGAGCCTTCTTGGCCCGACGCTTCTTCTTGCTCTGGGACTTGATGTTGGCGGCGTAGTTGGCCGTGATCTTGATGCCCTTCTTATTCAGAGCCGCAGCGATTTCACCACTGGTGGCTTCGGGGTGGGCTTCGGCATAGTCCCGAACCGCTTGGGATTTGTTGACCTTCTGTTTCTTCGCCATGTCGATATCTCCGTTTCCAGTTGTGGCTGACTGGACAAGTATTGGTCGCTGTATCGGCGGGGAACTCCAGAAGGCAATACCGAAGCTCCTATTTGGCAATGGCAGTTCGGAATATGCCGGAAGAAGGGCCGGTATGAAGGGGGAATTGACGCCCAGCCCAGTCTTGGTATTCTATCGGACTCAGATGGAAGGACACCATCTGCCTAGCTGGAAGCCGTATCGCACGAGGTGAATTTGGCTTCTCGATATACGGCCCCGTTCATCTTCGGGTGGACGGGGCTTTTCTATCGATAACAAAAAGGCCCTGTCTCAGATGGGGCAGGAACCTGAGACGGGCCAAAGCGAAGGCAAAGCCTTCACAACTCGCTCGACTCTACTCCACGTCGCTGTTTTCTGCGAGCCACTTTGGTGGGGGAGCCGCTCGATTAACGGATTTCTAACGATGCCCCCTGCTTCCCATCTAACACTTCTCTGCTAGCATCAAGTTGGGTTACTTTCCTCTTCATGGAGGACGAGAGATGCTAGTTCTTAACCGAAAACCCGGCGAGCGAGTGCTCGTCGGGGAAGATGTTGAAGTGGTCGTGTTGGAGGTTGACGGAGATCGGGTCAAGCTCGGCTTCAACGCCCCTCGTTATGTGCCGATCTGCCGAGCCGAGATTCACCAGGAATTGGCCGACTGCCTTGCCAGTGGTGAAGGCACTGAGTTCTCGCACTGGTTCGGCTGAAACACGCCAGCCGTCCTGACATTCTGCGGATGGGCTTTCCTCTGTTCCATTCGCACATTCGTTGGCCCTGCACGTCTTCCTCGGCAATGAATGAGAGGATCTCGGCCAATCCCCACTGATCTTGCAGCTGTATGAGACTGGCCGATGACGACGTTGCAGGGACATCTTCTGGTCGCACCGCCTCACGAACGTGATCTGGACTTCATCAGGACGGTGATCCTGCTGATCCAGCATTCCGAGGAGCAGGCGTTTGGTGTTGTGCTGAATCGGCCAAGCACAACGACATTGCGACAGGTGTGGCAGAGCAGGTGCCAACGTGGTAACGATCTTCTGTACTCAGGTGGCCCCGTCTCAGGCCCTTTGATGGCTCTGCACACAGACCGACTCCTCGGAGAGATTGAGGTGTTGCCAGGCGTCTTCTATTCCGTCCAAATAAGACGGTTGAAAGAACTCTTCGACACTCAGGGCCAAGTGAAGGTGTTCCACAGTCATGTCGGTTGGGGGCCGGGTCAACTCGATCCGTTCTTGGCAGATGGCCCTTGGCGAATCCTGCCCGCCACCATCGAGCATGTCTTCTCCGTTAAGACGAATCTGTGGGATCAGGTCTCGACATTGATCTAGCGACCATTCTCCTCGTCGCCTCGCACATTTCTGACGGGATTCTAATTCTCGTCTCATTCTCCTCCGCTAGTCTGGATGCTGGGGACATGTTTTTGGAGGACACTGTACCGAGGAGTTGTGACATGGAAGCAACATTATCTTCGCCCACCGACCTCGCAGAGGTCGCACGAGGTCGCCTTTGCAGCAGCCCGTACATGGCGATTCGCAGCGTGTCTTGCGACTTCAAGAACGGCGTGCTTCTGCTGCGTGGTCGCCTGCCGAGTTTTCACCACAAACAGATGGCCCAGGAAGCGGTGCGACCGTTGGCGGGCGTCGGACAGATCGTCAACGCCATCGAAGTGATTGACTGAACTGATAGAAACAGAAGGGGGAAACAATGAGCGTCTGTCTGGAATTACCTGTCGAGCAGGAAGAGGACTGGTTAAAGCAGGCAGCAGAGGACGGTCATGCTCCTGCGATGCACGCCTTCGCCTTACAGTGTGACGGCCACCATGATCGGCGGCGATGGCTTCGAGAGGCCGCTCATGAAGGCTACGTTCCGGCCATGTATGACTACGGACTGAGTTGTGCCAATCCCAAGCAGAAGCGACACTGGCTCAAGATGGCCGCTGCCGAGGGACATGTGCAGGCCATGTTCCTGTTGAGCCGGGAGACTGATGATCCTGCCGAACGCCGACGTTGGTTGCGAATGGCTGCTGAAGAGGGCCACGTTCAAGCCATGCACGAACTGGGATTGGCGTGCGGCGACCCGAATGAGAGACGACGCTGGTTGGAAGAAGCCGCCAGGAACGGTTGGCAGGCGGCACTGGTAGAGTTGGCAGATATGGGATTCTGAAACAGTCTATCACAAGGAGGTGATCGCATGTTGGTTCTTCGTCGAAAACCTGGTGAACGAGTGTATGTGGGCGAGGACATTGAGGTCGTCGTGCTGGAGGTCCAAGGAGGTCGGGTGAAACTCGGCTTCAACGCTCCCGACTATATGCCGATCCAGCGGGGTGAACTTAATCTGCATCGAGATCGGGAAGGCTGGCTTCCCGCTTTGGCAGAAGCGGAGTGTGCATGAAAGGAAGAATAGACCATGAATCGAGACGATTTTGTGAAGTTGGTTGGAGTCGCATCGGACGATGACCAATACGTTCCCGTCGCCTTCCTTCTCTGCAACGGCTATGCCTGTGCGGGCTACTACCACCCGCCTGTCAACAAGGGCTTGGCAAGCACCTGCGTGCTTCTGAACGCACGGCTGATCGAGCTTCGGGGAGAGAACAAGACCAGCGGTCAGCCGAGCATCAACGACTTCAACGAGTTCTTGGAAGAGATCGTTGTGAAGTTCTGCGAACCGAGCGGCAAAAGCGAATCGTCACCTCGCTCCGACGTTTACGGAAAGAGCATTCCCCTGACTGCAATCCCATTTGAGCAGATTTCAGTCGTCTATCCAGTTGCCCACATCGGATCGTTGATGCGTCGGGCCGAACAGCAGAAGATTCGGCCACACCGATTCCTAGACCTAAATCAGAGCGAGATCGTCAAGCTGCTTCAGACGAAACTGTGGTAACCCCTGCTTCTTCCCAGGACGATGATGGAGATCGGTTGTAAGGAATGACGAAGACTGGCACCCTGAACATAAAGGCTGGGCCTGGACATGAGAATGCAACTGACAGAAATGGCATCGCAAGAGACAATCGACTTGATGGAACTGCCGGTCGTCATCGGACGAGACCCCAGTGCCAATATCGACCTTGATGATCCGACCCTGCCGCCGTTCCAGTGTATGATTGACGAACAGACTTGCGGCATTGCAGTTCTTTGGAATCTGAGGAATGACTTTCCGCTTTACGTCAATGGCAGTCGAGTCACCAAGGCGGTACTGGCCGATGGCGACATCCTGACCATCGGCCAAAGTCGCTTCGTCTTTTCCTGTGAAGAGGTCAATACCGGTTTCAAATACCTGGGCTCGGCCCGTCAGAAAAGAGCAGTTCTGGCGGTCGCTCATTAGCCGATCAGGAGCATCATTACGATGACAACGGACTTCTCTCCCCATCTTGAACGACTTCTGGCCTTGAGAGCAAGATTCCGAGGCGTTATGACGCAGATGGCCGACAGTGCCCTCAACCACGACCACTCTCGAACCACCCGTATGCCGACCGACATGGCGGAACTTGGCAGCGGCACCTTCGATCAAGAACTCACCTTGAGTCTGTTGGGCAGCGAGAGAGACGCCCTTGAGCAGGTTGAAGAGGCGATTGAACGGATCGAAGAGGGAAGTTATGGCCGGTGCAAGACCTGCGGTGCGAGAATCCGCAAGTCCCGGCTCCAGGCCATTCCTTATGTCGCCCTCTGTGTCAGATGTGCGTCGGAACAAGAGACGATGCCGACTTCGTTCGATTTTGAAAGGGTGCTGCCAAGGTGATGACGATGACCACGACACCAATCAAGACTCCTGCCTCTAAGGAAATGATGGAAGAGAAGGCCAAGGCCCTGTTGGCCAAGTTGAAGGACTTGAGCCGCCTGAATCTGCGGTTCTATGTCGTGACGGTCTTGGACAGCACGATTGACGACCATCCAGAGCCAGAAGAGATCGTGGAGTACCTGCAATGCTCTGAGTTGTCGCTTCAAGACTGGAACTACTACATCGCACAGGCATCCATTTTGAAATAGCCTGAACTGACATGAACATCTCCGAAATCAAACATCTACGGCAGCGTATCGAAAGTACCCTGGCTGAGCTTGGAGTGTCCGATGCCCTTTGGTCGTGCGTCAAGGCGACTTCGCTCGACCACACCCCAGAGGCACACAAGGGAATGAAGTGGTCCCAAGAATCTAGACAGGTGAACAAGGTGGATTTGGACTTTATTTCCGGTAAAATATTTTTCCGGGAAAGGAGACAGATTCACGATGGGAGGCAAGCGGAAGAGTTTTTCGGCGGATTTCAAGGCGAAGGTGGCCTTGGAGGCGATTCGCGGGATTTCGACGACGGCGGAGACCGCCTTGCGGCACAAGGTGCATCCGAACCAGATCGCGAAGTGGAAGAAGCAGGCCCTGGAGAACATGGCCGCACTCTTCGCCGATGGCCGCTCGAAAGCGAACAAGGGGGACGACGACCGGCTCAAGGACCGGCTTTACCAGCAGATCGGCCAGCTCCAGTTCGAGCTCGACTGGCTCAAAAAAAAAGTCGGAGATGCCGATTGAGGCCAAGCGGTTGCTCGTTGAACCGGAGCAGGAACGGCTTTCGATCGTCCGGCAGTGCAAACTGCTGGGGATGTCGCGGGCGGCCTACTACTACGAGCCGTGGGTGTGGGGCGAGACGGCCCTGGCGATGCTGCGGGCGATCGACGAAGAGTACACGCGGCATCCGTTCTTGGGCAAGCGGCGGATGTGCGATTACCTTGCGGAACTCGGCTACGACGTGGGCGTCAAACGCGCGCGGACATTGATGGCGTGGCTGGGTCTGGAAGCGATTTATCCGAAAAAGAACCTGAGCGTGCCGAATCGAGAGCACAAGAAATATCCGTACTTGCTCAAGCGATTGCCGATCATCCGCCCGAACCAGGTTTGGGCGAGCGACATCACTTACGTGCGTTTGAGCCGCGGATTTGCGTATTTGACGGTGGTCATGGACTGGTTCAGCCGCTACGTGATCGCCTGGGAGCTTTCGACGACCTTGGATTCGGATTTTTGCGTGCGGTGCCTGGAGCGGGCGTTGGAGACGGGCAAGCCCGAGATTTTCAACACCGACCAAGGCGTGCAATATACGAGCGAAGATTTCACGAAGACGCTGCTGGCGGCCGACGTGCAGATCAGCATGAACGGGGCGGGCCGCTGCTTCGACAACATCATGGTCGAACGCTTGTGGCGCTCTGTGAAGCAGGAGGAAGTGTACCTGAAGGAATACGAGGACGTGCCCGATTGCCGCGAGAACCTCGGCGAGTATTTCGCGTACTACAACGGCCGACGGCGTCACAGCAAGTTGAACGCCCGGCCTGTGGAGATTTACTTCGATGCAATTTGAAAAACGAAAAATGTTTTTGTTTCCTGCTGGGGCTCCGCCCCAGACCCCGGGATTTTTTAAGGCATGACAAAAAAGTGTCTTGTGGAGGTGAAGGCGGATTGGTATGCTGACGAAAAAGAAAAAGCCTCGAAGAGTTGAAGTCTTCAAGGCTCGTGTCCAAAGACACTTCTTTGGTCCGGTTATCCCTCGGCGGGTTGCTTCCCAGCAGAGCCCGCCTCCGTTTCACCGAACAGGTAAAGCATAAACAAAAGAGAGTTTCAGTCAAGCGGATAGCGTAAATGTCCCTTGATCTAACAAATCGGTTTCCACCTTATTCAAGGGTGCTTTTCTGTCAGAAAAACGGGACCAGCTCAGTGATTACATGTTGTCCCTGTTGAAGGCTGGTGCCGACTACCGCCTAACCATCGACAACGGGATGGATCGAATATTGATGCTCGAACGCCTAAAAATGCCGCAGGGACCGGGCGGCCAGGTGCAGTCGCTCTTGGACCGCCAGGTGGCTCAGGCAAAACCGGTGTTCGACTGGTTATCTAACGAGGGCGTCAATTGGAAGGCGGCTCACGCGGCGTTGAACTCGCCGCAGACGATGGCAAACCTCAGAACCTCCCCGCCGACTACAAGCATCGCCCCTGGCTGCCGCAGCGGCCGACCCTCAAAAAGCCTGATACAAAGAAAAGAAAAAATCTCACCGTTGAGGGAGTTCCGGGATAGGGAGTTCCGGGAGTTCTGATTCTATGAAAGAGCGGTCCTCCTGGTGCTATACACGGTGTAGTAGTTGTTTTTACTCACCCAAAGCACAAGCAGGAGGACCGAGAGATGTTATACCTCGCCATCGACCAGCATCGCAAGCAGTTGACCGAAAGCGGAAAAGGGGTCAGAACTGTTTTACGCGATCCAGAGGCCGATTCCATGATGAAAAATCGTTCTGACCCCTTTTGCGATCCGCAGGAACTTCGACATGAACCAGTTGAACGGGGTCTTGCACGTCATCGACCCGCCGCAGCACGGCACCCTTGCGGCAGACCCGAACGATCCTCGGAGTGTTCTCTACACGCCGGCGCAGGATTATCAGGGGCTCGATTCGTTCACGTATCAGTGGGAGTACGACCAGCTCGACTACTGGACACATCAGCCCGTCGGTAGATTGCTGACCAACGTCGCCAGCCAGGCGATTCAGGTGGGCAACTGGGTGGACCTTGTTCCCGACAACACTTACCAGAACGACCCGCATCATGGCATCTCGGGCGTTGGCGAGCAGGAGACAATGACGCTGACGCTCCAGAACCCCCGCGGCGACGGCCTTCCATGCACCGGATACTGGAGCCTGTACTTCGACCGGAGTATGATCCATGTCTATACATCCGACGGCAAAGAGGTTTTGCCGGACAGGTCGGATGGATGGGCGCCGCCGGGCAGCCGGTTCATCGAACAAATCCCCGGCTATGGGAGCAAGACGTTGACGCTAAGGGTTGTGGGCGTCGGCGCCGGCACAGCGACCATAACGGCGTACTGGACGGTCTGGGGATGTTCCGTCGGCCAACTGGGCTGGATATGGGCCACGGACACAGCGGTCGGCTTCTCCATCCTCGACGCCGACATAGACTCCGATAATAATAGTTATTTGGGGCTATACGGCGGTCCCGACCACACACGCCAAGAGGAATATCTGGAGGACAATCCCTATGGACTCGGAAAGATCGTCATTCCTAACTGGGGCGACACGGATGGAGATGGCATTCCCGATTGCTGGGACGGTTACTGGGTTGGCACCGCCTACCTGGGCCAAGACGACCCGGCGCCGCGCGCCGTTCGTCCGAATGACGGTGCAGATTCCCGCACAGATCGATCCCTCGGTGGCAACCATCGAGTTCGATTATGACATGGTCGTAGCCCTGCAGGCCGTCAACGGCGGTACGCCCCTCCTTCAGGACAACAACGGAAAAATCCGTATTTGGATAAAAGACGGCCCCGAGCGCCGCAACGGCGCGTACGTGATCGACGATCCCGCCGATTCGGGCGACTTCATCGAAACCAACCGGCCCATCAAGGTGACCGACCTCGGCAGCCCCGGCAGCACGATCACGCTTTACATCGAGGGCGTGGTCGAAGCCAACTTCGTCCACAACTACGCCGACGTCAAGGCCCACGACAGGCCGACCAATTCCATCGTCGTGAAACTATGTCCAAACGGCAGCGGCGGTGTTACCATTACCGACACGGTGCAATACATCGTCGCCGACACTGAGCTGGTCCCGTTTTTCTGACAGAAAAGCACCCTTGAATAAGGTGGAAACCGATTTGTTAGATCAAGGGACATTTACGCTATCCGCTTGACTGAAACTCTCTTTTGTTTATGCTTTACCTGTTCGGTGAAACGGAGGCGGGCTCTGCTGGGAAGCAACCCGCCGAGGGATAACCGGACCAAAGAAGTGTCTTTGGACACGAGCCTTGAAGACTTCAACTCTTCGAGGCTTTTTCTTTTTCGTCAGCATACCAATCCGCCTTCACCTCCACAAGACACTTTTTTGTCATGCCTTAAAAAATCCCGGGGTCTGGGGCGGAGCCCCAGCAGGAAACAAAAACATTTTTCGTTTTTCAAATTGCATCGAAGTAAATCTCCACAGGCCGGGCGTTCAACTTGCTGTGACGCCGTCGGCCGTTGTAGTACGCGAAATACTCGCCGAGGTTCTCGCGGCAATCGGGCACGTCCTCGTATTCCTTCAGGTACACTTCCTCCTGCTTCACAGAGCGCCACAAGCGTTCGACCATGATGTTGTCGAAGCAGCGGCCCGCCCCGTTCATGCTGATCTGCACGTCGGCCGCCAGCAGCGTCTTCGTGAAATCTTCGCTCGTATATTGCACGCCTTGGTCGGTGTTGAAAATCTCGGGCTTGCCCGTCTCCAACGCCCGCTCCAGGCACCGCACGCAAAAATCCGAATCCAAGGTCGTCGAAAGCTCCCAGGCGATCACGTAGCGGCTGAACCAGTCCATGACCACCGTCAAATACGCAAATCCGCGGCTCAAACGCACGTAAGTGATGTCGCTCGCCCAAACCTGGTTCGGGCGGATGATCGGCAATCGCTTGAGCAAGTACGGATATTTCTTGTGCTCTCGATTCGGCACGCTCAGGTTCTTTTTCGGATAAATCGCTTCCAGACCCAGCCACGCCATCAATGTCCGCGCGCGTTTGACGCCCACGTCGTAGCCGAGTTCCGCAAGGTAATCGCACATCCGCCGCTTGCCCAGAACGGATGCCGCGTGTACTCTTCGTCGATCGCCCGCAGCATCGCCAGGGCCGTCTCGCCCCACACCCACGGCTCGTAGTAGTAGGCCGCCCGCGACATCCCCAGCAGTTTGCACTGCCGGACGATCGAAAGCCGTTCCTGCTCCGGTTCAACGAGCAACCGCTTGGCCTCAATCGGCATCTCCGACTTTTTTTTTGAGCCAGTCGAGCTCGAACTGGAGCTGGCCGATCTGCTGGTAAAGCCGGTCCTTGAGCCGGTCGTCGTCCCCCTTGTTCGCTTTCGAGCGGCCATCGGCGAAGAGTGCGGCCATGTTCTCCAGGGCCTGCTTCTTCCACTTCGCGATCTGGTTCGGATGCACCTTGTGCCGCAAGGCGGTCTCCGCCGTCGTCGAAATCCCGCGAATCGCCTCCAAGGCCACCTTCGCCTTGAAATCCGCCGAAAAACTCTTCCGCTTGCCTCCCATCGTGAATCTGTCTCCTTTCCCGGAAAAATATTTTACCGGAAATAAAGTCCAAATCCACCTTGTTCACCTGTCTAGATTCTTGGGACCACTTCACACCACTTCCTTCTACTGGCACCTACAATGGCACCCGGAACTGCGGGCCGCCCTGGCTTCCGAAGGAATCTACGGCCGCGGAACGGCCGGTGACGGCGGAGACCGTATGAAATACTGCCTGCAACTTCTTAGCTTCGAACAACTGTGTTCGCTCACCGGCGGATTTGGATTCACTCCAGTCGACTCGAACTGGCTCTGCAGCAACGATCCGGCAACCGGTTTTGGGGCAGGCGTCTATCACGACTACATTGGCGGAGACAATCTCCTGACATTCAGAGGTACCGATCCAACGAGTATCGTCGACTGGCACAACAACTGTCTGCAGGCACTTGTTCCGCCGGCGGACCAGTACATCCGGGCTATGACGCTTGCAAGGAACTTGCAGACCATCTGGAACAATCCTCAACGTCCTACGCCTTCCGTTTTCACGCCAACGACCCCTTCTGGTTGGTCAATTGCAGGCCATTCTCTTGGCGGCGGTCTTGCCGCTGCGGCATCAATCGTGAGCAGTTTTCCGGCCATGACGTTCAATGCAGCGGGTGTGAATTACCTTACGATACAACTATTCGATAACACTCTTGGCATAAATTCGCAGGCACAATTGGACACCCGCAGCAAGCTCGTCACCTCCTACGTCGTCACGGGTGAAGTTCTCAACTACGCTCAAGATGGATACCTTGCCCAGGAACTGGGGCTTACCTGGTTGATTCCAATTCAGGGACATGCTTCCAAGATCGATCGGAAACCGTATCGACTTGGACAGTGGATATATTATACTTCCAAGCTGGACAGGTCTGGCCTTTCGGGTCAAGCTGCACAGTTACTTTGTCGAGAGCCTGCTGCACTCCTACAGCTTTCCTGTCCCCGCACCGTAAGAACGGAGAAACAAGCCAGTGACTCATAACAGGATTGTACCGCTTGCCCTCATCATCATGTTGTGCCCCGGGCTTCTCGGCGGATGCGCCGCCCGCACCCCTTACGAACGATTGAAGTGGAAGGCAGATGAGTTCTTCGACGACAAAGGCGTGATTGCCCTCTGCAAGGCAATCGAGAAGAAAAACATCGCCGAGATTGATCGGCTCGCAAAATCAGGCGTCAACGTCAACGCCAAAGGTCGCGGAAACATGACGCCCCTGCTATGGGCGTTTCCGGCGGGTGAAAAGGTATTCAAGAGGATGCTCGAACTCGGTGCTGATCCCAATGTGACACTGACAGAGGACTGTCTTCTCCTCAAAGGCAAGTCGGTAACCTTTGCGTGTGTAAAGCTAGTTGACGGTCTGATGTACAATCAGTATTTCTACGATGTGCCAATGGACAACTATCTCAAGTTGGTGTTGAAACATGGTGGGAACCCAAATGCGACGGATTTGAATGGAGAAACGCCATTGTTTTCTGTTAAAGAAACCAATCGCCGCATTCCAGAAAAGATTCGGTTATTACTCGACGCAGGAGCCGACATCAATCGTCGTGACTACGAGGGTAAAACACCTCTCATTAGCGCCGTGGTGTGGCGAAAGGACTACATCCTGTGTTTATTGAAGGCGGGAGCTGACTACCGTATCGTGGATTATGGTGGTTCGGATGCCGTGCTTTGGCTAGACAGCGTGAAACGATCGTATGAAAGGAATCTTCGAAAGCGGCCGAATGATGAATCGAGCAAGGCACAACTTCTTGCGATGCAGCCTGTGCTTGATTGGCTGGCCAATGAGGGCGTCAACTGGAAGGCAGCTCGTGCAGCCATCGACTCTCCCAAAACGATGGCGAACCTCAAGAATCTCCCTGCTGACTACAAGCACCGTCCTTGGCTCCCGCAGCGGCCAACCCTTAAGAAGCCTGATGACAAACAAAAGAAGTAGTCTCACCGTTGGCGACCACGGCCGTCGAAGGGGAAAAGGGGTCAGAACTGTTTTACGCGATCCAGAGGCCGATTCCATGATGAAAAAACGTTCTGACCCCTTTTGCGATCCCGGCGGACCCCAATTCCAGCGGCGTGTTCTACACGCCGGCGCAGGACTATCAGGGGCTCGATTCGTTCCAGTACAAATGGGAGTACGACCAACTCGACGACTGGGGTCAGCCCACCGGCGACAGATTGTTTACCAACGTCGCCAGCCAGGCGATTCAGGTGGGCAATTGGGTGGACCTTGTGCCCGACAACACTTACCAGAACGACCCGCATCATGGCATCTCGGGCGTTGGCGAGCAGGAGACAATGACGTTGACGTTGCAGAACCCCCGCGGCGACGGCCTTCCATGTACCGGATGCTGGAGTCTCAATTTCGATCGGAATATCGTTCACGTCTATACATCCGACGGCAACGAGATTTTGCCGAACGACCCAACGGGATGGGGTCCGATAGGCAGCAGCATCATCGAAACAGTCCCCGGCTACAGCAGCAAGGAGGTGACGCTCACGGTCGTCGGCGTCGGCGGCGGCACGACCGGCGTGGACGCCACATGGTGGGTCTGGGGCTGGGGAGGCGGCGCGCAACCGGGCTGGATGTGGAAGACGTATCAGAACATCAGCTACACGGTGGTGGGCGTGGACATCGTTGACCTCGGACGGACCAAAATGATCACTGACTTGACGTCGACGATCGTCGTCGGGCAGGAGAATTATCTGGCGGGCCTCGTGACGCCTAGCGACCTTGACGTGACAGACCAGATGTGGACGATACCTCTCGATGGCCAAGGCAACGATCCGATCGCAGGGTACGTGCAAACCACGCCCAATGGCACAGTCGATCAACTCTGGCCAGCGGCGTTCCCCTCCGATACCATTGACTATTATTGGATCGCCGACGGACAAAACCTCCCCGTCATTTATTGCGTCATGATCGGCGGCCACACGTATACCGCATCCACGACGTTCAATGTGCTTCGGCCAACTGCCACCCTGACGTCTATCACGACAACCGACGATCCCCCTGTTGACGTTGGGCCCGATCCCGATGTCGGCAGTGGCGTCAGTTTGCATTTCGGCTTGGGCCATTGGCCGTCCGACGGGATAACTTGGAACGCAACAGTGTCGACGGGCGACTCGCAAGACGGGCAAATCGCCTTCACGCAGTTGGTCATGACCGACACCCAATACACGCTAGATGATCCCGCCGGGACTGTACTCACGAGATCATCGAATTTGACTTATGTCCTAGATGGCGGGCCTCCCCAATATTCCCCTCCAGCCAACATCGGAAGCAACCAAGCCGACTTTCTCTATTCGTCGAATGATTCGCCGTTCGTGGAACTATCAAGTATTGATAAGCACGTCTCAAAGTGCGATTACTTCCGTACATTCCTGATGTACAAGTCAAATGAGCCTGGCAGCATTTGGACTACATTATGCACCCTCGATTGGTTTTGGGGCGGGTCAGCGACGAAGGACGCCGACGGCCACTGGTCCCTGGACGCGAACTCCGGGTTCTCGTCAGTCAACCCCACCGGTGTTGACACCACCGAACTCCCGCAGTGGACAGATTACGTTCTTCATCTTCCGCTTACCGGCGGATAGGAGGCGATCATGAAGCCGATCCGAAAAATGTCTTGGTTTCTCTTGGCGGTCTGCATTACAAGCGCTGCGTGCGAGGCCAAGCCGCCGCCCGCCAATCGCTGGGAGGTCAAATCACGTAAGCAGGGCATAACTCCCCTGCAACGGCGAGCCTACCAACAATTGGCAGAGCTTCGCTACTTTATGGGCATGCAGCCTTGCGAATGGGACATTGTGCGCTACCAGTTCATCGCACCGAACGCGATGACCAAGTTGCGCGACATGGGCATTGACGTCCTTCCGATCCTCGCCGAAGCGCTCGACGACAGCACGCCCTCGGAGACGGTGAACCGCATAAAACCCAAAGTTGACCCCTGGACGGGCAAGGTCCATGTTTGGAAGGTGAACGAACTAGTGGCACTCCTGATCCGCGACATAACCAACCACACGTTTGTGCTAGGGGAATGGGGAGATGGAGCCTACTTGCTGGACATCGAAGCCCATCGAGACCCGCATCCCCGAATTTCAGAAGGAGATTCTCCAGTGGTACAAGGAGAACAAGAACCGGTCGCCGGAGCAGCGGAGGATTGTCGATCTCCACAGCAACGCGCGCAATCGGCTTGATGCGATCGCCTGGCTTGGAAAGAAAAAGAGCGTCAAGGCGGTGCCGTTTCTTGTCAAACACGTTGAGACGGTTCTCGGCCAGCGCGAATCGTCGCTCACCGAGACAGAACTCGCCCAGATCAGTCTCGCCCTGGGCCAGATCGGCGACGCGAAAGGCTATCCGGCGGTCAGAAAAGCATGTGGTCACCTCTCGGAGTGGTTGCCCAGGTCGCCCGGTTCAAGCGCGGTCCAAGACCTGTTTCGGGCCTACCAGGGGATGGCGCTGTTAGGGCACAAGAAGGAGGCGCTGGCGGAGTTGAAACGAATCTACAAACAGTACGGACCGAAAATGGAACCCGGTCGCAGGAAGGAATACGAAGCCCGGTTAACCGCCGCCGCGACTTGGTAGGCGGAGGACATCGACTATCTAACGTTCAGGGAACGTTCAGGGAACATAATACTCAACTATAACAAGAAGTGAGGCAATTGGTAATCTTGGGCATGGCACGATGGCGCAGAGTTAGAAATATGTCTTGAAACCACCGAAACCCGGTCCCAAGCCCAAAGCACGCAGGCCGCGAAGAAAAACTGGCGGGAGTTACATATTATGTCCACTGAACACCCATGTCCCCTGAACACCCAGGCCGGGTATGTCGCGCTCGAGAACGCTGATACGAAGTTCGAGCGACAGGACCTATGCGCTCCGCTGGGGACCAAAGGAGGAAATCAATGAAAGGAATACTATTCGGGATCGCTTTTCTGTCCGCGGCCGCGTCCATTTCCCCCGCCCAGGATCAGAAACATCATCCATCGGATAGCACGATCAACTAACGCCACCAAGCAGGGGTGCTGTATGAAATGCCGTCTTCGTGAAGCCAGCCCAGAGGTGCGTGCTCTGATCGGCATCGTGGGAGCCGCCACGGGGCTTGCGTTGTCCGTCCTCCTATTCGTGTGGTGTTTCTGGATGCAGTTTCAGATGCCTGGGCCGAGCCAACGTGCTATGGTGGACTCGGGCTACTCGATGATTCCGGAGGCGAGACAAATCGACGATCTTTCGGAGGTAGCGTGGCACCGAACGGCAAACTACCGTGATCACAATGTTGTGCAGTGGCAGACGGATGCGATGTTCGATGGACGCTACGAACTCACAATGACGCTGGAAGTCCAAATCAGTAGATGGTCAGGCAAGGCACTGAAAGTCCTCGAGAGCCCCAAGTTCACTCTTGCGGAGATCAGTGTGGAAGTCGGCTCACATGGATCGATTGGAATCAGATACCACAACGCAAGACAGTTCGTGTGCTTCCGGCAAGCGTGTATGAATCGTTTTGAGCGGTGTGGTATCGTGGGCTGTCGAAACACGATCCTGTGGAGGACGGCCTATGGATACCAAAAAGGCGCGCGACCTTCCTGCGCGGCTGGAAGGCGTGCGGCGGCGGTTTGAACAGTGGCGTGGGACTCGAAAGGCCCACGCGCGTATCCCTGATTCTCTGTGGGCATCGGCGGCGGTCATGGCCGACAGGTATGGGATTTCCCGCACGGCTCAAGCACTCGGCGTCAATTACGAGGCCCTGAAAAAACACCTCGGGCCGAAGACCGCCGCCAAGCATCGCGCACTCAGGAGGCGGATCGAGCGACGACCGGCCGCCGCCAACAGCGAGTTTGCAAGGAGCAAAGCAGCCCAGTTTGTCGAACTGCCTGCCTTCGTGTCGGCCGCGACCAACCTTCGGTCGGTGCCCGGCGACTGTCTTCTGGAGTTGGAAGATGGCGGCGGAGCAAGGATGCGCGTCCGGCTGCGGGGTGTGGGAATGCCTGATTTGGCGGCGTTGGGGCGGAGCTTCTGGAATCGCCAGCCATGATTCAGATCACACCTCAGATGCGGGTGATGGTGGCCATCGAGCCGGCGGATTTCCGCAAAGGGATCGACGGCCTGGCGCAGGTCTGCAAGGACGTACTGCGGCACGATCCGTTTAGCGGCTGGGTGTTCGTATTTCGCAACCGGCCGGCCACGGCGTTGAAGGCGCTGGTTTATGACGGGCAGGGTTTTTGGCTTTGCCACAAACGGCTGTCGAGCGGGCGGTTCCAGTGGTGGCCAACGAGCAAGGCGGCGGCCAAGATGCTGGCCGCACATCAATTACACGTTCTGTTCTCGGCGGGCAATCCCGAAGCGACGCAAGCCGCGCCGACGTGGCGATCGGTGGGGCCGGCGGATTGACGCGGCGATTGGCGGCGGCAAGGGGGACCGTCCCCGAAATCGCGGCAAATCGCTCTTTCCACTTTTTGCGGATGCGCGTTATTCTGCGCCCGCGTGAAAGGAACGCCGTGGTGGTTTTCGTGGTCGGCTGTTGCTGGTATCATCATGCCAACGAAACTATCGACTATCGAGATCGACATGAGCCAGTTGGACGACGCTCTGCGGCGAGCCGAGGAGAAACTCGACGAAAAGGATTTCGCGATCCTCAGGGCGGTAGCGGACGCCTACGACACCATCGCCGAGTTGGTGGACGACAAGAACATCACAATCGCTCGTCTGCGCAAGCTGCTTTTCGGCGCGCGGACCGAGAAGACGAAGGCCGTGATCGGCGGCGAAGACGTTCAATCTTCTGCCGGGCAGGGTGTGGCCGCTTCGAGGACGGGAAGGAAAGGCGTGGCGGACACGCCGCGGAAGGGCCACGGCCGCAACGGGGCCGACGCCTACGCCGGGGCCGAGAAGGTTGCGGTGCCTCACGAGTCGCTCCAGCCGGGCGACGCTTGCCCGAAGTGCGACAAGGGCACGGTCTATGAGACGGGCCGGCCGGGGGTGCTGGTTCGGCTGGTGGGCCAGGCCCCGATTCAGGCCAAGATTTACGAACTGCAGAAGTTGCGGTGCAACCTGTGCGGCGTGGTCTTCACGGCCCGGTCGCCCGAGGGGCTTGGCTCGGCGAAGTACGACGCGACGGCGGGCAGCATGATCGCCCTGCTGAAATACGGCACCGGGATGCCCTTCAACCGCGAGGAGAGGCTGCAAGGGGGCTTGGGCATTCCCTTGCCGGCTTCGACCCAATGGGAGATCGTCCACGCGAAGGCCGAGAAGATTGAACCGGCCTTCGAGGAATTGATTCGCCAGGCGGCCCAAGGCGAGGTGGTTTTCAACGACGACACAACGGTGAAGATTCTGGAGTTAATGGGCGAGCGAGCCAAGGAAGAGACGTCTGTCGAAGAGGCTGCCGAGGGCGTGGCGAAGAAACCGCAGCCCGAGCGCAGGGGCATGTTCACTTCGGGTGTCGTTTCCACAAGAGAAGACCGCAAGATTGCCCTGTTTTTCAGCGGGCGCCAACACGCGGGCGAGAATCTGGCGGACGTGCTGGCCGAGCGAGCCGAATCGTTGGCCGCGCCGATCCAGATGTGCGACGCCTTGTCGCGGAATCTGCCCGGCGAACTGAAGACCATTCTTGCCCACTGTCTTGCCCACGGGCGGCGTCAGTTCGTGGAGGTGGCGGAGCGTTTTCCCGAAGAGTGCCGGCACGTGCTGGAGAGGCTTTCGGTGATTTACAGAAATGACGCATTGGCCAAGCAGCGGCAACTGTCGCCGGAGGAACGATTGCTGTTCCATCAGGCCGAAAGCGGCCCGGTCATGGAGGAGCTCCATGCCTGGCTTGTTCGACAATTCGACCAACGGCGCGTGGAGCCGAACTCATCGTTGGGCGGGGCGATTTCCTATATGCTGAAGCACTGGGAGAAGCTGACGCTATTCTTGCGCGTGGCCGGCGCCGCTGGACAACAACGTGTGTGAGCGGGCGTTGAAGCGGGCGATTCTGCACCGCAAAAACGCCCTGTTCTACAAGACTTGCCACGGGGCACACGTCGGGGATCTGTTTATGAGCCTGATCCACACCTGCGAGTTGTGTGGCGCAAATCCGTTCGACTACCTGACCGAACTCGAGCGTCACGCGGATGAGTTGTCCGCGAACCCGCGGAACTGGATGCCCTGGAACTATCGGAAATCGCCGGAGAGCAAAGGAGCGGAAGATGTCCAAACGCCGTCCGAAGAAAGCCGTCAAGGCAATCGATGTTACGAAGAGGCTGCGCAAATCGCTGTCGAAACGCGGCAAAGGCGATCTGATTGACGCCCTGGTGGAACTGGGAAGGGAGGACCGCAAAGTGTTCCGTCAACTCGACGCCCGATTCGCGTTGGAAGCCCCGCCCGCAGAACTCGCCGCCGCGACGCGGCAAGCCATTGCGGACGCCACCGACTTCGACGAGCGGGACATCAACCGCAATTTCAGCTACGACTACGCGGCCTATGAGGGAGTGAAACGTAATCTGAGCCGTTTGACCGATCTGGGACAGTTGCCGCTGGCGATGCAGCTTTCGCTGGAATTGATGAAGCACGGGAGCCGTCAGGTGGAAATGAGCGACGAGGGAATGATGACGTCAGACATCGAGGAGTGTTTCGCGGTGGTCGTCAAGGCCCTGAAGAAGTGCGACCTGTCGCCAGCCGAGATTGTGGGGTGGTGTGAAAGAATGATGGCGGCCGACTGCGTGGGATTCATCTTCGACCAGGAACTTCGGACGCTGCGGAACCATTTCGAGCCGTCGCACAGGTAACACTTCACTGTCATTGTCGGCGTCGGGAGCCAGAGCGTCTCACCGCCGGACGGCACCCCGACCTGCCGTCAGTCCTCCCCGAGCTTTCCCGTGTCACCGCCCCCCGCTGCCCGACAGCCAGATTTTTCACGCTTGCCGGAAGCACACGACAGTTCGGGCTTGCAGAGTGGAAGAAGGTGGTCGCGGCGAGAGGCGATTTTTCAGTCATCGGTATCCAGTTGCGCCGAAACGAGCCGGTTCCGAACTTGGACAAATATGAGGCGTCTCAAAATGGCATAGAAATGAAATTGGCGAGATGACGAGCAAGCTGGCTGCGTTGTGAGCCGTGTGGAACCGCCAACTCACGTCAATGAACCGCCACGCCCACAAGCCCTAGCAGGCTCGATTCCTGGCAATGCGCCGACCGGCATTCAGATGCCGGGGAATGGCGAAGACTGATTGTTCTAATCAGCATCCGTATCCCCTCGCGTTTCGTCACCTTGGAGGAAACGAGATCGCAGTTCCGGTGTTGGCACAATACAATGTTCCCGCTTGCCAAACCAGCGATACCTGCTCAGTGCTACAAGATCATATATCGAGTCACGAAGCCGCCGCGGTACAAAGCGAAGCACGCGGAACATCCTCCAAGGCAGGCGGAGATGATACACGACCTCCAGGGCTGCGTCAGAACGGACGTAGACCACGCTCCCCTTGATGAAAACAAAGGTCGTGAGATTTCGGGGATCAAACCCGCGCTTAAGCAGTAGCTCTTGCCCAGAGGCCGACTGCGCTGCGGCGAACCAAATCAGGTGGTCGCGCTCATGGGCAAGAATATACTTGACGGAGCGAGCGCATAGGTTGCACGCCCCATCGAATACGACAACATATCTCGCGTCCATCGTCATTTACACAACATAACGCCCCGCTGATGACGGCCAGTCGCGATGGGGGATAGTCCCGCCTTCGCGTCGAAAATGTGTGTCGGCAGGGCAGTTTCCTCGGTGCCGCGAAAGAGTGAGACAGTGCTCGGTGAACGGAACAGTTGCCTTGCCTATTGTCTTGCCCTTCCGTGAGGCTCGGAAGCGTACAGGTCTCTCAGAGCTGACACCACGTCGGGGAACGCAAAATCGAAGTTTTCTTCTCGCAGACGGCGCGAGACACAGTAGCGGCCGTAGATCGCGAGTTCCGGATCCGTCCGCATGATCAAAGGCGCACCCAGCCGCACCATCCAACGTGCAGTCGGCAACCCAAAAGGCGCCCGCAGAACCCGCCTAAGCTGGCGCATGAACTCGGCATTTGAAACCGGATTGGGTGCGGTGGCCAGATACGCTCCGTTCATACCGTCATCCAGTATGGCCCGGACAATAATGCGATTCATGTCCTCCTGGTGTATCCAACTGATCCCCTGACGCCCGTGGCCCACTTTTCCACCCAGGCCCCAGCGAGCCAATCGGGCAAGTCGAGGCAAGGCGCCGCCGCCGCGTCCGAGCACAAAAGTGGTCCGCAGGACAACTTGCGCATCTGGGGGAGCACTGCGCGAGCATACGCTTTTTCCCAGGCGCGGCCCACAAACGGCGCCAAACCGAAGCCGAAGGCGGAGTCCTCGTCGCAAATGCTATCGGGTGGATCACCGTAGCGGTGCGCGGTGGCCATTTGGACCCAGACCGGCGGCGGCGACTGGACTCTCCGAACGGCCTGACCGAGCGCCTCTGTTGCCTCGACACGCGAGCGGAGTATTTCGTCGCAATGATCGGGAGTCTTGACGCAGTCTACTGTTCGGCCGGCCAGGTTCACCAATGCCGCTGCGCCGTCAAGAGAACCTACCCACTCCGCCGGATTGCGCCCATCCCAGAGAACATGTCGCCAATTGCCGTCATCTAAGGACGGATGGCGTGAAAGCAGGGTTACTTCACACTTGAACCTACTGAGATAGCGCGCAAGATTCAGACCGAGAAACCCAGTGCCTCCAGCGATCACGATTCGGCCCGTGATTTCGGTACTGCCCACCATGTCGCCTTTCGCCGACATCTTGCCATTTAACCTGGCGTGATTCTGTATAGTCTGTTCCCCCAATTATATCCTTGAGGCAAAATGTGGGAAACGGGCCTAGTGGGCGACGACGATCCGGCGCGAGGCCCGCTTCCGGCGGCGTCGAGCCACTCGACCTCCATATTTCCCGTCCCAATCGGTACGGCATCGACGATCTGGAGGGGAAGGATCTCTGCCGAATTGTTCCTGTTGGCGATCCTAGCGGTAATCGCCGTCTTCGCTGCCCTGGGAAACTGCCTTGAATCGTCGATGTGGCACTGAGAGAGTATTGAAGCCAGGATATTGGTCCATCGAAGCGGAACACGCATGCCGCACTTTCCACAACGTGATCTGATAAAACACGGGGGTTTTGCACCACGACCGCAAGAACCACTCGCCGGCCGTCTCCCGAGAGAATCGACGCAACCGACAACCCCAAAAGCAGTTGCCCCGCGCCCCCTCGCCGCGGCCTTCACGAAAAAAGACGCGGATCGGTGCAAAACTCGCCTAGCGCAGAACCCTCGCGGCAAGTAGGTCCGGCTTGCCGAGCCGGACTCTCGCACAGCAGTCCCGCTCGGCAAGCGGAACCTACCCTGGCTCTTCGCTCCGCGGCAGGTCGTCGAGCGATTCGAGATTGAAGAGATGCAGGAACCGCTCGGTGGTGGAGTAGTGCGGCGTGCGACGCTTGGCGTCGGGCCGCTCGATCCGCAACAGGCCGCGCCGCACAAGATGGGCCAACACGTGCCGACTCGGACGGCCGCGCTGGCGATGAATCTGCTCGGCCGTCATCGGCTGCTGATAGGCCACCAGCGCCAGCACGTCGACGGCCGCCTGCGACAGCCGCGCCTCGCGCACCCGTCCGTAAAATCGATTCCGCACCGCCTGAAACTCGCCGCGAAGCGCCAAGCGGTAGCCGTCCCCTTCGCCGACGATCTGACACGGCGCGCCGGTCTCGTCATAGCGGCGGTTCAACTCTGCGACCAGCGACGGGATTTCGTCCACTTCGACGTCGCGCATCAGTTCGGCGGCCCGGCGGGGTGAAAGCGGCTGGTTGTCGCGATTGCCCACGAACAACATCGCCTCCAAGATCGTCCGCGGATTGATCGGACACGCATCGTCAACGTTCGGTTCGCTCGTCGGCGTCTCGGCAGGCTGCGCCGCTGCTTCCGCATCAACCGCGCCAGCCGCCTCAGGCGACGTCTCGCCCTGTTTCGTCGGCGCGGCGACTTCGGCCGGTCGCCGCGGCTCGATCCCCATCACCTGCGCGAAGGCGTTGGTCAACTCGTCCAGGGAGATGCCCGGCGGCTGCGACTGAAACGGCGGATCGGCGGAAGCTGCCATCACTCCTCACTCATCATTCATCACTCATCATTCTACTACTTCCACCGCTTGGCGACCTCCTCCTTCATGAACCGCAGCCCGTCGGTCGCCAGTTGCCACTCGCTTTGATACACCCGCCGCCAGATTTTCGTGGCCGGCAGCAGCTTTTCCAGCGAGAGGCCGAGGGCTTCGATTACCATCGGGCCGTCGTAGCCGATTTCGTGCAGCGTATCGAAGGTTTCGCCCCAGCGGACGTTGCCCGAGCCGGGCGTGCTGCGGTCGTTCTCGGAGATGTGGACGTGGACCAGCAGATCCTTCAGGGCGCGGATGGCCGCCGGCGTGTTCTTCTCCTCGATGTGCGAATGGAAGGTGTCGTAGGTCATTTTGCAGCGGGGATGGGCCACCTCGCCGCAGAAGCGGGCGGCGTCGGCCGCCGTGTTCAGCAGATAGCACTCGAAGCGGTTGAGGTATTCGAGGCCGAGCGTCACGTTGCACTTTTCGGCGTGCTCGGCAACCTCCTTCATGCTCTCGACGGCCCAATCCCATTCGTCCTTGGTCGGGCCGTGGCCGCTGAAGCAGCCCAAGGCGGAGTGCAGCGGCCCGACCAACACTGTCGCGCCCGCCGCCTGGCAGCACTCGAGCGCGGCCTTGTTGGCGTCGATCCCCTTGCGGCGGATGTCGGGATCGGGGCTCATCGGGTTGTCCTCGGCGCCGCGAACGGCGACGGCGGTTCGCGCCAGGCCCAGGTTGTCGAGATGCTTTCCCCACTTGGCATACTTGCCGACGTCGGTCTCGAACACCGGCAACTCGACGGCGTCGAAGCCGATCTTCTTGATCTCGTCCAACAGGGGCAGGGCCTTGTCGGTCAGCGTATCGGCCCACATCAGCAAGTTCATTCCGTACTGCATTTCTCGTCTCCCGTGAAGCCGTGGCTTGTCACCATGTCAGGGCATCCGCGACCGCTGGTCGCGGCTTCACAACTGCGGAATTCCATCCAACAGCGATCCCTTTCGCCCGGTCACCAGTTTTCGGGCGGCCGGCAGAACGGCGGCAAAGTCGTCCGCGCAACCGCTCCAGCCGCACGCGCCGCATGATCTGGTTGAGCCGCACCAATAGTTTCCCATCTTCGAGGTAATCCCACAAGATGTTTTCGCGGCGAAAAAGCGTCGATGAACACGGCCAATCGCTCGGTCTGCCGCGGCGCGATGCGGTTGACGGCCGCCTCGACCTGCCGGGCGTCCACGGTCTTCCAGCACGCGGCAATACTCGACCAGCCTGGCGGGTTGGTCGGCCACCAGGGCGGCATCGAGCAGCAGTTCGACCAGCAGATGGCCGAGGAACGCCGGCCGCAGTCCGGTTTCGCCGCCGAGCGCGTCGCGCACTCGCGACGGTCAGTTCCAGCGAGGTTTCGGCAAACGCCCGCGTGGCGTGGAATTGCGCGTCGTCGCGGAGGTGCTGCAAGATGCCGCCCGCCACCTCGGCCACGCACGGGTCGGCGTCGTCCAGAAACGCTTCGGCATGTTTCGATCGCAGCCGCACCTGGCGATCGGCCACCGCCAGCCAATCCGGCACGGCCGTTCCGGCAACGAAGTACGGCCGATCGAGAAACGGCAGTGCATGTGCGAAGTAGTTCATGCGGAAAAGGGATTGGTCCTGCTCGATGTCTATGATATAATGGTGCATAGCGGGAGAAAAGGCATGACCTATCGCGGCCACGTAAACAATGGGGTTGTTGTTCTCGACGACGCGGTGACGCTGCCCGGAGGGACTTGGCGTTAACGTTGAACCCATCGAGAGCGGGTACGACGAGTCAGCGCGAGAGGAGATTCCAACCCTCTGCGAACGGCTTAAACCCTTCATCGGAAAGGCAGAGGGCTTGCCGCCCGACGCGTCGGTGAATCTCGATCATTATTTGTACGGCGTACCCAAGCAGGAATGACACCCGTTTTCGTCGACACATCGTACTACGTGGCACTGTTCGGTCCGCGTGACCGCTACCATGCCAAGGCGGTCGAACTGGGGCATACCCTTAGACGGCCCGTTATTATCACCGATTTCGTGCTGTTGGAGTTTGGCGGCGCTATGTCACGTGGCAGTGACCGTCGGACGTTCATCGACTTCCTGCCGCACCTCCAATCAGACCCGAATACGCTCATTATTCCCGCATCCCGGCAGTTGTTTCAACGTGGCTTTGACCTGTTCACCGGCCGCCCCGACAAGCACTGGTCGCTGACCGACTGCACCTCCTTCGTCGTGATGGAAGAGCACGGGCTGAGCGATGCCCTGACGGCCGATCATCATTTCGAGCAGGCGGGGTTCAACGTGCTTCTGAAATGATCGGATTCTCGGTTCTCGCACCTATGCCGGAATATCGACCCATTGGTCTGCGCTTCGCGCTTTCGAGCACCGCGTCGCAGACCCGTTGCGTCCGCAGGGCGTCGCGCATGTTCGGATGGAAGGCCGGCCCGCCGTCGAGGCTCGCGAGGAAATCGGCCAGACCGTTGATGAACGTGTGCTCGTAGCCGATCGTGCAGCCGGGCACCCAGTAGTTGCGCATGTAGGGATGCTCGAAATTGGTGACGTGAATCCGCTGCCAGCCGGTCAGATGGTCCTCGATCTTCTTCCCGCTGGCGGGGTCGGCATAGCGGAAGAATTGCAGGATGTGCGGATCTTCCAGGTCGAAAAACACGGATCCGTTCTCGCCGTTCAACTCGAAAGTATTGTAGTTCTTCCGCCCACGGGCGTAGCGGGTGCTCTCGAACGTGCCGCAGGAGCCGTTGGCGAACAGCGCCAGAAACATGCAGGCGTCGTCGATCGTGACCGGCTCGATCTTGCCCGTCTCGGCGTGCTTCCGCTCTTTGATGAACGTTTCGGTGTGGGCGACGACCCGTTGGATTGGCCCGTTGAGCCACTCGGCGGTGTCGATGGCGTGGGCCAGCAGATCGCCGGTCACACCGGAGCCGGCCACGCGGGCGTCGAGCCGCCAGAGGGCCATGCCGCCTTGCGGCACGTCGGCCGAGATCGTGTAGTCCTGGTTGTACGTGGCGCGGTAGTGGAACGGCCGGCCGATCCGCCCCTCGTTGATGATCTGCCTGGCCAGCGAGATGGCCGGCACGCGGCGATAGTTGAACGAAACCATGTTGGCCACGCCGGCCTTCTCCACCGCGTCCACCATCTCCTCCGCCTCATGGACGTTCATGGCCAGCGGCTTTTCGCAGACCACCATCTTGCCGGCCTCGGCCGCGGCGATGACGACGTCGTGGTGCAGCACGTTCGGCACGCAGACGTCGATCAGGTCGATGTCGGGCCGGGCGATGAGCTTTTTCCAATCGAGCTCCATCGACTCGTAGCCCCAGGCTTTGGCGAACTTCTCGAGCTTGTCCTTCTCCTCCGGCCGGGCGCAGCACGCCTTCAGCACGGGCTTGCGCGTTTGCGGGAAGAAATGGCTGACCTGGAGGTATGCGTTCGAGTGGGCCCGGCCCATGAAGCCGCAGCCGACGACGCCGACGTTGATGGGGCTTGCCATGATGGATCAATTCCTTGGGGAAGATGAAGGTCGGAGGTTCAAGGCCAAAGGTTCAAGGCCAAAGGTTCAAGGCCAAAGGTTCAAGGTCGAAGGTCCAAGGCCAAAGGTTCAAGGCCGAAGGTCCAAGGCCAAAGGTTCAAGGCCGAAGGTTCAAGGCCAAAGGTTCAAGGCCAAAGGTTCAAGGTCGAAGGTTCAAGGTCGAAGGTTCAAGGTCGAAGGTTCAAGGTCGAAGGTTCAAGGTCGAAGGTTCAAGGCCGAAGGTTCAAGGTCGAAGGTTCAAGGTGTATGTGGACGATGTTTGCCCTTTCGGAAGATCGACGCGAATATCAGATTCAGCTCGTGGGCTTCTTTCCACAGTTCACGAATTCGATCTTTCTTCGGGGGAACGGCTCGCGCGAGCATTCTCAGCCAGTACGTCGTTTCCCTCGATTCTCTGTTGCTGATGCTGATGCGATACCAAAACTCTTTATCGGAGCCAGCTTCGGAAGCTTCGCAGTAGTTTGCGCCAATGCTCGTTGCAGCTCGGATCAGTTGATTGATTAACGGTGACGTGATAGGTGTCAGCCTAACGCTTCCTGCAAACTCAATAATGCTCTCGCCGAATCGAGCAGTTCGTTCCCCTAAATCGTATTGACGGCGATCTTCTTCTTCCGGCGCCGAATGCGGCGGCGATTCACAACGTAGTTCCTCGCCATCATTAACGCTCAAGACCATGCCCTCCCATCGACCTTTGACCTTGAACCTTTGACCTTGAACCTTTATTCCTTCCACCCGTGCGCATCGCGCACGCCCAGCATCGCCGCCAGTATATCGTTCCACGTCTGCCGCTGCATCATCACGGCGTTGGGAAACATGCAGCCGTCCCAGCAGACGTGGCGGATGGTCTTGGTCAACTGCCCGGCGGCGTCGCGGAGCCAGTAGCCGGCGTGCTCGGACGATGTCGAGCTTGCCGTTCGGATCGGTGGCCAGGCAGTGCCGGCCGGTCTTGTCGTGCGAGCCGGCGCCGTGGACCGTCCCGTCGTTCTGGGCGACGTGGAAGTCGATCGTCCACGGCCGCAATGCCGTCGACGAGCGTCGTCGTAGGCGTCGTCGAATCGGGTCTGGTCCTGCCAATCGAAATCCTCGCGGCAGCAGCGCGTCCTCCGGGGCGTTGTAGCCCATCAGGTACAGCAGCGTGTGGGCCATGTCGGCCTGGAAATCCGAGCGTCTGCCGGCGATCGACCATTTCGAGCAGTTCGATCATGCGTCGCCAACTGTGCATGCCGCCCCAGCAGATTTCCCCCTCGGCGGCCAGCCGCTCGCCGTGGTCCTCGGCGATGTTGCACGCCTCACGGAACGTGTCGGCGATGCGCCGCTGGTTGCCTTTCGGATCTTCCCGCCAGGTCGCGACGCCGCAGGCCGAGTCGATCCGCACGACGCCGTCGGGGCGAACGCCCAGCTCGCGGAGCCGTCGCGCGATGCGGCAGGCCTTTCGACACCTGGGTCAGAAACGTTCCGTTGCGGCCGCGTCGCCCATGGCCGAGCCGCCGCCGGTCGGCGGCCAGACCGGCGCGACGACCGAGCCGATTTCCAGATTCCGCGCGCGGACCTTGTCGGCCAGGGTTTTGAGTTGATCGTCGGTCGCGTCGATGCTGACGTGCGGCTCGAAGAGGAACAGGTCGACGCCGTCGAACCGCACGCCCTCGACTTCGGCGTCGGCCGTCAGATCGAGCATCGTATCCAGATCGATCGCCGGCTCGCCGCCCGGCCCTTTGCCGACGACGCCCGGCCAGGCGGCGTTGTGGAGTTTGGGGTAGTTGTTGGGGTGGCTGTCGGTCATAGAAGGAAGTGGTCAGGGGTCGGGGTTCAGGGTTCAGGAAGATTCTTCAATTCGTGTTCCAACTGCTCAATGGTTGGCAGGCTGGACTTCAATTCCTTTGGCAGCGCCTGACGTCAGGCGATACTTGGAGACGCCGATCGGCTTGCGAGTATTTCGGAGCGCGTATTCGACGGTCACTCGATCCGCGCCTTGCAGAGAATGATGCCGATGCTCGGCCGGTCATCGGGGTGGCGAAGTTGATCGTCGATGGCCGACAAGTAGAAATTCATCTTGCCGGCGAACTCGGGCTTGAACTTCTCGACTTTCAAGTCGATCGCTACGTAGGCACGGAGTTTCAGATGATAGAAGAGAAGGTCGATGTAATAATCCTTTTCATCGACCTCCAGATGATACTGGCTGCCGACAAAGGCGAAACCGACGCCCAATTCCAACATGAAATCGCGGAGGTGTTCCAGCAGATCTCCGCTCCAATTCCCGCTCTCGGGCGTCGTCGGCCAGAGTGAGAAAGTCGAAGACGTAGGGATCTTTGAGAACCTGTTGTGCTAGGTCGGATTGCGGCGAAGGCAGCGTTTCGTGGAAGTTCGTGATCGCCCGGCCCTCGCGGCCGTAGAGGTCCAACTCGATCTGATGCACCAGCACCGCCCGCGACCAGCCATGCTGAACGACTTTTTCGGCATACCAGAGGCGTTCGGCAGGGTTCTTCAGTTTCTCGATCAGGATGACATTGTGGAACCAGGGAATTTCAGCCGCTGCTTGTGGCAGATTTGGGTTCTCTAATTGTGCCGCAGCCTGCGGCACAATTACGTCTTGTGGGGTATAGGCCAAGTAGAATGCTCTCATCCGTTTGATGTTTCGGACAGAAAAGCCCGCTACCCCGGGAAATCCCCGCTGAATGTCGGCGGCTAGTCGGTCAATGACCTTGGCGCCCCAGCCTTCCTCCTTCTGTCGTCGGACGATCTCGCGGCCGATGTCCCAATAGAGGCAAGTCAATTCCCGGTTGGCGGCTGTAATTGCGCGAACCTGGGCTCGCCGGATGCGGTCCTTGATGTCTTCCAGCAGTTGGGCGTAGCCCGACGGCAAGCGTATAATGGGTTCCGATACGGATTTTGCCATGACCAGTTGCTCCGTCCTTTTGGCGTTCTTCTTCACTGTCATGACCTTTTCCCCTGGTCTGTCGTCCGTTGCGAGAATGGTGCATCTGCCTCTCCTCGTCCTATGACGAGGGACCACTGCGCCTGATCGCTTGATCGCGATACCGTTGCCATTTCTGAAACGCCCCAGACACGTCCGGTCCAGGTTCAAACAACCCAGTGTCGCTGCCTGGAGCGAAGGCCCGCAACTTCAGGCGTCTGAGAATTTCAGCGATGACGGACAACGGTTCTTCACCGCTCCCTCTCAAATGGAACGCGAAGCCCAACACTTCCTCCTCTTGGCCAAGACTCACTTCAATGCTCCAGCCTCCGCCTTCGATAATGCCCCACGATGGATCGGAGAAATCTACCTCTGGTGCTACTGCTGTAATGACAGCAGCGATTTCAGAGCGACGCCCAACGGATTCTGGGCAAAAGTCCTCCGGAACGTCCTCGACACATTGAACAGAAGATGGGATGTCCTGAACAAAAATGTCGTAGCTCATCACATCCTCCTATGATCCCCAATCTCCGGCATGTTCTTGTGCGTCGCGGGCCCAAAATAGCGCAGCCCGACTAGCGGCTCGCCGCCGGTGTTCTCGATTTCGATGCCGGCTGTGGCGGCATCGTGGGTGATGAAGACTTCGTCCCACGGCTCCTCGCCGTAATGGATCATCACCGGGGTCTGAATCGCCAGCTTGCCCATGCCGGCCGCAGCCTTGCACCGTAATCCAGCCGCTGGCGCCGGGATCTCTCAGCGTGCATTTCGCCCCCGGCATTACGCGTCAACTCCTTGGCCGAGACCAACTGCTCGCCGTCGAAACGGCCGTAGTCGATCCAGCGGTCGGTGTAGCCGGGGCCGGAGCGCTCGCGGTCGACGATCGGCTCGACGTAGTTGTGCTGCATGAAGTACGGATCGACGTTCTTTTCCCAATCGAGTTGCTCGACGATGAAATCCAGGTCGCGATGTTTCTCCTTCGGCACGTCTTTGACCAACAAGTCCCACGGCACCTCGCGGCCCTCGACCAGCGACTGGTACATGCCGAAGACGTCGGAGCCCCATTGCGGCTCGTAGGTGCACATCGAGCCGGGGGCGTGCAGCACTCCGGCGGGAATCAGCCAGCCCGTGCCCGGCTTCAGGCGATACGCCTTCGAGAGATCGAGAATGCCGTTATCGCCCTTGTCCCAGTTTTCGAGGCAGCGGCGGACGTCGGCCTTGGTTGTGCCCGGCTCCAGGCCCATGAAGGTATAGTCGAAGTGGTTTTCGGCGGCGTTAAGTTGCGGGGGGAAGTAGTAGCACTCAGGCTTGCCCTGCTGGCCGGTCAGTGCGGCGTGCTTGGCCTGCTGGTGCATGTGATGCGGGATGGGGCCCATGTTGTCGAAAAACTTCGAGTAGACCGGCCAGCGCTTGTACTTCTCCCAAATCGCCGGGCCGACGACCTTCGCTGCCGCCTCCTCGACGGCGTCTTTCAGCAAGAATCGCTCGCCCTCGAAGACGCAGTAGCTCAAGCCTTCGTCGTCGGCGCGGCCGTCGTTGGCGGCTTCGGTGGTGCTGGCGAACCAGCGCTCGTCGATGCCGCCGCGATGCGTGCCCAGGGCGTACCAATCGGTCGGGGCCAGTTTGATCCGCTTGCCGGGATGCAGGAAGTTCCGTGGCACCCAGTTGGGAGTCAACCGCAGCAGCCCCCCGCCGGCGTCCAGGGCACGTGTCAAAATCGCTGCGACATTGTCCCGCTTGACGATTTTCGATGCGCACATGGTCGTAGGTTTCCTTTCAACAGGAGCAAGGGGGACGGAGGAGGTTGTTGAACAAGGGCTCTGCAAAACGGTCGAAGTCCTTCCCGATAACCTCCTCCGCCCCTTCAGTGTGTGTGGCAATAGCGCAAATGTTTTACATCCCGCCAGCGCCGTTTACAAGCAAGGTGGTCCGCAATGTGGTTCGTAGTTCCGGTTTCAGCCGGCTTTCCCCGCGGGTTTCCGCCTGAAGGCGGGACGACAAACGATGGCCCCGCTTCTAAACGCCCGGGAAAACCCGTATACTATCCCAATTACGCGGACACTTGGAGATCGACCGCCATGCCTCGAAAAACCTGGACTCTTACGGACGTTGACGCCGGCATTTACGTGGAGCAGCTTGCCCTGGGCCCCGATCAGGTCGGCGGCGCGGCGCGCGGCTACCGCGTGACGAAACGGACGCTTCGCGGCGGGTTGAGCGACGGGGTCGATGTAATCGAAGTGGACAATGGCCAGTTTCGATTTATTGCGATTCCGACCCGCGGCATGGGCCTCTGGCGGGCGAGTTGCGGCGACGTGCAGCTCGGTTGGAAGTCGCCCGCCAAGGGACCGGTTCATCCGGCGCTGGTCCCCGTTTGGGAACCGGGCGGCCTGGGCTGGCTCAAGGGGTTCGACGAACTGCTGGTGCGTTGCGGCCTGGAGAGCAACGGCGGGCCCGACTTCGATCCAAGCGGCAAGCTCCGCTGCCCGCTGCACGGCAGAATCGCCAATCTTCCCGCCCACAAGGTCGAGGTGACCGTCGACGGCGATTCGGGCGAGATCGTCGTGACGGGCGTTGTCGATGAAGCGCACCTTTACGGCAACAAGATGCGGCTGACCACCAAGCTGAGCACGACCGTCGGCCGGCCGGGCATGACCGTCGCCGACGAAGTGACGAACATCTCGGCCGAGCCGGGCGAAATGGAATTGCTGTACCACATCAATTTCGGCGTGCCGCTGGTGAGCCCCGGGGCAACGGTGGCGTGCCGGTCAAACGACTGGCCCCGCGCGACGCGGTGGCCGTCGCCGACGTGCCGACGTGGAACGCCTATGGTCCCGAGACGCCCGGCTCGACCGAGGTCTGCCACTTCTTCGATCTGGCCGCCGACGCCGCGGGCAGCACGATGGCGCTCTTGCGATCGGCCGACGGTTCGCGGGGTGTGAGCGTGAAGTTCAACAAGGGGCAGTTGCCCTGCTTTACGGTCTGGAAGAACCGGCAGGGGGCGATCGACGGCTACGTGACCGGCCTGGAGCCGGCCACAAATTATCCGAACCCAAAATCGTTCGAGAAGGCCCACGGCCGCGTGCTCGCGTTGGCGGCGGGCGAAACCCGCCGTTTCGAGGTCGCCATCGAGGCCCACACCGACGCCAACGCCGTGAAGGCCGCCGAGCGCGCCGTGGCGGCGATTCAAGGATCCATCAAGCCGGAGATTTGCGAGAGGCCCGATCCCGATTGGGCGCAGTAATCGTTAACAGTCAAGAACGTGCAAGCAGTGCTATTTAGGTAAGCGTTCACAGGGCGGAAACAGAGGGGGACGGAGGAGGTTTTCGGCGACAGTATCCGCCGCAGGAGAAGATATTTCTCCGAACACCTCCTCCGTCCCCTTGCAGCCCAGTGAACCGTTACGTCGTTTAGCCGGCGAACTCGTTCGTCGCGATTTGCGCCTAGAGACCCCAAGTCCCACGGCGAACAAGTTCGCCGGCTAAACGACATCGGCGGACCTTTCCGAAAGCCCCATGTCCACCCTCATTCCCCGATACCTGGTTCCGTTTCATCCCAAGCAGGTGCCCCATTTCTTCACCGACGTGCTGATCGTCGGCAGCGGACTTGCCGGGCTGCGGGCGGCGATGGCGGTCGATCCGAAGCTGTCGGTGGTTGTCACCACCAAGGAGACCGCGGAGCAGTCGAATAGCAACTACGCCCAGGGGGGCATCGCCGGCGTGCTCGATCCCAACGACCGCTTCGAGGACCACGTGGCCGACACGCTCGAAGCCGGCGGCTCGTTGTGCGACGCCGAGGTGGTCCAACGGGTCATCCGCGAAGCGCCGCAACGCATCGGCGAGCTAATCGACTGGGGCACGCAGTTCGACCAGGCCGACGATCGGCTGGCGCTGGGCCGCGAAGGAGGGCACGGCCGCGACCGCATCGTCCACGCGCTGGGCGATGCCACCGGCAAGGAGGTCATGCGCGTGGTGGTCGCTCGCGCCAAAGAATCGCCGAACATCGACGTCTGGGAAGACACCTTCACCCTCGACCTGCTGACGCTCGACGGCGTTTGCCGCGGCGCGCTGGTGTGGAACGCCCGGCACGGAAAGACGATGATCTGGGCGAAGCAGACGATCGTGGCCACCGGCGGGGCAGGCCAACTCTACCGCGAAACGACCAATCCCGAAGTGGCCACCGGCGATGGCATGGCGCTGGCCTATCGGGCCGGCGCCGAGCTGCGGGACATAGAGTTCATGCAGTTCCACCCGACGGTGCTTTACATCGCCGGCGGCAGCCGCAGCCTCATCAGCGAGGCCCTCCGCGGCGAGGGGGCGTGGCTGGTCGATCGCAACGGCCGCCGCTTCATGACCGACTATGATCCGCGCGGCGAGTTGGCGCCCCGCGACGTGGTAAGCCTGGCCATCGTCAGCCAGATGGAGAAGACGCGGCACCCGAACGTCTACTTGGACTTGAATCACCTCGACCCGGCGAGTGTGCTGGCCCGCTTCCCCGGCATCGCGGCGATCTGCGCCGAGTTCGATCTGGACATCACTTGCGACCGGATTCCGGTGCGGCCGGGGGCGCACTACATGATGGGCGGAATCAGCGTGGACCTGGACGGCCGCACGACGCTGCCGGGCCTGTGGGCCGCCGGCGAAGTCATCGCCAGCGGACTGCACGGCGCCAACCGGCTGGCGTCGAACAGCCTGCTGGAAGCGATGGTCTACGGCGCCCATTCGGGCGAAGGGGCGTCGCAGGCGGCCGCGACGCTGCACGACGATTTCACCGCCGCGTTGGTCGAGAATCCGCGCATCGACGCCCCCACCGAGCCCCTGAAACTCGCCGACATCCGCAATTCACTGCAAAGCCTGATGTGGCGCAACATGGGCGTTCGCCGCGATGCCGAGGGGCTCGAAGAAGCCCTGGCCATGATCGACCACTGGTCGGGCTACGTCCTGCCGCGGCAATTCGCCGATCCCAGCGGCTGGGAACTGCAAAACATGCTCTGCGTCTCGCGGCTGATGATCGAGGCGGCGATCCAACGCAAGGAGACCCGCGGCTCGCACGCCCGACTCGATTTTCCCCAGACCGACGACGTCCACTGGAACCGCCACATCCTGTTCCGCCGCGAGGAAGGCAAGTAAGACAACGGGGCAGACATTCCTGTCTGCCGCCGTGTGCCACTGCTTCGCAGAAGCAGTGCTGCAGTAACTTGTTGCTTCCCCAGTTCGTCTCTATAAACAGTCAACGCCTTGGATTTGCAGAGGCTTAGTTGCGTCCACAATTCCCGACACGAACGGATGGAAAGCCTTATCGTAAGGAACGTTGGTAGTGTAACTGCGGATGAACTCACCGGCTCTCCGCCAGTAAAACGTGATGGCCATCGAAGAGCGCAGAACGTCAAAAAGTTCGCCCGCTCGATCAAAGAAATCGCCATCGCCCCGAATTATCTTCATGCGGCGAAGAGACTTTAGGGCCTCCCTCAAGCTGAACCCTGGTGCTTCCAGATTGTGACGAGACTCCTCATCCTCGTCGACACGGACGGGTCGACCGTGTGAATAGACGTTTCGCAGCGAGTTCAAACCTTGAAGGTCACCCCACAGATATTGGTCAACTGCGCTGCACACTTCAGGCATCGTCGTTCCGCGCAGCACCTGAACCGCGCGACTTAGGTCGCCAAAGGTCAATCGGTCGCATCGAGCCTGCTCCTCCTGAATCAGTCGAACGAGCGTCTCGCGTCCAATGGGTTCGTCACAAGCATAAGGATGTGACCACCCGTCTTCGCCAGTTCGATGCAGTACTACGAGGTGCTTTCCTTGTGACAAGACCTCGACAAACAGACGCAGCTTCCCGAACTCCAAGCGTACGTGGAAGCCAACGGTGAATTCAAGTGCGGTGCAAAGAGTAATGTACGCGAAAGCCACGTCAGCACCTGTAGCGGGCTTCGTCGGCCAGTTCTCGAATATTCTACGTAGCTGCTGAAGCTGGACTTCTACGGAATGGGACTCTGCCCTGAAGCTCATATTCTTGGACCAGCCCTAAGTTGTGACATCGGCCCCGTTGAACACCAGCATGTCACCCGTGGCGATGCCTACAGGTGGTCGCTCCGACAAACCCTCATCAATGATCAGCCTACTCCTTCCACTATATGATGGCAACTGGGACGCACAAAGGACGCACAAAGGGGTCAGAACGATTTTTCACGCGATGACGGCACCCGTTTTCCCGGCACTGCTTCCGCGAAGCAGTGGCATACGATCGCCTGATGCGGCTGAATGCCGGGACGTGCGGCTTACACTCGCTTGAACTGCTTATCGAGTTCTTCCCGCGTAAAGACCAACGCCGTCGGGCGGCCGTGGGGACAATGGTGGGCGTCGTCGACCAGATGACGCTGCTCCAACAGGGCCGCAATCTCCTCGGGCGCCAAGCGGTCGCCGGCTTTGATCGCCGCCTTGCAGGCAATCGTGTGCAGCAAGCCGTCCAACAGGTCGCGGCGATCGGGCTGCTTGCCTTCCGAAAGAATCCGCTCCAACAACGCCCGCAACACCTCGACCGGGCTAATATTGGCCAGCATCGCCGGATAGCCGGCCAGCAGCAGCGTGTTGCCGCCGAACGGCTCGATCTTCAGGCCCAGTTCGGCCAACAACTGGCGATGCTCCAGCGCGGCCGACGCCTCGGCGGGACTCAGATCGACCGCCTCGGGCACCAGCAGGTTTTGCGTTTCGATCGCGCCGGCCGCCGTCCGCCGCTTCAGTTGTTCGTAGAGAATCCGCTCGTGCAGGGCGTGTTGATCGATGATCGTCACGCCCTCCTCGGTTTCGGTCACCAGGTAGCGATTGTGGACTTGCAGGGCGGCGCCGGCCGTGTGGGGCTGCGCGGTGTCTGAGGAAGCGGAGTCGGCCCTCACCCCCAGCCCCTCTCCCAAAGGGAGAGGGGAGTTAATGGTTGGGGCGGTGGTTGCGCTGCCGCCCTCATCCGCTGGCCACGGCCGATCGATCCGGCGGAGATCCAACGGACCGCGGGCCGTTGGCCCCCGGCTATTGTCCTCCATATCCTGACCCCTGACCCCTGACCCCTGACCCCTCTCCCGTCCCCACGACTCCACCTTGCCCTTCGCCCAATCGACGAGTTGCTGCCGCAACTGCACGGTCTGCGCGGCGTCGTGGCCGCCGCTCGGATCGTCGCCCTCACCCCCTGCCCCTCTCCCAAAGGGAGAGGGGAGTTGATCGCCGGCCGCGTGAACGTGGGTGTTCAGATCGGTGGTGAGAAACTTGCCGCGCAGCGTGGCCAGCAGTTGGCTGTAGAGCCGGCCGGCGTCCTGGAAGCGCACTTCGAGCTTCGTCGGATGCACGTTCACGTCGACCAGCTCCGGCGGCATCGTCATTGTCAGGAAAGCGATCGGCTGGCGGCCGACCATCAGCAGCCCGCGATACGCCTCGCCCAGGGCGTGTTGCAGGGCGCGGTCGCGGATACAGCGGCCATTGAGGAACAAGTATTGCATCCGGTTGTGGCTGCGGCTTTGGCTCGGATGGGCCGCGTAGCCGGAGATCGCCACGTCGTCCTCGACGCTTTCGACCCAGATCAGGTTTTCGGCCAGTTCGCGGCCGAAGAACAGCGCGATGCGATCGAGCCAGCCGTCGCCGGCGGCCAGATCGAAGATCGGCTTGTCGTTGTGCCGCAGCGTGAAATGCACCTGCGGCGCGGCCAGGGCGATCCGCGTGAACGCCTCGTTGACGTGGCCGAATTCGGTAGCCGTCGTCCGCAGGAATTTCCGCCGCACGGGCGTGTTGAAGAACAGATTGTGCACCTCGACCGATGTGCCGACCGGACAGCCGCAGGGGACCGCCGCGGCGATCGCGCCGCCGACCGCCTCGATCTCGCCACCGCTTTGGCTTTCCGACGTGCGGCTTCGCAGCACCAGCCGGCTCACTTCGGCGATCGAAGCCAGCGCTTCGCCGCGAAACCCGAGCGTGCCGACGCGGAACAGGTCGTCGGCCTCGGTCAATTTACTCGTGGCGTGACTGGCCAGGGCCAGCGGCAGCTCGTCGATGGGGATGCCGCCGCCGTTATCGACCACCCGGAGCATTTCCAGCCCACCCTGGCGGACCGAAACGTCGATCCGCGCGGCGGCGGCGTCGATGGCGTTCTCCATCAGTTCTTTCACCACGCTCGCCGGCCGCTCGATCACCTCGCCGGCGGCGATCTTGTTGATCAGGGATGGGGAAAGCTGACGGATGGGGGGCATAGAAGAAACTGATGTTATTTATCCGGGAGAGATCTTACCACGGAGACACGGAAAAGAGCGATGGAAGCGGGGAATAGCCACAGATAAACGCAGATGAACACGGATTGACGGGCGGCAACAAATCCACTTTCGTCATCAGTGTTTATCCGTGTCTATCTCTGGTTTTTTCATTTCGTCTCCGTGTTCTCCGCGTCTCCGTGGTTATCTCTTGTGTCCGCTTCTTAACCGTTTCCTTTCAGAATGCGCTCAGCGATCGCGTCTCCCATCGCGGCGGTGCCGACGGCTTTCTCCGAGTTGCCGGCGATGTCGCGGGTGCGCAAGCCGGCGGCGAGAACCTGCTCGACGGCCGACTCGACCGCGCGGGCAGCCTCTTCCTGTTTCAACGAGTGCCGCAGCAGCATCGCCGCCGAGAGAATCTGCGCGATCGGATTGGCAATATCCTGGCCGGCGATGTCGGGCGCGGATCCGCCGGCGGGCTCGTACAGCCCAAAACCGTCGGCGTTGAGGCTCGCCGAAGGCAGCATTCCGATCGACCCGCAGACCGAGGCCAGCTCGTCGCTGAGGATGTCGCCGAACATGTTGCCGCATAGCAGCACGTCGAACCGCCGCGGGTTCTGGATCAACTGCATCGTGGCGTTATCGACGTAGATATGATCGAGCGCGATCTCCGGGTAGCCCTTGGCCACCTCGCTGACGACCTCGCGCCACAGCACCATCGTGGTCAGCACGTTGGCCTTATCGACCGACGTGACCTTCTTCCGCCGTCCGGCGGCGACTTGGAACGCAATATGGGCGATGCGTTCGATCTCGGACCGGCGATAGACCATCGTGTCGAACGCTCGTTCGTCGCAGGAAGGGGACGAAGGAGGTTTCGTCGAGACGTGTTGGCCGGTGGGAGGCGGTGTTGGCGAAACCTCCTCCGTCCCCCTCGGCTCGACCTTCTCGCGGCCTTTCGGCTGGCCGAAGTAGATGCCGCCGGTGAGTTCGCGGATGCAGAGGATGTCGAATCCGTCGCCGACGACGTCGGGCCGCAGCGGGCTCTGCGCGGCCAACGCCTTGCCGAGCCGGCCGGGCCGCAGGTTGCAGAACAGATCGAAGTGCTTGCGCAGCCGCAGCAGCGACGCCCGTTCCGGCTGTTGGGCCGGCGGCAGCGACTCCCATTTCGGCCCGCCGATCGAGCCGAAGAGGATGGCGTCGCTCGACTCGCAGGTCTTGAGCGTTTCGTCCGGCAGCGCCGCGCCGTGCCGGTCGATGGCGCAGCCGCCGACGTCGGCGTAGCGATAGGCGAACGACAGCCCGAAACGCCGCTTGACGGCGTCGAGAGTTTTGACGGCCTCGGTCATGATTTCCGGCCCGATGCCGTCGCCGGAGAGGATGGCGATGGAGCTCATTTGACGCATTTCTGTAAACCGATCCTATTGCGCTCATTCACGAGGTTCTGCTCGCCGGCGGAGCAGGTGGTCCGTAAACGGACCTGACAACACGTATAGAATACACCCGTTTCGACTCGGCGCAAACGCCGGGATAACACCTGCGTTGACACAACCGCAAGCCAATTAACATGTTGCGACGGCCCGTGCACGCCTGATTGCACGGTAGAACTTACCTATCCATACTGCTTTGGGAGTTCTACCGCTGCGACAGGCAAAACCCTGGCTCCGAAAGTCTACCAAAACCTGGTACATCCAACTAGACGGACGCCGGGTGCCTCTTGGCAAAGACAAGCAGGAAGCTCACCGTGAGTACCACGAGCTTATGAGTGGACGGCGCGGTGGCCACGCGATTCACCGCGTTGGCGAAGTGCTCGACAAGTTCGTCGAACCCATCCAGCGAAATCAGGCTAAGGGCAGCTACAGGTCGCTGCGGGTAATCGAGGAGCAGCGGGCAGAGATTCGGGCGTTGCGCGATGAAACGGCCCGACTGAAGGGGCTGCCGCCGCGGCTTACGATCCGCCCCAGCACACTCCATGCGCCACATCCCGATCCGCAACACAAGAAGCGGCGCCGCGGCAAACGACCGGGTTCGTCCAAACGGCCGAAGACGGACGAGTTGCTGATCCATGAAACCATCCCCGTGCCGCTGGAGGAATTGCCCGAGGGCACGCAACAGAACGGCTACGAGGACTTCGTAGTACAGGACTTGACGATCGAAGCCCATAACGTCTGTTAGCGGCGGCTGCCGGGGACGTCAGCCAGCATACCGGCCGCACCGAACCCCATCAGCAGGTCCCCTGTTACCACCAGCCGCGTTCACGCCGCCCTTTTTCCCGTCGATGGCCGGGGGTCCGCGCTGTGCTAGAATATGGTGATGAGATCAACGAACCATAAAAACGGACGCGCTGCTTTGAAGGTCCGGCGTTTGCCGGTCGTCTTCACCCACGACGTTCGCCGCGTGATTACCCGTTTCTTCGACCCCGGCGGCGAGGCGCGGATTCGGAACATCGTCGAGCGGGTCGGCGGTCTGAGCGACCAGCAGGTCGACCACGTGCTGGAAAACGTATTTCTGAAGTTTCGCACCCGCCACGACAACATCGTGCCGGAATTCGAGGAGAACTATCGCACGGCCATGACGATGATCGACGCGGCGGACGGCCCTGTGGACAATCGCCGCCTGCTGATCGGGGCGTACCTGACGGCGGAATACTCGATCGAGTCGGCCGCGCTGTTCAACCCGTCGATCGTGCCGCATCGTAACCAGCGGAACCTGCCCGCCGGCGCGGTGCGGTTCATCATGAGTCTGCGTGCGACGGGCGAAGGGCACGTTTCGTCGATCGTCTTCCGCAGCGGCGTGATTACGGCCGACCACCAGGTGCAGATTGACCCCGGCGGACGTCTGGCCAGGCCGATCCGCGTCGTGCCGGACGCACAGTACGAGAAGCCGCTGTTCCGGCGGAAACTGGACGACATCGGCGTGCCCGAGGGGGTGACGTCGCTGGTGCTCGACCGGCTGCCCGACGCTTTCACCTTAGCCCAACTCGAACACGCCATCACCGAGGCGCGGGAGTCGGCGCCAGAGAAGCTTCCGTTGGAAGCGTCGTTGCAGGACATTCGCTGGCTGGCGCAGTCGAACTATCAGTTGGAGCTTCCCCGCGAGGCCGACGCCTCGGAAGTGGTCATTTTTCCGCAGACCAGCAACGAGAAGCACGGCATCGAAGACCTGCGGATGGTTCGTTTCGTGGACGACGACAGCACGGTCACGTACTTCGGCACTTGCACGGCCTTCGACGGCTACCGCGTGCTGCCGCAACTGATCGAGACGCGCGACTTCCTCCGCGTCGGCGTACACACGATCAACGGCGCCTGCGCCAGAACAAGGGGATGGCGCTGTTCCCGCGGCGGATCGGCGGGCACTACGTGATGTGCTCGCGGATCGACGGCGAGAACCTGTACATCATGTATTCCGACATCCTCCATTTCTGGGAGACGGCCGAGTTGCTGCAAACGCCCCGCCGTCCCTGGGAGTTGGTGCAAATCGGCAACTGCGGCTCGCCGCTGGAAACGCCGGAGGGCTGGCTGCTTTTGACCCACGGCGTCGGACCGATGCGCACCTACTGCATCGGCGCCATGCTGTTGGACCTGAACGATCCCTTGAAGGTGATCGGTTGTCTCGACGAGCCCCTGATCACCCCGACCGAGAAGGAGCGCGACGGCTACGTGCCGAATGTGGCATATTCCTGCGGGGCGATGATCCACAACGGCCGTCTCTACCTGCCGTTCGCCACCTCCGACATGATCACCCGCATCGCCGAAGTCTCGCTCGACGCGCTGCTGAAGCGGCTGATCGGATAGTACGGCACCGCGTAGGGCGCGGTCACGTAGGACGGACTTCCAAGTCCGTCGCCGAAAACTGGACGGATTTCCAAATCCGTCCTACGAGAAGGGGCTCCCCCCGCCTCCGGCGCTCATCCTTTCTTCCTTCGCCCCCAGGCCGGCCGCACGGCGGACAGGGCTACGCGGTCTTCGAGGTTCGGGCGGAAGATCGTCAGGATCAGCAGCGGCAGATACCAGGCCATGCAGAGGCCGCCTTGGTGGGCGTGCCAGAACTGAGTGGCCAACATCACCGCGGCCGAGCAACTCAGCAGCGTGCCGAGGTTCTTCTGCGGCGGCCAGATGGCCAGGCTGCCGCAAATCGCCACGAACAACGCCAGCACCGGAATGCGATACGACGGATCGTAGTATTTCCAGAAGCCCGACGAGCTCGATGCCCAGCGGATTGCGCCAGCCGACCATGCGTCCGACCTGGTCGAGGAAGGTGCCGAGATCATGCCAGTTCAAGGCGAGCGTGGCGGCCAGCAGCGCCATCGCCAGCAAGAACGCCGCCGACGAAACGCACCAGCCCGCGCCGCCAATAGAAACTGCACCACAGCGGCAGCAGGAACAAGGGATAGTAGATCAGCCCGGCGGCCAGCCCGAGCAGCACGCCCGCCAGCAGCGGCAGCCGATAGGCCGCCACCGCCCAGACCAGCAGCGCGGCGGGCACGACGTGATCGACCTGGCTGGTAAGCTGGCTGGTGTAGAAGGTCAACAGGTAGAGCGTGGCCGCCGCCACGCCGGTGTGGATGTTGTCGAAATGCCGATAGCCGATCCACACCATGCCCGCCACAATCGCCAAATGGGCCAGGATCGCCGCCGTCCGCGTCGTCGCCGAGCGGATCAGCGCCTCGCGACATGCTTCGGGCTGCGAAGCGTCAGGCTCGGCCGATACCATCGCCTTGTTGGCAAAGCCGGCAAACTCGTGGAACCACTGGTAGCCCGGACTGGGCGCCGACTGCGTCTCCTGCTGCTGGCCAACTCGTATTCCAGCCGCTCCTTCGGACTGGTGATGACGTTGGCCATCAGAAACACCAACAGGGCGACGCCCGTGAACGTCAGGCCGCTGGCCGAGAGGTTCGGTTCCAGCAGCGGGCGGCGGACCATTACCGGATCCAGCAGAAGGCGGACCAGAAAGAAGCCGCTGATGGCGAACAGCCAGACGTAGCCCCCCTGAACCAGTTCGGCGCCACGGGCCGCCACGATCGGGTCCGCAGAGTGCTGCATCAACAGCCCGTGATACACCAGCAACAAGCCGGGCGAAAAGCAGATCAGCCCCACAAGATCCAAGTTCCGCACGCTCCAGAAGCGGCGGAACTTGAAGTAGATGCCGATCATCATCAGGGCCGAAATGTAGGCCCAGGTGGTCGGATCCAGTCGGTAACCAAAGAGAATTTCGCTGCATGGAATTTTAGGATACACAACTGGTGGGAGTTTTCAACCCCCTGAAGACCACGACTGTGGGCTGATGTATGCGAAAGAACCGCCGAAAACGGGTGCCCACCCACAGGAGGAGTGGTTTTCGGCTGGGTGGGTTCGGGCGCGGTTTGGACGTTCCTGGCGGAAAGGCGCCGGAGCGTGCGGCGAGTTTCCCTGGCAATGCCACATCGGCTCCGAAGGAGCATGGTTCGCCCAGCCCAGGGCGACGCCCTGGGAAACGGCTTGGCGGGATCGGCCGTAGGTCCCGCTTGCCGAGCGGGACTTTCACCCTAAACCGCACAAGTCCCGCTCGGCAAGCGGGACCTACAGGACCTTTCGCAATCCCGCTGGCATTTTCTGTCGATTTCTGCAAGAATAAGAGACAGAGGGCAAGTTAGAGGGTTTCTCGGAACCAGCAGGAGAGCAAAGTATGCCCACACGCTATCGTGCCGCCTTCACGTTGGTGGAACTTCTGGTGGTGATCGCCATCATCGCCACGCTGATGGGCCTCTTGCTGCCCGCCGTCCTCAATGCCCGTGCCCGCGCCCGCATCCACCAGTGCGCCAGCAACCAGGAGCAACTCGGCAAGGCCATACTCACCTATGAGATGGAGAAGAAGCACTTCCCCGGTTATGCAAACGCGGTCCGCGATCGGACAAGCGGGAACACGGTGGAGATCAGTTGGGCGCCGTATTGCTGCCCTATATCGGCCGCAACGATATGTGGGAAGGCCCAGGCCTCCAGACGGCCGACCCCAACAGGTGTGACGGCTGGCGCGGCGGCAATTGGAAGGCCGGCAACCCGGATCCAACCTGCTTCCAACGCATCGACATATTTGTATGCCCGTCCGACTCATCCCTGGCGAACTATCCGCTGTCGTACGTGGTCAACGTGGGTCAAGGGCAACCGCCGCTACCGAGTGGAGCATTGCCGCCGGTGCCGCCTAACGACAGCGCGGCTAGACGCTGACGCCTACACGACGCAGCGTGGTCTATTCCGCAACTATGCGTTGTGGGACGCCAAGGCGAGCCCTCCCCATTTACAGCCCGTGAAGCGCGTCTCAATGACCGACGTCAGATCGCCCTCACGCCGCCCGATGATTGCCGAGAGCGCCTACGGGTTTGGTTCGATCAGCGCCGGATACAAATCGCAACATAGCACTTGGAATCGCGACTGGACCGACCATCGCGTTGCTGGCAGTCGTGTTACCGGGGTTGGGAGCAACCAGGCGGTCACGGCGGGACTGTTTGGCTTTCTCTTCTGGCCGCAAACGAACGGCGCGACGATCCCAAATGTCCCTGTGTTCAGGCCGACCGTGAACAGTATGGGCGCAATAATCCCGATCCACCCCGGAGTGGTGAACGTCGTCTTTTGCGACGGTCACAGTCAGCAGGTATTTGCCGATCCCGGTAGCTATTCTGATGACCCCGATCAGTATTGCGGTAGCTATGATTGGCAGGACATTTCCAGCTACCCCTAGCGGCGAATGGCGTCGCGGTTACAGGGTGCATGACAGCGGGTAGCGGGTAGCCCCGATAGCTCGGCTATCGGGGCGGCGAAGCCGCGAGAGGGTTTTTGCGCCGGTGCGGGCGCCTCTTGTGCCTGCGGCACCCCGATAGCGGAGCTATCGTGGCCACCCGCGGTGACGCGGGACGTGTGCTATCCTACGTCGGCGAACATCGCATCGACGAAGGGCTCGGCCTCGAACAGGGCGAGGTCTTCGGCCTTCTCGCCGACGCCGATGTACTTGACCGGCAGTCCGACCTGCTTGCGGATGGCCACGACTACGCCGCCCTTGGCCGTGCCGTCGAGCTTGGCCAACACCAGGCCGGTACACTTGACCGCGTCGGTGAAATGCTTGGCCTGGCTGATGCCGTTCTGGCCGGTGGTGGCGTCGAGCACCAAGAGGACTTCGTGCGGGGCGTCGGGAATCTGCTTGCCCAGCACGCGATGGATCTTCGTCAACTGCTGCATCAGGTTCTGCTGCGTTTGCAGCCGGCCGGCCGTATCGACGATGCAGACGTCGGCCCCAAGCTCGATGGCGCGGGCAACGGCGCGATGGGCAACGCTGGCCGGATCGCTGCCCGACGGGCCGGTGACGATCTCGGCCCCCAATCGCTTCGCCCAGATCGTCAACTGCTCGACCGCCGCCGCGCGGAAGGTGTCGGCCGCGCCGAGAACGACCTTGCGGCCGTCGGCCTGGAGCATGTACGCCAGCTTGGCGATCGAGGTGGTCTTGCCGCAGCCGTTCACGCCGGCGACCATGATCACCGTCGGCCCGCTGGGGGCGAAGCGGATCGGCGCGGCCGGCTGAGCCATGAGCGTTTTGAGTTGGCTTTTGATGTCCTCGATGATTTCGTGTTCCTGCACCACCCGGGCGCGGAACTTCTCGCCGATCTGGTCGGCGATCTCCTGGGCCGCATCGACGCCCATGTCGATCTTGACCAGTCTTTCAAACAGGTCGCTGCAAAACGACTCATCGGCCAGCCGCCCCTCGGCCTTGAACAGGTCGCGGACGTCGGTGTTCAGCAGTTGCGTGGTCTTCTTGAGACCCTGTTTCAGTTTGTCGAATAGGCCCATGATTTAGGGGAGAGGGGAGAGAGGAGAGGGGAGAGGGAAGGCAGGACACTCAGGCTATATCTCGCCGATGGGGGCAATACATTGCGAGGAAACCAGTTGGCGCCGGTTGTTTCCGATTCTTCGTGCGTCATTTGTCTTCCCCTCTCCCCTCTCCCTCTCCTCTCTCCCCTCTCCGCTCCTTTCCGTTTGGTGCATCACTTTATCTAGAATTCCGTTGACGAACTGCGGCGACTGTGCGGAGCCGAACCGTCGGGCCAACTCGATGGCCTCGTCGATGGCCACGCGGGGAGGCGTGTCGGTGTGCAACAATTCGTAGGTTCCCAGCCGCAGCACGTTGCGATCGGTGGCGGCCATCCGCTTCAGGCTCCAGTTGGCGGCGATAGCGTCGAGCCGGGCGTCAACCTCCGCCCGGTTCTTCCGCACGCCGGCCACCAACTCGCGTGCGAAAGCGATCATGTCGTCCGCCCGCAACCGCCGCTCGATGAAGCGGTCCGCCTCGGCCGGATTGATGCGCAGGATTCAGGTCGTCCTGATACAGGACCTGAAACGCGACCTCGCGTGATTGACTGCGACGGAGCATGGAGAGGGGGCAGGGGTCAGGGGCCAGGGGCCAGGGGTCAGGGGCCAGGGGTCAGGGGTCAGGGGCCAGGGGTCAGGGGCCAGGGGCCAGGGGTCAGGGGCCAGGGGTCAGGGGCCAGGGGCACACGCAGGTAATCGCCATCCATGATTTACTATCCACTATCCACTATCCACTGCCCACTGCCCACTGCCCACTGCCGACTGCCGACTGCCCACTGCCCACTGCCGACTGCCGACTGCCCACTGCCGACTGCCGACTGCCCACTGCCGACTGCCCACTGCCGACTGCCGACTGCCCACTGCCCACTGCCCACTGCCCACTGCCCACTGCCCACTACTTCTCCGGCAGTTTTCGGAGCAAATCCACCATTTCCAACGCGGCCAGGGCACAATCGACCCCCTTGTTGCCGATAACCACGTTCGCATCGTCCTTGCCGGTGGTGGCCGCCTTTCCGCCGGAGCGGGCGATCGCCTGATCGAGCGTGTTGCAGGTGAGGATGCCGAACAGCACCGGCAACCCGTAGTGGACGCCGATTTCGCACAGCGCCGCGCTCACTGCCCCATTGATGTATTGGTCGTGCGTGGTCTCGCCGCGAATCACCGCTCCCAGGCAGATCACCGCGACGTAACGGCCGCTGGCGGCCAGCCGGTTGGCCACGGTCGGAATCTCGAACGCGCCCGGCGTCCAGGCCACGTCGATCCGCCCATCGGCCACTCCGTGCGCCGCGAGCGTCTGCACCGCGCCCTCCAGCAGCCGGGAAGTGATCGTTTCGTTGAACCGCGCGACCACGACGGCGAAGCGGCCTTCGGCAGCGGCGGCCGGATCTCCTTGGAATGTATTTGGCATAGCGGACTGCGGTTGTTAAAAGAGGAGCAGGCCCCCTCCGCCGATGTTGTGGCGTTCGTTTGGCCTTGGGTGCTTTTTTGAAGGTACGAACGTCGCGTGACGGCGGAAAGTCGATCTTCTTGCCCGCCAACAACTCGCCGACCGTAAGGAGTTGTAGCCTGGGGTGTTTCGTTTGCCAAGGCGACTCGTAGAAGCCGGCGCCGGCGGCCTCGGCCTTCATGTTGCGGGTCGGCTGCTCCAGGCTGATGAATACACCGATCGCGGCCTTCTCGCGTTCCACCACGCCGCGCAAGTCGCGCAGCATGCCGCAGACTTGTACGGCACCGGATTTCACGGACAACACAATCTGTTTTGTTTTTTGCGACTCTGCGTCGTCGTGAAAGAAGATGCGGCCATCAATTCCCTTGTCGGCGCCCTTCTTTTGTTCGACGGGCCGGGCGTTGACGAGCCCGAGCGCCCACCACTGGAACTGATACGGGTCTTCGGCCGCCAGCGAGCGTGCATCCCTGAAGATCGACCGGCTCGCCAACCACATCGTAGGTTTCTTCGATCTGTTCCCCGAAACGTGTCACGGAGCCGATGCTTGATCAAGGAGACCGCCAGATGCGTGATGTCAATGCCGACCCAATGACGATTAGGCGTTGGGCGACGGCTATGGCGGTTCCGCAGCCGCAAAACGGGTCGAGGACGACGTCGCCTTCGTTGCTGCTTGCGTTCACAATCCGCTCAAGCAGCGATTCGGGTTTTTGGGTCGGATAACCCAGCCGTTCGGCGGCCCGCGCCGAAATCGGCGGGATGTCCGACCACACGTCGGGGATCGCCGTACCGACGAGTTCGTCAGCATACCATTTCAGCCGAGGCGTCCCCTCCTTCTTCTTCGGCCAATAGATGCGCCGAAGGTGATCCAAGGCATCAAGGCGTTCCTGGACCGTTCCGCCAGCAATGCCGAGTCGCTCCAGCGATGCTCCCGGCAGAGCCCAATGGCGACCGACGGTGGTTGGATCAACGTCGCGCCACGGCTGACCGCTTTCTCCATGCCTTACGCCCGCACCCGTCAGCGAAATCGGCTGAAAACGTCGCCCGTCTTCGTCCAAATGGGCGAAGTGTGATTCGACGTATTCTTCATCGTGTTGCAGACGGCAGTTCGTCCAATTGTATGCGTCGCTCTTGGAATAGAAGAAGATCGTGTCGTGGATCGGGGCAAATCTCTTCGAGGAGCCATGTGCGTGGGTTCGCTTCCAAATGATTTCGCTGAGGAAGTTGACGGGAGAGAACACCGCATCCATCAGCATCTTCAGGTAGTGACTCGCAGTCGGATCGCAATGCAGGTAGATGCTGCCGCTGGATTTCAACACGCGGTGCAGTTCCACCAGCCGTGGCCCCATCATCGAAAGATATGCAAGCATGTCGTTGTCGCCTAAAGCCTGACGAAATGCCTGCATGGCAAGCGACACCCGGCCGCCGGCCTCCACGATCTCCTGGTACGCGGCGGCAGCCGATTGGTCCCAACGCCACGTGTCCTCGAAGGCTCGAATTTGCGCCGCCGACCGACCGCCTTCTTGGTCGGCAAACAGAACGTTGTAATCCTGATCGCTCTTGAACGGCGGATCGAGATAGATCAAATCCACCGACTCATCGGCAATGTGCCGCCGCAGAACTTCCAGATTGTCGCCATAGTAGAGCGTATTCTTCATGTTCTGCTCCCAGCGAGTCTACATCTTCGCGTTCATGCTCATCAGGAACTCGGCGTTGGTCTTGGTCTTTTGCAGCCGGTTGACCAGCAGTTCCATCGCGTCGGGCGGGTTCATGTCGTTCAGCACGCGGCGGAGGATCGTCACGCGGCGATGCTCCTCGGGATCCATCAGCATCTCTTCCTTGCGGGTGCCGCTGCGGTTGATGTCGATCGACGGCCAGATGCGGCGATCGACCAGCTTGCGGTCCAGCACGATCTCCTGGTTGCCGGTGCCCTTGAACTCCTCGAAAATCACTTCGTCCATGCGGCTGCCGGTGTCGACCAGCGCGGTGCCGATCACCGTCAGCGAGCCGCCCTCCTCGACCTTGCGGGCCGAGCCGAAGAACCGCTTGGGGCGGGTCAGGGCGTTGGCGTCGACGCCGCCGGAGAGCAGCTTGCCCGACGGCGGGCATTCCGAGTTCCAGGCCCGGGCCAGCCGCGTGATCGAATCGAGGAAGATCAGCACGTCGCGGCCGTATTCCACCATCCGCTTGGCCTTTTCCAGCACCATCTCCGACACCTGGATGTGCCGGGTGGCCGGCTCGTCGAACGTCGAGCTGACCACCTCGCAGTTCGCGCACTTCACTTCCCGCTCCATGTCGGTGACCTCCTCGGGCCGCTCGTCGATCAGCAGCATGAAGACGTACAGGTCGGGATAGTTCTTCAGCGCCGCCTTGGCCATCTTCTGCATGAGGATCGTCTTGCCGGCCCGCGGCGGGCTGACGATCAGCCCTCGCTGGCCGAAGCCGATCGGCACGATCATGTCGACCACCCGCATCTCGATCTCGTCGGCCGTGGTCTCCATGCGGATGCGGGCGTCGGGGTGCAGCGGGGTCAACTCGTCGAACGGCACCTTCGACGACAGCTGATTGGGATCCTGGTAGTTGATCGCCTCGACCCGCAGCAGGGCGAAGTAGCGCTCGTTCTCCTTCGGCGGGCGAATCTGGCCCGAGACGGTCGTGCCGGTCTTCAGGCCGAAACGGCGAATCTGGCTGGGCGAAACGTAGATGTCGTCGGGGCAGGAGAGATAGTGATAGTCGGGGCTGCGGAGGAAGCCGAATCCGTCGGGCAGCACTTCCAGCGTCCCCTCGCCGTACATCAGGCCGTTGAGCTTCACCCGCTCCTTGAGGATCTTGAAGATCAGCTCTTGCTTCTTGATGCCGGCGTAATCGGTGAGGTTGTCCTTGCGGGCCTCTTCGATCAGTTCGGCCATCGACATCCGCTGCAATTCGGCGATGTGGGTGTCGCCCGACTGCTTGATCTGCTCGTAGCGGTCGCGAACGGTCGTCGCGCGACTTGCGGTTTTCGGCGGCGATCTCCTCGGCCAGCGAAATCGGCTCTTCCTGCTCCAGGCGCGGATGGCCTCGTCGATGGTTGGCGGATGCGGAATGGCTGGCGCAGGCGACTCGCCGCCGACGGTCTCGCGGGATTCGCCTTCCGCGAATTCGGCGGTTGTGGTCGTCTTCTCTGTCGCTGTCAGGGTTCATCGTGTCACTCTGCTCCTGAAGGGTCAAAATGCCGACGCGCGGAAGGCGGCGGCGGTGGGATAAGTAGTAGTGAATTGTGGCGGAATGCTAGGCCAGGATCTTCTCTGATGTGTCGTCGCGAGGAACTCGTCGATTTCTCGATGTCGCGGATCAGGTCGATGCGTTTCATAGGGCGATGGTCTTGATCGAATAGTCCTCGGGAACGTCGTCCATCGCCATCAACAGATAGGCTTCCCGCAGATTCGCCTCCAACTCCTCGATTGTCTCTCCCTGGCTCATGATTTCCGGGTGATCGAGCAGCTTTCCCACCCAGAACTGTTCGCCTTTCCAATAGACCATGTTCATTGTGGTTCCCATGACCTTGCTCCTTGTTGGCGATATTCGGCCGCGATTCCCACGGACGCCTATGCGAGTTATTCGATGTGTCTTGTCGTATGTTGCACTCTCGCGCCTAGGCCCCTTTCACCGGGGTGCGGGCGTTAATCATCGCCATAAGTGACGGCTACGCGGAAGGACTGTCACGGTGGGAATCAGCGGACGAGGGACGCCCAAAACTGCTCGACCTGAGCTTGCGTCCGTTCGGCGGAACCGGAGTTATCTATTATCACATCGGCACGCGGTCGTTTGCGATCCAACGAATCCTGAACGCCCTCACGGGCCGCAAAATCCTCCTCGGTCCAACCTCGGGCCAACGCCCTGGCCAGCCGCACCTCTCGCGGCGATTCAACAAATACGGTTTTCTCGCACATTTTGTCCCACCCGGCCTCGAACAGCAGCGCGGCGTCCAGGACCGCGACCTTGACGCCCGCCGCCGCGAAGGCTTCGGCCTGCCGTCGCAGCAGACCGCCGATTTCGGGATGAGACAACTGTTCCAAGTAGTTACGCTCACGCCCCGCTTCGGGTTCATGGCCGAAAACGATCCGGGCGAGCTTCGCCCGGTCGATTCGGCCATCCGGCCCGAAAACCGCTTCCCCCCAACGCTGCCGCGCCGCCGCTTCCACCTGCGGCAGCCGCAACGCCTCGTGTCCCGCTCGATCCGCGTCCAGCACGCCGGCGCCCAGTGCCGCGAACTGTCCGGCCACCAGACTCTTTCCGCTTGCCACTCCGCCGGTGATGCCGATGATTCGCATTTGGCAGTGGGCAGTCGGCAGTGGGCAGTCGGTCAGTCGGCAGTCGGCAGTGAGGACGCTCATCCGTCCACTGCCTACTGCCGACTGCCTACTGCCCACTCCCCGCCACTCACTTCCTCCGTTGCGGCCCAATTGGGGCCGGCTTTGACGTCAACTTTCAGGGGAACGTTCAACGTGCAGGCGCCGACCATTTCCTCGGTGACGAGCTTGGCCAAGTGATGAAGTTGATCGGTGGGAACTTCAAAGATCAATTCATCGTGGATCTGCAACAGCATTCGTGCCGAAAGGCGCTCCGTCCGCAGCCGGCGGTGGATCGCAACCATTGCCCGCTTGATCAGATCCGCCGCCGAACCCTGGATCACCGTGTTGATCGCGGTCCGCTCGGCCAGATTTCGCTGCCGACCGGCGCCTTCGCGCACGCCGCTGATCGCACGTCGCCGTCCCAGGATAGTTTTAACATACCCGTTTTTGCGGCACTTCGCCAGTACCTGGCCGAGGAATTCTTCGATGCCCGGATACCCCTCGAAATAGCTGTCGATGAACTTCGCCGCCGCGTCCTGGTCGATGCCCAGTCCGCGGGCAAGGCCGAAGGGGCTTTGGCCGTAGATCACCCCGAAGTTGACGGCCTTCGCCGCCCGACGCATCTCCGGCGTCACCTCTGTCGAGGGGGACGCCGTTGACCTGGCTGGCCACCCGGGCGTGGATGTCCTCGTCGCGGGCAAACGCCTCGCATAGCTGGGCGTCGCCGGAAAAATGGGCCAGCACCCGCAACTCGATCTGCGAGTAGTCGGCCGCCAGCAAGACCCAGCCCTCATGGCCGGGCACGAAGGCCGAGCGGATTTCGCGGCCCTCTTCGCGTCCGCACCGGGATGTTTTGCAGGTTCGGATCGCTGGAGCTCAGCCGGCCGGTGGCCGTCACCACCTGGTTGAACGAGGCATGGACCCGGCCCGGTCTCCGGGAAAGATCAACTCCGGCAGGGCATCGACGTAGGTGCTCTTCAGTTTGGCGTACTGCCGGTATTCGAGAATCTTGGCCGGCAGCGGGTGCAGCGGGGCCAGCTCCTCCAGCACCTCGGCGTCGGTGCTGGGGCCCGTCTTGGCCGTCTCGCTTCACCACCGGCAGCTTCAACTCGTTGAACAACAGCTCTTGAAGCTGCTTGGGCGAGGCGATGTTCAACGGCCGGCCCGCCAGTCTGGTGAATCTCCGCCTCCAGCGACTCCATCCGTTGGCCGTAGCGGCGGCTCAGTTCGCCCAGCCGAGCCACGTCGACCTTGATGCCGTTGTACTCCAACTCGGCCAGCACGTCGATCAGCGGCAATTCCAGATCGCAGCGGAGCAGGCCGCGTCCGAGAGTCATCGGCCTCGTCGAGCTTCTTCGGCCAGGATCGGCCGCAGCCGCACCGGCAGCCAGGCGTCTTCGGCGGCGTAGTCGGCCACGCGGCGGGTGTCGCACCTCGTCCATCCGCCGCTGGTCTTTGCCCTTGCCGATCAGTTCCGAGATTTTGATCGTCTCGTGGTGCAGATAGGTTTGGGCCAGTTCGTCGAGATTGTGGTTGCGGCGTCCGGCTTCCAGCAGATAGCTGGCGATCATCGTGTCGAACGCCACGCCGGCCAGTTCGATGCCCGCCCCGCGCAGCACGATCATGTCGTACTTGAGATTCTGGCCGATCTTTTCGATCGCCGGGTCTTCGAGGATCGGCTTCAGGGCCGCCAGCGTCGCCGCGGGATCGAGATGCGGCTGGCCCTGCGGGCGATCGAAGCGGCAGATACCAGGCCTCGCGCGTCGTTCCAGGCGAACGACATGCCGACCAGCTTCGCCCAGCGCGGCCGAACGCTGGTCGTTTCGGTGTCGAGCGAGAAGGACTTCTGCTGGCGGAGTTGCGCAAGGAACGCCTCGAACGCTTCGGGCGTGTCGACGAGATGGGCGGTGAAGGGGAGAGGCGGGGGACGGGGAGCGGGGGAGAGGGGGATGTCGGTATGCGACGCCGCCAGCGGCTCTTGGCCAGAATGTCCCTCTCGCTCCTCTCCGTCCCCCGCTCCCTCCGCCTCCCGCCCCCTTCGCCAGCGCCGCCAGCTTCTGCCCGATGCTGCGAAAACCGAAATCGTGGAACAGCGCCAACGCCGCATCGAGATCGATCGCGGCCCGGCCGAGCGGCGTTCCAGTCGATCGCGATGGGCACGTGCGAGTCGAGGCGGACCAATTCGCGGCTCAGCAGGGCCTGATCGCGGAATTTCAGCAGGTTTTCCTTGCGCTTCGCGCCCGGCACATCGTCGGCGTGATCGAGCACGGCTTCCAGCGTGCCGAATTGTTCGAGCAGTTGCCGGGCGAACTTCGGCCCGATCAGCGGCACGCCCGGCACGTTATCGACCGAGTCGCCCACCAGGGCCTGAAAGTCGACCACTTGCTCCGGCGCGATTCCCCAATCGGCCCGCAGCCAGCTCGCGGTCGAACACCTCGTTCTTGCGGATATTGAACACCTTGACGCGATCGGTGATCAACTGCCGGCAGTCCTTGTCGCCGGTGACAAGGAAGCACTGGCCGCCCAGTTCGTCGGTCATCCGGGCGACGGTGGCCAGCACGTCGTCGGCCTCGAACGACTCGCAGCTCAAGCGCGGGAATGCCCAGCGCGGCGATCACGCGGCGAATCGCGGGAATCTGCGGCACCAGATCGTCGGGCATCTCGGCCCGCTGGATCTTGTACTGATCGTACATCGCGTGCCGAAAGGTCTTGCCGGGCAGGTCGAAGGCGCAGAACAGGTAGTCCGGCTTCTTCTCCTCCAGCAGATAGAGCAGATCGCGGGTGAAGCCGAACACCGCCCCCACCGGCTCGCCCTTCGGACTGGTCATTTCCGGCAGGGCGTGAAAGACCTGATGGATCAACGAATGGGAGTCGATCACCCAGACGGTTTGGCCGGCCAGGGAGAGCGGGAGAGGGGAGAGGGGAGAGGGGAGAGGAGGGCTGGGCACTTCAGTGCCCAGTGGATCGGCCGAACCAGGCGACGACTTCTCCTCCCTCCGGCGAAGCTCTCTCGTCATCGTCGAAACCCGGCAGCGACGTTTGCTTCATGCAATTCACCGTGCTTTTCATCATGTTTCTTGCGACTGCTTTCGTGTGCGGGCAATGGCACTCGACATGAGAAAGTTCCGCTCGTCGTTCTGCCGGCGGAGCAACTCGAACCGTCGATCGACTTGCTCGGGCGTGCCTCGCAACAAATAGGGCGTCTCGGTGCGGATCATCTCCTTCACAAGCTGCCACCGTTCGTTCACGGTCATGCGTCGGTAGCACTCGAGCGATTCCTTGCTCAGCATGATCGGCACTCCGGCACGTTACTGCTTGCTGCTACTTCACCGGCTTGAGCGTCACCGATTCGAGATTCATACCGCCCCGTGCGGCATGGCGGTCGGCTTGACCGAAAGCGTGTAGCGGCCAGCTTCCGACACTGTGATCGTCCCCAACGTCCGAGCGACGAACTTGTTCCAATCGCCCGTGTTTTCCACTTTGCCCTGAAGCGTCTGATCGGCCACCGTCACCTCGATACTCGCTGCCGGCGTCGCCGGGAATGCAAGCCGACACGACTTCCACATCGAACTTGCCGGGCGTTGTCACGTGGAAATCCCAACTCACCCAGTCGTTTTTGTCGGTCCAATAGCCGATGTTGTCGCGGCCGTCGCCCGGCTGGCATCGAGCGGTGCGGCCGTGAATGACCGCGTCCTCGGCGGGCAAACTGACGCTGCCGTCGGCGGCTTGGGTCGCAAACATGCGGGGCCACGTCCGGCTTGCCTTCGATCTCCAACACCACGACCGAGGCGATCTTGTCGGGGGCCTCGGCGGGCACCTTGATTGTGACGCCGTCGTCGTTGGCCGTCACCGCCAACGGCGAGCGGTCAGCGTCGGCCAGCAGATACGCCTTCGTTACCCGGTTCTTCAGCCCCGGGACCAGCAACTGGCCGTCCTTCGGCCAATCGAAGACGTGCAGGTAGAGCTTGCCGGGCTTCTGCGTGCAGCGGCCCCAAGGCAGTTTCTTGAAGGGGCTCGCGCTGGTTCCATAAATCGCCTCGCCGTTGACCTTCATCCACTGGCCGACCTGCTTGAGGCGTTCGACGCTCGGCTCGGGGATCAGGCCTTCGGCGGTCGGCCCGACGTTCAGCAGATAGTTGCCGCCCTTGCTGGCGATGTCGATCAGGTTGCGGAGCAGCGTTTCGGTCGATTTCCAGTTGTGGTCGTACGACTTGTAGCCCCAGGTGTCGTTCATGGTCATGCAGGTTTCCCAATCGCGTCCGCCAGGGTAGCCGGTGGCGGGGATGTCCTGCTCGGGCGTGTTGGTGTCGCCTTCGTAGCCGCCGCCGAGACGGTTGTTGGTGATGATGCCCGGCTGAAGTTTCAACAGCGGCAGCAGCATCTCGGCCCGCTCCTTCGTCATGTCGTAAGGAGTATCCCACCAGAGAACCGCCACGGGCCCGTAGTTGCTGAGAATCTCGCGGACCTGCGGGAACGGCGATCTTCTTGAGATACTCGGTCATGTCGCCGTCTTGGGCCTTGTCCCAATGCCCGCCGGCGGCGGCCCCGCCCGGATGGTGCCAGTCCTGCGCCTGCGAGTAATAGAATCCCAGCCGGATCCCCTGCTTCTTGCAGGCCGCGGCCAGTTCCTTCAACGGGTCGCGATGGAACGGCGTGGCGTCGTAGATGTTGTAATGGCTCGCCTTCGAGTGGAACATGGCGAAGCCGTCGTGATGCTTCGAGGTGATCACGATGTACTTCATGCCCGCGTCCTTGGCGATCTTCACCCATGCGTCGGCGTCGAACTTCACCGGGTTGAACTTTGCGGTCAGCTTCTGCGTAGTCGGCCACGGGAATCTTGCCGGTGTTCATGATCCACTCGCCGATGCCGGGGATCCGCTTGCCGTTCCAGGTGCCGGCCGGCACGGCGTAAAGCCCCCAGTGGATGAACATGCCGAACCGGGCGTCGCGCCACCAGGCCATCCGCTGGTCGCGCTGCTCCTTGGTTGTCTCCTTGGGCAGAACCTCCGTCTCCGCCGCAATCGACAAACTGGGGATGGTCATACCGAGTACGACGGCGGCGATCAAAACGCCGCGAAAAGGCTTGGCTGCCAACATGGTTCTCTCCTAATGGTCCTGGGTGGTCGCGATCTGGTGGGAACGGCCGATCGTTTCATTGTTTCATTGTGCGCTTCGTTCCAGCCGGATGCAACCACCGAGAGGGAGACGGAGGGGGCCGCGGCGAGATTTCCTGGCGATACACCGATTACGCCGAAGGAGCGCCGTTCGCCCAGCCGAGCCGGTATTTTTGGCTAGGGTATGAGCACACACGAATGCGCCACACCAACCCGAAGCGCAAGCGAGGGCGACTCCTTCTCTCCCCTCGCTTGCGCTTCGGGTTGGTGTGGGGGCATGGTTAATCCCGGCTAGGGCACCGCCTTGAGAAGGCCGCTATGAGGGGGGGTTAGCTCGTCACCTCGCCTCTCCTGCACCGCCCGGCAACCTTTTGCCCCGCGGACTACGCGGTTAGGTACATCGGTGGCGTTTCGTTGACACTGCAAAATGGGTTAAGTAGAATGGTGGAATAGACTCGGATGCGGAGAGTCCCCCGCTTTCCGCAGCGGCTCTACGGAACAAACCGTCGAAAAATCTCGAGAAGAGGCGATCTCCCTGCCGCCGCCGGCCCGGTTGGCGTGTAGCCGTTTAGGAGCAATTCAGTCATGGCCCGTGAAAACCAAGGTCTCCAGATCGCCCTGATCCTCTTAGTCATGGCAATGATCGTCCTCAGCGTGACGACCTACCTGGGCTTCAAGAACTACTCCGACGAGTTCAAGGACAAGCAACTCGCAGTGGCCGAAGGCGTGAAGGCCCAAAATCAGAACACGCAATACGAGGAACAGATCAAGAAGCTGAAGAAGTTCATCGGGGCGGCCGACAGCGATCAGGTCAGCACGATCGAGGACCACCTTCAACGACGACATGAAGACCTACGGCGGCGGCTATCCCGAGGATTCGCTCTTCTATCATAAACTGCTCGTGAAGATGAAGAATACGATCGACGAGAAGAACAGCGCCTTGGAAGGCGCCAAGGCCAGAATCCCCGAGGTCCAGGACGACTACGACAGGAAATTGAAAGAGAAGGACGCGCAACTCGCAAGATACAAGGAGGACGCAACAAGGCCAACGACGACCTGGCCAGCGAGCAAGCCAATTTCCAGAACGAACGCAGACGCATAACCGACGACCAGAGCAGACTCGCCGGCGACAAGGCGGACGTACTGAAAAGGCTCAACGAGGCCCGCGACAAAGCCAAGACCGAAGAGCTAGCCAGCAAGACCGTCATCGACAAGCTCAAGACCCGAGTCTCCGACCAGGCGGGTGATCATCAAGGGATACACGTCGAACAAGGTCGGCACTCCCAGCGGCGAAATCACTTGGGTCAACCAGCGCAATTCCGCGGTGTGGATCAACCTTGGCAGGGCCGATGCGTTGACCCGGCAGGTCAGTTTCAGCGTCTTTCCGCCCGACGTGACGAGCTTGACGGACAAGGGCTCGAAGAAGGCGAAGATCGAGGTCACGCAGATCCTCGGCGATCATTTGGCCGAGGCCCGCGTGGTCGACGACGATCCGGCCAATCCGATCATTCCGGGCGACAAGATCTTTACGCCCCTGTGGAGCCCCGGCGAAAAGCGTCACGTCGCTCTGGCCGGCCTGATGGACATCGACGGCGACGGCCGCAGCGACCTGCACACCGTGCTGAATCTCATCGCCGTCAACGGCGGCGTGGTCGACTGCTATATCGACGATGACGGCAAGATCAAAGGGACCAACGGGAAGGAAGGGAAGATCACCGTCAACACCAGTTGCCTGATTCTCGGCAACGAGCCCGACGAAAGGAGCAGTACCCGCCAACGCGAAGCCTTCACCAAGCTGCAGCACGACGCCGACGACCTCCGCCTGGAAACGATGCAATTGAGCGAACTGCTGCAACGGATGGGCTGGAAGAACACGTCGCGGGTCATCCGCTACGGAAAGGGCGCCAATCCCAAGGATTTCCGCGCCAAGCCCGAAGGGGGCGTGCTGAGGAAGTCCACCGGCGACAACACCGACCTGTTCAAGAGACGCCAGCCGCCCAAGAGCGCCTACTGACCGTCAGGAAGGCAGGGCAACGTCTGTTTCGTGGGGGGGACGGAGGAGGCTGTCGGAAAAGTCCGTCCCTTTTGCGATCTCGTCTGCCGAGAGCCTCCTCCGTCCCCTTGCGTCGCGCCGCCGTCCGTCGTGGTGTCGCAAAAATCGCCGCTGCTGTCGAATTGCTCGACACGCGGCTATTTCGCAACTCGCCGCATCATTGCATGCAAGTCGCGTTGCGGCCGCCACTTCCAGCCGCTCCGTCAAGACGAGCAACTCATCGGCACGCTAGTTGCGTGATCCGGCGTATTCATGGCTCTGGTCATGGCCCTGGGGCAGAGCACGCACAGTGCGCCATACCAACCCGAAGCGCGAGCGAGGGGGGAGGGAGTTGCCCTCGCTCGCGCTTCGGGTTGGTATGGGACGCATGAATAATCCCCGCTCGCCTCTTGGCCCTGTACAACTCGGGATGCGGTGGCAACAATGACGATTCGCGGCTGCCCGGCCGCCGCACGATCCGATCTCGGGGCTGAAAGGTCATTTCGTCCATGACTGCTTCCACCTCCAACATGCTGGACGCCGAATTCCTGGGCATTCGTTGCCGGTTGATCGAAATGGCCGCGTCGCTGGATCGCATCGATCGCGCTGGGGACTCCGCGGCCGACGACCCGCGAAAGGCCGAGATTCGTCGCAGCCTGGAAATCCTCGCCGGCGACGGACCCAATCGCGCCGAGCAGTTACAGATGGTCTTTTCGCTAGAGGCTAGAGGCTAGAGGCTAGGGGCTAGGGACTGGGGACTGGGGGAAGAACTCCAGCCCCTCGCCCCTAACCCCCATCCCCTAGCCCCCTGCAAAAATCATGCACTTCTTCGATCCCCACATCCACGTCGCCTCGCGCACTACCGACGATATCGAAGCGCTTGCCCGCGCCGGCTGCGTGGCCGTGGGCGAGCCCGCCTTCTGGATGGGCTACGACCGCACGGCCGCCGCCAGCTTCTACGACTACTTTCGCCAGCTTACCGAGTGGGAGCCGCGGCGCACCGCGAACTACGGAATCCGCCATTACGCCTGGCTCGGCATCAACGCCAAGGAGGCCGAGAACGTCCCCTTCGCCCGCGAGGTGATCGCCCTGCTGCCCGAGTTTCTCGACAAGCCCGACGTGCTGGGCATCGGCGAGATCGGGCTGAACAAATGCACGAAGAACGAGGTCGCCACGCTGCTTGAACTGATCGAGCTGGCGATGCAGCGCGGCGAGCAACTCCTCTTCCACACGCCGCACCTGGAGGAAAAATATCGCGGCACCCGCATGATCCTCGACGTGCTCCGGGCCGACCGCCGCGTGGATCACAACCGCGTCTGGATCGACCATTGCGAGGAGCACACGATTCGGCTGGTGCTGGACGAGGGCTATTGGGCCGGCCTGACGCTCTATCCGACCACGAAGATGACGCCGCGAGCGGGCCGTCGACATGATCGAAATCTACGGCCCCGAGCGAATCCTGGTCACCTCGTCGGCCGATTGGGGGCCGTCCGACCCGATGGCCGTGCCCACCTTCATGTTGGCGATGCGCCGCCGTGGCCATCCCGACTCGCTGATCCGTCGGATCGTCTACGAGAATCCGCTGGCGCTGATGAGCCAGAGCCGCGGCTTCAAGTTCACGCCGCCGGATCAGGGCTAATGGTCCGACCCGGGTAAGGCATTGGGCGGTGTAGGACCGATTTCCCGATCCGTCCCGTCTCCTGGACGGACTGGAATCCGTCCGCGAACTCTTGCCCGCGTGAATCAAATGATACAACCGCTCGTGCAATCGCTTCTGCGCCTCGCAGGCGATCCGCCGCACCCCTTCGGCCGCGCCCGATTGCGACGCCGTTGGCCCGTGCTGACTTCCGAAGGCGTCAGGCGCAAATAGGGCATGAATTGACCGGCGGTGGCGAATCATCTTTCCTTCTCCCGCCGATTTGCGACCTTGGCGGGCAACGGCGATCGCGATGGAATCCTTATGTACATCCAATCCGACATGAACTACACTTTCACTCATTGGACCCGTCCCCTTTTTCCCCTGTGAGCGACTGGTCCAACTATTTTGTCTACAAGACTCGGTCAAGCCATTCGCTTACAGCGTGTAATTCATCATGCAACTGCCCAAATATTCGATCGGCGTCGGCGACCGCTTTGCCCATGAGGGGGCGGCGCAACTCCAGGCAGTCATGTCGGCGGCCCGCGAGGGTGTCGAGGTCGCGCCCGTCTGGAACAAGTCGCACCGCGAGCACACGATCGTGGGCAGCCGCCCCGCCGACGTTCGCGCCGAAGCCGACCGCGCCGTGCAAGCCCTCGGCTGGACGGGCCCCTATTTCGTCGACGCCGACCACATCAGTCTGAAAACCGTGGACCGCTTTCTGGAGGCGAGCGATTTCTTCACGCTCGACGTCGCCGATTGGATCGGCCGCGACGCGGGGGGCGAGGCGGTGGACGCTTTCGTCAAGCGGCACGAGCGTCTGGTCGGTCGGCTTTCGCTGCCGGGCATCGAGCGGCCGCTGGAAATCTCGCGGCCGCTGATCGCCGAGGCGGCACGCAAGTTTTTGGCGGCGATCCGCGAGGCCGGGCGCATCCATCACCACATTCAAGAGGCCAAGGCCGGGCAATCGCCCGTGATCGAAGTGTCGCTCGACGAAACCGATCGGCCGCAGACGCCCGGCGAGCTGCTGTTGATCCTGGCCGCGGTGGCCGACGAGCGCATTCCCGCGCAGACGGTCGCCCCGCGCTTCACCGGCCGCTTCAACAAGGGGGTCGAGTACGCCGGCGACCTCGCCGAGTTCGCCCGGCAGTTCGAGGAGGACCTGGCGGTGGTGGCCTTCGCGATCGGCGAGTTCGGGCTGCCGAAGAACCTGAAACTGAGCGTGCATTCGGGCAGCGACAAGTTCGCCATCTACGGGCCGATGCACGACGCGCTGGCGAAGTTTGACGCCGGCGTACACCTGAAGACGGCCGGCACCACCTGGCTCGAGGAGTTGATCGGCCTGGCCGCCGCCGGCGGGGGCGGGCTGGAAATTGCCAAGGACGTCTACGGCGGGGCGTGGCGGCGGTTCGACGAGCTTTGTGCCCCCTACGCCACGGTGATCGACATCGACCGCAGCCGGCTCCCCCTGCCGGAGGCCGTCGCGCAATGGGACGGCGACCAGTTCGTCGCGTCGCTGCGCCACAACGCGGCATGCGAGGCTTACAGCCCGCATTTCCGTCAACTCTTGCACGTCGGCTACAAGGTTGCGGCCGAGATGGGCGACCGTTTCACCGCCGCGCTCGAACGACATGCCGACGTGATCGCCGTCAACGTCAGCGAGAACCTCTACGACCGCCACCTTCGGCCGTTGTTTTTGGCGGATCGTTGAGCAACGAGAAGCGAGCGCAGCAGCAGCGCAACGGTTGCGGACGAAGCGCCGAGTGCACGTTGGCGCGTGTCCCGCGCGGTTTCTTGGCAAAATTTCTTCCCGGCGACAAAATTTTTTTCGGGAGCCCATTTGCGGTCGTCTCTTCCTCGACATTCGATCCGCTCGCGACGATCTGCAACAGTCGCCGACGGAATTCAGCAACTGCATCCTCGCTGTTTTCTTCGCCGTCTCGACAGCCGCTCGGCGCGCGCAATCGCGGCAGCGCCGACGCTGCGACCGCAACGATCGGCTGCATCCTGAGAAGGCGGCGATCGCGATTTTCACGCATCAACGTCCACACGGCGCAGGCCGGCACGATGCCGCGGTCAGCGGCGAGATTGCAGCGCCGAGGGCATGGCGCGAGCGGTCGAAACGGGCAAACCGGGCGTGCGGCGCGCCTCTCCGTAACCCATTGCGCCACAATGGCTTGAGATTGCCGACCGACGACGGCTCGACCGCGTGCGGAATGGCCGTTGGACTCGACACGCCCCCGCGAGTTCCCGCGTTTTTTGCGTCGTGCGGACCAGCGCAACGAGGTGCGCGCGTCGATGAACGGTCCTCCGCGCTGGCGCGTTCGGCAATGCGCCGGCGGTCGTCTCACGACCACACGACGCGCGCCGCACCATTGCTCCGACGACGCGCTAAACCATGATGATGCGCCTCGCGCCGTTTCGCGCGCCGCTGTTTTCGGCGCATGCGCGCGCGCAGCAATCGATCACGGTCGCGCTGCAACCGCCGCGCGAAGAACGGTCCGCGAGGAAAGAAAATTCCCTCTTCATCGAAATTTGTACTTGCAAAGTTTTTGCAAATGAGTAGGATCATAAAAAGTTTTGGTGGCGAGAGGTCGGCCGGACGTCGGCCCCAGCCTGGATGACGGCATGACGCTCGCTTACACGTTTGTTAGGAGGACGTACGTTGGCTAAGAAGAAAGCTGCCAAGAAGGTCGCGAAGAAACCGGCTAAGAAGGCCAAGAAGAAGGTGGCCAAGAAGGCCAAGCGCAAGGTAGCCAAGAAGGCGAAGCGGTAGATGCCCGGCGGCGTTGCCGTCCGGCAGCATTGCCGCCAGACGGCGCCGCGCGAGAGTTTTCTACTCGAAACCTTGCGGCTTACCACGACGAGAAAGGATCGCCCGGCACGGCTGACCGGGCGGTTCTATTTCTTGGAATGCCCAACGTACTTCGCACGCTCCGCGCGAGGCGAAGTCAGCCGGTGATTTGCCTCACGCGGAGCGTGAGGAGTACGTTCACTCGGCGGCGAACGGCGGGGCGTCGCCGCTGAGTTGGCTGAGCGCGTTTCGAGCGGCGCGCTGCTCGGCTTCCTTCTTGTTGCGGCCCCAGGCGGGCTGATAGCGATCGGGGCCGACCTGAGCCGCCACCTTGAAGCACTTGCTGTGGTCCGGCCCTTTCTCGTCGAGCAACTGATAGGTCGGCGTGGTGCCGTGCTCGCGTTGGGCGAGTTGCTGCAAGAGCGACTTGTAGTTGCTGCCCGTCTCGCCTTCGGCGGCCAATTCGATCTCGGGTCCCATCGTCGCGGCGATGAACTGCCGCGCCGCCGCGTCGCCGCCGTCGAGATAGATCGCGGCCAGCAGCGACTCGAACACGTTGGCCAGCAGCGACGACGGAACGCTGGGATGCGTCGTCATCCCCTTGCCCAGGATGAGAAACTCCTGCATCCCCAGGGCCCGGCTGATCTTCGCGCAGGTCTGCCGGCTGACGACAATCGATTTCAACCGGGTCAGTTCCCCCTCGAGGTATTCCGTGTATTGGCGGAAGAGAACCTCGCAAACCACGGCGCCGAGGATCGCGTCGCCCAAGAATTCGAGCCGCTCGTTCGATGCCAGCCGGTGTTCCGCCCCCGAGGCGTGCGTCAGCGCCGACAGGAGCAGGCCCTTGTCCTTGAACTCGTAACCGATCCGCTGTTCCAGCTTCAGTAAGAGCGAAGCGTCTGGAATTTCGGAGGAATTGCTGCGATCTGTCGACATCCCGTAACTCGTCGTGGCCAAGGCGCCCTCGTGGCTCCCTTCATTTACGTTAGCCGCGCGCGGGGGACTTGTCAACCACCCTCGCGGCCGCACCAGGGCACGAGTTCTTCAACTTGAATGGCGCCTTCTGACGTGGCGCAGGGGATCTTGCCCGCGTCTTTCGGCCACGGGCAAGATGTCCATGCCACTTTCAATCCGCCTTCAACCCTCGAACGCGGTCGTTCTCCGCTGCCGAAGGCATGCTGCTTGTCGCCGGCGCCCTGCTTCTGCTATATTGCAAGCTGGTCGGCGGCAAACCGCAGACGAGCGTCGAACGCTCGCCGTCTCTTCGCCTGTTTAGCACACGGAGCATTCATGACAACGACATCACTGCAACCTTGGGATCGGAAAGCCGCCGACGAGCTGCGCGGCAATTCCGCTACGTGGTCACCGACATGATCTGCCGTTCCGGCTGCGGTCACATCGGCGGGGCGTTGAGCCTGGTCGAAATCGTCATCAGCCTCTATTACCGCACGATGCGGCTCCGGCCCGAGGAGCCGCGCTGGCCGGATCGCGATCGGCTGATCCTGTCGAAAGCGCATGCCGGGCCGGTCCTCTACACGGCGCTGGCCTACAAGGGTTTCTTTCCCGCGGAATGGCTGGCCACGATGAACCAGGACGGCACGCGGCTGCCCAGTCACGTCGATCAACTGCGAACGCCCGGCATCGACATGACCGCCGGTTCGTTGGGCCAAGGGCTCTCGTGTGCGTGCGGCGTGGCGCTGGCCGGCAAGATGAATCGCAAGAACTACCGCACGTTCTGCATTATCGGCGACGGCGAGAGCGACGAAGGACAGATTTGGGAAGCCGCCATGTTCGCCGCCCATCACAAACTCGACAACCTCGTCGCCATCACCGACTGCAACAAGATGCAGATCGACGGCACCACCAAAGAAATCCTCGATCTCGGGTCGTTGGTCGACAAGTGGCGGGCGTTCGGCTGGGAAGTCTTCGACATCGACGGCCACAACTGGGATCAGATCCAGAGCGCCCTGCAAGAGGCGATTGCCGTGACCGGCCGCCCCGCGATGATTATCGCCCACACGCTCAAGGGCAAAGGCAACGCCGCTGTTGAGGACCGCGTCGACAGCCATCACGTCGGCGTGCCCGATCGGGAAGCCTACGACAAGTTCCTCGGCGGACTGGGCTACACTTGCCCGCTACCTTACGCAAACTGATCGCAAAGAAACGATGGACCACATGTAGGACGGATTTCCAAATCCGTCCAGTTTGAGGAACGGATTTGGAAATCCGTCCTACATTGAAGGGACCCCCATGCGTCACCGTGAATTGCCAATGCAGACCGTCTACGCCCAGAAGCTCAACGAGCTGATCGAGGCGGATCCGAACGTCGTCTGCCTCGAAGCCGATCTGGCCAAGGCCTCGGGGACGATTCCCCATGTTCTCGACGCCCATCCCGATCACTTCATCGACGTCGGCGTCTGCGAGGCCAACATGATCAGCGTCGGCGCCGGCCTGGCCGCCGAGGGGAAGATCCCCTTCTGCGCCAGCTTCACCGCCTTCGCCACTCGCCGCGTCTACGATCAGATCACCATCAGCGTGGCGTATCCGAACAACAACGTGAAGATCGTCGGCACGGCCCCCGGCATCACGCAAGGTCCCAACGGCGGCACGCACATGTGCTTCCTCGACATGGCCATCATGCGGACGATGCCAAACATGCACGTCTATTCGCCTGCCGACGCCTGCGAGCTCCGCGCGATCATGCGCCACATGGCCGGCACAAAACAGCCGACCTACTTGCAGGTAATCCGCTTCCAAATGCCCGGCATCTTCGATGACGATTACGTCTTCGATCCGAACAAAGCCAAGGTGATGCGGCAAGGCGAGGACATCACACTGGTGACGACCGGCTACATGCTCCCCTTTGTGCTCACGGCCGCCGAGCAGTTGGCCAAGGCCGGGATCAAGGCCGACGTGCTGCACTATCCTTCGGTCAAGCCGTTCGATGCGGCGACGCTGGTCGCTTCGGCCCGCAAGACCGGCCGCGTGGTGACGGTCGAGAACCAGAGCATCCTCGGCGGGCTTGGCGGGGCGGTTTGCGAGATCCTCTCCGAGCAGCATCCGGTGAGGGTGAAACGTCTCGGCGTCCCCGACCGCTTCGGCGAGGTTGCCACGGAGGATTATCTGTTCGAGAAGCACGGCTTCGGCGTGCCGCACATCGTCGCCGCCGCAAAATCGCTGGTCGCCGCATAGCCTCCGCGCCAGGCTCTTGTGCCCACGCTCTGCGTCGGAACGCCCGGCCGCTCGGGGACATCCGCGCAGACAGCGTCTCCCCTTAGTCCCTCGTCGTCCCGCCCCAGTATGTAACAAATTCGGCCGGAAATGCAACACACACGTCACCTGCCGCTGTATTTTACCTATCTTCACACGTCCCCTGCCGGCTCGGCATTCATTAGCAATTGGGTCAGGCGTTCTGTTATAATCCGCCCGAGACGGGTTGCCGGTGACGAAAAGGACCGGTGACGAAAAGGAGTTGAAGACGTCTGGAAATTGGAAATCTCGCGAGTTGTTGACCAACAACCGTTAGCCTCGCTCTGACGTGAGGGTTCATTTTGCGACTGAAGCTGATTGCCTGCGAAATCCTTTACCGCGAGTTGTGCGATGTGGTCGCCCGCTCGGTGAACCAGGTGGACGTCGAGTTCCTGCCGAAGGGGCTGCACGACATGGGGCAGGCCGGCATGTCGGCCCGGCTGGCCGAAGTGTTGGCCGCCGTCGATGAGACGAAATACGAGGCGGTGCTGTTCGGCTACGCCCTGTGCAGCAACGGCCTGGTGGGGCTGACCGCCCGGAGCATCCCCCTGGTCATTCCCCGTGCCCACGACTGCATTACGCTCTTCCTGGGCGACAAGCAGCGATACCTCGACTATTTCCAGTCGCATCCCGGCGTCTACTTCAACACGACCGGCTGGATCGAACGCGGCGAAGGGCTCGAGCAGTACCAGCAGGATTCGATCGCCCAAAAATCGGGCATGACCCAAAGCTACGAGGAGTTGGTGGCGAAGTACGGCGAAGACAACGCCAAGTTCCTCTACGAGCAGCTTTGCGACATGACCCGCAACTACAGCGGGCTGACGTTCATCGAGATGGGCATCGAGCCCGACGACCGTTTCGAGCGGCAGGCCCGCCAACAGGCCGCCGAGCGCGGCTGGAAGTTCGAGAAGCTCGCCGGCGACATGAGGTTGGTCCGCCAGTTGGTGGACGGTCCTTGGGACGACGATCGTTTCCTGGTAGTTCCCCCCGGCGGCCGCGTGGCGGCCAGTTTCGACGAGAAGATCATTAAAGTGGAAAGCAACGCGACAGATTCCGTTTAGCCCCTTCTGTTTAGCCCCGGCACTTGTGCCGGGTGCAATGTGATGTCATCCAGCCCCGAGAACCCACCATGACCGGACGTGACCGCATCCTCGCCGCGCTTCGACGGTTTGCCCGTCGATTCGTTGCCGCTGATGCCGATTACGATGATGTTCGCGGCCGACCAGATCGGCCAACCGTACGGCCGATATGCGGCGGACCACCGCGTGTTGGTCGAGGGGCAAATCCGCACGGCCGAGAAGTTCGACTTCGACTACGTCTCCGTCATTTCCGATCCCGGCCGCGAGGCCGCCGACTGCGGAGCGACGATTCAGTATTTCGAAGATCAGCCGCCGGCGGTCGATGAAGTCCACGCCCTGTTGGCCGACAAGAGCGTGCTGGCCCGGCTGAAGACGCCCGACGCGTTGGGCGGTGGACGGATGCACGACCGCGTGCAGGCCGCCGCCCTGTTCCGCCAGCGCGTCGGCGGGCAAAAGCTGATCGAAGGCTGGATCGAAGGCCCCTGTGCCGAGGCCGCCGATCTCCGCGGGATCAATCGGCTGATGACCGACTTCTTCGACGATCCGGCTTTCGTCCGCGATCTGTTCGAGTTCAACGTGGCGATGGCGTTTCAGTTCGGCCGCGCGCAAGTCGAGGCGGGCGCCGATCTGATCGGGGTCGGCGATGCCGCCGCGTCGTTGGTCGGTCCGCAAATCTACGAGGAGTTCGTTCGCCCTTACGAGCGGAAACTGGTCGACGGCCTGCACGCGATGGGCACGCGGGTGCGGCTGCACATTTGCGGCAACATCCGCCGCATTCTGCCCGGCGTCGGCAGTTTGGGCTGCGACATGGTCGATCTCGATTCGATGGTGCCGTTGGACCAGGCCCGTCGCGAGATGGGCCCCGATGCCGTGCTGGCCGGCAATCTCGATCCGGTCAAAACCCTCCGCAACGGCACGCCCGAGACCGTCACGGCTGCAATTGCCGAGTGCCACCGCCAAGCCGGCCCGCGTTACATCGTCGCCGCCGGCTGCGAAGTCCCACGCGATACGCCCGAGGCAAACGTATTGGCGTTGACCAAGTACGCTAGATTGCAGGGAGCATAGTCCCCTCTCACTTCGGCAAAGGGTTGGGGTGAGGGCCAAGGAGTATCACAACCATGGACTTCCTTGAGCGGTTCCTTGACACGTTAGCATCGTGTTTCTGGGGAGAGAAGGACTTGCGGATCGGCCGAGTCCTTTTCATCGTCGCCGTGGCGATCCTCATCGCCCTGGTGGGATATTGGCTCTACGGCTGAACAAATCGGTCCCTCGGGCCCGGTCGTCCGAAGGAAGAGATGCCGCTTATCCCCGCGGATACTGCCGGCAATACTCATAGAGGGCCATCGCGCCGGCGGTGGCGACGTTGTGGGCGTAGGGCAGCCCGTAGACGGGAATCTCGATGGCGTGGCCCAGCAGCCGCAACACTTCGTCCTCGATGCCGCTCCGCTCGTTGCCGAGCACCAGGACCGTCCGCCGCTTGAACGAGAAGTCGAAAATGGACGTTACCCCGGTCGTCTGCTCCAGCCCGACGATCTCGAATCCCTCCTCACGGAGCTTTCTCAACACCGGCGGCAGCGTGCGGTGGACGTCGACTTGCAGTGTTTCGGCGGCGTCACGGGCGATCTTGCCGATCAGCTTGGCGTTGCCGCAGCAGATCATCCGCTGCACGCCGCAACAACCGGCGGCCCGCGCGATCCGCGAGAGGTTCACGTTGCTCCTCAGCGGCGGGCAAGCCACGATCAGCTCTCGCGCCCGGTCCAACGGCCACGCCGGCTTGTGCCGCTCTTGAAGAAAGTCGGGCATGGTGAGCGAAGGGGACGGAGGAGGTTGTCGGGGCAATCGCTGAAGAACGGAAGACGCTTCGCCGACAACCTCCTCCGTCCCCCTGAATTCCGTGAAGGGTCGCCAAGAAATCAAAGGCCAGGAGACGGCTGTCCGGCTGGGTGGGCCGACGACCGCTCCTGGCCCGGTGTAGCGAAAAACGCTACGGTACCTCTGCTTGAATATCCGAAAACCGCCGAACGGCGGCCATAGACGCGATCTGCATCTACCGTAACTCTACCGTTTTCTTGGCCGCTTGAAAAGACGGGTCAGATTTTCTTGGCGTCGGCAATCTGCATCAAGGCAGGAATGATTCGGCCGGTGGCACGGGCGCGGTGGCTGAGCACGGCCTTCACCCTCAGCCCGAACTCGGCAAACGTCCGATGATATTCGACGATCTCGAACAGCGGGTCGTAGCCGAATCCGTCGTAGCCGCGTGGCTCGAAGAGGATTCGCCCGCAGCACGAGGCGTGGCTCTCGGCATAGATTTCGCCCGACGGATCGGCCACGGCGATGTGGCAAACGAATCGTGCGGTACGGCGCTCCAACGGCGTGTCGCCCAATTCCTGCAGCAGCAGCCGGTTGTTCGACTCGTCGGTGGCGTCGGGACCGGAATATCGGGCGGAGAAGACGCCGGGCCGGTTGTCGAGCAGATCGACCTCCAGTCCGCTGTCGTCGGCCAGTACCCATTGGCCCAAGTGCCGGGCGTAGCCGGCGGCCTTCAGCCGGGCGTTGGCGGCGAACGTCTCGCCGTCCTCTTCCACCGTAAAGTCGCCGGGAAAATCGGCAAGCGTCCGCACCTCGACGCCGACAGTTCGGACCAGGCCGGCCAACTCGATCCCCTTCTTTCGGTTGGCGGTGCCGAGAACGAGCATGGAAACTTGGCGATGTTTAGCCCCGGCGTCCACGCCGGGAGAGATGATTGCGCCCCAACGCCGCGTGGACGCGGCGGCTAAACGGTGCGATGCCAGATCATACCATTGTCGCGATGCCGCCGCCATCCCCCCGCGGATCGGCACATTCCACCGCCCCGCCGACCGCTTCTCCACCTGCCGACTGCCGACTGCCGACTGCCCACTGCCCACTGCCGACTGCCGACTGCCGACTGCCCACTGCCCACTGCCGACTGCCGACTGCCGACTGCCGACTGCCCACTTTCTTATTCCATGCGGCCGCTCGACATGCTGATCGGCCGCTTGGGAACCCGCACGACCATCGGCTGGACATCCAAGACAATCCAAGTGGGATCCTTACGCGTGCCGATGTTGACCTTCTGCGGCATGAGAGCTTCTGCGTTCATCCCTTCCGCGGCCAACGTCCTAGAGGCATTCAGACGCCGCATCTGCGTTGGATCGTTCGGATCGGGGCGCCGGCGCTAAAATTCTGAAAGATGATCTTGATTCTCGGATCGAAATCGATCTGGCCGTTCTTCAAGCGCGTCCCCGGCGACTGGAAACTGCCGACCGTCACGATGCTCGAGTACCGGTCGTGATACTGATAAGCCGGCCAGCCCTTCACTTCCCGCAAGCACTTGGCCAAGGCGTTTGCCTCCTGGGCGGCGATGGCCAGTTGGCTCTTCATCTCTTTGCGGCCGTCTTCGATGTCGCGGATGTCGGCCTGACGGATGACGGAGTTGCCCTTGAAGGTGGCCACCTGCACGGTGTACCTGCCGGGGCATTCCAGCAGACTGTACGGCACGCCCTTGTTCAAGGCGATCGTCTCTTCATCGAGGCCCCCCTGGTTGAAGTAATCGGGTGGCAGCAGCGGATTCGGCACGATGAAGGCGTGCCGCATCGGTCCCAATTCCTTCTTCTCGCTGCCGATCATCTCATAGACCGTCTGCTGAGCCCGACGCCAGCCGGTCAGTGTTTGGTGCGTCGGCTTTCCATCCTTGACCTCAAGGCACTTCGGCCTGGCGTACTTGAGCGTGCGCAGCGTCGACTGGGCTTTTGGGGCGTCGGCCGCCCGATAGTTCCCCACCAACACGGCAATCTCCACGAGGTCGGGGTGTTCCGCGTTCTTCGTATCCCGGTATTTGTAGTAGGCGCCCTTGCGCGGCTTGCCGAACTTGATCGACGCCTCGGAACTGGGCCTTGCCGGGATCGAAGTGGCCGAGGTAGACGTAGGCCGGCAGCTTGTAGCGTTTGCGCAATTCCAAGACCAACTCGTGGGCTTGCTTCTCGGCCCCCTTGCCAGAGAAACTGCACGCCATCACCATCCACGGCCCGTTCTCTTCGACGAGCTTATACGGTTTCGCCTGATCGGTATCGACGCGATTCAGGGAGATCAGGTCGCTCCAAGGCGGCGCCGCCTCCGCCGCCGACGCCACGCACAGCCCGCCGATGGCCATCCACAGCCGGAACATCCATTTTCCGCTCATGACACGCTCCTTGAACATCGCCACTTTGGCCGAAAAAGCGGCGGGAGTGTAGCAAAACGCAGGGGCCGATGCCAGAGCGGATTGGTGACTTAAGGGGCATCGGCGGTCCCGAAAATCCAGCCGTTTTCAACCCGCTGGCCGACCACGTAGGCGAACTGGCCGAGTAACTCCGGTCCGCCGGGCAGAGCAACCGGGGCATGATAGTCGGAGGTGCCGCCTATCCAACCCGGCCGGTCGGGCATGGCCCCTTCGATTAGAACCTGCAACGGGCGGCCCAGAAGTTCGCGGAAGTACCGAACTCGCAGTGTTTTACCCAGCCTTCCCAGCTTCGTCGCTCGCAGCGTGGCGATTCGGCCCGGGACTTGGTCGGCCATCTCGGCGGCGGGGGTGCCTTGCCGCGGGCTGAATCGGAAGACGTGCAGCTTGGCGAAGTCCGATCTCCTCGACCGCCCGGCAGGTGGCGGCAAAATCCGCCTCCGTCTCGCCCGGAAAGCCGACGATGACGTCGGTCGTCAGCGCCGGCCGATCGAGCGCGGCTCGAATCGTGCGGCAACGCGCGATGAACTGCTCGACCGTCCCGCGGCGGTTCATTCGCCGCAAAACGGCGTTCGAGCCGCTTTGCAACGGCAGGTGCAGATGAGGGCAAATCCGATCGCGGCGCTGGGCCATCAACTCAACCAACTCCGGCGTGACTTCGGCCGCCTCGATGCTCGATAGCCGGATGCGGAACTCGCCGTCGAGGTCGGCGATTTGCCGCAGGAGAGAGGGACGAGGGGAGAGAGGAGAGGGGAGAGAAGCCGCGCGCAGAGTGCTCGGTGAGTGATGAGCCAACAACGGAAACTGAGAGTCGGTCTCTGGCTCCGCATTACTGCCGACTGCCGACTGACGACTGCCGACGATCCTCTCTTCCCTCTCCCCTCTCCTCTCTCCCCTTCCATAGTCTCCCAAGTGAATCCCGGTCAGCACGATCTCGCGGTGGCCGGCGGTCAGCAGGCGGCGAACCTCGTCGAGCACTTCATCGATCGGCCGGCTGATAAGATGCGGCCGAACGCTGGGGACGATGCAATAGCTGCACGTCATGCGGCAGCCGTCCTGCACCTTCACCAGCGCCCGGCGGCGGCCGTCGAATCGCCGGATGCCGCTGGGCACGTCCGCCAATCCCCGCCGCGCCAGCAGCTTGGGCAAATCCCGTTTGTCGGCGACCACCTCGACCACGCCGGGCAGCGCGGCGGCATCGTGCGGCGCTCGCGCGGCAAAGCAGCCCAACACGATGATCTCCGCCTGCGGATGCGCCTTGGCCAGCCGGCGGATGATCTTGCGGCACTTCGCTTCGCTTTCGGCGGTCACGGTGCAAGTGTTGACGATGCACAGATCGACCGGCTCGCCCTCGGCGGCCTTGCGATACCCCAACTGCTCGAACCCCTGCCGGACGAACTCCGTCTCGTACTGGTTCACCTTGCAGCCGAGAGTGACGGTTTTCAGGGTTCGTGGCTGCATACCGCACCGACACGCTACTTCAGCAACTGCGCCGCGACTCTGCTCTACATGCGAAGGTAGATGGGCCAAGCAATCTATTGCGTGCGATGCGGCGGGACGGCCCGTCGCGAGCCGGCCCCTTGGCCGACGGCGGGGACGATCGCGGCCGCGGTTTGCGGGCTGAAATTGAAGATCGAAAAGCCCGACGCGCCGAGCGAGCGGGCGGCGATAATTTGGCCGACTACCTGATCCGGCGTGAGATGAATGCCCGTGGCCGTGGCGCCGATGCCTACGTACAGCGGCACGCGGCCGTCGACCAGTTTCACCTGGCGGCGAACCAACGAGGCAAACTCCGCATCGTCCGCCGTGTAATCCATCGGGCAAACGAAGTCGAGGTAACCGGCCTTGACCCACGCCGGCCAATCCTGGGCGACCGACTCGCGGCAGCCGGGATACGAGCCGAAGACGGCCGCGGAAATCTTCAGCCCCGGCCGGATTTTTTTCGCCTCGCGGCCGACCTGTTTCACCAGTTCGGTGATCTGCCGGCAGCGCCAATCGTTGTACTCGTCCTTCCGATCGCCGGAGAAACAATCCGCCGGCCAGTTGGCGACCTTTCGCCCGCTGGCAGCCTCGAATCGCCGGCGGCAGCCGTCGCAATAGCAGTATTCGCGGCCGGGATAACGGATGTAGTCGAGGTGCAGACCATCGATCGGATACTTTCGGGCGACTTCCAGCAAGCTGTCGAGCTCGAGTTTGCGGTTGGCGGGGTTCGACGGGCAGAGCCAATCGCTCGGCTCCCCCTTGACGCTCACCTGCGTGCGGCCTTCGCGGCGAAGCTTCTCGACGAAATCTCTCGGCGCAGTCGTCAGGTCGAAGCAAACCTTCCAGACGTGGACCTCGACGCCCCACTGTTTCGCGGCGGCGCAGCATTGTTGGATCTGGTCGCCGAACTGCCGGAAGGTGACGCTACGGGGCAGCACGTCGCTGGGGTAATGGGCAAGTCCGCCCCAAAGCATGTTGGCAAAGACCATGTTGAAGCCGTTCTCGGCCAGCAGTTTTGCCGAGCGGTTCCAACTGTCGGGGTCGTCGGGAAAAGCCCCCGTGCCCGAGTGGTTCCAGACGGCGCGGCCCTCGCGCGGCGGACTATCGGCGGTCGCCAGGTACGCTGCCACCAACGAATCGTGCGCCGCCTGCGGCACTCTCCAACACCCGATCGTAAGCCTCTTGGGCAAACAGTTCGTTGGCCGTCCTCCAATCGCGGCGAGCCCGATTGAGATGCCGGATGACGGTCATCCCGTACGGATTGATGCCGTCGAAGACTTCATCCACGCTTTCGTACGGGCCGACCTTGCCGACACAATCGAGCTCGGTCTGGGCCATCTCTCGCCAAAGCGGCGGCACAAGGCGTCCGAGGGTTGCGGCCAGTTGGTTTCGGGCCTCGCGGGTGTCGGCCGGCACGTCGTAATCGAAAATGGCGCCGCGATCGTTCTCTTGCACGGCGCTGTTGGGATCGTCGGCAAGCCGCAACGCCTTGCGAAGTTGCGGGGGCACGCTGGCGGCGGCGTAGATCATGAGTTTGCCCCCCGACTTGACAAACTTCGCCAACGCCGCAATGCAGGCGTCGCTCGGCGTGAAATTTGACGGCAGCACGACGACGCGGCGCCGGCCGAGATCGCCGCGGGCGATCGCCTCCTCATCGAGCGGATCGGCCCCAAGCCCTAGCTTGCCCGCCATCACCTCGAGCCGGTGCGAAGCCTCCTTGGCAACCGCCAACTCGGCCTCGCTACGGGATTGCGTCTGCACCGGAACGACCAGGGCGACGTCGTGCCAGACCGCCGAGAGACGGCGGAAGCGAATGCTGGTGTCGCCGACGTCCTTGCCGGGCGGCCGCCACGCCGACAGCCGGATGCCGTCGATCTTGTCCCAGCCGATGGGAGTCCCCTCGACGGTGAACGAAGCTTTCGTGAAGCGCAACCTTCGCCATCCCTTCCTCAGGACAGGCTTGCCCGAGCTATACCAACCGCTGCCGCTGCGGAAGTAGAGCGTCAATCCGCCGACCAAGGCGGGGTCGTCGATGGCGGCTTCCAACACGAATCCCCCCGGCGCGCTGAGGTCGAGGTGGACGTGGCGATCGGCCACCGTGCGGCGCAGCTTCGGTTGCGCGGCGAAAGGGGCGCCGAGACGCAGGACCGGGCGACCCTGCTCTTTAACGACCTGCACCGGCGGGGAGCCTTCGTCGGCGGTCCAGACGGCCCGCGCCGCCGCCGTGTCGGCGTAGTGGAAGTCGTCCAGAACCTGTTGGCCGCCCAACAAGACCATCAGGAACACCGGAAGGACGTGCATGTGGGAACTCCTGGAGTCGACCGGGTGATTCAGGGTCATTATCGGTGCCTACTAGTGGGCTAGCAAGGGCGTTTTCACAGCCGCGCAACTTTTCTGATGGCAAAACTCAGGAAAGATGGGAGGAATGTATGGCGGCCGTGCCGCCGGATGGCGAGACCGTCGGCGAATGAATGTTAGGCAATATGCAGAGAATTTGCCGCCCTCTGATCGTGGACTTGGCCGACTTTCCCCTGTTCTGCTGCTAACGTCTATGCCGCTTGTGCCGATGATGACGATAGTGAGCCCGCACTCAGCAGAGGAAATTCGGAATGTACCGATTGACCCGCTTCTACCGCGATCGATTTGCCGCAATAGCCGCCGCCTCTGTTTTGGCGGTTTGCCTCAGCGGCTGCACGAGCCTGCACGACTACGTCTACAATGGTTTCAAGGTTGGCCCCAACTACTGCCAGCCCCCCGCCCCGGTGGCTAAACACTGGATCGACGCCGCCGACATCCATCCGGTCGATGGCTCGGGAATCCAGTGCCGGTGGTGGACCGTATTCCACGATCCGAAGCTCGACGAATTGATCGCCTGCGCGTACCGGCAGAACCTGACGCTGCGCGAGGCGGGCTGCCGCATCCTTCAAGCCCGCGCTACGCGCGACATGGCCATCGGAAACATCTTCCCGCAGCAGCAAGCTGCCCGCGGGGCTTACTCGCGAAACGCCGCCGCCATCGGCGCCAATTCCAATGCAGGCTTTGGTCCCAGCCGGTATTCCGATTCGTGGAACTACGGTTTCAATCTCAACTGGGAACTCGACTTCTGGGGCCGTTTCCGCCGGGCCATCGCGTCGGCCGACGCCAACTTGGATGCCTCCGTGGCCGATTACGATTTCGCGCTGGTCACGCTGTTGGGCGACGTGGCCACCAATTACGTGACGATTCGCACCACGGAAGAACGGATCAACCTCCTTCGCGCCAACGCGAAACTCCAGCAAGAGGTGCTCGATTTCATCAACACGCGATTTCAGGCCGGCTTCAAGCAGAACAAGCTTGACCTGGTTCAAGCCCAGAGCAACCTGCGGCAGACCGAGGCCGGCATTCCCGTGCTGGAAATCGCCAAACGCCAGGCGGAAAACGCCCTGTGCATCTTGCTGGGGATGCCGCCGGTCAATCTGACGCCGATGCTCGGCGCCGGGCCGATCCCGGTTGCTCCGCCGGAGGTGGCGCTGGGAATCCCCGCCGATTTGTTGCGGCGCCGCCCGGACGTGCGCAAGGCGGAGCGATTGGCGGCGGCCCAGGCCGAGCAGATCGGCATCGCCGAGGCGGATTTGTATCCGGCGTTCTACATCAACGGCTCGCTCGGCTACGCGGCCCAGAATTTCCCCGACCTGTTCCGCAACACCGCCTTCAACGGCAACATCGGACCGTCGTTCCAGTGGAACATCCTGAACTACGGCCGGATCGTCAACAACGTCCATCTGCAGAACGCGCGATTCCAGGAGTTGGTGGTGGCGTACCAGCAAACCGTGCTCACGGCCGGTCAGGAAGTCGAGAACGGGCTGGTCGCCTTCTTTCGGTCGCAACGTGCCAGCAGGTTGCTCGACCAGAGCGTGACCGCTGCTCAAGAGGCGGTGAAGCTCGCCTTGGAACAATACCGGGCGGGCGGCATCCCCGGCCAGCCGGGGAGCGGCGATTTCAACCGCTACGCCACGATCGAACAGGCGTTGGTCACACAGGAGGACCAAGCGGCGCAGGCCCGCGGCAACATCGCGCATTGGGTTGGTTCAGACGTACCAGGCGTTGGGCGGCGGCTGGGAAATCCGCTTGGGCGGCGCTGAGCCGCCGGTTCCGCCCGGGGCCGGCCTAGTCGTTCCGAATGGCATCGAGCAGATTCCCGTGCCGTTGCCAGCCCCTCCCGCTACACCGCAGCAGCCGCCGGCCAACACGCCAACGCCAGCCAGCCCGCCGCCGACGACGCAGCCACTGCCGCCGGTTTCGTAAGTCGCGGAGGTTATGCTCCCGCATAACGTAACATCCAGCGACGTAATCTCTTGGGTTATGCTGAAGCATGACACGCGGCTGCCCAGGCATAATCAACGGCTGCGCCCGCCGCAGACGTGCGAAACTTGCGCGGCGGCAGCGGGGTTTCATACTGAGGGGGGAGATCGGCGCTCTTGTTTTGCGAAGATACTTAATGTATCTTAATAGTCAAGGGCGATTAACGAGTTGAGGCGCACGATGGGTCGAACGGTTCCCGAAGAACAGGCGACGTATTTCGTCGGCCTGCTGCAATCGCTGCTGCGGGGGTTGACGGTCGGCTCGAACGATCCGGCGGTCGAACTGCCGTTGGCGCAGCTTCGCGTGTGCCGCGTGCTTGGCGACGGACCGCGATCGATCTCGGCGATCAGCCGCGAGCTTGGCGTCTCCCTGAGCGCCGTCACGCAAATCGGCGACCGTCTGGAGCGGGCCAAGCTGGTCCGCCGGGTGACCGAGGACAACGATCGCCGCGTTCGATGCCTTCAGTTGACCTCCCACGGCGAAACGCTGCTCCGCCTGCACGACGAGGAACGCGTCCGGCGGATGGCGACGCTGTTGGAACGGCTGACTCCGAAAACGCGGCAGCGCGCGGCCAAGATGCTGGAAACGCTGGTGCGCGCCACCCGGGCGACAAGGCCCCAAGACGGCGACGGCAAAGCCGCCCGCTCCGTTCATTTAGCGTCGAAGGTGTCTCCATGAAAGTCATAGTGGTTCTGGTGATCACGGTCGGAATCGCCGTCGGCTTGGCGGCGTGCTACGTAAAATACGTCGCCAGCGACGTTCCCCCCATCTATCGAACCGCCACGGTCGGCAAAGGGGATCTGAGTTGTTCGATCAGCGCGACGGGCATCGTCGTGGCCGAGGAGTTCGTCGACGTCGGCGCCCAGGTCGCCGGCCGAATCGAGAGTTTCGGGCCCGATCCCAACAGTCCCAGCGGGTTCGTCGATTTCAATTCCGTGGTTCACAAGAAAGATCTGCTGGCCACGATCGATCCGACGTCCTACCTCGCACAGGTCGAACAGGCCAAGGCGTCGCTACAAAGTGCCGAGGCCAGCGTGCAGCAACTTGAGGCGAAACGCGATCAGGCCGAGCAAGACCAGAAGCGGGCGGAAAGCCTGCTGCCGAGCAAGGCGATCGCCGACACCGACTACGACACGGCCGTGGCAAACTACAAGGTGGCCGTAGCGAACGTGGCGATGGGAAATGCCAGCTGTCCGGCAGGCCAAAGCCTCCCTGGAAGTCGCCGAGACGAACCTCGGCTACACGGAAATCAGATCGCCTATCGACGGGGTGGTCGTCGCCCGCCGCGTGAACGTCGGCCAGACTGTGGTTGCCAGCCTGAACGCTCCCAGCCTCTTTCTGCTCGCCAAGGACTTGCGGCAAATGCAGGTGTGGGCGTCGGTCAACGAAGCCGACATCGGACGGATCAGCGTCGACACGCCCGTCCAATTCACCGTCGACGCGGTGCCCAATCGCGTTTTCCACGGCAAGGTGGTGCAGATTCGGCTCAACGCGCAGACGACGCAAAACGTCATTACCTACACCGTCGTGGTGGCCACCGACAATCTCGACGGAAAGCTGCTGCCTTACCTCACGGCCAACCTCCAGTTCGAGACCGACCACCGCGCCGGCGTGCTGCTGGTTCCCAACGCGGCTTTGCGTTGGAAGCCCCCGGCATCTGCCGTCGCCGACGAGCCGACGGCCCAGCCTCGTCCCCGCGGCGACCGCTCGGCCAAATCGCCCAACTCCGGCAAAGCCCGCGGGCGGCTCTGGCTGGCCGAGGAGAACTCCGTTCGACCGATCAGAGTCAGCGTCGGCATCACCGACGGCGTGATGGCGGAGATCAGCGGCCCCGAGGTCAAGGAGGGGATGAAAGTCGTCATCGGAGAGGCCGTCGACAGCGATTCGGACGCCGTTGACGCCAAGAGTCCGTTTATACCCCAACTACGCCGCAAACGACATTAGCGTTCCGACACACTTGAGTTGTCACGTAGAACGGATTTCCTGATCCGTTCTGAGAAAATGGACGGATTTGGAAATCCGTCCTACACTGCCCGACACGTGGACGAGCCGTTGCGTTACGGCGGTTTGACGGTCCCAAGGAATCGAGTCATCCGATGATCTCCGCGCAGAAAAGAGAGCCGGTTGCGGACCCCGCACGAAGCCTTCCTCACGTCCAGAGTCGGCAGGCGCGACGCCGGCGACGCGAGCGTCGTTTCCGCGGAGATGATCCGTCTTGAAGACATCCACAAGACGTATCACCTCGGCGAAGTGGACGTTCCGGTGCTGCACGGCATCTCGCTGTCGATCGCGCGCGGCGAGATGGTGGCGCTGATGGGGGCCTCGGGCTCGGGCAAGACCACGCTGATGAACATTCTCGGCTGCCTCGACCACCCGACTTCGGGCCGGTATTGGCTCGACGGCCAGGAGATGAGCGATCTTTCGTCGAACCAGCGGGCGGTGGTGCGGACCGAGAAGCTCGGCTTCGTCTTCCAGAGCTTCAATTTGCTGGCCCGCACTTCGGCCCTGCACAACGTGCTCATGCCGTTGGACTATGCTTCGCGGCGCATGGCCGACTGCCGAAGCCCGGCAACTGGCCACAAGCCTGCTCGACCGCGTCGGACTTGCCGACCGGGCCAACCACGAGCCGTCGCAGATGTCGGGCGGGCAACAACAGCGGGTGGCCATCGCCCGTGCACTGGTGAATCACCCCTCGCGTCCTTCTGGCCGACGAGCCGACCGGCAATCTCGACTCGCACACCAGCGTCGAGATCCTGCGGATGTTCCAGCAACTCAACGCGGAAGGAATCACCGTCATCCTCGTCACCCACGATCCCAAAGTGGCGGCGTATGCCCACCGCACGATCCTCATCACCGACGGCCTGATCGCCGGCGACGAGCGATCGCCCACCGCGCCTCCGCCGCGCAGGCGGTGCGTCGACGCGAAACCGGCCGCGCACTGCGCCACTGGAGCGCGCCCTCGCTCATTCCGCACACTTGGGTCACGGCGTCGGCGCCTTGCGGCGGAACATGCTGCGTTCGGCGCTGTCGGCGTTGGGTGTGATCATCGCCGTGGCCGCCGTCATCGCCATGACCGAAATCGGCGAAGGATCGAAGGTGACGCTGCAAAAGAGCATCGCCGGCATGGGGGCAAACACGCTTGATGATCCATTCCGGGGCGGCGTCGACCGGAGGAGTGAGCTTCGGCGCCGGCAGTGTGATGACCTTGACGCCCTCAGGACGGCGACGAGATTCTCCGCCAGTGCCCCGCGGTCAGCTACGTGGCCGTGAACGTCCGCGCCCGCTCGCAGATCGTCTATGGCGGCCGCAACTGGGTTCCGAACCAAATCATTGGCACGAACCCCTCCTATCTCCCCGTCCGCGATTGGGAAGACCTGGAAGAGGGCGCGATGTTCACCGACCGCGACGTCCGCAACGCCAGCAAAGTCTGCGTGATCGGCCTGACCTTGAAGAAGGAGTTGTTTCAGAACGAGTCGCCGGTGGGAAAAGAAATTCGCGTCAACAACGTCTCCTTCAGGGTTCTCGGCGTGCTCGGCCGCAAGGGCTCGAACATGATGGGGATGGACCAGGACGACATCATGCTGGCCCCCTGGACGACGATCAAGTATCGCGTCAGCGGGAAGGCTCTGGCCAACGCCAACCAGAGCGCGAAGGAGGCGACTTCCACCACCGACACCGTCAACAGCATCAGCGACGTCTACCCCGGCTCCGTCGTCCCCGTACGTCACTCGCACGGCCAGCGAGAACGCCAACACGCCGCAGCCAGTCCGCTTCGAGAACGTCGATCACATCCAGGTGAAGGCCCGCTCGGCCGAACTGGTTCCCGTGGCAATGGACCAGATCAATACTTTGCTCCGCGAGCGGCATCATATCCGCGAGGGGGAAGCCGACGACTTCCACGTCAACGACATGGCCGAATTCACCAGGATGCTCTCGTCCACCTCCGATACGATGAGCACGCTGTTGCTGGCCGTAGCGTTGATCTCGCTGGTGGTCGGCGGCGTGGGCATCATGAACATCATGTTCGTCTCGGTGACCGAGCGCACTCGCGAGATCGGCCTCCGCATGGCGGTCGGCGCCCGCAGCCACCACATCCTACGACAGTTCCTGGTCGAAGCGGTCGTGCTCTGTTTCTGCGGTGGTGCGATCGGCATCCCGTTCGGCCGCGGCGTATCGTGGCTGGTGCAGTTCTTCCAGCATTGGCCTACGCAAGGCTCATTGCCGGCGATCTTTGCCGCCGTGGGAGTCTCGGTCGGCGTCGGCGTCGTGTTCGGCTTCTATCCCGCTTGGAAAGCCTCGCGGCTCGATCCGATCGAAGCCCTCCGCTACGAATGATAGCGCCGTCCCGTAGGACGGATTTCCAAATCCGTCCAGGCGTCGGGAACGGATTTGGAGATCCATCCTGCGACCTGTCCGACGCCCTCTACAGAATCAGCATCGCGTCGCCGTAACTGTAGAAACGGTAGCGCTCGCGAATCGCTTCGTCGTAGGCCCGGCGAATCAACTCGTCGCCGCCGAAGGTCCGCACCAGCACCAGCAGCGTCGTTCGCGGCAGATGGAAATTCGTCAACAGGGCATCGACCGCGCGAAACTGATACGGCGGCCGGATGAACAAATCGGTGTGGCCGGCAAACGGCTTCATCTCTCCATCGGCCGCGGCCGTCTCCAACAGGCGGACCGACGTGGTGCCGACGGCCACCACCCGCCCGCCGCGGCGGCGACAGGCCAGAATCCGATCGACGGACGACTGCTTCACGCTTCCCCATTCGGCGTGCATCCGATGCTCGGCCAAGCGTGTCGGCGGTGATGGGGCGAAACGTGCCGGGGCCGACGTGCAGCGTCAGCGCGCAAAGCTCGACGCCCATGCTCGACCAACTGTTCCAACAGCGTCGTGGTGAAGTGCAGCCCCGCCGTCGGCGCCGCCACCGCGCCGGGCACCTGGGCGTAGACCGTCTGGTAGTGCTCGCGGTCGCCCTCGACCATCTGTCCCTTTGCGGATATACGGCGGCAGCGGCACGCGGCCGACTCGTTCCAGCAGGGCGAAGGCGTCTTCCGCGCCGCAAGGCCGGGCGATCCAAGTGCCGCCGGGCTCCTTCGCTGCCAGTTCAAGCTGCACGTCCTCGCTCGCCGACCGCGTTCAACAGCGTGACCGTATCGCCCGGCTGGAGTTTTCCGCGGGTTTTGCAGAGAATCCGCCACAGGCCGTTCGGGACTGGCCTCCAGAAAGAGCCCCTCCCAGTGGCCGCCCGTGTTGCGCCGCCGGCCCACCAGCCGGGCGGGCACGACCCGCGTGTCGTTGATCGACCAGGCAGTCGTTGCGGCGAAGAATCTCGGGCAAATCGCGAATATGGCGGTGCTCCAACGACTTCCGCTGCCGATCGACCACCAGCAGCCGGGCGTCGGACCGGCAAGCGGCCGGCGACTGCGCGATCAGCTCCTTGGGCAAATCGTAGTCGTACTGGTCCAATTCCGACATCGCATCACTTCCACGGCGACAAACTGGCACGTACCTTTTCGTAGCCGGCGTTCACGCCTGGACGAGGCCCCCGTCCGTCTTTGCTTTTCAGCCTGGCCCCCTTAAGGGGACCGAATGGAAAAGGGACGAGGTTGTGCGTCATCTGCTCTCCCCAGGAGTGAAAGCCTGGACTAGTGAAAAGGCACGCAATCAACGGCAAACATTCAGGATTCCTTCTCAATCTCAAAGCCTAATGGCATCACATGGCGGCCGACAACCTCTTTCGTTATGCTAGAGCATAACCTACGGCAGTAAACGAGTATAAGCCCTTGGCGCGCGAGTTGCAGGGGGACGGCCTCGATATCCGTGCCGCAATCATGCCGAAAATCAGCATCGCCCTGTGCATCACCGACCTGGACATCGGCGGGGCCGAACGGTGCCTGACGGAGATCGCCGTCCGGCATCGACCGCAGCCGCTTCACGCCGGTCGTCTACTGCTTGGCGCCCCGGCCGCAGCGGGAGGAAGCGTCCTGCCTGCCGGCGCTCGAGACGGCCGGCGTCGAGGTCCATTGCCTCGGCGGTCGCGGGATCTGGCAGTTTCCCGCGATCGCCCATCGACTGAAGCGGCTGCTGGCCGCCCAAAATCCGCAGGTTATCCAGACGTTTCTGTTTCATGCCAATCTCCTCGGCCGACTCGCCGCCCGCCGGGCCGGCGTCAAGGCCGTCGTCTCGGGCGTTCGCGTGGCCGAACATGCGGCGCGATGGCACCTCCGGCTCGATCGGCTCACGCAAGGCTGGGTCGATCGCTACGTCTGCGTCAGTCAGGCCGTCGCCGACTTCTCGGCTCGAGCGAGGCGGCTTGCCGCGCGAGAAGCTCGTGGTGATTCCCAACGGGATCGACCTCGAAAAGTACCCTTCGCGGCAGCCGGCGGATCTGCCGTCGCTCGGCATCGCGCCCGGCCGCCGGGCGGTCGACGTTCGTCGGCCGGCTGGAGCCTCAAAAGAGCGTGGATTGGCTGATCGCCGGCGCGCCGCAGTGGCTGGCCAAGCTGCCCGATTGCGATCTTGCTGTCTGGTGGGCGACGGCCCGCTGCGGCCGTCGCTGGAGGCGGCCGCCAAGACCGCGGGGATCGCCGACCGCGTGCATTTTGCCGGCTGGCGGGCCGACGTGCCCGAAATCCTCGCCGCCAGCAGCCTCTTGGTGCTGCCGTCGGCTGTGGGAGGGAATGCCCAACGTCGTGCTGGAAGCGATGGCCAGCCGCCTGCCGGTGGTCGCCTCCGACGTCGAAGGCGTCCGCGAGTTGCTCGGCCCGAAGCCGCACCGGCAAACCGTTCGCCCACGGCGATACCCAGGTTATCGTCGACGCGATTGCCGGCTTGATGCTCGATCCCGACCTTGGCGACCGCGACCGGCCTGGCGAATCGCCGCCGCGCCGAGGAGTCTTTCGCAATCGCGCGGATGGTCAAAGGCTACGAAGACCTTTGGGCGTCGTTGGCGCAGCCGCCGTAGCGATTGAACCAAGCGCGATCGGAGAAGGGAAGCCTGTCTCGCTGCACGCCGGGCTCGGTCGGCACGCCGATCGGCACACGATGCGGACCTGGCGGTCGCTGGGAACGCCGAGCAGTTGGCCGAGACGGGCGGCGCGGTTCTCGGCCCGCACGACGCCGTCGAGCCAGACGCTGGCGTAGCCCAAGCGCGGTGATCGCCAGCAGCATGTTCTCGACCGCCGCCGCATAGTCTTCGGCGGCAAACGACAGATTGGAGTACACCGGCCGCGGATCGGCCACGCAGACGATCATCGCCTTGGCCGTCAGGCAGAACGGCTTTTCGAGGATCTCGGCGATCTGACGGACGAGTTGCGCGTCGTCGACGATCACGAACGACACGACCTGTGCGTTGCAGGCCGACGGCGCTTGGATGCCCGCCTGAACGATCTTCTCCAAGTCCGCCCGCGGCACGGGCGAATCGGCGAAATCGCCGCGGTAGCTGTAGCGGCTGGCGATGGCGTCAAACAGGTCCATGCTATTTCTTCTCGGCCGGCTTGCAGTAGGAGAGCGTCAGCAGGGCGTAGCCGGTCACCAGTTCGGGGTCGCCTTCCATCCAGCGCGGATCGCGGTTGACCCACGAGCCGTCGGGCCGCTGCCGTTCGACCAGTTCGGCCACCAGTTCGCGGCGCCAGTCGTGCTTCTTGCCGGCGGCGTCGGTCAATTCCTTGATGCCGGCGGCGTCGAGCGCTTTGGCGGCCGTCTGGTAGTAGTAATAGAGGCCGGCGCTGCCCATGCCGGGGTTCGACGTGAGATCGTAGTGCATCTGGATCCACTTGATCGCGGCCTTCACGCGGGGGTCGTTGCGGCCCGACGCCGGCGTAGATCATGCTCTTCAGGCCGGCGTAGGTCATCGAGCCGTAGCTGCGCAGGCCGCCGTTGGGCGTTTTTCCGGCCTCGCTTTGGCCGCCGGCGGCGGGCGTGTAGTAGAAACCGCCGTCGGGATTCTTCGCCGGGAAGGGCAGCGTGTTGTTGGCGCTCTCCAGGTTCTGGCAGCGGGAGACGAAGATCAGCGCCTTCTTCATCGCCTCGTCGTTCGGACCCGCCCCGGCAGCCTTCAGCGCGTCGACCAGAAACTGCGTGTTCGACAGGTCGGGCCGCTTGTGCTTGCCGTAGCCGGCGCCGCCGTAGGTCGGGCTCGATTTGTCCTGCCCTTGCGCCTCGGTCCATTGATTCGCCTTGAGAAACTTCTCGGCATTCTTAATGAGCTTGTCGTAGCGTCCGTCGCGATTCGCTTCGGCAAAGCACATCAGGCCCAGCGAGGTTTCGTAGTTGCGGTACATGCTCTTCTTCAGCGAGATCGCGCCGTCGGGCTGCACGAAGCCTTCCAGATACTTCAGGCTCTTGGCCACCAGCGGATCGTCGGGCGAGCGGCCGTTGCGAAGCAGGCCCGTCGTCACGACCGCCGTCACGCCCGGCCCGGCATGCGGGCCGCAAAAGAACCGTCCGCCGCCTTGGCGCTTCGCAGGTACTCGATCGCCCGATCCACCGACTTCGCGTAGGCGTCGGCACCGGCGGGCAAAGCCGGCTTGTCAGCCGCAACGGCGACGCCCGCCAACGCAACAACCAGCACGCCACACGCACGCCAGACGATCGTCGCGCCATCTTCAGCTCTCCTTTACAACACGACAGCCAGGATTTCGTCCTCGCTCATGATGAGCAATCCTCGCCGTTGACGTCGACTTCGGTGCCGGCATAGCTGTTGAACAGCACGCGGTCGCCTTCGTTGACCTGATGCCGGACGCGGGCCCCGTTGGGCAAGCAGGCGGCCGTCGCCCAGCGACAGCACGCGGCCTTGGCGAGGCTTTTCCCGAGCGGCGTCGGGCAAGACGATGCCGCCGGCGGTCTTCTCCTCGGCCGCCAGCCGCTTAACGACAACATTGGCCCCGATGGGCACGACTTTCATGAGCGATTCGTCCTTTCCAAACAAATGCATAGGACATAGTATTCTTGCACGCAGATACCCACCGTTCAAGGGTGCGGCAGCGGATTTCGCATTCCCGCAGTCTGGCGGCCCACAGAGCCTCGGATTATCGCTGCAGCTCAAGGGCCGGGTTGACAGTCCCCGGAAGTTCGCCGCAAACCCCGCACATTCCGGGAGCCATTGACTCCCGGCGATTTTGGCATTGTCGATCCGATTCTCAGCCGATGATGCGCCTTCCCTCCGGGCGGCTAAACGATACGGCTTACCCATCTTGTGATTGCTGCGACCGCTATGCACCGCACAACGGTTACGGCTCGATCCGCGTGCCGAGCACTTCCAGGAACTTCCGGATCCATTCGGGGTGGGCGGGCCAGGCGGCGGCCGTGACCAGCGGGCCGTCGGCCACGGCGTTCGTGTAGGTTGCGTTGGCGTCGATCCAACTCCCGCCGGCGCGAACCACCTCGGGCTTCACCGCCGGATACGCCATGCAACACTTGCCATCGATCACGCCGGCGGCGGCCAGGATTTGCGGGCCGTGGCAAAGCGAGGCGATCGGCTTGCCCGTCAGTGCAAAATGCCGCACGATCTGCAACACGCGGTCGTTCAGCCGCAAGTACTCCGGCGCCCGGCCGCCGGGGATCACCAGGGCGTCGTACTCGGCCGGATCGACGGCGTCGAAGTCGGCGGTCAGCGCGAAGTTGTGGCCCGGCTTTTCGCTGTAGGTCTGATCGCCCTCGAAGTCGTGGATGGCGGTGCGAACGGTTTGGCCCGCCCGCTTGTCGGGACAGACGGCATCGACGCGATGCCCGACCATCAACGAGCATCTGGAACGGGACCATCGCCTCGTAGTCCTCGACGAAGTCGCCGACCAGCATCAGGATTCGTTTGCTCGCCATGATTCAGTCCACATGGGGAAAAGCCGCAACGGTACGTCCGGCGGGGCAGACATTCTTGTCTGCCACCCGTGCCATATCCTCTCCGGCAGACAAGAATGTCTGCCCCACCCTTGCGACGAAGTGCGGGCTACTCTTCTTCCTCCGCGAGGCTCTTCGCCTCGAACTGTTCGGGTCTGGCGCGCTCGCGGCGGTTGCTCGATCGGCAGACAAAGAGCATCCCCAGCGCGATCCCGAAGATCACGATGGCATACGCCCACACGTAGACACCGCTGCCGATGGTCACCGCCGGCTTGGGCTTCGCGGCTGTTGGGCCAATGCGGCGCCATGCACGGCCAGCCAGCCGGCCAACGCCAACAGGGCGATTCGTCCCGCCCGCCAAATTTCCCGCACAGATCCCATGATTCCGCTCCCGTCTTGAGGGTACATCTATTCTACTCTCATCTGCCGATGCAATAAAGCGCCTTCCTGCCGCGAATGTAAATTCGTCCGTCGGAAATCGCCGGCGACGCCAGCGTATCGGCGTCTAGCTGGTTTTCGGCCAGCCGCCTGAGGCGGGGGAGGCGGCCATCACGGTGGTGAGGCCCTTGGTATTGAGGAAGTAGACACGTCCGTCGGCCGCCACCGGCGACGCCCGATATTCCCCCTTCAGCCGCTCCTTCCATTGCACCCTGCCGGTCTTGGCGTCGAGGCAGCGGGCGATGCCCTCGTTGCTGACGAAGAAGACCGACTGCCCCCACACCACCGGCGTGGAGCAGTCGGGCGCGCCCTGAGAAAATTGCCAAACCACGTCTTCGCGCGTGCGGCGGCCGTCGCCGCGCGGGCAAACCGCCAGCATCGGCTTCGATCCCCTGCGTGGCGAAGATCATCCCATCGCCCGCCACCGCGCCGGTGATCGTGCGGTTGCCGATCAGACCGGGCAACTGCCAATAGACCTTGCCCGTGGCCGGATCGTAGGCGTCGAGCATCCGCCCGCCCAGCACGACCAGTTCGAGCCGATCGCCGTTGTGCCAGAGAATCGGCGTGACGTACGAGTCGCAGCTTTCGCGCGTGGCCGACGTCATCCGCATCATCTTCCAGCGTTCGTGGCCGTTGCGGACGTCGTGGGCGACCACGTAGCTCGGCGAGGGCTTGCCGGGCAGGTCGGCGCACGAGTCTTGAATGCAGATCGAAATCACCAGATCGCCGCAGAGCACGGGGCTGTTGGCGTGTCCCCACCAGATCGTATAGTCGCCGTAATCCTTTTGCAGATTGCGATACCAGAGCCGGTTGCCGGCGAAATCGTAAGCGGCCAGGTCGCCGTTGCCGAAATGCACGACGACCCGCCGGCCGTCGGTCACCGGCGAAGGGCTGGCGAAGTTGTGTGATTGCTCGAAGAACTGGCGCCGCCGTTCGTCGTCCGATTTGCCCCGCACCGGTCGCTGCGGGCAGGCCCCCGCGCCGACCTGGCGCGTCCAGAGGACGTGGCCCGTCGCTTTGTCGATCTTCAACAGCAGGAGCTTGTCGTTGTTGACTTGCGCGGTCAGAAAGATGCTTTCTTTCCAGATCGCCGGAGTGCTGTTGCCCCATTCGGGCAGCGGAATCTCCCAACGGACGTGCAGCGACTCGTTCCAGACGATGGGCAGGTCGGTTTCACGGCTGACGCCGTCGCCGTCCGGCCCGCGCCACTGCGGCCAGTTGTCGGCCCGCGCCGATAGCCCGCCGCCGACAATGGCGCAAAAGACGAACAGCGGCAGACCACGTTTAGCCCAGAAACTCGATCGCCGCGCGTGAGGTAGGGTCGATGGCATTGTATTGTAGCGTGCCGGTGGGATGCGATTCACTCGCCTCCATTATACTTCGCCGTCGGCTTGGCAATCAACAACGCCATTTCCAGCGCCTGCTCGTAGTTCAGCCGCGGGTCTACGTCGCTGCGGTAGGCTCGGCCCAGATCCGATTCTCCCAATCCGCGGGCGCCGCCGATGCACTCGGTGACGTTCTCGCCGGTCAACTCGAACTGCACGCCGCCCAACAGCGAGCCCAGCCGGCGGTGAATCTCGAACGCCGCGATCAACTCGCCGAGGATGTCGTCGAAGACACGGGTTTTCACGCCCGTCTGCGTCAGCAGCGTGTTGCCGTGCATCGGGTCGCAACACCAGAGCACGGTCTGCCCGCGGCGGCGCACCGCTTCGATCAGCGGCGGCAGCGCCTCTTCGATGCGGCGGACGCCGAAGCGGTGGATCAGCGTCAACCGGCCCGGCTCGTTCTCGGGATTCAGCACGTCGACGAGCTCCGTGAGTTGCTCGGGCGTCATCGCAGGGCCGAGCTTCATCCCGATCGGATTGGCGATGCCGCGGAAGTACTCGACGTGGGCGCCGTCGATGTCCCGGGTGCGGTTGCCGATCCAAGGGAAATGCGTGGTGAGGTTGTACCACTTGCCGCCCGCCGGGGCCTGCCGGGTTTGCGCCTGCTCGTAGTCGAGGTGCAGCCCTTCGTGGCTGGCGAAGAACTCGACGCGGTTCAATTCGCCCAGCGACGTGCCCGCCACCGTCTCCATGAAGCGGATGGCGTTGCCGACCGACTCGACGATCGCCAGATAGTCGCGCGACTGCGCGGCGTGCTGCACAAAGTCGATGTCCCACAACTCGGGATGCCGCAGATCGGCGAAACCGCCGTCGACCAGCCCGCGGATGTAGTTCAGCGTCATCGCCGCGTGCTGGTAGCCGCGCAAGCAGCAGCCGCGGATCGGGCGTGCGGGCTTCGGCCGTGAAGGCGGGGCGATTGACCAGGTCGCCGCGATAGCTGGGCAAGGTCACGCCGTCGCGGGTCTCCGTCGGTTCGGAACGCGGCTTGGCATACTGGCCGGCGAATCGCCCCACGCGAATCACCCGCTGGTTCCGCCCGAAAATGAGAATCAGGCTCATCTTCAAGCAGAATCTTCAGCTTGCCGGCGATCGTCTCGGGCCGGCAGTCGTCGAATCGCTCGCCGCAGTCGCCGCCTTGCAGCAGGAACCGCCGGCCTTGCTGGGCCTCGGCCAGTTGCGACTTCAGCGAATCGACCTCCCAACTGGTCACCAGCGGCGGCAACTCCGCCAATTCGGCCAGCGTCTGCCGCAGCAATGCGCGGTCGGGATACTCGACGCCCTGCGCCAGCGGTTTCTTTTGCCAGGAATCGGGAAACCAGTCGGTTTTCATGGCAATCAAGATAGTGGAAGCAGGGGTGCCCGTCAAAGGGCGCGGCGGTTACGACCGTTTCGCCTTGGGCACGGGAATGTTCGTCGGCTTGCCGTCGAGCCCGTCGTTCCAAACGAGCGGGGCCAAATAGACGCCGCCTTCTCCCCAGCCGCAGCGGCTGACGTACCATTTGCCGTCCAGATCGCGCACGACTTCCGCCGCGTGCGAGGCGATGTGCCCTACGCGGTCTTCGATCCGCCAATGGAACGGATCGTTGCTCACAAAGACGTCGGTGCCGTTGTAGACGCCTTTGCGTCCGTCGCGGGGACCGATGAACAGATACCACGAGTCGCCGCGCCGCACGACGAAGGGGGACTCGGTCGGCCCGCCCCATTTGCCCTTGCTCGGGTCGGTGAAGACGACTTTGCGTTTTCCCCAATGCACCAGGTCGTCGCTGGCGACGCAGGCCACGATGTGGTTGCCGCCGTCTGGCTTGCTGGTGGCCGTGTAGTACATGATCCAGCTGGTCGCCCACCTTCGTCACATAACGGGTCGCGGGCGTCGAAGCCGTCGACGACCATCGGGTTCTCCTTCTGCCGGCGCCACGTGCGCAGGTCTTTCGAGGTGGCCAGATGAATCTTGTATTTCGTGTGGTCCTTGTCGCCGGCGCAGTAGAACATGTAGTAAAGACCGTCGTGCTGGATGACGTGCGGCGCCCAGAGGTGGATTTCGTTCCACAGCTTCGCCGCCACGCTCAGGGCGAACGGCTGCTTGTCCCACGGCTGTTGAAGCAGCTTTTTCGCCGTGGCGTGGGCGAAGTGGACCTCGTGCATCGGGTCGGCCGGCTCGCGGTGCGTAATGCCAAACAGGCGCCACCGCCCGTCGTTGCCGTACACGAAGCAATGGTCGTTGATGTACCATTTCGCCTCTTCGCCGATGCTGGGGTCGTAGATTTTGACGAAGTCGCCTGCCTTGACCAGTTCTTTTTTTGCCGACTCCTCACCGCCCGCGCGTCCGAGAATGAAGATGCACACAACGATCGCCATTGCAATTCTGCCGCTCATTTTCGTTTGCCTCCTCGCTTTGCTTATGCTTCTACGCCAAAACTTCTTTGCTGACTCCCCCCGACAACTCGCGGACGTACCGCGGCACGGCATAGCCCGGCAGGCGGGCGCGAAGCTCGGCCAGCAGCGCGACGCCGGTGGGGATGGGCACCTCGAAATGCGCCGCCCCGGCCACTGCGTCCAGTTGGTGCAGGTAATAGGGCATCACCCGCAGATCGACGAGCCGCTGGCACAGTTCGGCCAGCACGTCGGCCCGGTCGTTGACGCCCCGCAGCAACACCGACTGGTTCAGCAGCGGAACGCCGCCGTCGACCAACCGCCCGAACGCGGCCGCCACGTCGCCGTCGATCTCGGCGGGATGGTTCACCTGCACCACCACGATGGTCGAAAGCCGGCAGCCGCGAATCCAGGCAATCAGCTCGTCGGTGACCCGCTGGGGGATCATCACCGGCAGCCGCGTATGAATCCGCAACCGGCGGAGGTGGCGGATTTGCGACAAATCCTCCGCAAATTGTGCCAACTCCGCATCGGCCAGCATGAGCGGATCGCCGCCGCTAAGGATCACCTCGTGGATCGAGCGGTCGGCCGCGATGGCATGGAACGCGGAATCGCGAACCGCCCCATTGCATCCCAACGCCCCCCCATTGCAATGGGGGAGCTTGCCGCCAGTCGCACCTCGCAACCGATACGGAAAGTGCCGCCGGAAGCAGTACCGACAATGGACGGCGCAGGATTGACCTGCTACGATCAAGATTCGGCCGTGATACTTCCGAAGCAAGCCGGGGCGCAGAGTGCGTCGGCTTCGCCCAGCGGATCGGCCCGATAGCCCGCCGCGGCGGTCATTTCGGCCGCCTGGGGCAAAACCTGCAACAACAGGGGGTCGGCCGGGTCGCCGGGACGGATGCGGGCAAGGTATGGCCGGGGAACCAACAGCGGAAACCCGGCGGCCGCTCGTTCGGCCCCGACGGCCAGCGACGGATCGAGCCCCAACAGGCGGCACAGTTCGCCGGGGCTGCGGATGCTCTCGGCCAGGACCGACTGCCAGTCGGCCCGGCCGGGCGATGCGGTGTGCGATTCGTCATCCAGCGTGCAACTTGCCATCAAGGCGAATGTTACCATAATCAGACCACTACAGAAAGCGAAACGGGAAAAACAGTCGTGGCCAGCTACAACACCAGCGATTTTCGCAAGGGATTGAAGGTCCAATTGGACGGCGATCCCTATATCATGATCGAGTGCAATTTCGTCAAGCCGGGCAAGGGCCAGGCCCTCTACAAGTGCAAGTTGCGGAACCTGCTCCGCGGCACCGTGCTCGATCGCACCTACAAGAGCGGCGACAGCCTCGACGCCGCCGAGATCGACGAAATCCAGGCCCAGTTCCTCTACCGCCAGCAGGACCATTTCGTCTTCATGGACAACGAGTCGTACGAGCAATACGATTTGACGGCCGAGCAGGTCGACGACGCCTGGAGGTATCTCAAGGAGGGCATGGTGTGCAGCATCGTGCTGCACAACGGCCAGCCGATCAGCATGACGCCGCCGAACCACGTCGTGTTGCGGGTGGAATACTGCGAGCCCGGCGCGAAGGGCAACACCGCCACGAACGTCACCAAGCCCTGCAAGGTCGAGACCGGCGCCGAGTTCGGCTGCCCCTTCTTCATCAACATCGGCGATCTGATGAAGATCGACACCCGCACGGGCGAGTACTTGGAGCGGGTAAAAGAGTAAGGAATCACGCCGAGCAACCGCTCGCGGTTTCGCACGCTCTGTTCTCGCAGCAACTTGCCGGCCCAATGTCCGACGACTTTCGTCCCACCGCCGATTGGGAGCATTTGCGTTTTCGTGCGGCGATGCTCCATCGGCTGCGGGAGTTCTTTGACTCGCGTGGTTTCCTCGAAGTCGAAACGCCGATTCTCTCGGCCGACACGGTCGTCGATCGGCATCTCGATCCGTTTTGCGTTTCGGAGGGGTCAGGGGTCAGGGGTCAGGGGTCAGAGTCTCCAAATCTCGAATCCCCAAATCCGCTCTGGCTACAAACCTCGCCCGAGTTCGCCATGAAGCGAATGTTGGCGGCCGGCGCGGGGCGAATCTACCAGGTGGCTCGCGTGTTCCGCCTCGACGAACTTGGCCCGTTGCACAATCCCGAGTTCACTCTGGTCGAATGGTATCAGCCGGGCGAAGGACTCGACGAGGGAATGCAACTGACGGGCGACCTGTGCAAGACACTGCTGGTTGCGGGCCGAAGGCCCAGCCGTTCGCCCAGCCCAGGGCAACGCCCTGGGGACGCGAGCCCATCCGATTCTCTACCTATCGGCCCAACGGGCCAATCGTTCGGCGAACCGTTGGCCCATCGGGCCGAACAGACCGACTCCAAAGGACCACCCTCCCCAGGGCGATGCCCTGGGCTGGGCGAATCGTGCTCCTTCGGAGCAGCAGCCGAACAAATCAGCTACGCCGAAGCGTTCGAGCGCTACGTCGGCATCGATCCACATGCCGCCGACGGAGAGCAACTGGCGGCCGTTGCCAAGACGCTCGGCGTCAAATCGCCGGCGAGCCTATCTATCGAAGATCGCGACGGCTGGCTCGATCTGCTGCTGGTCGAACGAATCCAGCCCCACTTGGGCCAACAGCGGCCAACGCTGCTCTACGACTATCCGGCCAGCCAGGCGGCGTTGGCCCGAATTCGGCACGACGAAGGCAAGCCGCCGGTCGCCGAGCGGTTTGAGCTGTACATTGGCGGCGTCGAGATCGCCAACGGCTATCACGAACTGCTCGATCCGGCCGAGCTGCTGGCCCGCAATGCGAAAGTGAACGCCCAGCGGCGTGTCGACGGCAAGCCGCCGCTGCCCGAGCAGAGCCGGCTGCTGGCGGCGATGCAAAGCGGCCTGCCGCCGTCGGTCGGCGTGGCGTTGGGTTTCGACCGGCTGCTGATGGCCGCCCTCGGCGTGAAAACCATCGCCGAGGTAATAGCGTTTCCGTTCGATCGAGCGTAAAATAGTCGGTTCGCAGGCAACGGGGACGGAGGAGGTTGCCGCAGGAAAGTGCGACAGAATCGAAAAGGCCTTGCCGACAACCTCCTCCGTCCCCTTCCGCTGGTTTGATCTCGCGTGATATGGAGCCGAATATGCCGAATGCCTTTGATCCCTATCGAGAAGCGTTGGTGATTGAGCAGGAGACCGTCTGGCCCGACAGCCTGACCGGTGCGCCGGTCGGCGATGCGGAGCGGCGGCGGATCGAATACCGCTTGCACGGCGATCCCGCCAGCGCCGGCGAGTTGGAATACGTCCGTCTCCACGCCGGCTTCATTCGCAAGATCACGGTCACGGCGTCCGATTTGTAGGTAGCATTGCGACCTCGTCTTGCGGGCAGCACACCAACTACCTTTGGAGGCTTGTCGCACCACCAGCAGTCAGCTATAGTAGAATGGAATCGCGAGGAGGGCGGTCAAATGGTCTACCGAGGCTGCGTGCATGAGGGTATGGTCGTGCTGGAAGGCAACGTGCGGCTTGCAGACGGAACTCCCGTTACCGTGCAGACCGTGGACGTACCTGTGTCCACCGCGACTGACGACCCAGTTTATCGGCTTGGCGAATTGGCCGCTCCCACTGGCATTGCCGATTTGGCTGTGAACATCGACCACTATCTGTACGGTCATCCAAGGGCGGCCGATGGCCAACCGTAACGCTGCATTCATCGACACCCGCGGCTGGATCGCCATCCTCAACGCCGATGATGCTCTGTACGAACCAGCTTGTCGGCAGTTGGCAGAATTGGGGACTGAGCAGCGCCCTCTGGTCACGAGCGATTGGGTACTGGCGGAAACCGGAAACGGTTTGGCCCGAACCGCCGCACGAACTCGTTTCGCTGGTGCCGTGCGGAGGTTCCTGGAATCGTCTCACTGCCGCCTGGTGCCGGTGGACTCTGCGATCTTTGATCGCGCGTTGATCTTGTACAGCCAAATTCAGGACAAATCCTGGGGATTCGTCGATTGTGCCAGTTTCGTTGCAATGCAAGAGGAGGGCATTGTCGACGCATTCACCTCAGATCGTCACTTTGCCCAAGCTGGTTTTCGTTGTTTGCTTCCAATAGGGTGATCCCCGCCTGCCTGCCTTCTTGGGGAAGACATCGCACATGACTGCCAACCTCCAAACCATCCGCGTCAACCTCGCCGAGCGAAGCTACGACATCGTCATCGGCGCGGGCAATCTGGCCGACGCGGGACGGTTCCTCACCCAACGGGCCAAGGTGACGCACGTCGTGCTGATTACCGACGATAACGTGCAGAAGCCGCACGCGATGCAAGTGGCCGAAAGCATCGGCCTGGAGGAGATCGACGTCGACGTGATCTGCGTCGAGCCGGGCGAGGCGAGCAAGTCGCTGGAAATGGCCGAGGGGCTCTGGCAGGGGCTGCTCGACTTGGGGGCCGACCGCAAGAGCGTGGTGGCGGCCGTCGGCGGCGGAGTGATCGGCGATCTGGCCGGATTCATCGCCGCCACCTTCGCCCGCGGGCTGCGGCTCCTCCAGGTGCCCACGTCGTTGTTGGCCCAGGTCGATAGCTCGGTCGGCGGCAAGGTCGGCATCGATCTGCCGAAAGCGAAGAACATGGTCGGGGCGTTCCTTCAGCCGTTGGGCGTGCTGATCGACACCGCCACGCTGGCGACGCTGCCGCCCAACGAGTTTCGGGCCGGGCTGGGCGAAGTCGTCAAGTACGGCGTGATTCTCGACGCCGAGTTGTTCGACGATCTCGAAAACAACGCCGCCGCACTACTCGCGCACGACCGAGACGTCTTGGCCCGCGTCATCGCCCGCTGCTGCCGCTTGAAGGCCGACGTCGTCGAGCAGGACGAGCACGAGGAGAGCGGCCTGCGGGCGATCCTCAACTTCGGCCACACCTTCGGCCACGCCTTCGAGACGCTTTCGTGGGGCAGTCGGCAGTCGGCAGTGGAGAGTGGAGAGTGGATAGTGGATAGTGGAGAGAAGGAGCCGCAGACGTCCTCTGGCCGTCCGCCCTCCGCCAATCCCCAATCCCCAATCCCTAATCCCTAATTTGCTGCACGGCGAGGCCGTCGCCATCGGCATGGTCTGCGCCGCGCGGCTGGCCGAACGGCTCGGCCGCGTCGATGCCGCGCTGACCGCCCGGCTTCGCTCGCTGTTGGAGACCTTCGGCCTGCCGGTCGAAACGCCCGCGCTCGATCCGCAACAGGTTCTCGACACGATGATGCACGACAAGAAAGTGCAATACGGCCAACTCGCTTTCGTCCTGCCAAGCCGTATGGGGCATGTGGAATCGGTCAGAGATGTTCCCAAGGCGGACATACTGGCGGCACTGCAAATGTAGGAGATCGCCCCGTCGGTTCCTTGACCGCGGAAACGACTGCCAGCTAGAATGTCAATAGTGGTGACGGCAAAGACGGGAGGTATTCCAGCATGTCGATTTCGAGCCATGAACCGGTCCCCTTCGGGGAAATTCTCGACGCCGTCGCAGCGCTGCCGGCCGAAGACCAATTGGCCCTGGTGGATATCGTCAAGCACCGCCTGGCCGACCAAGCTCGCAAGCAGATTGTGGCGAGCGTCCAGGAAGCAAGAAAGGAATTCCTCGAAGGAAAATGTCGTCCTGCAACCGTCGACCAACTCAGGGATGAGATATTGTCGTGAAACGACAGCTAATCCGTTCGAATGCGTTTGTTCGAGACGCCAAGCGGCTCGCAAAAAGGGATGCCGAAGCCGCAGAGCAACTTCTTGCCGCGCTGGCATTGTTGGAGAATGACGCTTTTCAGCGCCAACTCAAGACCCACAAGCTGAAGGGTGAGTTGCTCGGGTCGTGGGCGTGCAGCTTCGGCTATGACCAGCGGATTGTCTTCGAGTTTGTGATGCACGAAGGCAAGGAGACCATTCTCTACTACAGTCGGTCGGCACTCGCAATGAAGTCTATTGACTCCGTTGGCGGTGATGGAATATCTCGATGGAAGCCTCGTCTGAAGACGACCTGATCGACACGTTGCGGCTGTCTTTGGTCTTCGGCGTTGGGCCGAGAACTCGCAAAGCGCTGCTGGAGCGGTTCGGCACGGCTCGGGCGGTTCTGGCGGCGGCGATGAGCGAGTTGCGGGAAGTGCAGGGCGTCGGGGCGAAACTCGCACACGCGATCGCCGATGCCGATCAGATCGATGCCGAAGGTGAGGTCGCCCTTTGCCGCGAACATGGCATCGACATATTGACCGAGTCAAATCGTCGCCTATCCGCGCCCGCTGCGCGAGATTCACGACCCGCCCGGCGTGCTGTTCGTGCGCGGCCAATTAAAGCCGAACGACGCCCTGGCGGTGGGCATCGTCGGCACGCGGCACGGCACGCAATACGGACTGCGGCAGGCCGAGCGGCTGGCGGGCGGATTGGCCCGAGCCGGATTGACCATCGTCAGCGGGCTGGCCCGCGGAATCGACGCCGCGGCCCATCGCGGCGCGCTGGCCGCCGGCGGGCGAACCATCGCCGTGCTGGCCAGCGGCGTGATGAACATCTACCCGCCCGAACACGACAAGCTGGCCGAAGAGGTTGCCGCCCACGGTGCGCTGATCAGCGAATCGCCGCCGCACTCCCAACCGCTGGCCGGCACGTTTCCGCAACGAAACCGGACTGATCAGCGGGCTGTCGCTCGGGGTGATCGTCGTCGAGGCGGCCGACCGCAGCGGAGCGCTCATCACCGCGCGGCACGCGATGGAGCAGGGCCGCGAGGTCTTCGCCGTGCCGGGCAACGTCGATAGCCGGGCGTCGCGCGGCTGCCACCAGTTGATCCGCGACGGGGCGCGGTTGGTCGAGTCGGCCGACGACGTATTGGAGGAACTCGGCCCGCTGGTCGAGGCCGCCCCGCGCGACGACGGCCGTATGATCCATCATCCCGCCGAACTGCTGTTAAACGAATTGGAGGAGCAGGTGCTTGCCGCGATCGGCGGCGAGGCCACGGCGATCGACCGGGTCGTTTCCGAGAGCGGATTGCCGGTCTCGCAGGTGCTTTCGACGCTCAGCGTCCTGGAGATGCGCCGCCTGATTCGCCGGCTGAGCGGCACGACGGTCATACGACCGTAACAACCGCTACGTCTTTCTAAAGCTGCCGGGATTACCGTGCCGAAGACTTCTACGGACAGCGGCTTTGTGCGCTTGTCTTGATAAAATGCGCTGTCTACGAGAAGTGTAACGTCTTGTCACGACTCTGTTCCACCGCTCGGCTCCGGCTTCAACGTCCGAAGCTTGCTTTGTCGTCAAGGCAATAAGACGGAAGGGGGGGTAAGCATGTTTGGGGTGTTGAGAAACTGCGGTGTGGCTTCTCCGAGCGCTTTGCCACCGAGAGACGCTCCCCGATCGCAATCGAGAGGCTTCGGGAAACGGCTGCCATTGCCGGGAAGGCGCCCCACACCGTCCACACTGTTTCCAGTAATTTGCGTCGTCGCGGCAGTCGCTCTGCTGCAAGGCCAGGCGCGTTCGCAGGAGTATCAGGACATCGTCTGCGACACGCCCGATGCGCAGCAGAAATCCCGACCCGATGCGTCCGACGCGGAGGGCGTGGCCTTCGCCACCGATGACCCCGCGGCGATCGTGCCGTCGACCGTCGCTGCGTTGACGGTCGCGCCGGCGGTGCGGACTTGGACCGTCGATTACCGCTTCCGGTCTTTCGTCAGCAGCCAGACCTCGTATGAAGTGGGCACTCATGAATTTCCGCCCCAGGGTTGGGCGCCGCTGAGTATGTTGCGCTTCCCCCTGGATTCATCCTGGCATGGCTTGCAGGTCGGCATGGAGAAGCCCGACTGGGGCGTTCACGTCGAGTGGATGACGCCCATCAGCCGCGAGATCCACGGCGATCTGGCCGATTACGACTGGAATCCGCCGAATCCCGACGGCTCGTTCACCGATCTCGGCTACATGCACGAAACCTGGACCGATGGCCAGACGGTTTCACTCGACCTCGAGCGCAAGCTGGGCGACAGGTTCTTCGGGCTGCCGGTCGAGCTTTGGCCGATCGCCGGGTTTCGCTGGCAGCGATTCGATCTGACCGCTTACGAGTTGAACCAGGTGAAGTTCGACAATCGGTGGACTTCGATTCGCGTGCCCGGCGACATTATCACCTTCAACCAGCAATACTACATCGCCTACGTCGGCGGCCAGCTTCGCAAGACGCTCTGCATCGGCGAGGCCAGACCGATCCATCTCACCTTCCAGGGTGACTGGGGCGCCACCTGGGCGTACAACATCGACCACCATCTGCTCGGCGATTTCTACGGATTCCAGGCTGGCCAGGGGAGTTCATGGCACGTCGCCTTTACGGCCGAAGCCCCGCTCAGTCAGCACGTCAGTTGTGGCGTGCAGGCCGACTACCTCAATATCCGCACCGTGGGCAAGGATTCGGAGATCGGCCGCCCTACGCCAGGCCCACGAACCAACGGCGTCTACTCCTACTCCGACCAGACCAGCCTGACGGCGTTCCTGCGGCTGAATTACTGACGGCGGAGGAAGCGGCGTTTCGCAGTCTCAATAATGCGGTGTCCCGCAAGAATTGTCCGAAATTTTTTGACCCATATTCCTCTTTTCAAAGGGCCGGCGACAAAGCCCTTTGTTCCTCACGCACCGCGGCAATCTAGCCTAACTCCTTTTCTGGAAATGTTTTACGCGGTTTCGCTGCTTTCTGCCAAAGCAGCACCCCACCAAAAGTGGTGTACGCTCTGCTATTTCGCGCTTGACCCAGAAGAACGAATTCACGTAGGATAGAAAAGGTGTGAGGGCATGAACGGATTCTGCTCTTAGGAACAGAAAAGAAGAACTGGAGGAGAGGCATGATTCAGCGCGCTACCATCTTTGTTGCGGCCTTCTTTCTACTTTCCGCTACGGCTGTCCGGGCGGAACTGGTCATCGATCCGTTCAACACTCCCGCTGACCAGTCACTTAGGGTGACGGCCGCGAGCCCGAACGACTCCGATACGTCAGCGGCCGCTACGGCCCTCGGCGGCTGGCGAGACATATCGCTTGCGCGTGTTTCGGGCCAGCCGATCTACGTGGACGTCTTCTCCGATCCCGGCGCAGGACTGTATCTCAGCGAAGGAACGGGAGAGGCGGTCGCGATTGTGACCTGGGACGGTGAAAACTCTCCCAGTGTGAGAGGCTACTCTCTCAACGCCAATCTGACAAGTGGGGGGGAGGATAAATTCTTGCTGAGCGTTGCCGATGTCACCGGCAGCGGTGTCAACGTCACTATGACCGTCTACACGAACGACGGCACCCACTTCTCGGCAACCGATCCTTTGCTGGTAACAGCCGCGGGCGACATACCGTTTTCCTTCGCCAGCTTCATCCACACCGGACCCGACGGCCCCGCCAACTTCGCGGACATCGATGCCATTGTTCTGCAACTGGATGGCACGGGCCATGCCGGTTCCGACGTCGCCATCACTTCGCTGAAAACCGCCGTACCCGAACCGTCCACGCTTGTGCTGGCGGCGGTCGGGGCTCTGGCCCTCCTCGGCGTGGGCCGGCGATTGAGAAAGGTCTAACGTTCGTATCGAAATCATCCCGAAAACCACCGGAGCCCGGGCGAGTTGCCCGGGCTCCGGTCGTTTCTTGGCCGAAGTGTTCTGGGACGACGGCAGGCGGCGCCTTCCCAAAACCGCCCTTTTCTCCTACACTCGTGCCCATGCAACTGATCATGCTGGGCACGGGCCCGTTCGCGGCGCCGCTGTTTCGTGCGCTCTATGAAACTCGCCATCGCGTCTCCGCGCTGGTCACGGCGCCGCTTCGCACGCATCGGGGTCAGCTGGTCGAGCCGATCAGCTCGATCCGCAACGTTGCCGAGGAACACGGCACGCCGATCATCGATCCCGAAGACGTTAATACGGCCGAGGCGCAAGCGCGGCTTGCCGAGTTCAAGGCCGATCTGCTGGTGGTTTGCGACTACGGGCAAATCCTCTCGCCGGCCACGCTGGCCGCTACCCGCCGCGGCGGCGTCAATCTGCACGCCTCGCTGCTGCCGAAGTATCGCGGCGCCGCACCGATCAATTGGGCGGTCTACAACGGTGAGGCGGAAACCGGCGTGACCGTGCTGGAAATCACGCCGCGGATCGACGCCGGCGGCTGTCTCGCGCAAACCCGCGTGGCCATCGGCCCCGACGAAACGGCAGCGGAGCTCGAAGTCCGCCTGGCCCAACTCGGCGCCCGGCTGACGTGCGAAACCATCGACCGGCTGGAATCCGGCGAGATCCAGGCGATTCCGCAAGACGCTTCACTGGCCACCAAAGCACCGCGGCTGAAGAAGACCGACGGGGCGATCGACTGGTCGCGCTCGGCGTTGGCGATCAAGAACCAGATTCGCGCGATGGAGCCCTGGCCGAAGACCTACACGTTTTGGCATCGCGCGGACGCCCCGCCGGTTCGGCTGATTCTCGGCCCCGCCACCGTTGTTAAAGCCTCCGTTGGGGTGGCAGTTGAACTGCCGCCCCAATCAGCAGCCGCCGCCCCCGGCACGGTGTTGGAAGCATCCGGCGATCGCCTGGTAATCGCCGCCGGAGCGGATGCCCTGATGCCGGCAAGCATTCAGCCCTCCGGCAAGCGTCTGCTGCCCGTCGCCGAATTTCTCCGCGGCTATCACGTTCGGGCGGGAGAGCGATTCGGCGCGCAAACAGGCCCCGAAGGGGCATGACTCGACAGCCCGGGCCAATGCTGCCGGCCAACGGCACGCGGTGCGTGCCCACGACCATCCCTTACTTCAGCAGATGCCGGTTGGCGATGCTGATGCCGCTGATGATGGCGCCGACGATGCCGACCAGGCCCTGATCGTTGCCGCAGATGAAGAGGTTTCGCAGGTGCGTGGTGCCGTCGCGGCGTTTGCGGGTCGAGCCGTAGATCGCGCCGTCGGCATGGCCGGTGAAACGCTGGATCGTCAGCGGCGTGAACATGTCGGTCTCGACCACCGACGGGCGGAAGTCGGGCACGAACCGCGACGGCCGACGTCGCCAGGCGGTCGTACCAATCGAGCTTGGCCGCGCGATAGGCCTCGGGGTCGAGCGCCGCCCAGCGGTCGTAGTTGGCCAGCGCCGAGATGCGCATCACGCCCTCGCCCAGCGGCTCGGCAGTAGGCGAAATTGTTCGGCGAGCAGATCGTGCCGCTGCGCAGATCGACCAGGTCGTCGGGCTTCTCGTAGTGGAACTTCTCCGAATCGTTGTAGAAGACGATCGTCTTGTCGTAGCCCAGCGAGCTGCGGCTGGCGGTCGAGAATCGAGATCGACTCGACGAACGACATGCCGGCCCGCCAGCGCGGCGTCGTCCGACGTGGCCGTCGTCGCACAGCCGCAGGGTCTCGGTCCAGCCGGCCGAGGAGAGGACGTTGCGGGTTTCCAGCTCGGAGCCGTCTTCCAGCACGACTTTCTCGACCGCGCCGTCTTTGACGGCGATCCGGCCGACGGCCGCCCGCAAGCCGCAGCTCGCCGCCGTGCTCCTGGAACCGGCGGACCAGCATCTTCAGGATCGCCTGGATGCCGGCCAGCGGCCGGGCGAGCCCTTCCAGGAAGATCGCGCGGAAGAGGATGCAGAACTGGTCGAAGTCGATGTCGTGCTCCTGCGAGCCGCCGTAGAACAGGATCGGGCAGAAGATCATCTCGACCAGCAGCGGATCGTCGATCATGTCGCCGACGACCTTCCGGGCCGAGCGGCCGCCGCCGGCGCGGCCGAACTGGTCGTAGTCGATCAGCTCGGCCACCAGGCGGCGGAAGTTGTCGATCTGGCGCGGGAAAGTGCCGGCGGATTTCGGCTTCGAGCAACTCGATCTCGTTGGAGAACCGCAGCGTCACGCCGGGGAACACGATCGCCGAGCCGAGCTGCGGCGCCAGCGCCCATTCCTCCCAGGCGAAGCGCAGTTGGCGCAGCAGTTGGGCGAAGCGGGCCGCGTGCGCGTGCCCTTGGGGGCGAAGTTGGTCACGGCGTGCAGCCCGACGTCGAACATCCGGCCGCGCTGCCGGTAGAACGAGTTCAGCCCGCCGATGGCGCGTGTGGCGTTCGAGGATGCAGACCCGCTGGCCGAAGTGGGCCAGGCGGATGCCGGCCGCCAGCCCCGACATGCCGGCGCCGATGATGATCGTGTCGTACATGGCAGGGGCAAGGGATCAGAGGTCGGGTCAGGGTCAGGATCAGAGGTCAGGGGTCAGGGGTCAGGGATCAGGTCGACGGGGGGCGGGGTCGAAGCTCGGCCCGTACCCGTTCACTTGGTCACCTGACCCCTGCCCCCTGATCCCTACCTCGCTCATCCATGTCCTTCATCCGCGGCTCCAGATACTGCACCGTGCTGGCCATGCTGGCCAGCTCGGTGTAGTCCTCCTCGGGAATCTGGATGCGATAGCGCTTCCGCAGCTCCATCACGATGTCGAGGAAGTCCATGCTGTCCAGTTCGAGCTGCTCGCGGAACGGCACGTCCTCCTTCAGATCGCTGAGGTCTTCGTCGGGGCGATGTCGTGAAGGATGTCGAGCATCGCTTCTCTGATTTCGTCGGCCGTCATGGCGGTTTCTCCGTGTGTCAGCTCAGGACGCGTTCTGATGGTGTTAAGCAGGGCTGCGAACGGTAGCCGCGTGATCAAATCTTCTTCACGATCACCACCGAGTTGATGCCCAGCATTCCGAACGAGTTGTTCAGGATCGTGTCGACCTGGCCGGCCTCGCGCGGCTGGTTGGCCACCAGGCCGGGCAGGTCGACACTCGGGGTCGAGCCGGTCGAGGTTGATCGTGGCGTGGCAGACGCCGTCGTCGAAGGCGGGCAGGTTGCCGGCCAGTTCCAGCGCGCCGGCCGCGCCCATCGCGTGGCCGATGAAGCTCTTCGTGTTGTTGAACAGCGTGTGGCGGCCGTTGTCGCCCCAGACCCGCCGCAGGGCCTGGCACTCCTGGACGTCGCCGGAGGTCGTGCCCGTGGCGTGCGTGCTGACGATGTCGATCTCCTCGGGGTTCAGTCCCGCCCGCCGCAGCGCCAGGCGGATGCACTCGGCCTGGCGGCCGGGATCGGGCAGGACGAAGTCGGTGGCGTCGCTGTTCATGGCGTAGCCGACGATCTCGCCGTAGATCTTCGCGCCGCGCGCCCGGGCGTCGCCGAGCCGCTCGAGCACGAACATGCAGCCCCCCTCGGCCACCACGATGCCGTTGCGGTCGACGTCGAAGGGCCGCGAGGCCTTGGCCGGGTCGTCGTGCTTGGCCAGCGCCCTTGGCTGTGGAAGCTGGCGAAGATGCCGAACGTGTGGATGCTCTCCGAGACGCCGCCGCCCAGGGCCAGGTCGCAATCGCCCAGCCGCAGCATCTGCACGCCCTGGATGATGCCCGCGTTGCCCGCGGCGCAGGCCGCGCCCAGCGTGTAGTGCGGCCCGGTGATGCCCAGGTTCAGCGAGATCTCGCCGGCCGGGTTGTTGGCCACCGTCCGCGGGTTGTGGTGGTGCGACCAGATACTGCGTGTCGTAGTCGTAGCCCTTGAGCAGGTAGATCTCGTTCTCGGTCTCGACGTTGCCGTGCTCGGTCACGCCGACGTAGATGCCGACGGTCGAGCGGTCGACGTTCTCCCAGTCGAGCCCGGCGTCGGCGATGGCCTCGTGGGCGCAGAAGATGCCGATGCTGCCGGCGCGGGTGCCGCGGCGGACCTCCTTGCGTTTCTGGTAGCGCAGCTCGTCGAAGTTGCACACCCCGGCCAGGGTGGGGCCGAAGTAGCGGATTTCGTAGGCCGATCACGCCGCTGCGGCCTTCCAGCAGGCTCCGGCGGAACTCGGGCAGAGAGTTGCCGTTCGGCGCGGTAAGTCCCACGCCCGTAATCACAACTCGTTGATCGATCCGGCCGATCCACGGTCATAGTCCTGCTGCAGCTTGCCTAAACCTACAAGGCTAACCGGTTTCAGGTCGGTTGGCAAGCCGACGAGATGTTTGGAGGTGCGTTCGCCACTAGGGGGGCATGGAAACCTGCCGCTGACTGGCAGATTTTCAATGGGCTAACAATCGCCACCCGTGCAATCGAGCAAAGACTGCACTCTTGTGGGGGTGCGGCTCTCGGACTACCATGAAGCGACGATGTCAACGCAGAGTGCCACAACTGCCGAGGACAAGGATTTCTTGGGAGGCTATGTCATGTCTCTGGACGACGTTACCGTCGCCTCCGTCGCATCACCGCCGCGCTTGCCGAGAAGTCGGTCCCCTACGCCGTGGTCGGCGGACAAGCGGTGGCTCTCTGGGTGGCCACTCGGGAGCCGGCGGCGGTGCGGACCACCAAGGACGTCGACCTGCTGATCCGCCGCAGCGATTTGCCCCGGCGCCCGTGCGGCCGCGTTGTCGGCCGAGATGGACTACTTCGAGGTGCTGGGCGTGGGGATGTTCCTGGACCGCAGCGACGCCGAATCCGCGCAACGCCGTCCACCTGGTTTGGGCCGGCGAGCGAGTGCGGCCCGAGTACGAATTGCCCTCTCCGCCGGTCGAGCAACGGCAGGAGCTATCGGGCATTCAGACGGTTTCTTTGCCGGGCCTGGTCTTGATGAAGCTGCTGTCGAACCGCGATCAGGACCGCGTCCATCTTCGCGACTTGATCGACGTGGGGCTGGTGGGGCGCGAACTGTTCAACGACCTTCCGCCAACCTTGGCTGAACGGCTGGCGGCCCTGCTCTCGGAATCGGGCAGATAAGCGATCACGCAGTCTTCTCTACGAGGACGCATAGTCGGCAATGCTTCCGCATAGCGCCCCCTTCAGTCGGTGATGCTGATGCACAGCCTGCTTTTCCGCACTTACTTCAACCCCGCGGCCGCGAGCCGCCGCATGCCTTCGGCGGTCGAGATGTTCGGCTCGTAGCCGAAATCGCGGCGGGCGCGGCCGATGTCGAAGTAGTGCGACGTGGCCATCTGCGGCGGCCAGGAATCGGCTCATCGGCGGCTGGCCTTGCAGGCGCAACAGAGCTGGTAGGCCGCCTCGTAGGCCGGCGCCGAATGGTCCACGCCGCCCGCAGCGAGATCGACTTTCCGCACCGGCGGCAGACCGGCCAGCGCCAGCAACTCGTCGATCCACGCCCAGCAGTTGACCGGCTCGCCCTGGCTGATGAAATAGGCTCGGCCGGCCACCGGCGAGCCCGGCCGCCAGCGCGTCGGCCGCCAGCAGATGGGCCGCCGCGGCGTTTTCGACGTACAGCCGTGTCGATCAGATTCGTGCCCGTCGCCGACGCGGCGCAGCTGGCCGCGGCGGGCGCAAGTCGAGCACGTGCGGAATCAAGTGCCGGTCGCGCGGCCCCCAGATCAGATGCGGCCGCAGCGCGCAGGTCGGCCAAGCCCGCTCGGCCGTTGGCGGCCAGCACGTGCTGCTCGGCCAGGGCCTTCGAGTGGGCGTAGTGGCAGAGCCAACGCTTGGGATACGGGATCGACTCGTCGACGCCGCACTGGTGACGGCCGTCGAAGGTGACGCTCGGGCTGCTCGTGTAGACCAATCGCCGCACGCCGTGCGTCAGGCATCCTTCGACGACGTGCCGAGTGCCCAGGGCGTTGGTCTCGAAGAACTGCTTCCACGGGCCGACCATGCCGGCGATGCCGCCGACGTGAAAGACCGCATCGACCCCGCGGCAAGCGGCCACGACCGCCTGCCGATCTCGCAGGTCGGCGCAAACCGTCTCGACACCCAGTGCATCCAACGGCGGGCAGTCCTTGCGGCACATCACCCGAACGCGATCGCCGCGAGCGACAAGTTGTTCGACGACGTACAGCCCCAGAAAGCCGCCGCCGCCGGTGACTAGTGCGTTCACCCTATTCGCTCCACACCACCCGTCTGCGAGTTGACTCGGCCAACGAAATTCCTCGATGGTTTTCGGCGGCTGTCCGACCGCCTGGATCACGGTTGGCTTGAGAATATGGACCGACATGCTACGGTTTCTCGTTTCACAAGGTAAGCGTTCACAGGCCGGAAACAGAGGGGGACGGAGGAGGTTTTCGGCGACAGTATCCGCCGCAGGAGGAGATATTTCTCCGAAAACCTCCTCCGTCCCCTTGCCGCCCAGTGAACGGTTACTTCACAAGTCAGCGTATCGGCTTTCCGGCCACCCGTCAACGGAATTGCCCAACCGAGCAGGCGGCTGCTTTGCCGCCGATTTTGCCAGCATATAGAAGAAGACCAAGACTCCGTGGCTCCACGGCTGCCCTCTCGTTGCTCTGGCACGCCGGCGGCAGATCGGATAAAATAGGGCGAATTGACGGTTTCCGACCTGAATTGAGGCAAAGAAACATGGCGCAAGATATTGAATCGCAAAGAGTTGCGGGAGGAGAACGACACGGCGGAACGTGCTGCGGAGCCGAAAGCCGCTGCAAAAACCGCCGTAAAGAAGGCCCCCGTCAAGCGCAAGAGCCGCGCCAAGGTGGTCAAGGAGGTCCGGCTCAAGGCATTTTGGGGCGTCTTCAACCAATCCATGCGGCGCATGGCGCTGTTCGAATACAGCCAGCGGAAAGAGGCCGACAAAAAGGCCGCCGATCTGAGCGAGTCGCAGAAGACCCCCCATTTCGTCCAGATCGTCAAGGAAGTGATTGAGGAATGATGAAGGGGTGAATGACAAATGACGAAAGAAGCACGAAATTCAAAATCCGAATGACGAATTCTCCTTCTCCTTTCATTCGTCGTTTGAGATTCGTCATTTGAATCTCGTCATTCGTCACTGCCCTCCCCCGTTTCCGTTTCGAGCCAAGCCAGATAGTCGGCGCTGCCGACTGCAATCGGCATGGCCAGAATTTCCGGAACTTCATAGGGATGGAGCCGGCGAATCGCCTGCTCGATCCGCGAAGAGATCGCGGCGGCTTTTGGCCCGGCACTGCCATTCCTGGGCGGTTTCGATCTCTCCTTGCCAGCGATAGGTGCTCGTGATCGGGCCCGACACCTGCGCGCAGGCCGCCAATCGCTGTTCGACCAGCGCGCGGGCGATCCGCTCGGCGTCTTCGCGGCGTTCGGTCGTGGTGACGACCTGGATGTAATCGCTCATGGCATGAGTGTAACGCGAAGACGCCAACGGGGGAAGCCGCGGCCTGCGTTCGTCACCATCCGCCGGAACGGACCGACGGTGTGCCACTGCTTCGCAGAAGCAGTGCCGCGTACAGGGTGCTGTCCCTGCACTGCTTGGGCCACGCAGTGGCAGACGGCAATGCTAGACTCTTCCTGACCGAAAACTCTTCGCCCGCCGACGCGGCGTGCACGTCTGCCGAAGAGTTTCTTGAGCCAACCCGGCGCCCGAGCCGCGCCGGCAGTTTTCCAGTGCTAGACTAGCGTAATTGGCTCGTCGAAGACGGACTTCGCGGCTCGCGTTCGAGTGGCTGTTCATCTGCGGCGCCAGCGTTGCACAACGGCAACACAGACGCGGGCCGCACGAAGCCCGACCAGACACGTGCTTTGACGTTTTTCGGGGGTGTGAGGGTTGTTCCAGCTTTGCCGAAGCCGGAACGGCCGAAGGGTGATAAGCCAGCGGGCGACAACAGATTCGCAGCCAAGCGTGACCTAGGTTTGGATAGGAATGGTTCCGACTACGGATGGACCGTACCCAAACCCGCCCTGTTAGCCGCCGCTAGATTGAGAGCATCGATGGGTTTCCTGCAACGATTCTTCCGCAACGTGTTCCGCGAAGGGGAGATGCCGACCGGCGCCAGCAGCTTCGAGAAGCTCAGCGAGGCCGAGTTGGAATCGCACCTGAAGGTGTCGCGCTACGGCAATTTCAGCCTGACCGACGCCATTCGCCCGTCCTACGACCTCCAGGTGGTTCCCACCCAGGGCTATCGCCACGACTACTACCGCGACGAGCAAAACCACAACAGCGTCCCGGTGCTGATGGCGGCCATCTCGAAGGAGCATCTCTTCGAGACCTTCATGGAGTTGCTCGACCCCTTGGGCTTTACGGTCGACGTGGTGCTCGAGACGAGCCACAATCGCCACAGCAAGGGGCACACCGATCTCTACCGCGAGCACATCGACCTGCCGGTCCTCAAAAGCGTTCTCTGGGAATACGAAGACCTGCTGTTGAACGACGGCTGCACCGGCCTGGCCGTGCTCAATCCCGACGTACCGCACGAAATCCAGTTCGACGAACACAAACTATTGATCGTCTACGGCGACCAGTTGAGGGAGTTCGAGAAGATCTTGGGCCAGCGTGCCATCGGTTGCGACGAGCAGATTCGTTTCGTCACCGAGGCGGAGCACGTTCATTCGTCGAGCGACGTCTACGCCCAGCAATTCGACGAGTTGCGCACGCGGCTGGGGATGGACGGCGACTATTCGCGGGAGCGCGAGGCCGACGACTGGGGAATGGGCGCGCGGGATTAGGGATTGGAATGAGGGGTGGGCGGTTCACCGCCCGCTTCAGGCCGCTCGCGGTTTCGCACGATCGCCCCTTGTCGTTGGATCAAGCGTTCGCTACGCTGATCGCTGGCACAGCGCCGTGTGAAACTGCACGCGGTTATCTCGGTCCATCCCATGATTCTCACACTGATCGGCTATCGCGCCACCGGCAAAACCACGTTGGCCAGGCTTCTGGCCCAGCGACTCGGCTGGGATTGGATCGACGCCGACGTGGAGATCGAGCGTCGGGCGGGCAAGTCGATCGCGCGGGTCTTCGCCGAAGAGGGGGAGCCGGCCTTCCGCGATTTGGAGGCTGAGGTAATTGCCGACCTGTGCCGCCGTGATCGGCTGGTTTTGGCGGCCGGCGGCGGGGCGCCGCTGCGGCCGGAAAGCCGCCGGGCAATCCGCGATGCCGGAAAAGTCGTCTGGCTGACCGCCCGGCCCGAGACGATTCTGGCCCGGATGACCGGCGACGCCACCACGACCGCTCGGCGGCCCAATCTGACCGATAGGACGCCCCTGGAGGAGATCGTGGCGTTGCTCGGCCAACGGGAGCCGGTTTATCGCGAGTCGGCTGATTGGGTGGTCGATACCGAAGGAAGGACGCCCGAAGTGCTGGCCGAGGAGATTCTGGAAAAGTTGTAGGTTATGCTTCAGCATAACAAAGACGCATTGCCGGCAACGTGTTATGCTGAAGCATAACCTACGCCTTTGCCATGAATTTCGTTCTCTCCATCCCGATGCAGGCCCGTTTGGCGGTGGTGTTCGTGCTGGGGGCGTGCGTTGGAGCGGCGGTGAATTGGGCAATCTACTGGCTGGCGTGGAATCGGCGTTCGATCAGCCCCTGGTCGCCGCCCGAGCCGTCGGCCTCGCCCCGACAGCCCGCCGACCGGCTGCCGATCATCGGCTGGCTGGGGTTGCGGCGCGAGGCGGCCCTGCACGGCGCGGGCTTCTGGCTTCGGCCGATGCTCATCGAGATTCTCACCGGGGCGGGACTTGCCTGGTTGTACTGGTGGGAAGTCGGCCAAGGCGGGCTGTTGCCGCTTGCGGCCGGCGCGCGAAGGCGCCATGGCCGCAGTTCTTCTTGCATCTGGAGTTCGCCTCCCATGCGGTTCTGATCGCACTGATGTTGGCGGCGTCGATGATCGACGTGGATGAAAAGACGATTCCCGACGAAATTACGGTCGTCGGCACGCTGGTGGGATTGTTTCTGGCGGGGATGGCGTCCAAGTCGCTTCTGCCGGCTACGATTCCCGCCGGCGCACCGGGCATGTCCTGGGAGTGTCTCAATCTGACGTCCCCCAACCCTTGGCCCGCTGCGCTAGCGGCGCACGCGCACGTAGCATCGCTCCTGCTGGGGCTCGCCTGCTGGTGGGCGTGGTGCTTCGCCATTCTGCCGCGGTCGTGGTACTCGCGTCACGGCTGGGGTCGGGCGATGCAACTCTGCTGCGCCCGCGTCATCCGCACGCCGAGCAGCGGTCGAATCCTGTACATGGCCGTGGCGGTCTCGCCGTTGATCGCCCTGTTGTGGTTCTGCGACACGTTTTGGTGGCAGGGATTGCTCAGCGCCCTGGTGGGCATGGCCGCCAGCGGCGGGTTGGTCTGGGCCGTGCGCGTCATCGGCACTGCCGTCTTGCACCGCGAGGCGATGGGCTTCGGCGACGTTACCTTGATGGCCATGATCGGCGCTTTCCTCGGCTGGCAGCCCGGCCTGATTATCTTCTTTCTCGCCCCCTTCGCCGGTCTGGTGGTCGGCGTGCTGCGGCTGATTCTGTTCCGCGACCGAGAGATTCCCTACGGCCCGTTCCTCTGCCTGGCAACGCTCGCTGTGATCGTCGGCTGGGCCTACTTCTGGATTCACACGGCGCCCAGCTTCGCCCTCGGATGGATCGTGCCGCTGGCCCTGCTCGTCTGCCTGGTCCTGATGGCAGCGATGCTCGGAACCTGGCGGCTGATCGTTAGCTTGTTTCGATAGTTGACACGTCCACGAAGCCCACATACGATTGAGTAGAAGAGACTGCGGTGCAGGGAGTTTTCAATGCAAGCAATTCGAGCGACCTACGACGGGAAGGAAATTCACATTCCCGAAACCGCGCAGGGCATGCCGCCGTGCAATGTGATTATCCTGTTCGAGGAAGACCGGCCCGCGGACGATTCAGAATGGCTGCGTATGCAGGAGCAATCTCTGGCCAAGGCTTGGGACGACGAGGAAGATTCCGTCTATGACGAGATGTAAAACCGGAGACGTCGTACTGGTGCGATTCCCATTCACGGACCTGACCAGCCACAAGCGCCGTCCGGTGGTCGTGGTTAGCTCCAGTGAGTTCTCGTCGCGATTTGGCGACATCGTTGTCATCCCCTTGACCGGCCGCTCGCAAGATCAGGGTACTTCTCTGAATAAATGGCGGGAAGCAGGACTTCTGAAACCCACGTGGCTGAAGGCGTTGATTGCCACCGTGGCAGAGTCTTTGGTTGAACGGCGGCTTGGCAGAATCAGCACCGAAGACGAAGGGAAAGTTGCGTCAGTCGTAGCAATGCTGGTTGACGCCCGTTTCAGAGCTCAATAACCACGGCGGCGATGCGGGATAGCTGCCGTAGAATCGCTTGATAAAATGCCGGTGGAACCGCGCGGGGCAATGCGGCGTCCAGCCGAAGCGGCCGAGCAGCTTCGTCGTGATCCGCCAGTTCGCGACGTCGCACAACAGCGCGTCACTCCCCTTTCGCCGGGCGATCTCGTCCAAAATGGCCAACGCCCGGATAACCGTGCTCATGCTGGTGTCGCGGGCCGACTCGATGTACTTCAGCACGAGGAAATTGGGGAATCGCCTCGGCTGGTTGTAGTAGAGCCGGAGACAATCTCCGCGACGATGCTGATGATACCATCCCCCGAACAACAGTATGCCGGGCACCGAGGCGATTTTGGGAAACGGGCGAAGCCGCACGCGTTGGAAGCGGCCGTCGGCGACCTCGATCACCCCGTAGCGTCGTCGCCGGAGCGTTTCGCCCCCCTCGGCCGCATCGGTGACTGTCTCGAATAGCTGCATAAGAAACTATAGGCCGCGGTCTGAAGGCGAGAAGGACGGAGGAGGCTGTCGCGAAACGCTTCCCATTTTGCGGAATTTCTTTCCGGCAACCTCCTCCGTCCCCTCCTGTTTACCCCATTTTCCGCTCTCCCTGAATCTTGTGAATGCGGTATTGAAAGACTGGGGATGTGTTTCTATCTTCTTCGTCAACTATAACCGCTATAACCGCGTCGACATGGGGCTGTGTAACCCTTTTGTCGAGGAGCACATGGACGCACTCTTCGGAAAGCAGCGAGCGAACGAACTGCGTCCTCGGCTTGAGTCTCTTTCTGTCGACGATCGTGAGCTGGCGATCGTTGAAGCGATCAGCGACGCACTGGGCGCATCAAACGGCCGGTACGTTCTGCCTTTCCGTTTCAGGAATGAGCATGATAACCGAACGAGCCACCTGGGATGAAATGCCCCGGTCGAGTCCTCGATTCTGCGCAGCGGGAGCCAAGCTCCAACTTGTGGTTTCCCCGCTGACCAAAACCAAGAAAAGGAATAACCCCGTCCTCTCTATGCCTTGCGGCGTGCCCCAAGCAGAACTTGGGCCATCGAGAGCAACAGGGTCGTAGTGAATTATCGGCTGCCGGGAAGAAGAGTCAACCTGAATTCTGGCCGTGAAAGCGTGCGAACAGTGGTGAGGGCTTGAACATGGCGACAGTCCTCATCGTAATCTGCTCTCGACAACCGCAATCCGCCCGTCTCCCCCGTCGCTTGGCATACGATCTTCCCCGCGTTACAATCGAAGCAGACTCGTCACAAGGGGTTTTGGGAACGGCGGGGATGAGGGACGTATGGACGTGCGCAGCGACGCGAGTCGGTACGGCGCGGCCGAACCGAGTTCGATCTCTTCGACGCTACTGGACCAGATCCGCCCCGGCGGCCCGAGGCCTGGCAGCGGCTGGTCGATCTCTATGGGCCGGTGGTCTATCGCTGGTGCCGGCAGTTGGGCGTCGGCCGGGCCGATGCGGCCGACGTGGTGCAGGAGGTGTTCGCGGCCGTGGCCGGCGGGGCGGGACGCTTTCGCCGCGAAACGCCGCAGCAGAGTTTCGGCGCGTGGCTGCGCACGATCACGCGGAGCAAAGTCTGCGATCATTTTCGCCGCCGCCGCGGGCTGCTTGCCGCCGAAGGGGGCACCGACGCCCAGCAGCGATTGCTCAACCTGCCCGAGCCCGCCGACGATTCGCTGTCGCTGAGCGCTCCCCTGGCCACCGACACGAGATTCGTGCATCGGGCGCTCGATGCGGTTCGCGCGGAGTTCGAGCCGCGAACCTGGGACGCCTTCTGGCGGATCGCCATCGACGGCCAATCGCCCGCCGAGACGGCCGCGGCGATGAAACTGAGCCTTGCGGCGGTCTACCAGGCCAAATCCCGCGTGCTGCGGCGGCTCCGCCGCGAATTGCGGGATTCGTCGGAGTAGCGGGGAGACGAGGGGGACGGAGGAAGTCTTCGCCATCGGTTTCTTCTTAGCTCCAGACGGCTTGGCGAAGATGGTGTCAAACCTCCGCGTTAGACCTAATGGTAAGCGTTCACAGGCCGGAAACAGAGGGGGACGGAGGAGGTTTTCGGCGACAGTATCCGCCGCAGGACAAGATATTTTTCCGAAAACCTCCTCCGTCCCCTTGCCGCCCAGTGAACGGTTACGACCTAATGTCGCGGCCGTCGGCCGCGGCGTTATAATGGGAGGCTACCATGCCGTCCGTCGAATGCCCGAACCGCAGCACCCTGTACGATTACCTTGTCGGCAAGCTGCCCGACGACGCCTCCGATTCGTTGGCGACGCACGTGGAAGCGTGCCCGGATTGCCAGGCCGAGTTGGCGACGCTTTCGGACGTCGAGGAAACGCTGGTCGGCCAGCTTCGCGGAGCGGCGGCGGTGGAGCCGTATCTGGACGAGTCGGAATGCGGCCATGCGATTGCCAAGGCCAAGGGCGTTGCGGAGGGGGGCGGAAAAGGGGACAGTCCCAATTTGCCGGAACGGCCCTCCGGGTGCTTCGCACAAATGGGGACTGTCCCCTTTTCCCTCCCCGAAGCCTCGCAGACGTCGCTTCCCGCGCAACTGGGCGAGTACCGGCTGATCGAGCGGCTGGGCAGCGGCGGGATGGGGGCGGTCTACAAGGCCGTACACAACCGACTCGACCGCGTCGTCGCCCTGAAAATCCTGCCGCGAGCGCGAACCGACGACCCGCGGGCAATCGTTCGCTTCGAGCGGGAGATGAAGGCCATCGGGCGGCTCGACGATCCGCATATCGTTCGGGCCTACGACGCCCGCGAGATCGACGACCGCCTAGTCCTGGTGATGGAGTTCGTCGAGGGGCTCGACCTGGGCAAGATCGTCCGCCGCCTGGGAAAAGGGGTCAGAACTATTTTTTCCGGAACAGCCAACGCCAGGATCGCAGCCGCCGGAGAAAATAGTTCTGACCCCTTTTCCGACGCCTGCGAGTTGCGCGGCAGGCGGCGCTCGCTTTGCAGGTCGCCCATGAACATGGCATGGTCCACCGCGACGTGAAACCATCGAACCTGATGCTCACCCCGGAAGGCCAAGTGAAACTGCTCGACCTCGGCCTGGCGCGGCTGCAGGTCGGAAAAGGGGTCAGACCCCATTTGTGCGAAGCACCCGGAGGGCCGTTCCGGCAAATGGGGTCTGACCCCTTTTCTGACGCCGACGACATGACCGGCAGCGGCCAAGCGATGGGCACCGCCGACTACATGGCGCCGGAACAGACCTCCGACAGCCGCACGGTCGATATTCGCGCCGATGTCTACAGCCTGGGGGCCACGCTCTACAAGCTGCTCTCCGGCCGGGCGCCGTTCAGCGGCCCTGAGTATCTAAGCACGTTCGACAAAATGCTGGCCCATCGCCAGACGCCACCGCCGTCGATTCGACAGTTTTGCCCGGAGATTCCCGACGGTCTGGTCGAAGTGCTCGATCGCATGTTGGCGAAAGACCCGGCTGCCCGCTATCAAACGCCCGCTGAAGCCGCCGAGGCATTGGCCCCTTTCTGCACCGGCTCCGACTTGCCCGACCTGCTTCGCCGTGCGGAGGCGTCGAACGTGTCCCCTCTCCCTCTGGGAGACGGCCAGGGTGAGGGCTTGCGGGCGGGCGCTACGCCGTCGAAGCCACTGCCTGCGCCGCGCCGCTGGCGGACGATCGCGGCGGCGGTCATCGCCCTGTTGCTAGTCGGCGGGCTCGGCTTCGGTCTGGGTGTGATGATCCGCATTCGCAACCAAAACGGCGAAGAGGCGACTCTCAACGTGCCGAACGGTGGCAATGTCGACATCGACAACCAAGGAAGGGCGACCGTAACGCTGCCGGGCGGAATGGCAAAGGAAAAAACGGCGGAGAACGCCAATCTTCAGTTCGAGATCGCCAAAGTGGCCGCCGAACTGGCCGCACAACTGCGCACTGCTGAAGAACGTGGACGAAAGCCAAGTGCCTGCCGCCGAACTCGATGAGCGTGTGCAACGCGATCCCGAAGCGAAGCAACTCGCCACCGAGTTGGCATGGAAGAAGCTCGACGAGCGGTATTACGAACGAGTGACCAAACCGGGCGGCAAGAACCCCTACACCAAACGCCATAGCGAAGAAGTGGACCGGCTGCAAAACCATTACGACGAGCGAGTCAAGCAACTGGAGGCGAAAGTCCGGCAGAGCAAGCGTAGCCTCATCCAGACGGAGATCGTCAAGCTCCAGGCGATGTTGGCGACTCTGCGGCAGCAGCAAAGCGAGCCGCAAGCAGCCACCCCAGCCGCCGAATCCGACGCCAACGCGATCCAGGGCACTTGGAAGATCGTCCGCGGCAACTTCGGAATGTTGGTTTCGACGGTGTCCGGCGAGGAAGATGTGACCCCCGCGCAAGTCCGGGACACAACAAGGATTGTCATCGCTCCCGACACGCTCGCGATCGTGGGCCCGCACGTCTTCAATCGGGTGTGTGGCTACCAATTGAACCCGGACGTCAAACCGGGGGCAATCGATATTCGGGCGGAGGACTCGGTCTACTTGGGTATATTCCAGCAGACGGGGAACGAATTGAAGATCTGCGCCACGTGTCGCGGTTCTGAGGCGTATAGCCGTCCGGAAGCAACTCGCCGGCCGACGGAGTTTTGGGCGGAACTAAGGTCGAACACGCAATTGCTCGTTCTGCGACGCGTCAGCGACAGCGTTGTCACGGAGGAGGACAAGTCGCTTCGCGGAACATGGCAGGTCGAATCCCCTTCGATTTCCTGGTTTCCCGAGTTCGCCCGCGGTCAGCAACTCGTGATCTCGCCGAGGACGATGAAGTTTGCACAACCGCCAGCCGACGCCACGGGCGTCCCCCTTTACGAGCACATCTATTACGCTCTTGGCCCGGCCAGCCAGCCGAGGATCATCGACATCTCTTACAATGAACGCCATCTTGGCGCGATCTACAAGTTGCGGGGCGATCGATTGAGCTTGTGTTTTCGCGAGTTTGGAAACGGACAACAGGGTCGGCCGGCAAGATTCGCCGCCGATGACAAAACGCATACGGCGTTGGTCGTTCTTAAGCGTGTCGCCGAGCCGGCGGGCAAGAGTCCCGCGCAAGGAACCTCGGCCGAAAAGCCCGGGGAGGCTCCTTTACAGTTCGGCCCGGTAATCGAGCGGGTGGTCAATGCCCTGGGCGAAGGCAAAGGCAAGGACGCGATCGATCTGGCCGACGGCAAGCTGGTCGATCTGCCGAAGGACTTCGACACATGGCCGGCCGAAAAGAAGGATAAATGGTCGGCGCAGAACAACGTCGATCTGTTCGTTACGGCCCATCCGGTTCCCGCCGGAAGAAACACGGATCGTCCGGTCGGCACGCCTAGTTGGCAACTGGCGCCCGAGGGGCTGAAATTGGCCGCCGTATGGGGCGTTCCTGAGAAAGAAGGCCACCCCATTGCATGGAACAAATGGGAAAACATCACTGTGAGTGAGTTGCGTTCGGCGCTGACCTCGAAAGTGCCCGGAAAAGCGACGACGCTTGGAGGTGTCTCTCTGCAAGTCGCGGAACTGTACGAGCAGCGCGGCACGACGTACTTCGATATCGTAGCGGGCCTGCCGGTCACGTTTGCTTTCCAGACTCGCAAGGGCGAATTGGGCCTCCTGCGAGTGGTTGGCTACGCCAAAGAGCCGCTCGGCCTGCGGATTCGCTACAAGCTGGTGCAGCCGCCGCCGGCCGCAGGCGACGTTGACGCCGCTGCCGAACTGAGCGCCCTGAAGGGCAAGTGGAAGGTCGTCCGCGTCGAGCACGGAACCAACGCGGCTGAGTCTTGGGCGGGAATTTGCGAATGTGGCTCGCCGCTCAATCCCTCCTTGATCTACGGCTTCGAGTTTGGAGAACGAGTAAACCAGGACTTGAGTCAGATTCTGCTGCTAACGGCAAAGATCGATCCTCGTGACATTTCACCTGGCAACGACGGGCCGCAGAAGATCGAATTCAGTTGCACACTCGACCTGACGGCAATGCCCAAGGCGCTCGATCTCCATCGCCATTACGAGATGGGTGGGACAACAGGAAAACTGACCGGCGTCGGCGTGTACGAGATTAAAGGGGATCGACTGACGATCTGCCTGGCGAGAGCGTTGCCCTGGGTGAAAAGCAGTTCCCGGCCCAAGGAGGTTGCGGTCAGGCCGGGCTCGGAAGACGTCCTGTTTGTCCTCGAACGCTATCGGCCCGCCGGCGACGAACAGGCCGTGCAGGGCAACTGGGTGGTCGCCGAAGAGACGGACGACGGCAAGCTGCTCTCGTCCCAGACGCTTCAGGGAAGAAGATATCTATTCAGCGATCAATTCGTAACGCTTTTCCTCAAGGCCGGCGGCGTCGCGGAACAGTCCTGGCTGTGGAGCATCGACGCCGCGAAGCAGCCGAAGACGATCACGATGTCCGGATTCGAGTCGGACGGAGAAGGAGGGTACAAGAGGGATCCGAAAGGCAGCCCGAAGAAGGAGGAGCTGCGCGGCATCTACAGGTTCGAGGGCAAGCGGCTGACGATCGCCTTTCGCAAGGGGGACAAGCTGCCGGAGAAGTTCGCGTCGCAGCCCGGCTCGGGCGTGACGCTGCTGGTGCTGGAGAGGCCGGCAACGCCGAAACCCGCCACTCGAAGCCGCAGTCCGGCAGTCTCTGCCGCGACGCCCAAGCAGTCGTCGCTTGCCTTCGGTCCGCTGACCGAGCGAACCATCAACGCCATCGGCGAGGGAAAGGGGGGCGAGGGGATCGACTTCCGCGAAGACAAGCGCGTCGATATGCCAAAGGAGGCTTCCCAATGGACGCTGTCGGAAAAGAGCCGTTGGATGGAACTCCATAATGTCGATCTGGCCCTCGACTACACGGCGCAGTTTTGGGTCGGCAATGACAAACGCCGGATTCTCGCGTTCATCAACTCCGGCAACCACGGTTGGCGATGGAGACATATTGCCGCCAGTCGATTGGCTACCGCCACCAGCGAGGAAGTTCGCGAAGAACTCGGGCGCGATCAACCGGTCGGCGCTATCCTGCTCGACGGCGAGGATCGCAACAAGCCATCAACCTTCAGCTTCATCACGGGCAAGGGGGACGTCGGCGTAATGCAGGTTGTCGCCTACCACGAAGATCCCCGCAGTGTGACAATTCGATACCGAGTAGCGAAGAGACCGCGTTCCCTCCACTTCGAAGATGATCTGCACTCTCGCTACCGAACGTCGATTGCCCGGTTGCCGCAAGGTTCGGTGGAGTTGATTGGGGTCACTTTCGAATCGCCGTTCCAACCCGGTCAAGTCTGGTGGGCGGCGGACGGAAAACCGATCTTCAACATGGTTCCCCTGCGATCCAGCAGATTCTTCGAGCCGTTCAAGGAGAACGTGCAAGCTCGCACGTTCTGAGCTGGTCCCGTTTTTCTGACAGAAAAGCACCCTTGAATAAGGTGGAAACCGATTTGTTAGATCAAGGGACATTTACGCTATCCGCTTGACTGAAACTCTCTTTTGTTTATGCTTTACCTGTTCGGTGAAACGGAGGCGGGCTCTGCTGGGAAGCAACCCGCCGAGGGATAACCGGACCAAAGAAGTGTCTTTGGACACGAGCCTTGAAGACTTCAACTCTTCGAGGCTTTTTCTTTTTCGTCAGCATACCAATCCGCCTTCACCTCCACAAGACACTTTTTTGTCATGCCTTAAAAAATCCCGGGGTCTGGGGCGGAGCCCCAGCAGGAAACAAAAACATTTTTCGTTTTTCAAATTGCATCGAAGTAAATCTCCACAGGCCGGGCGTTCAACTTGCTGTGACGCCGTCGGCCGTTGTAGTACGCGAAATACTCGCCGAGGTTCTCGCGGCAATCGGGCACGTCCTCGTATTCCTTCAGGTACACTTCCTCCTGCTTCACAGAGCGCCACAAGCGTTCGACCATGATGTTGTCGAAGCAGCGGCCCGCCCCGTTCATGCTGATCTGCACGTCGGCCGCCAGCAGCGTCTTCGTGAAATCTTCGCTCGTATATTGCACGCCTTGGTCGGTGTTGAAAATCTCGGGCTTGCCCGTCTCCAACGCCCGCTCCAGGCACCGCACGCAAAAATCCGAATCCAAGGTCGTCGAAAGCTCCCAGGCGATCACGTAGCGGCTGAACCAGTCCATGACCACCGTCAAATACGCAAATCCGCGGCTCAAACGCACGTAAGTGATGTCGCTCGCCCAAACCTGGTTCGGGCGGATGATCGGCAATCGCTTGAGCAAGTACGGATATTTCTTGTGCTCTCGATTCGGCACGCTCAGGTTCTTTTTCGGATAAATCGCTTCCAGACCCAGCCACGCCATCAATGTCCGCGCGCGTTTGACGCCCACGTCGTAGCCGAGTTCCGCAAGGTAATCGCACATCCGCCGCTTGCCCAAGAACGGATGCCGCGTGTACTCTTCGTCGATCGCCCGCAGCATCGCCAGGGCCGTCTCGCCCCACACCCACGGCTCGTAGTAGTAGGCCGCCCGCGACATCCCCAGCAGTTTGCACTGCCGGACGATCGAAAGCCGTTCCTGCTCCGGTTCAACGAGCAACCGCTTGGCCTCAATCGGCATCTCCGACTTTTTTTTTGAGCCAGTCGAGCTCGAACTGGAGCTGGCCGATCTGCTGGTAAAGCCGGTCCTTGAGCCGGTCGTCGTCCCCCTTGTTCGCTTTCGAGCGGCCATCGGCGAAGAGTGCGGCCATGTTCTCCAGGGCCTGCTTCTTCCACTTCGCGATCTGGTTCGGATGCACCTTGTGCCGCAAGGCGGTCTCCGCCGTCGTCGAAATCCCGCGAATCGCCTCCAAGGCCACCTTCGCCTTGAAATCCGCCGAAAAACTCTTCCGCTTGCCTCCCATCGTGAATCTGTCTCCTTTCCCGGAAAAATATTTTACCGGAAATAAAGTCCAAATCCACCTTGTTCACCTGTCTAGATTCTTGGGACCACTTCATTCCTCTTCCGTTTCCGGGACCTTCCCGACGACGCGTCTTTTCCGGTGTGGGACGCCAAACCTAGTATGACAGCGCTACAATGGCTCAAGCCTACCATGTGCGAACGCCGATAACGGCGAACGACACATGGAGGTGAAAAATGACGACGGACGAAATCCGGGCGTTGGAGCCCGATGCGCGACGTAGATTGCAACGGTTTGCGGATTGTTTCGCAAAAAGTTCGACGTTCGAGTATTTTATGAGTTATTCCCTGGCGTTGCTGGCACATTTTGACCGCAAGAGCATCGAGCCAATCGCCCTGTGGATCGGGGCCGCCGTACGAACGCTTCAACTCTTTTTGTCGCACTTCGTCTGGAACCACGAGCGGATTGAATCGCGACTGCGACAGGCGATCATGGATGAGTACGGGTGCGAGAACGCCATCGGAGTGATTGACGGCTCGGCCCACGCCAAACAAGGCGACAAAACGCCCGGTGTACAGCGGCAGTGGTGCGGCGAGTCCGGAAAAATCGATAACTGCGTGGTGGGGCAACACCTGATCTACACGAACAACGATGCGAAGAACCCCTTCAGCGCTTGCATTGCCTCGGACGTGTATCTGCCGGAAAGCTGGATCAACGATCCTCTGCGGCGCAAGGAAGCCCATATCCCGGAGAGCGCCGTGTTCCGCAAGAAGTGGGAAATCGCGGCCGACCAAGTCGAGGTGTGCGTTGCCGATGGCGTTCGTTTTTCGTGGATCACCTGCGATGAAGAATTCACCTCGGTACCGGAGTTCATTTACCGCATGGACCGCAGCGGGCAACGGGTCATCGGCGAGGTTCGAGCCAATTTCCGCTGCTGGGCGACCAAGCCGGCCTGCCACAGTTCGCAAACGGCGCATGCCTCGAAGCAAGTGGACAACCTTTGTCGCTTCAGCCCGGCATTCAGCAAGCAATCGTGGCGGCGAGTCCACATCAAGGACACGACTCGCGGCGCGTGTGTGTGGGAAGTCAGGTTGGCGAGGGTTTACCTGGTGGCCAAAGACGCCGAAGGCGAATCCTGCCCCACGGATCGGCCGTACTGGTTGATGGTAGCCCGCAATGCGGCAACGGGTGAAATCAAGTATTTCGTCAGCAACGCCTCCGAAAGTACGTCGTTGGAGGAAATGCTGAAAGCGGCCTTCGCTCGCTGGCATGTGGAAATGTGGTTTGAACGGGCCAAACAGTACTGTGGATTCGGCGCGTTCGAGGTGCGAACCTATCAGAGTCTGATACGTCACTGGCTTTGTTCGCGCATCAGCATGTACCTCCTGGCTGCCGAGACGACGCACTTGCGGGGGAAAAAATCCGGAGATCACACTGGAGCAGGTGGTCCGAGCACTCGGACCTCTCTTGCAACGGTCGCTTGAATGTGATCCTGATCTCATTGAACTACTTTCCAACATCAACGATTATCATCAAGAACGAAATCGAATGTCCTACGAAAGCCGACAACGCCGTGCAAAAACATTAGCAGGTGGTGCCGGAAAAACCTAGCGCTGTCATACTAGAGCGCCGAATGGGTGGGACGCCGAACTCTCATACGCGGACGGCGTCATCGCCCCGGATCTAAGAATGATGCGGGCGGCTACGGGGAGCGTTAAGTCCGCAAGCTTCCGCCTCGGCATCGGCGAGGGCAAATGGGAGACGGTCGCTACCTGGAAGCCCGACAGCGATGGCAAAGCGACCTTCACCCGCAACGGCAAGTCTTTCTCAATCGAACACCGTAAAGCGGCGGTAAGAACTAACGATCCTGACTCGACGACCATCAAGTTCCGACAGGATGACATTCGACTGCTCTGGAACGTGCGGTTGCTGGCGGTCGGCAAGGACGGGCGGGAGAGAGCAACGACGCCCTACGACTGCGAGATGACCTACGACTTCTATGAGATGCCGCTCTCGTCGATCAAGGAGTTTCGCTTCCAGGTGCGGCCGTATTGCTGGGCGGAGTTCAAAGACGTGCAGTTGAACCCGCAGCCGATACAAGTCCGCTAGCGAATCTGCCTTGCCGGCCATCGCCGCCAGGCGGTAAGATGGGCTCATGTTCGGCCCGCTTCTGCTAGCATTGCTATCGACATTGCCCGGCGGGATCGACGCCGCGGCGAGCGATGCCCGGCTGAACGACGTCTGTTTCGTCGATGTGCAACACGGCTGGGCCGTTGGCGACCGCGGCGTCATCTGGCATACCGACGACGGCGGCCTGCACTGGCAACAGCAAAAATCCGGCGTCGATTGCTCGCTGCACTGCGTCTGCTTTCTCGGCCAGCAACGCGGCTGGGCCGCCGGCGGATGGACGCATCCTTACACGCACACCAGCACCGGCGTCGTCTTGATGACCCAAGACGGCGGCAAGACGTGGACCCACAACGATAGGCTCCTGCTGCCCTCGCTGCGGCGAATCGGACTGTTCAATCCGCGGCGAGGCTGGGCGATCGCCTGCCGCTCGACAATGTACCCGAGCGGCGTGCTGGCCAGCGACGACGGCGGGCGAAGCTGGCGACCGCTGCCGGGCGGTGATCCCGTTGGCTGGACGGCCGCCGATTTCGTCGATTCCCGCCACGGCATCGTCGCCGGCTGCAAGGGCTCGTTGGGTTTGGTTCGCGGAAACGAAGTGGAACCTCTGCGCAACGACGGCGGCGAATTGCGCGGCGTGCTGCGGGCGAAGCTGCTTTCGCCCAGCGGCGGTCTACTGGTCGGCGAAGGGGGCTTGGTGCAGTACGTCGGACTTTCGCGGCGAAAATGGCGTGCCGCCTTTGAGCCCGCGCCAGGATTACCGAAAGCAGCACGGCATTTTGACTTCGCGGCATTGGCGGTGCGCGGGCCGAAGTGCTGGGTCGCCGGCTCGCCCGGCTCGCGCGTGTTTCATTCGGCCGATGCCGGACGCACCTGGAGTGTTTTCGACACCGGCTCGACGGCGCCGCTTCGCGCGATCGCGTTCGTCGACGACCAACACGGTTGGGCGGTCGGCGAGTTGGGCACGATCTTGGCTACCGCCGACGGCGGCAAGACATGGCAATCGCAACGGGCCGGCGGCTCGCAGGCCGCGCTGCTGGCCATCGTCGCCGATCCCGACGACGCCCCGCTGGAACTTCTCGCCCAACTGTCGGGCAACGAAGGATACTTGTCGGTCGTGGAGGTGATCGGCCGGCGCGACGTCGAGATCGCTCCGCGCGACGACGTTTCGCCGATCGACCGGCTGCACGAGGCGGTCGTTCGCGTCGGCGGATGTGCGGCCGTCCAGGCGTGGCAGTTTCCCTTGCGGCAAGCCGGCCTGCGCGTCGACACGCGGCAAATCACCGATGCGTGGGATAGCGTCAACGGCGGCCACGGCGTCGAGGCGTTGCGGGCCCATCTCGTTCGAGCAGATTCGGCTTTGGCGGCCCGCGGCGATTGTGATCGACGATGGGCGGTGCGAGGACGACGATCCGCTGGCGACCCTGCTGCATCAGGCCGTGGTGCAAGGCGATTGGCCAGGCGGCCGACGCCACGGCGTTTCCCGATCAGATTGCCGAGGCCGGTCTGAAACCGTGGCGGGTGCGGCAGGTGTACGCGGCGATGCCGCCCGGCGCGCGTGGCACGTGCGAGCTGAGCACCGGCCAGTTCATGTCCGGCGCTGGGCCGCTCGTTGGCCGAGGCCGGTGCCGAGCCGCGTGGGCTGTTGCAGGACAGCATATTCGCGTTCGCCGCCGACGCTGGCATTTCGGCTGGTTGGGCAGCGGAGCGGCTGAGGCGGCGAGTCGGAACGGCACGATCTGCTGGGCGGGCTGGGTCTGACGCCGGGCGGCCCGGCGCGGCGGCAATTGCCGCCTCCACCCAGCGAGCGGCTCGACCTGCTGCAACGCACCGCGCAGAAACGCCGCTACGTGCAGGCGATTCTGCAACACGCCGGCCGCACCGCCCGATCGTCCGAGCAGTTCGTCGCCCAGATCGACGAGTTGACCCGCGGCCTCGACGCCGCAAGCGCCGGCCAGATCCTCTATCAACTGGCCGATCAGTATTACCACAGCGGCCGATGGCCGGCGGCGGCCGATACGTTTCAGGTGCTTGTCGATCGCTATCCGCAACATCCGCTGACCCCGCTGGCGCTCCGCTGGCTGGTGCAATACTATTGCCAGCGCCGAGGCGGCGTGGCGCGTGCAGCGCGACGTCTCGCAACAATCCAAGCGGCTCGAACGGGCGGCCGCGCTCGGCACGCAGATCGAGCGGACGCGGTTCGATCAATTCATCGAGCCGGCGATGCGCTTTCCGCTGGCCGCGGCCTATCGCGGCATGGGGCAAACGCGGCAGGCCGAACGATTCTATCAGTTGCAAGGACGCGACGACGGCCACGACGGCTGGGCCGCCTGCGCACAGAGCGAATTGCGGCTGACACGATCCCAAGAGCCGGCCGCTGAAGCCGATTTTGCAGGTGCGTGCGGGCCAAGGAGAGGCCGCACCTCGACGGGCTGCTCGACGATCCGGTTTGGCGCCAGGCCAAGCCGGTCGCGCTGCAAAGCGCCCAGCACGACGACGGCGACTGGCCGGCCGAAGTCCGCATGGCCCACGACGACGAGTTTCTTTACATCGCGGTGCGCTGCCGCCAGCCGCCGGCAAGACGGCAAGGGGGACAGTCCCATTTTCGCTCCACGAAAATTGGGACAGTCCCCAAGTAATTCCGGGACAGTCCCCGCGCGGCCGCGCGACGGCGATCTCTCCGGGCACGACCGCGTGGAGATCTTTCTCGACCTCGACCGCGACTATTGCACTTTCTATCGCCTGGCCGTCGATGATCGCGGCTGGACGAACGATTGTTGCTGGGGCGACGCGACGTGGAACCCGAAGTGGTTCGTGGCCGCGCAGGCGGGAGAAAGGACGGCTGGACGGTCGAGGCGGCGATTCCGCTGGTCGAATTGATCGGCCACGCGCCGCAGCCGCACGACACGTGGGCGGTCGGCATCCAGCGGACCACCCCGGGCGTCGGTTTCCAGTCGTGGACCACGCCGGCCGCCGTGACCGTGCTGCCCGACGGGTTCGGATACATGGCGTTCCAGTAGTTGCGATTCTTGCGGCGGGCATCGGCGGGGATTACAATAAGAGGTCAATTGCAAACCACCCATCGAGGTCCATAATGCACAAGCATTTTCTGCCGAGCGTTCTGCTGTTGAGTCTCTGCCTGGGTTGTGGGACGGGCGAATACGAGTCGCGGATCGGACAACACAGCAGCGGCTCCGCGGCGGCCGACCTGCTCGGGCCGGCGGAGGAACTGCCCGGCACGCGAGTGTCGTTCCACGCGCCTAGCCGTATGACGCTGCTGCCCGCAGGAACAGACCCCAAACGGACGCAGCTTCCGCCTATGCAACTGCCGGGCGTGCAACAACGAGTCTACGAAGGTTTCGTAAAAGATACCGCCGGGGGACAGACACCGTTCTACTGCCTGATCATGTCAATGCAACTGCCCAAAGGCCCGGGAGTGAACGTCACCGAAGGCATCAAGAACGCCATGACGAAAACGCCGGGGGGTGGCACACGCGCAGTTCGTGGAATTCCACGCCACGAGCCCGGAAGGCAAAGAGAGCACTTGGCAGATGGCGCGTGCGCCCTCCAAGGATCAGTACTATTATAAAGACAAGAATGGCAAAGACACTCTGCAGCCCATGGATGACGTTAAGGAAATGTACTTCCGTGACGACGGCGGCTACTTCATCGCAGTCGGTTGGCGCGTGCCGTCGAATATCGAAAAGAACATCGGCGACGTCGGGCTGGCCGAACTGGCGAAGGCCGTCGCCGGCGGAGTGAGCGTGCGGCCGGAATAGGCGATGCCTGACGCGCTCCTCTCGCTCCGCGAGAGGAACGGACTTCACGCGGAGCGTGAAGAGTACGTGGACGGTGTTGCGAGGGCAATGTTGCTTCGGCGCTGCGAAACCGCAAGCGGCTGGCAGGACGCTCGGGCTGTGGCTGATTCCCCCTATTTCCGCCCTCCGCCTTTCCCTCCCCCTTCCGTCTTGAGATAGCCGTGCGCTCGATTGGAAATACTTGTGGCGTCGGGTGACGACGACCTGCTCGGCGCCGTCTTGCTGCGCTCGCAGATCGGCCAGATTCGCCTGGCAATAGCGGCAGCCGACCGCCTCGACGTGGAAGGCGATGTAGCCGGCGAAATCCTCCTCGATTGTCCCCAGCAGCCAGCCGCCCAACTGTTGGCGAGTGGGGCAACTCAGACGCCGCCCGCGCCAAATCTCGCCGAGCGTGTGGATGCCTTCGCCCCGCCGGGCGTGAATCGACGCCAGGCTCCGCGTTAGGCTCGCGTCCTCGCGCGCGGCTCGCTCGATCCGCGCCATCTCCTCCGGCGGCAACGCCTCGTCGAGATACGCTTCAAGATCGCAACGGTGAAACATGGTGGGTAGTGGATAGTGGATAGTGGATAGTGGGTAGTGGATAGTGGGTAGTGGGCAGTCGGCAGTCGGCAGTGCCTAGCGGTTTGGGTGTCGCCAACGTGTGTGCGGAAACAGTCTCAGTGAATACCGTCCCACTTCCCTACCGCCCACTGCCCACTGCCCACTGCCCACTGCCCACTGCCCACTGCCGACTGCCGACTGCCCACTGCCGACTGCCCACTGCCCACTGCCGACTGCCCACTGCCGACTGCCTACTTCTCGTACAACTCCGGAAAGACGGCTTCCGGCAATCGCTGTGAGCGGATGGCCGTTCGCAGCGCCGCGACGAACTCGAATTTGTAGTTGGCGACCGTCTGCTCGGCGATCCCCAGCCGCGACGCGACGGCCTTGTTCGACCAGCCGCGGACCAACAGCAGTTCGGCGCATTGCAGCCGCTCCCACTGGCCGCGTTGGCGGAAATGCTCGATCTGCTTGGCCAGCGCGGCGGCCAGGGCCTCCTCTTCCAAATGATGCCGCTCGCCGCTGCGGGCGATGCTGCTGGCGGGCCGGGCGGCGCCGGCCGGCTCCCAACTGCTCCAACTGCTCGCTGCACTGCTGGGTGGAATCAGCGGCAGCATCGGCCGCCGGCCCTCACGCCGCAGATAGTCGATCAGCTTGTGGGCGGCGATCGAAAACAGGTATCCTTCCAGCGGCCGCCGCCCGTCGAAGTTCGGCAGACTGGTGAGAAAGCCGATGAACGTCTCTTGCACGAGGTCCTCGGCCGCCGAGCGGTGGCGGGTGCGGCTTTCGACGAAAGCCAGCAGCCGCCCCTCGAACCGCGCAATCAGTTCGTACCACGCATCCTCGTCTCCTTCGCGGATGCGGCGAATCAGCAGGGCGTCGGCTTCGACGGGCGCGGCCATGGGCAGCAGGGGCCAGGGATCAGGGGCTAGGGGTCAGGGAGCGAGGCCCGCTAGCCCCTGATCCCTGGCCCCTGACCCCTACTTGTCACGCCACCACCAATAAAGCGGCGGCCACTGGTCCTAGTATGGCCAAAACGGCGGCAAATCGCAAGCGGCCGCGGTACACGCCGCCGGTCTTCAGATCGATTCGCAGGTAGCCGTACATCACCGCCAGCAGCCACAACATCCACGCCAGGCAGCTTCCGGCTACCCAGAGCCGGCTGGCGACGACGTCACGGCGTTGTTGTTCGAGAACCCGATCCTTCACCTTGCGGTCGAATTGCAGCAGCACGTGGAGCTGGGTCATCGGACCGACCGACGACGGCCGGATCTCCTCCCATTGGTCCTTGACGACCTGCTCGCGGAGAAACTCGTAGGGCAACGTAACCGGCCGGCGGATCGGCTCGTGTACGCAGGTGTCAACGTAGCGCTGCAACGCCTCTTCCAACTTGTAGGGCAGTTGGGCGTCGCATTCCTGCCGCGTGGTGTAGGGACCGATGACAATCGTCATTTGGTACGTATCGCCGAGCAACTGCGGCGGCAGGTTGACCCAAGCGGGCGATTTCTTCGCAGGCGCGGGGAGCGGCGGCGGCGGCGCGGCGACAGGCTTCGTCGCGACGGCCTTCTTCTCGTCCGCAGTCGGCGTCTTGGCCGCGCGCCCCCCTTCGCCCCGACTGCTGCGGTCGGCGGCCTGGCGGCGGGCTTGCCGGGCTCGGCCTTGTCAGTGACTTCAGCCGGGATGCTCGTGTCCGGGATTTGCACACGAGCGGTTTCAATCGCAGTTCGCGATAGAATGGGTTGGGTGTTGTCGTGGCCTGCGGAGACATTCACCGGAGTTGGCACGAAGTCGAACCGCGGCTCCACGCTAATGAACCTGACCAAAAAGACCATTAGCAGCGCCGCGGCAGGGACGCCGACAACCAACAGCGCGATTCCCGCCACCCGCGTCTTCGGGAACGCGAGCAATGCGACGGTAGTTACCAGACCGGCGAGCAACACCACGGCGAACAAAATGAAACGAATCGCGCCGCTCCAAGGGGTGACCCTGGGCATGGCGACGCCCTCGCTCGCCGCAAACGGTCCATGGCGTTTCATCGGAGTCGATCGCGAAACGACGACGTTACGGCCAGTGCCGCGATCCAAGTCCGAAGTGATAACCGTACGGCTTGAGCGATGTGACGGCTGCCACGCCCGTGCGGGCCGCGGAACACCGGCAGACCAATACCAGGACACTCCGCCGATCACCACCAGCGCTAGCGGGATCGCCAATACGACGATCCCCGCCGTCCGCGTCCTGGGCTTGCTCAGCAAGACGATCGACGCTACGAGCCATACCACGGTAAACAGGAGGGCTATCGTTGACGGCTCGGGTACTACGGTCACATTCATGATCGGGTTCCTCTCGCACTGCCCGCTTGAGCGTCGGCAATCGCTGTCGTCACGGTAGCCGGGGGCCAACGGCCCGCGGAACGTGTCTTCCGATGTTCTCCGCGGGCCGTTGGCCCCCGGCTATTCTCCACATGACTTTCACGCGACATCACACTCGCTTTCGTCGGTTCGCTCGCTCGCAGGGGCTGGCCAGTTGCACGGCGACCGACATCGTGCCGGCGACCATCGGCAGCCAGGGTTGCGGGAATTGCCATAGCTGCGCGACGATCGCCGCCACGAGAATGCTTATCGACACGCTCCACACGCTCAGTCGCATCCGCCGCAGCGGATCGGCTTGAAGCCACCAGCGCATCACGAACAGCAGCGTACCGAAGCAGGCCATGTACGCCATGATCAACGGCCGGCCGTCAACGGCGTAGAAGCTCGGCGGCGGTTTGCACGTTCGAGCAACCTCGGATAGCCGGTGGCGGCCGGCAACTTGACCATGCAGCACCTCGGCCGCGGCGAACAACACCGCCCCGACGGCGATGCCGACGACCATCAGCACGAAGCGGCGGAGCATCGCGTCGCCGCGGACGCCTTCCCAGAGCTTCGACGCGATCAACACGGCCCAGGTGCCGGCCAGACTCGCCAGCAGCAGCCAGGCGAATTGTTCCGGCTTGGGCATGGCCACGCCTTCGGCGCCGTAGTAGCTGTCCGATCAGCACCATGACCACGCACATGACCGCCGCGGCCAGCCGCGCCGATCAACAGCGAGCGGAGCAGATCGGCCAACCGTTCGCGCGGCGGCTTGAGGATCAACGCCGGCATCGGCTTTTCGCCGTAGCGGCGCACACCCGAGCCGGGAATGAACGGCGACGGGCTGGGTGCCACGGCTGGCTTGTCCGCAGTGCGGCGGCACGGGTGGGCAAGCCGCCCGTGCCGCCGGCCGCCGATGCCGGACGCTCGGCAACCACTGGCGGCGCGTTGCCGCTGGTGACTTTCCACACCAGCCAATACACGCCGTACGTCATGCCGAGCACGATCGCCAACGGCATCGAAGAAGCGGCCACGTATTCAACAACACAATGACCGACGAGAAGGATCAGCAGAACCTGGACGAAGGCCGTCTGTTTGCCGAAGGCGTCGAGGAGTTGTTGTGACTTCTCGCGGACGGCGCGAATGATCGGCTCCTCGCGGACGGGTTCGGCGGTTTGTGGCGCCGATGTTCGCCTGCCCAGGCGGCCGCAACGGCTGCACCGCTCTGCCGGCTGCCCAAACGGGCGAGACGCCTGCACCGCAACCGTTGTTGGCGCCGTCGCTTTGCGGCGGCGCGCGGTCGAATAACCGGGCAGGGCGGCCAGCATTTCGCCCGCCGAACGGTAGCGCAACGCCGGATCTTTCTCCAGCGCCCGGGCGATCACGCTGCGATACGGCTCGGCGAGCATCGAGACGTCGGGCTTGGCCGTCAGGTGCTTCATCAGCACCTCGCCGACGCTCTCGCCCTCGAAGGGCACGCGGCCGGTGAGCATCTCGTAGAGGATGATGCCCAGGGCGTAGACGTCGATTTCCTTGCCGTAGCGGCCGTTGGCCACCTCGGGCGCCATGTAGTGGACGGTGCCGACGCTTTCGGTGTGGCCGCTGCGGCGGCTGCACGAGATGAACTTCGACAGGCCGTAGTCGCCGATCTTGACCACGCCCTCGTCGCAGAAGATGTTGCCCGGCTTCAGGTCGCGGTGGACGATGCCGTGATCGTGCAGATAGGCCACGCCGGCGCCGATGCCGTGAATCCAGGCCAGGGCCTCGTGCGGCGGCATGCCGTCGGGCCGATCGGCCAGCACGGCCTCGAGGCTCGGTCGGCGACGTATTCCATGACGACCCAGTTGTCGCCCTGCTCGTCTTGGCGGATGTCGTAGAGGTCGAGCAGGTTGGGGTGCTTCAGGTTGAGGCACTGCCGGATGCCGCGCAGCTCGACGTCGAGGTTGCGGCGGATCAGCTTCAGGGCGACTTCCTTGCCGGCGTCGCTGGTGGCGTAGTAGATTTCGCCGAAGCCGCCGTGGCCGACGCCGCGCTTGATCGTGTAGCCGGCCAGCGGGCGGGCGCCGCTGGCGTAGACGAATCGCCCGGCCGGCGATCGTCTCGGGCGCGGGCGAGTCGGTTGGATGCGGCAGCGTGTTGTGATCGTGCGGTTCCAAGGTTGCCACCTATCGTAACGGCGTAGCGGGACAAGGGCGACGGACGCAAGTTCTCGGGAGAGTGTTTTCAATGCTCAAGGCGTTGCCCCGACAACTTCCTGCCGTCCCCTTCTCTGCACGATACCCATCTATTGTACTATTGTATCTCCTCCAAGTTGAACGAAAACCCATCGCCCTCGATGCGGGAATTCTTGGTGATTTGGCCGTTCTGCCGCGGCAGGCGACGCCGTCGATCTCCAGCGGGCCGTCCGGCGCGGCAATACAACTCTGCCCGCGTGCGATAGAGGATCACCTCGCGGGTCCAATCGCGGCAGACGACGTGGCTGTGCGGTTCGGGCCCAGCACGCAGGCGTCGGCCATCAGCAGCACCGCGTCGGTCGACGGCTGCGTGCGGTGGCGGCTGACGAAATCCAGCCGGGCCGTGGCGCTCAGCGGGTGCGGCCGGCGAAACACCAGCCGCACCGACGCCGCCCAACTGAATCCGGCTGCCGTCGCCGAGCCAGCCGATGTCGCGCACCGCGCGGCCGTCGACGCGGACCTCCCGCCATCGCCTCGATCAGGTAGCCCTCGCCGTCGCGGCGGATGCAGGCGTGCCGGCTCGACAAGGTCGCCGAGGATCGGCACGTCGGCCGTGCCCCGGGCGTCCGGCTGGCCCAGCGTGATCTCGTCGCCCAGGCAGACCCAGTAGCCCCCGACGGCGTCGATCCACAGCAAGAACCGCTCGGAATTCGCACGGCCGATCATGGAGCGTGTCCCGAAGTTCAGTGATGAAAACATGATAGCAGGCGGACGATGGAAATGACGAAGCTCGAGCGAATGACGATAGCTCGACTGCGAATGACGAAACCGAAGCTGATCGTTCGTCATTCGTCATTCGGACTCTACTATTCGTCATTCGACCAGATTTCGTCATTCATTCTTCGCCACTTCGGCGCGGGCGGCGTTTCGGCGGCGAAATGCTCGCGTGACCTGCTCGACGATGTTCTCCGGAGTCGCCTTGTCCAGCGGGATCTCGTCGTGGAAGTTGACCTCGGCGTTGACCAGCTTCTCGGCCACTTCCAGCCGGGTGCGAAGGTTCGACACCAACTCCTTGACGCGGCCCAGCCGGCTGTCGTCGAACTGGTAGTTGCTGCGTGGTCTTGGCGGCGGCGATCATCTGCACGCGGGCTTCGAGATTCTCGACGTCGACCTGCAACTGCCGCTTCGACGCCAACATGCCTTCGAGCTTCTGCCGGGCGGCCGTCAGGCTCCTCTGCCGGGCGTTGCGAATCTCCGTCAGGCTCGCCAGCGTCGCCTCGCCGGTCTTGTAGCGGTCGAACCGGTTGGCCAGATCGGTGCGAACCTCGTCGGCCGTGTAGCGTGCGGCCGGCATAGCGTGAACTCGCTCTTGCCCGTGGCCAGGTCGTTCTTCAGCCGCAGCAGTTGCTCCTTCTCCTTGGCAAGCCGCGAGCGGGTGTCGGCGATCTGCTCGTCGAGCCGCTGCACCTCGACCTCCTCCTTGGCGATCACGTGCATGTTTTTCGGACCTCGGGCACGAGGTCTTGGATCATGCCCCGGGCGCGATCGACCTGGAACTCGATGGGCACGGTCTCCTGCACGGCGTCGCTCACGTAGCCGGCCGACGTGCGGAGGTAGCTCACCGCGTCGCGGCCCACGAAAATCAGGCCCAACAGGGCCGCACCGCCGCCGACAACCAACATTTTCTTGATCATGGTCAAGAACCTCCAATTTCAAGGATAAGAAACACCGGAACTCTGAAGAGTTTTTCGTCGCCTCGGGCGGGATATTGGATTGATTCTTCGGGATCCGGTGTTCTCCGTGCCGACCGGCGACGGGTACACTAGTTGGTGGTATGACGTCGCTTTCTCCCGAACAACTGGTCGAGCAAATCCACGATTCGCCGACGCGGATCGTGCTGGCGGCCAGCCGGGGGCGGCAGCCGGGCCATCGCCGATCTGCTGGAAGTGCCCGGCGGCTCGCGAACCCTGTTGGAAGCCATCGTGCCCTATTCGGCCGCCGCCATGGTCGCCTGGCTGGGCGGCTTGCCCGATGAGCTTTGCTCGGCCGCGACCGGTCGGGCGATGGCGATGGCGGCGTTCCATCGGGCGCGGCGGTATGAGGCGGAAGAGGAGGCAGCGGGCCAGGGGTCAGGGGTGAGGACTCTCAAGTCCCCAATCTCCAGTTCCCAACCCTCCAAGTCCCTCCTCCCAAAGGGAGAGGGGAGTCGCGGCTTGCACGGCCAGTCTGGCCAGCGATCGGCCGAAGCGCGGCCCGCATCGCATTCACGTCGCCCTGCAAACCGTCGCCTTGACCGCAGCTTGGCATCTGCAGTTGCAGAAGGACCGCCGCAGCCGGGCGGAAGAGGAGCGGCTTGCCGGACGGCTGCTGCTGAACGTCGTGGCCGAAGCGTGCGGCGTGGCCGATCGGCTCTCGCTCGATCTGCTCGAAGGCGAGCAGGTCGAAGAGTCGCGCACGCAGGCCCCGCCCGCCTGGCAAGACTTGCTGTTGGGCAAGGTCGAAACGGTTCGCATCGGTCCGGCCGACGGCTCGCCGAAGCTGCTCATGCCGGGGGCGTTCAATCCCTTGCACGACGGCCATCGCCGCATGATCGAGGTGGCCGAGGAGATGCTCGGGCAGCCGGCGGTCGCCGAGATTTCGATCCTCAACGTCGACAAGCCGCCGTTGGACTACATGGAGATCGAGCGCCGGCTCGGGCAATTCCCGGCCGATCAGCCGGTGTATCTCAGTCGGGCGGCCACGTTCGAGGAGAAATCGCGGCTGTTTGCCGGAGCGACGTTCATCGTAGGCGTCGATACGCTGCGCCGCATCGCCGACCCGCGATACTACGGCGACGATCCGTCGGCGTGCCAGCGGCGCCATCGAGCGGATCGCGACCCGCGGCTGCCGCTTCCTGGTCTTCGGCCGCGATCTCGGCGCGGGCTTTGTTCGCCTCGCCGATCTCGACTTGCCCGATGCGCTTCGCGCGATCTGCCACGAAGTGCCGCCGGAGATTTTCCGCGAGGATGTTTCCTCGACCGCACTGCGGAAGCCGCAAGAGTGATTACGTGCTTGCTGCAGACAGAAACGGTCGGGTGGCGATCTGGGGGCGTATTTCGGATGCCAGAAAGAACGAGCCGGTGATGCAGATCAGGTCGTCGGGCGTTGCTAGGCGGCGAACCACGTCCCAGGCTTCGGCTGGCGTCGCCACAATTTCCATTGTCGCCGCCCTCACCCCCGGCCCCTCTCCCGCATTGCGGGAGAGGGGAGATTTCTCTCGCCAGCCCCAAGAGCTCTTCCGGCGGCACGCTGCGGGGATTGTTCGAGTAGCGGGTGAAAATCACGTGGTCGAAGCGGCCGAGCAACTGCTGCAACATGCCGCGATGGTCTTTCTCTTGCGTCGTGGCGAAGATCAGCAGCCGCCGGGCGGCGGAAAAACTCTCGTCGAGCACTTCGACCAGCGCGGCGATCGAGGCGACGTTGTGGGCGGCGTCGAGCACGACCGTCGGCCGCCGCGCGACGACCTCCACCCGCGCCGGCCAAGCGACTTCGGCCAGTCCGCGGCGGATCGCCGCCTCGGGGATCGTCCAGCCGCTTTGCCGCAGTTCTTCCACCGCCGCCAGCGCCACGGCGGCATTGGCCGCCTGATGGCGGCCCAACAGACCGAGTGCAACGCGATGTAAAGCCGCGACCATTGGTCGCGGGGTCGGCGCGACCAACGGTCGCGGCTTGACAGGGTGTAGTCGAACCGTGCCGGCGACGGCCGCTGCTCCAAATGGCGCGGGGGGTGATAATCGAAATCGAAATCGACGCCCAATTCGATCAGTCGGCAGCCGTTTTTCCGGGCGATGCGGCGAATCACCTCCCTCGGCTCGTCGGCGTCGACGCCGCTGATGACCGGCACGCCCGGCTTGATGATGCCGGCCTTTTCGGCGGCGATGGCGGCCAGCGTGTCGCCCAACTGTTTGGTGTGGTCGAAGCTGATGCTGGTGATGATCGTGACGGCAGGGGGAGCAGACGTTGGTCGAGTCGAGCCGGCCGCCCAGCCCGACCTCCAACACGGCGGCATCCACCCCGCGACGGCGAAAATGGTCGAAGGCCATCGCGGTGACGATCTCGAAATAGGTGGGAGGCCGGAAGCTTGCGGGGAGTAGGCTCGGGAAGGATTCCCGGTCCATTGCCTCGACCACCGGCCGGACCCGTTCGACCAGTTCGGCCAGTTCGTCGCCCGAGCAGGGGTGGCCGTCGACGGCGATTCGCTCCTCGATCCGGTCGAGATGGGGCGAGGTGAACAGTCCGCTGCGATAGCCGGCCGCAGAGAGGATGGCCGCGATCATGGCCGCAGTGGAGCCTTTGCCTTTGGTGCCGGCGACGTGAATGAGGGGCATACGTTCGTGGGGATTCCCGAGCCGTGCTAACAGTTCCCTCATACGATCCAGTTTCATAGCCTCTTCCGAACAGGGCATCGACAGGGTTCGTTCGTAGTCGATCCGACCGACCAGAAACCGCAAGGCGGCGTCGCGGCGGGCTGAAGAGGAATTGGCGAGGGAGGACATGAGAGAAACACCGCAATTCTCCCCGGCGACCGCCGTCGCGGGCGTTTGTTACGTACGATTAGGCGATTGTTACGCATGATAACGATTGCCCGGTGCCCAAATCGCGCCGGTCTGCTCCCATTCTACATGATAAGCGTTGATGTGTCGGCGCGTTGGCCGGCGGCTGGCGGCAGCATTGATGTCCCCTCATTTCTAGGGGCTATGGCGGCGGCTTGCAAGCTTTTCGCCGACACTTTATAGTAGATGTTTCAGGCCTTGTTGACGAGCGTGGAAGAGGTTGTCGGAACGGCGTCTTGCGACATGTGCACCCTTTGGCGACGATCTCTCTGTGCCCCCCTTGCCTTGCGAACTTTTGCCGTGTCAGGTGCGTAGGAAGAATACATCGCGTTATCTAACGACGCGGCCTTGTGAGGTCTTCCATGCAGTCAGAAGTCATCATCGAAACCCGGAATCTCACCAAGGTTTACCGCGATTTCTGGGGGCGGCAAAAGGTCCGGGCCCTCAAGGCCCTCGACCTGGAGGTCCGCCGGGGCGAGATCTTCGGGCTGCTGGGCCCCAACGGATCGGGCAAGACCACCACGATCAAGCTGATCCTCGGGCTGCTGTTCCCCACCAACGGCCAGGCCCTGGTCTTCGGCCGCGACGCCACCGAGGTGACCAAGAACGAGCGGATCGGCTACCTGCCCGAGGAGTCGTACCTCTACAAGTTCCTCAACGCCGAGGAGACGCTCGATTTCTACGGCCGGTTGTTCAACATGCCGCGGGCGGTGCGCCGGCAGCGGGTGGCCGACCTGATCGAGATGGTCGGGCTGCAATGGGCCAAGCGGCGGCAGTTGAAGGAGTACAGCAAGGGCATGACCCGCCGCATCGGCCTGGCCCAGGCGCTGATCAACGACCCCGAGCTGATCGTGCTCGACGAGCCGACCACCGGGCTGGACCCGATCGGCACCCGCGAGATGAAGGACCTGATCGTCAAGCTCCGCGACGAGGGCAAGACGATCCTGATGTGCAGCCACCTGCTGGCCGACGTGCAGGACGTCTGCGACCGGATCGCCATCCTCTACCAGGGCGAGTTGAAGGAGATGGGCCGCGTCGACAGCCTCTTGAAGGTCCGCGACGTGACCGAAATCCGCGTGGCCGGCCTCAGCGCCGTCGCCCAGGAAGAGGTCCGCCTGGCGATCGAGCGCAACAACGGCCACGTGCTTGAACATGGACAACCCCACCACCACGCTCGAAGAGCTGTTCCTGAAGATCATCCACGAGAGCGAGGAGCATCCGGGCCGAGTCGCGGCGCGAGAATTGCGCAGGCAGTGATCTGAGCATCGCAACTGACATCCACACCACTCCACTATCCACTCCCCTAATCCCTGCTCATGGTTGTCGATCCAAACGACATCATTCCGTTTCTGATTGGCTGCCCTGGGCCTTGCTGACGTGGTTGGCAGTGGTGGCGTGCGTGGCCGTGGGCGCAACGCTCTCGGTTGGCTGCTGGCGGCCGTTCTTGCACGGCCCGGTGGCGGCCACGCGAATCACCGGCCGGGTGTTGTGGCAACGCCGTGGTCGATCTGGTCCACATTTCGCCGCGCGCGACCTGGGCATTGGCCCGCTTGGCGATCCAGGAGTCGATTCGCCGCCGCGTGGTGGTCGTGTTCGCCGTGTTCATCCTGATCTTGCTGTTCGCCGGCTGGTATCTCGATCCGCGGCAGCATCGATCCCGCCCGGCTCTATCTCGACTTCGTGCTCACCGCGACCAGCTACCTGGTGCTGCTGCTGGCGCTGTTTCTCAGTTCGCTGAGCCTGCCGGCCGACATCAAGAACCACACGATTTACACGGTCGTGACCAAGCCGGTGCGGGCGAGCGAAGTGGTGCTGGGGCGAATCGTCGGCTTCGCCGCCGTGACAACCTTCCTGCTGCTGGTGATGGGGACGGTCAGCTACGTGTTCGTCGAGCGCGGCCTGGCCCACACCCACCAACTGACGGCCGCCGATCTGCAGCCGATCCAAGGCCCGGCGGGACAGCCGAGCGGGCTCCAAGGCCTCACCAGCCGCGTTCACAGCCATCGCCACAAGGTGTTCATCGATCCGTCGGGCACGAAGGCCGCGTCGAGATGGAGCAACGGCACTGGCACGCGTTGACGGTGGACAACGAGTGGCGACAAGACGACTACGAGCTCGGCCCGGCAGAAGGAATGCTCGTGGCCCGCGTGCCCGTCTACGGCAAGCTCCGCTTCCTGCGACCGGCCGGGGCAAGCCCGCCGCAAAAGGGCATCAACGTCGGCGACGAATGGACCTACCGCAGCTTCATCGCGGGCGGGAGCCTGGCCGCCGCCATCTGGACGTTCGAGGGCATCACCCGAAGACGGTTCCCCAACGGACTGCCCCTCGAAATGACCATCGAGGTCTTCCGCACCTACAAGGGCGACATCGAGAAGGGCGTACCGGGCAGCCTGACGGTGCGCAAATCCCAAGACGGGCGTGAAGTCGGCCGAAGGCGGTTTCGAGTCCAAGGAATTCGCCATCGACGCGCAGATCATTCCCCGCGAAGTTCCAGACGCGGCGACGGCAAAGGAACTCGATCTGTTCAAGGACATGGTCAGCGACGGCAAGGTGGAGATCTGGCTGCGATGCGAGGCGCCGCGCAGAATTTCGGCGTGGCCCAGGCCGACATGTACCTCCGCGCCGGCGACGCCTCGTTCGCGTTGAACTTCGTCAAGGGCTACTTGGGCATCTGGCTGCAATCGCTGCTGGTGATTACGCTGGGGGTGACGTTCAGCACGTTCTTGAGCGGTCCGGTGGCGATGCTGGCCACGCTGGGAGCGCTGATCGGCGGGTTCTTCAACGACTTCATGTATCGCCTGGCCACGCACAGACCTACGGCGGCGGCCCGTTCGAATCGTTGTCGGCGGCTGGTGACCCAGCAGAACGTGACCTCGCGAAATGGAGCCGGGCCTGCAAACGACCGTCGTGCAAGACGCTCGACAGCGTGGCGGAATTCGGCCTGTGGGTGCTGTCGAAGATCCTGCCCGACTTCGGACGATTCAGCTTCTCCGAGAACGTCGCCAGCGGGTTCAACATTCCCGGCGACACGGCTTCTGATGTACACGTGTCGGGCGTTCGCCTTCCTGCTGCCGGTGTTCGTGGTGGGGTATTTGTGTCTGAAGAACCGGAGGTAGCGAGGTAGAGTGGAGATTGTTGATTGAAGTTGATTGTGTGAGCTGCTTGCGTTCGCAAGTCCGAACCGCTTGCGGCTTCGCAAGCACGAGGTGTCCCATGAGTTCGCGCCGCTCCTTCATCCGAAAGATCGTCTATCTGTGGCTGATCGCCGTGCTGCTGATGCCGCTGTATCTACCTGAGCCATCCGGCCACCAGCGCCGCCAAGGGAGAGCCGGGCAAGCCCGGCGGCATGCTGGCCCAACTGCGCAGCAAGTATCACCTCAGCCAGGCGCAGCTCGGCGAGATCGACCCCGGCAGCGTCACCATCAAGCTGGCCACGCTGGGCATGCGCGGCGTGGCGGCCAACATCCTCTGGGAGAAGGCCAACGACTACCAGATGAAGAAGGACTGGACCAACTTCGGCGCCACGCTGAACCAGATCACCAAGGTCCAGCCCAATTTCATCAACGTCTGGACCAACCAGGCCTGGAACCTCTCCTACAACGTCTCGGTCGAGTTCGACGACTACCGCGAGCGATACCGCTGGGTGATCAAGGGCTTCAATTTCCTCAAAGAGGGCATCAAGTACAACGAGCGACCAGCCGCGGTTGCAGTGGGAGATGGGCCGCATGGTCTCGCAGAAGATCGGCAAGGCCGACGAGGTCAAACAGTACCGCCGGCTGTTCAAGGAAGACGACGATTACCGCATTCGCTGCCGCCGGAATCCGCGACATCGGCCGGATTACGCGCACCTCGACAACTGGCTGGTCGGCAAGGACTGGTACGAACAAGTCCGTCGAGATGGTCGACGACCTGAAAGCTGCCGATGATGGGCCAGAGCCCGCTGATCTACCGCTCCAGCGCACCGATGTGCCAGATGTACTACGCCGAGGCCATCGAGAAGGACGGCATCTTCGGCGAGGTGGCCAAGAAGGCGTGGGCCGACGCCGCCAGCCGATTGGCATCGCTACGGCGGCGAGGATCATCCCCAGTTCGTTCAAGTGGGACGGCCCGACGAGCCCATCATGCTTCACCTGAACGATCAAGGAAGCGGAAGAGAAGATCGCCAAGGAGAAGTCGCCAAGCTCGACAAGATGCAGCCGGGGTTGCGGGCGAAAATGATCGCGGAGAAGAAGGCCGCGCTTGCCGACAGCCGAGCGGCTGGCCCTCGATACTCCCCTGGCACTGCGCAGCGGAAAGCAGTCGGGTTGGCCGCCAAGGCGGAGGAAGCCATCAAGGTCACCGACGACGAGGTCGCGCGGAAGATTTCCGGATCGCACGAAAGACGCGACGCCGCCAAGAAACTCGCCAAGGAAGCGTGGCAGCACGAACAGCTCGCCACGTACATCAAGCGCTACCGCGGCACGTGAACTTCAACTATTGGCGGCAACACGCCAAGAACGAGCAGGGCCAGGATCTTCGCAACGCCCGCCAACTCATCTACAAGGGCGATCGCGCCTATGCCGACGGCGACCACGTCGCCGCGCAGAACTACACCAAGGGGCTCGAGGCCTGGCGAAAAGTGATCGACACCCATCACGAGTACCTCACCGAACAGACCAGCCGCGAGGAACTGATCGACATGATCAGCCGCTACCGTCATATTCTCGCCCAGGACGACAAGAGCTTCCCAGCCGTTCATCCTCCAGGACGTGATCGAAGTTCATCAGAAGCAGTTCGGCGGAACGTGGACGAACGAAGCGAAGCCGAAAAAAGAGAGTGAAAAGAAAGCGGCGGTGAAGAAAGCGCGACGGCAAGCGGGGCGGCGCCAAAGAAAGCCGTCGAGAAGAAGGGCAAGTAGTAAGTCCGCCGGCTAAACGGCCCGGCCGTGGAATTCGCTGCCGCTTAGCAGTCCCGCATCCTACTGGCATTTGGCCTTCGGCCGACGTAGAGTAGTGATAATGGATGCCCTGCGTTGGGGCGACCTCTGCCGGCGGCCGTGCCATGAAGCTCAATTCCATTCCGCAAATCTACCGCCATCTCGGCCGCTGGTACGAGATTCTGTCGGTGCTGAGCAAGTACGGATTGGCGGCGTGGATCGGGCGGCTGGGACCCGATTTTGCCAAGGACTTGCTGAAGGCCCGGGGAGGGATGGCCATCGCCCGGCATCCCTGGGAAACCCGCCTCCGGCTGGCCCTGGCCGAACTTGGCCCGACCTTCATCAAGCTCGGCCAGATTCTCAGCACCCGTCCCGACCTGGTCGGGGTCAGACTGGCCGAGGAATTCCAGCAGCTCCAGGAACAGTCCACGCCGACCCGCCTGAGACGGTCCGAAAACTGGTCGAGAGCGAGCTTGGCCGGCCGATCGAAGAACTCTTCGCCGAGTTCGAGCCCGAAGCGATGGCCTCGGCCTCGATCGGGCAGGTCCATCGGGCGAAGCTCCACTCCGGCGAGCAGGTCGTCGTCAAGGTGCTCCATGCCGACATCGAGAAGAAAGTGGCCGTCGATATGGACATCCTCGCCGGCCTGGCGCATGGGCCGAGATGGTCCCCGAGTTCCACAACTACCGCCCCTCGGCGATCGTGGCGGAGTTTCAGCGGGCGATGCGGCGCGAGCTGGACTTCGGCCGCGAGCAGCGCAACATCCAGCAGTTC